>NZ_JAPZBC010000001.1:2533750-3180000 GCF_027460265.1 Streptomyces sp. WMMC940
ACGGAGGCCGGCGGGGGCGTGGGGCTCGGCGCCTTGCGCGGGGCGAACCAGTCGCTGGTCTTGTCCTCGGCCGGCTTCTCGGGCGCCTCGGGCCTCGCGGCGTCCTGCCCGGTGCCGGAGGCCGCCGGTGCCGACGGGGCGGGCGCGGCCGGGCGGGGCGTACTGCCCGTGCGCTCCGCCGCACCCTCGCGGGCCGCGGGGGCGCCCTTCTTGTCCAGGTCGCTCATGGGCGTGCGCATGACCACGGGCGGGATGGGACGCGACCCGGGAATGTTGATCCGGATGCGGGTCGTCAGCGTCGTCTCGGTCCGGGGCTCGTCCGGCTGTCGCGTGGACGCGGGTTCGGCTCTCTCCTCCGGAGCGTCCTGCGTCGGGTGCAGCGACGGATACTGGCGGGATCCGTACGGCGGTGTCCCCGAGGGGTACGCGGCTCCACCGCGCCCCTGGGGGCCGGAGGACGAACTGTCAGTTTCACGGCTCAAAGCAGGTTCTCCCGGTTGGCTCCGCCGCCCGTTCTTACTGGCTCTCGTTGCTGCGGGCGGCTCGGCGGCGCGCACCACCATACTGGCCGCCGCCGAGGCGTATCCGGCGACTGCGGGAAGCGTTCCCCGGCCGTCCCAGCGGGTATGGGCAATTCGGCCTCAGATGGGACACGTCACTTGCCAAGTCGGCCGGAGGGCCCGCTCGGTTGCGGCAACCGCGTCATGGTGGCACACATCACAGCCAGCACGGTCCCCCCGAGCAGGAAGACGATCTCGCCGAGACCGCCCGCGAAGACGCCGTCGCCCTCCGGCCGTCCCGCGCTCAGCAGCAGCACGGCGGCGACCCAGCCCGCGGCGGGCGCGACGACACCGAGCTGGGTGCCGGTGGCACGGAGTCCGCCGTAGAAGAGCGCCGCGGCGCCGAGCAGCGCCAAGAGCAACCCCAGCGGGAACCAGGCGGCTTGGACCAGCGAACCGGCGGTGCCGACGGCGACGCCGAGCACGGCCAGGCCGATGTACGCGGCGACGCGCACCGCCTTGGAGGGCCTGGCCGGCCGGGTTCCGGACCCGCTCATCGCCCTGCCTCCTGTGTCGTCGTGACGGCCGGTCCGCCCGTCGCGGGGTCGGTGTCCGTGCCGGCGAAGAGATCGCGTTCGCGCTCACCCGCGGGCACCCCCGGGGTTCCCCTCACCAACTGGTAGTACTCCGTGGCGAACAGCGGCTGGCCGAGGTCGTTGGAGAGCGCGAAGAAGGGCCCGTGGACGGCGATCTGCGTGGCGTGGGCACGCATCGCGGCGGCCTTCCGCCCGGCGTAACCGGTGCCGTCGATCTCCGCGGTCACGTCCGCGTCGTCGACCACGCCCGGGACGTCCTCGATTCCGGCGACGCCCGGGAACTCCACGTCCGCCGCACGCAGGCGGGCGAAACCCTCCTCGGCCGCCGAGCGCGGCACCCGGTTCCAGTAGATCTTGTCGATGCGGTGCGGCGCTCCGAGGTCGCTGCGGAAGGCCGGGTCGGCGGCGAGCTCCGCCGCGCGCATGGCGACGCGGTGCGCCTGGATGTGGTCGGGGTGCCCGTAACCGCCCTGCGGGTCGTACGTGATCAGCACCTGCGGCCGCACGTCGCGGATCACCTCGACCAGATGCGGCGCGGCCTCCTCCACGGGTGTGTTCCAGAACGCGCCGGGGCGGCGGTTCTGCGGAACGCCCATCATCCCGGAGTCGCGGAAGCGTCCGGCACCACCGAGGAAGCGGTGGTCGTGGACGCCCAGCTCCTTCATCGCGGCGGCCAGTTCGCCGCTCCGGTGCACGCCGAGGGTGTCGTCCCGGTCCGCGGCGAGATGTGCGAGCCCGGCCGGGATCACCTCGCCCTCCTCGCCGAGGGTGCAGGTGACCAGTGTGACCAGGGCGCCCTCCGCGGCGTACCGGGCCATGGTGGCGCCGTTGTTGATCGACTCGTCGTCGGGGTGCGCGTGCACCAGGAGCAGACGACGGGCTGGGAGATCCGTCATGGCTCCCAGCCTACGAGGCCGCCGGCGGGCTTCGCGTCGGGGCGGACCCCGGCGAACACGTCCTAGAACTTGAGCCCGCCGATCATGCCCGCCACGTTCGTCGTCAGTTCGCTGATGGTGGGCGCGATCGAGGAGCTGGCGAGGTAGAACCCGAGGAGCATGCAAACCGCCGCATGTCCGGCCTTCAGTCCGGATTTCCGGACCAGCAGGAAGACGACGATCGCCAGCAGCACCACCGCCGAAATCGAGAGTGCCACGGCGGTTCACCTCCACAGATGTTCGGTCGGGAACGGGCAGCATGCATGTGCCGGAAGGTTCCTACCCACCTAGCGCTACGGATCATAACTATCCGTACGGCCGCATCGATCGGTGCACGGCAGCACACGGGGGCGCACGGCCGCGGCCGCCGTCAGCGCACCACGGGAAATCGGCGGACCGGCTCGGCTAGGTTCGGTCGCATGACCTCGAAG
Source organism: Streptomyces sp. WMMC940 (assembly GCF_027460265.1). Classification (NCBI taxonomy): domain Bacteria; kingdom Bacillati; phylum Actinomycetota; class Actinomycetes; order Kitasatosporales; family Streptomycetaceae; genus Streptomyces; species Streptomyces sp. WMMC940. Next base: position 2,536,213 of record NZ_JAPZBC010000001.1, read on the forward strand.
CAGCGGCTCTCCTTCCCCCGCCAGTACGCCAGGACGCAGCGCTTCACCCTCGGCGCACCCCGCGCGTTCACGGTCGCTCCGGACGGTTCGCGGGTGGTGTTCCTGAGGTCCCCTTCGGGCACGGACCGATCCCACCGGCTCTGGGTGCTGGACCTCGACGGGGAGGTGCGCGAGCGGGTGGCGGCGGACCCCGAGGCGTTGCTGGGCGGCGCGGACGAGGAGTTGCCTGCCGAGGAGCGCGCACGGCGGGAGCGCAGCCGCGAGGGCTCCGGGGGCATCGTCGCCTACGCGGTGGACCGCGAGGCGGAGTTGGCGGCCTTCGCCCTGTCCGGGCGGCTGTTCACGGCGGAGCTGCGGGCCGGCACGGCGCGTGAACTGCCCGCCGCCGGGCCGGTGATCGACCCGAGGCCGTCGCCGGACGGGCGTCTGGTCGCCTACGCGGCGGGTGGCGCGCTGCGCGTCGTCGGCGCGGAGGGCGAAGGGGACCGGGCGCTCGCCGAACCCGACGACGAGCACACCTCGTACGGGGTGGCGGAGTTCATCGCGGCCGAGGAGATGGGCCGTTCGCGCGGCTTCTGGTGGTCGCCCGGGTCGGACCGGCTGCTGGTGGCGCGGGTGGACGGCTCCCCCGTGCGGCGGTGGTGGATCGCGGATCCCGCGCATCCGGACCGGGAGCCGGCGGGGACCGCGTACCCCTCGGCGGGGACGCCGAACGCGGAGGTGCGGCTGCTGCTCATGGACCTCGACGGCACGCGCACCGAGGTGGTCTGGGACCGGGAGCGGTACCCGTATCTGGCGCGGGTGCACTGGTCACCGGCCGGCGCCCCGCTGCTGCTCGTCCAGACCCGCGACCAGCGCACGGCGCTGCATCTCGCCGTGGACACGGAGAGCGGAGCCACCCGCACGGTGCACGTCGACGAGGACCCGGCGTGGGTCGAGCTGTCGGCCGGGGTGCCCGCGTGGGCGCCGGACGGGCGGCTGGTGCGGATCGCGGACGAGGGCGGGGCCCGGGTGCTGGCGGTGGGCGACCGGCTCCTGACCGGGCCGCAGTTGCACGTCAGGGCGGTCCTGGACATCGACGGGTCGGACGTGCTGGTCTCGGCTTCGGCCGGCGAGGAGGCCGCGGAGCCGGAGGTCGGCGAGATCCATGTGTACCGGGTCGACGAGCGGGGGGCCGAGCGGGTCTCGGAGGGCGCGGGAGTGCACGGGGCGGTGCGTTCGGGGACGGTGACGGTGCTCTCGTCGGCACTGCCCGGGGTGGCGACCGGCGCGGCGGTCCAGGTGCTGAGGGAGGGCAAACCGATCACCACGATCGCCTCGTACGCGGAGAAGCCGGTTATTTCCTCCCGCGCACAGTTTCTCGAAGGGGGCGCACGGCGAATTCCGTGCGCCGTGCTGCTTCCCCACGACTATCAGGAATCACATGGTCCGCTTCCAGTGCTGCTGGATCCTTATGCGGGGCCGCACGGACAGCGGGTCGTGGCCGCGCACCATCCGCACCTCACCTCCCAGTGGTTCGCGGACCAGGGATTCGCCGTGGTCGTCGCGGACGGGCGCGGCTCCCCCGGCCGCTCCCCCGGCTGGGAGAAGGCGATCAAGGGCGATCTGCTGGTCACGCTGGAGGACCAGATCGAGGCGCTGCACTCGCTGGCCGGCCGGTTCCCGCTGGACCTCGGCCGGGTGGCCGTCCGGGGCTGGTCCTACGGCGGCTATCTCGCGGCGCTCGCGGTGCTGCGGCGGCCGGACGTCTTCCACGCGGCGGTCGCGGGCGCGCCGGTCACCGACTGGCGGCTGTACGACACCCACTACACCGAGCGCTACCTCGGCCACCCGGAGGAGCAGCCCGCGGCGTACGCGGCCAACTCCCTCGTCACGGAAGACGGACTGACCGATCCGGCCGAGCCCGCCCGGCCGTTGATGATCATCCACGGGATGGTGGACGACAATGTGGTGGTGGCACACAGCTTGCGGCTGTCATCGGCACTGCTCGCCGCAGGGCGCCCCCATGAACTGCTGCCGCTGACGGGTGTCACACATATGACGCCCCAGGAGCAGGTCGCGGAGAATCTGCTACTGCTCCAGGTGGACTTCCTGAAGCGCGCTTTGGGGGTCGCCTGACGGGCAGTCCGACGGGCGGCCCCTCGCCGCCGGACGAGGCCCGCGAGCGCCGGGCGGCGACGCCCGCCACGACACGAACGAGGAACCGCAGGGGAGGAAGAGGGCCCGCCCGGCGTCCGGAAGGCTTCCCGGCCCCACCGGTGGCCCGGGTTCCAGGTCCCGGACGCACGACCGGCCAGGCACCGGAACCCACGACCGATCCGGTCCGGGACGCACGACCGGCCGGGGCGGCATGTGCGCCCCGGCCGGTCTACGGCACCCGCACGGCCGTACGGAGTCCAGGGTGACGCGTCCGTATATCGATGCGACTTCGGTCAAGTTGCCTGGTTGTTAACGAACTTGATGGTCACTTATCGGATTTTGGGACTCTCCGGCCGCCAGTACCCGAGCGCGCTCACCCGGTCCTTGGGCAGGCCGAGCTCCTTGCGTGCGTATGCCGTGAGGGTCCGGGTGGTCGCCGTGTCGCAGGCGATCCAGACGAAGGCGTCCGCCGGGTCGTCGCCGAGCAGTGCCGGCAGCGCGGCCTTCACCTCCGCCACGAGGGCCGCTCCGCCGTCCTGCCGGGGGACCCGCCGCAGCTCGTGGTGGGCGGCGCCGGCCCGGAGCGGCAGATCGGCGTCCGACTCGTGCTGGGTCTCGAACCATATGGTGGCGGGCACCCCCGGCATGGCGTCGAGCAGGGAGTTGACGGCGGGCAGCGAGGCCGAGTCGCCGATCACGAAGAGTCGGGGGGGCAGCGGGTCGGGCACGCTGAACCCGGTGCCCTGGAGGGTGGCCTCGATCGTGTCGCCCGGCTCGGCGTTGCGCGCCCACTCGCTGGCGCGGCCCTCGTGCAGCGCGAATTCCATGCTGAACGTGCCCTTGGCCGGATCGGGGTCGACGAGGGTGTAGGCCCGCTGGTGCGGCTTGCCCGCGTCGTCGAACCAGAGGCGCACCCACATGGTGGGGTGCACCCCGGTGGCGGCGAGCATGCCGCCGTCGGTCAGGTGCACCCGGCGGTAGTGGTCGGTGACCTGCTCCGCCCCCGTCACCGTGAACTCGAAGTCCTTGCCCCGGAACAGCTTGAGGACCACGCCCTCCCAGCCATGCCCCACCGCTGTCTCCTCCCCATGCGACCAGTAAGGTTAGGTCAGCCTAACCTAAAGGTTCGTCCAGTAGGAGAGTGGGGACAGTGTGACGACCGAGGTCTACCGGGATGCCTGGGGCATTCCGCATCTGCGCGCCTCGAGCATCCTGGAGCTGGCCCGGGCCCAGGGGCGGAACGCCGCCGCCGACCGGGCCTGGCAGATCGAGGTCGAACGGCACCGGGTGCGGGGCACGACGGCGGCCTTCCTGGGCGCGGAGGCCGTGGCCTGGGACCGGTTCGCCCGGCAGGCCCGGCTCGAGGACACCGCCCGGCGCTGCTTCGCGGCCCTGGACGCGGACACGGCGGCCTGGGTGGGCGCCTACGTCGAGGGAGTCAACGACGGGCTGGCGGAAGGCACCGGGAACGCGCCCCAGTTCGCCGCCACCGCACTGGAACCCGGCCGCTGGGAACCCTGGGTGCCGCTCGGCATCTGGATCGCCACCCACATCCTGTTCGCCGGCTTCCCGACCAAGCTGTGGCGGGAGGAGGTGGCACGACGGCTCGGGGACGAACTGACCACCCTGTTCGCCACCGACGGTCCCGGCACCTCGGGCAGCAACGGCTGGCTGGTCACCGGCGACCGGACGGGGACGGGAGCACCGCTGATCGCCGGCGACCCGCACCGCTTCATCGAGGACCCCGGTGTCTACCAGCAGATCCACCTGGTGTGCCCGGACGTCGACGTCGTCGGCCTCGCGGTGCCGGGTGTCCCCGGGCTCGCCCACTTCGGCCACACCGGCTCGGTGGCCTGGGCCATCACCAACGCCATGGCCGACTACCAGGACCTGTACCGCGAACGCCTCAGGAAAACCGGTGACGGGATCGAGGCCGAGGGCCCCGACGGCTGGCACCCGGCCACCCACCACCGGGAGACGATCGAGGTGGCCGGGGGGGACCCGGTGACCGTGGAGGTGATCGAGACCGCACGCGGCCCGGTGATCTCCTGCGACGCCCCGCCGGGGGACGGCAGGGGCGCGATGTCGGAGGCCATCAGCCTCCGCTACCCGCCCCGGGTCACCGCGGCCCTCGGCTTCGAGGCGATCCCGGCGCTCCTGCGGGCCCGTACCGTCGGCGACGTGGACCGGGCCTTCGACGACTGGGCCGAGCCGGTCAATGTCGTGCACGCCGCGGACACCGAGGGCGGGCTGCTGCACCGGGTCGCCGGGCGCGTACCGGTACGGCACGAGGACAACCGGCTGCGCGTGGTGCCCGCGTGGGAACACGGCCACGACTGGCAGGGGTGGCACGGGACGCCCCGTGCCGAGGTGGAGGACTTCGCCGTGATGGCGAACGCCCGCGGCATCGCCACGCCCCTGGGAGTGGAGTTCGCACCCCCGCACCGGGCCGACCGGATCGCCGCGCTGCTGCGCGAGTCGAAGAACTGGACGGCGCCCGGGATGGCGGCCGTCCACACCGACACCTGGCTGGCGTCCGCCGCACCCCTGCTGGAGCTGGTGGCCGCGCTGGACGAGGACCGGCTGTCCCCCGGCGCCCGGGCACTGCGGGCCCGGCTGCTGGAGTGGGACCGGCGGATGGAGGCCGACAGCACCGACGCCGCGCTGTTCGCCGCCGTCCGCTCGGCCGTCGTACGGCGGCTCGCGGCCCACCCCGAACTGGTGCCGCTGAGCGGCCCGTTCGGGTACCCCGAGGTGTTCCTGCCCTGGCTCCACCTGCCGGCCAGGATCGGGTACGCGCTGGAGACCCTGCTCACGACCGACCGGCTGCCGGGAATCGACCGCGCGGCACTCGTCCACGACGCCGTCGACGAGATCGCCGCGGCCGGCGGGACCGGGACCACCTGGGGCGAGCGTCACCGGCTGGCGCCCTGGCAGGCGCTGCCCGCTCCCGAGGTCGAGGAGTGGCCCGGGCTGCCCGGCGACCACGACTGCGTGCTGGCCACCTCCAGCGTCCCCGGAGTCACCGATCTGAGCGCGCGCGGACCCTCCGCCCGCTACGTGTGGGACCTCGCCCGGCGCGACGACAGCCTGTGGGTGGTCCCGCTGGGCGCCCGGGGCGTCCCGGGGGACGCCCACCACCGCGACCAGCTGCCGCTGTGGCTGAGCGGCGGGTTCGTCCCCGTCGTCACCGACTTCGACCTGCTCACCCCCGAGCACCGCACCGAGGAGAGACATGACCATTGAGGCATCCGCAGGACCGGACGGCGCCGAGTCGCTGTACCGGGAGACCGTCGAGGGGCTGGGCACCGTGCACGTGCGGCGGCTCGACCCGGCACGGGACGCGGACGTCGTCCACTCCTGGGTCAGCGAGGAGCGGGCCCGCTTCTGGGGCATGCGCGAGACGAGCCGCGACGAGGTCCGGGAGATCTACGAGCACCTGGACTCGCTCACCACGCACCACGCCTTCCTGATCGTCCTCGGCGACGAGCCCGTGATGCTGTTCCAGACCTACGCGCCGGAAGCCGACCGGGTCGGCGAGTGCTACGAGGTCGAGCCCGGCGACATCGGCGTCCATCTGATGATCGGACCCACCCAGGGAAGTCCGCGGCCGGGCTTCACCGCCGCCGTGCTCAGGGTGCTCGTCGGCCATGTCCTGGCCGACGAGGAGGTCCGGCGGATCGTCGCCGAGCCGGACGTCCGCAACGCCAGGGCGATCGAACGGCTGCACCGCACCGGCTTCGAGCTCGGCCCGGAGATCGTCCTCCCCGAGGTCGACCTGCCCGAGGTGTTCCTCCCGGAGAAGAAGGCCCGGCTGGCCTTCCTGCGCCGGGAGACGGCCGAGACCCTGAGGTAGGTCCCGTCTGCACCCCGCCCCGGACCTTCCGGGGCGGGGGGTCAGCCCTCCGCCGGCGGCCCGTCGCCGGGCGGCACCACACGCCTCTCCTCGGCGAAGTGGCACGCCGAGTCGTGCCGCGCGGGACCCCGCACGTCCCTGAACCGCTCCGGCACCGCCAGCTCCGGCTCCTCCCGCGCGCACCGCTCCCGCGCCTTCCAGCAGCGCGTGCGGAACCGGCAGCCCGACGGGACGTTCGTCGGCGATGGCACGTCGCCGGAGAGGACGATCCGCCCGCCGTTCCCGCCGGCGGCCGCGCGCCGCTCGCGGAGCGACGGATCGGGGACCGGCACCGCGGACAGCAGGGCCTGGGTGTACGGATGCGTGGGGTGGTCGTAGATCTCGGCGTCGACGCCGGTCTCCACGATCCGCCCCAGGTACATCACCGCGACCCGGTCCGAGATGTGCCGGACGATCGACAGGTCGTGGGCGATGAACACGTAGCTGAGGCTGAACTCGCCCTGCAGCCGCTCCAGCAGATTGACGACCTGCGCCTGGACGGACACGTCGAGGGCGGACACGGGTTCGTCCGCGACGATGACCTCCGGCCGGAGCGCCAGGCCCCGCGCGATGCCGATGCGCTGGCGCTGGCCCCCGGAGAACTGGTGCGGGTAGCGGTTGACGAACCCGGGGTCGAGCCCGACGACGTCCAGCAGCTCCCGGACCCGGCGCCGCCGGTCGCCCTTCGGCGCCACCTCGGGATGGATCTCGTACGGCTCCCCGACGATGTCGCCGACGGTCATCCGGGGGTTGAGCGAGGTGTACGGGTCCTGGAACACCATCTGGATGTTGCGGCGCACGGCCTTCAGCGCCCGCGCCGACAGCCGGGTGATGTCCTCGCCCTTGTAGCGGATGCTGCCGCGGGTCGGCCGCTCCAGGTTGACCAGCAGTTTCGCGAGGGTGGACTTCCCGCAGCCGGACTCGCCCACGACGCCGAGCGTCTCACCGGCGAACAGGTCGAGGTCGACACCGTCGACCGCACGGACCTCCCCCACCTGTTTCCTGAAGACGATGCCCCGGGTGAGCGGATAGTGCTTGTGCAGACCGCGCACCTCGATGATCGGCTCGGCCGGCCCGGTCGGCTCAGTCACGGAGGCACTCCCTCCAGAAGAAGCAGGCGCTCCCGCGGTCGCGGCTCACCTCGGACAGCTCCGGCTCGTCGGTCCGGCACACGTCCCGCGCCATCGGGCAGCGCGGGTGGAAGGCGCAGCCGGGCGGGACGTCCATCGGGTTCGGCGGCAGCCCCTTGATGGCGTAGAGCTCCTCGCCCTTGCGGTCCAGGCGGGGGATCGAGTCGAGCAGTCCGCGGGTGTACGGATGGGCCGGGGCCTTGTAGAGGTCGTGGACGGGGGCCGTCTCGACGATCCGGCCCGCGTACATCACCGCGATCCGGTCGGCGACGTCCGCGACCACCCCGAGGTCGTGGGTGATGAGGACGAGTCCCATACCCAGTTCGCGGCGGAGCTCTGCGAGGAGGTCCATCACCTGCGCCTGGACCGTCACGTCCAGGGCGGTCGTGGGTTCGTCGGCGATGATCAGATCCGGTTCCAGGGCCAGCGCCATCGCGATCATGATGCGCTGGCGCATCCCGCCGCTGAACTGGTGCGGGTACTGGCCGACCCGCTCCCCCGCGGCCGGGATGCGGACCCGGTCCATCAGCTCGACGGCCTTCGCCCGGGCGTCCTTCCGCGACATGCCGCGGTGCACGGTGAACATCTCGCCGAGCTGGTCGCCGACGGTCAGCACCGGGTTCAGCGAGGACAGCGCGTCCTGGAAGACCATGGCCATTCCCGCACCGCGGATCTTCCGTCGTTCGTCCTCCTTCAGCTTCAGCAGGTCCCTTCCCCGGAAAAGGACCTCCCCGCCGGTGATCCGGCCGGGCGGGGTGTCGAGGATGCCCATGACTGCCTGGGCGGTGACCGACTTCCCGGAGCCGGACTCGCCGAGCACCGCCAGGGTCTCGCCCGCGCCGACGGACCAGGAGACGCCGTCGACCGGCCTGGCGATCCCGTCGCGGGTGCGGAACTCCACACACAGGTCCCGCACTTCGAGCAGCGTGCCGGGACGGGCGGACGGAACGGCCGGTCCCCGCGCTCGTGTGCCGGGACCGTCGGACGGCGGGTCGGTGGTCATGGCGGTGCTCCTCAGCGCAGCTTGGGGTCGAGGGCGTCGCGGACCGCGTCGCCGAGCATGATGAACGCGAGCACGGTCACGGCGAGCGCACCGGCCGGCCAGAGCAGCATGTGCGGGGCGTTGCGGATGTACGGCGACGCGGCGGAGATGTCGATCCCCCAGGACACCGTGGGCGGCCGCAGCCCGACCCCGAGGTACGACAGGGTCGCCTCCAACGAGATGTACGTCCCGAGCGCGATGGTGGCGACGACGATCACCGGCGCCACGGCGTTCGGCAGGACGTGCTTCAGCAGCAGCCGCGCCGGCGAGGCGCCGAGGGCCCGGGCGGCCTGCACGTAGTCGTTCTGCTTGACGGTGATCACCGAGCCCCGGGCGATGCGGGAGATCTGCGGCCAGCCCAGCAGCACCATGAACCCGATCACCGGCCAGACGGTGTTGCTGGTGACGACGGAGAGCAGCACCAGCCCGCCGAGGACCACCGGGACGGCGAAGAAGACGTCGGTCAGCCGGGACAGCAGCGCGTCCGGGGCCCGGCCGAAGAAACCGGCCAGCCCGCCGAGTACGGACCCGAGGAGCGCCACCCCGAGCGTGGCGCAGACGCCGACGGTCACCGAGGTGCGGGCGCCGTGGACGGTCCGGGTGTAGACGTCGCAGCCCTGGCCGTCGAAGCCGAAGGGATGGCCGGGCTGGGAGCCCTGCTGGGCCTTGGCCAGGTCGCAGTCGAGGGGGTTGCCGGAGGCGATCAGTTGCGGCCAGATCGAGATGACGACCAGGAAGAGGATGACGAGCGCCGCGATGACGAACACGGGGTTGCGGCGCAGATCGTGCCAGGCGTCGGACCACAGGCTGCGCGGTCTGCCGGCGGGACCGGACCCGGGCGGGCCGGCGGGCGCCTTCTCCAGGGTCTCGCCCTCGGCGGTGGCCAGGTCCATGGCTCCGCCGCCACCGGTCGGCGCGATGGCCCCTCCGCCGTCGTACTGGGCATCAGGCATAGCGGATCCTCGGGTCGAGTACGGCGTACAGCAGATCGACGAACAGGTTCACCAGCAGGAACACCAGCACCAGCACCGTCACGAAACCGACGACCGTCTGGGTGTTCTGGCGGAGGATGCCCTGGTAGAGCTGGTAGCCGACACCATGGATGTTGAAGATCCGCTCGGTGACGATGGCCCCTCCCATCAGGGCGCCGATGTCGGCACCGATGAAGGTGACCACCGGGATCAGCGAGTTGCGCAGCAGATGGTGGGTCATGACGCGGTGGCGGGGCAGGCCCTTGGCGACGGCCGTGCGGACGTAGTCGGCGCGACGGTTCTCGGCGATGGAGGTCCTGGTCAGCCGGGTGACGTAGGCGAGCGAGACGGCGGCGAGGACGAGTCCGGGCACGATCAGCTCGTCGAGCGGGGCCTCGGAGGACACCGAAGGCCGGATCCACCCCCACTTCACACCCAGCAGGAGTTGCAGCAGCAGCCCGGTGACGAAGGTCGGAACGGCGATCACGACCAGGGTTGCCAGCAGTACGCCGGTGTCGGCGGGACGGCCGCGGCGCAGTCCGGTGAGCACGCCGAGGCCGATGCCGATGACGATCTCGAAGACGATCGCCACCAGGGTGAGCCGGACGGTGACCGGGAAGGCGTCGGCCATCAGCTCGGTGACCGGCTGCCCGTTGAAGGCGGTACCGAAGTCCCCGGTGAAGACGTTGCCCATGTAGGTCAGGTATTGCTGCCAGACGGGCTTGTCGAGGCCGAACTCCTTGCGCAGCTGAGCCGCGGTGGCCGGGTCGCACTCCCGCTCGCCGCAGAGCCCGGCGATCGGGTCGCCCATCACGTTGACCATCAGGAAGATCAGCAGCGTGGCTCCGACGAAGACCGGGATCATCTGGAGCAGACGCCGGATCACATAACGTCCCATGAGGCGCTCCTCGGGTCCGGGCGGGTTCGTCAGCCGACGGTGATCTCTTCGTAGACGGGGACGCTGAACTGGTTCAGGGAGACGTTGGAGATCCGCTCGGAGTAGCCGGCGCTGCCGTTCTGGTACCAGAGCGGGATGGCCGCCATCTGGTCCCGTACCACGCCCTCCGCCTGCTTGAAGATCTCGACCGCCCGGGCGGGGTCGGTCTCCGCGTTGGCCTGGTCGACCAGCCGGTCGAACTCCTCGTTGCTCCACTTGCCGTCGTTGGAGGAGGCGTTGGTGTAGTAGAGCGGCTGGAGGAAGTTCTGGATGAGCGGGTAGTCCATCTGCCAGCCCGCCCGGAAGGGGCCGCTCATCTTCGACCGCGTGATCTGATTGCGGTAGTCGGCGAAAGTGCCGACGGGATTGCCGACGCAGGCCCGGTCGTTGGCGAGCGCGTTGTTGATGGAGTTGCACACGGCGTCGACCCACTCCTTGTGGGAGCCGGTGTCGGCGTTGTACGTGATCTTCACCTGGCCGCCGGGGATGCCGCCGCCCTCGGCGATCAGCTTCCTCGCCCGGGCGGGGTCGTAGGTGCACGAGCCGCCGCACAGCGACGCGTCGTAGCCCCCGTCGGGGCCGAGGACCGGCGAGGTCCAGTCCTTGGCGGGGGTGCGGGTCCGCTGGAAGATCGTGTCGGTGATCTGTTGTCGGTCGATCGCCATGGACAGGCCCCTGCGGACCTTCTCCTGCCCGGGTTTGTTCCAGTCCGGGTCGTAGTACGGGAAGGCGATGGTCTGGATGATGCCGGCCGGGGTGTTGATGTACCGGTCGCCGAGGTCGGCTTCGACGTTCCTGAGCTGGGACGCCGGCACGTCGTCGACCAGGTCGAGGTGTCCCGCCGTCAGGTCGGTGTAGGCGGTGTTGCTGTCGGTGTAGACCATCAGGTCGACGCCGCCGTTGCGCGCCTTGTCGTCACCCGGATAGCCGTCCCAGCGGCGCAGGGACATCCGGGAGCCCCTGGTGTAGCTGTCGACGGCGTACGGACCGTTGCCGACGGGGCGGGCCAGCCAGGCGTCGTGGTCGGAGAAGAAGCTGCTCGGCAGCGGCGCGAAGGCGGCGTAGCCGAGGGTCTCGGGCCAGGTGGAGAACTTCTGGGTCAGCTTGACGGTGAACGTCCGCTCGCCCGTGACCTTCAGCCCGGACATGGTCTGCGCGGTGGGCTGTCCGGACGCGGGATGGACCTGGTCGTATCCCTCGATGTAACCGAAGAAGTAGGCGTTGCGCTGGTTGTTCCCCAGATGCGCGCCGTAGTTCCAGGCGTCGACGAAGGACTTCGCGGTCACGGGCTCGCCGTTGGAGAAGGTCCAGCCGCTCTTGACCGTGACGGTGAAGTCGACGGAGTCGGTCGTGTCGATCCGCTCGGCGAGCATGTCCTCGGCCTCGCCCGTCTTCGGGTCGTAGCGCTTCAGTCCCCGGAAGATCATGTCGAGGACCTTGCCGCCCTGGACCTCGTTGGTGTTCGCCGGTTCCAGGGGGTTCTGGGGATCTCCCCAGGACGACGTCACGATCCCGTCCGGGCCGTCTGCGGGGGCTCCGCCGCCCCCGCAGGCACCGGCCGCGAGGACGACGGCGACCGCGCAGGCGGCCCTGGTGACGTGAGCGGCTCCGCGCATGGCGTGCCTCCAGATGATCGCAGCTCCGGCCTGGGCACTTCATCTGTTGACGGCGGGGGGGAATGCACACATCCGTTGGGCTCAACGGGTGTGTGACCGCTGGGCCGCACGGGTGCCTGTCCGGTGCGCCGGACGAGTACCGCGGACACGGCCGCCACGAGGCCACGGGCGGGTGCCGACCGGAGCCGGTTACGCAGGGCGGCTGCCGTCAGGCCGGCAGCGCGGCCGTCTCGTGCCGTTCCGGCGCTCCGAGCGCGGCCAGGGCGGAGTGAGCCTCCCCCAGGTGGCGCGGGCGGGGTACTCCCCGCCGAGCCGGAGTGCCTGGCCCGAGCTCCTTGTGGGGCGGAGGGCTGGACGGCAGTACCGCGTCGCGCCTGCCGCGTCATCCGGGTCCGGGGAGACCCTCGCCCCGAGGTGGTACGGCCGGGGCACTCGAGCGGGCTGCAGCTTGCCGGGCACACCACGTGGCAGGGCGCCCCTCCCTGTGGGAGGGGCGCCCTGGGATCATCGCGCGAAACGTTCGGCCCGCGAGCGCCTATCCCGCGTGGACGACGTCCTTCTCCTCGGCGAAATGGCACGCCGACTCGTGCGCGGCCGGGGTGTTCTGGCCGACGAAGCGCTCCGGAACCGCCAGCAGCGGAACCTCGGTGGCGCACTTCTCCTGGGCCTTCCAGCACCGGGTCCGGAAGCTGCAGCCCGACGGCGGGTTCGCCGGCGACGGCACGTCCCCGGTGAGCACGATGCGCTCCCGGCCCTCACGGGACTCCGGGTCGGGCACGGGGACGGCCGACAGCAGAGCCTGGGTGTACGGGTGCGTGGGGTGGTCGTAGATCTGGGTGTCCGTGCCGATCTCCGCCATCCTGCCCAGGTACATCACGCCGACCCGGTCGGAGATGTGCCGGACGATGGACAGGTCGTGAGCGATGAAGACGTAGGACAGATTGAAGTCGTCCTGGAGCTTCTCCATCAGGTTGATCACCTGCGCCTGCACGGAGACGTCGAGTGCCGACACCGGCTCGTCGCAAATGATGATCTCCGGGTTCAGCGCGAGGCCGCGGGCGATGCCGATGCGCTGGCGCTGGCCGCCGGAGAACTGGTGCGGGTACCGGTTGATGTACTCGGGGTTCAGACCGACGACGTCCAGCAGTTCCTGCACCTTGCGGCGCCGGTCGCCCTTGGGCGCGACCTCGGGGTGGATGTCGAAGGGCTCGCCGATGATGTCGCCGACCGTCATGCGCGGATTGAGCGAGGTGTACGGGTCCTGGAACACCATCTGGATGTTCCGGCGCACGGCCTTCAACGCCCGCCCGGACAGGCGGGTGATGTCCTGGCCCTTGTAGAAGACCTCCCCGGACGTGGCGGTCTCCAGCGACATCAGCAGCTTGGCGACGGTCGACTTGCCGCAACCGGACTCGCCTACGATGCCGAGGGTCTCGCCCTTGTGGAGGTCGAAGGAGACCCCGTCCACCGCCTTTACGGCACCGATCTTCTTCTTGAAGAGGATGCCCTGGGTCATCGGGAAGTGCTTGACCAGGTTGCGCACCTGGAGGATCGGCTCGCCGCGGTCGACCGGCGCCTCGACGGCGGCGTCCGAGGTGGCGACCAGGGCCTCGTCGTTCTTGCTGAGCTCAGCCATGGATCGTCTCCTTCCAGAAGTGGCACGCGCTGCCGCGGCCGGGCAGCTCGGCGCCGTCGCGCTCGGTCACCGAATGCAGCGCGGGAACATCCGTGCGGCACACGTCCTCGGCCCTGGGGCACCGCGGACTGAACGCGCAACCGGCGGGGATACGCGTCAGGTTGGGCGGAAGGCCCTTGATCGCGTACAGCTCCTGACCCTTCTGGTCGAGACGGGGAATGGAGTCCAGCAGACCACGGGTGTACGGGTGCGCGGGGCGCTTGTACAGCTCGTGGACCGGGGCCGTCTCCACGATCCGCCCCGCGTACATGACGGCGATCTTGTCGGCGACGTCGGCGACCACGCCGAGGTCGTGGGTGATCAGGATCAGACCCATGTTGTATTCGGCCTGGAGCTCGGCGAGGAGATCCATGACCTGGGCCTGAACGGTCACGTCGAGAGCCGTGGTGGGCTCGTCGGCGATGATCAGATCCGGTTCCAGGGCCAGCGCCATGGCGATCATGATGCGCTGCCGCATTCCGCCGGAGAACTGGTGCGGGTAGTCGTTGACCCGTGCGGCGGCGCCGGGGATCTTGACCTTGTCCATCAACTCGATGGACTTGGCCTTGGCGTTCCTCTTCGACAGCCCCTGATGGACACGGAACATCTCGCCGAGCTGGTAGCCGACCGAGAGCACGGGGTTGAGGGAGGAGAGCGCGTCCTGGAAGATCATCGCGATCCTGCTGCCCCGCACCCGACGTCGCTCCTCGGGCGACATCTTCAGCATGTCCTCACCGTGGAAGAGGATCTCCCCCTTGGGGATCCGCCCCGGCGGCATGTCGAGGATGCCCATGATCGCCTGGGCGGTCACGGACTTGCCGGAACCGGACTCGCCCAGCACGGCCAGGGTCTCACCCGCGCTGACCGAGTAGTTCACACCGTTCACGGCCTTTGCGACGCCGTCCCGGGTGTGGAACTCCACGTGCAGGTCGCGTACTTCGAGCAGCGGGCCGTCGCCGTTCGCCCCTCCGCGGGGGGCGGGGACATGGGCCGGCCTGTCAATGAGTGTCACGTACGCCTCCCTCAGCGCAGCTTGGGGTCGAGGGCGTTGCGCACGGCATCGCCGAACATGAGGAACGAGAGCACCGTGATCGAAACCATCACCGACGGGATGATGAGGACGAACGGCGCGTTGCGCAGCTGCTCCCGGCCGGCCGAGACGTCGACGCCCCACGACACCGTCGGCTCGGCCAGGCCGACACCGAGGAACGACAGCGTCGCCTCGGCGGCGATGTAGCCGCCGAGCGCGATCGTCGCGACGACGATGATCGGCGCCAGGGCGTTCGGCAGGATGTGCCGCAGCAGGATGCGCGAGGTGGAGGCGCCGAGGGCCTTGGCGGCGACGACGTAGTCCGACTGCTTCACGGTGATGACCGCGCCACGGGCGACGCGGGCGATCGACGTCCAGCCCAGGAACGCGAGGGCGAGGATGACCACCAGGATCGTGCGGTTCTCGAACGTCGTGAGGACCACGAGAGCGCCCAGCAGGAACGGGATGCCGAAGAAGACGTCCGTGATCCGCGACAGCACGCTGTCGAGCCAGCCGCCGAAGTAGCCGGCGAGCATTCCTATGAAGGTGCCCAGAATCGTGACCAGGACGGTCACTCCGACACCGACGAGGATCGAGGCCCGGGCACCGTGGATCACGCGTGCGTAGATGGAGCGGCCCTGACCGTCGTAGCCCAGCCAGTCGGGGGAGAAGACATGACTCCAGTTGGGTGTCTGGAGGTAGTGGTTCACCAGGTCACCGTCGCGGGGCGACGCGCTGGTGAACAGGCCGGGGAAGGCCGAGATCAGCAGCAGGAGGACGATCAGCGCGGCCGAGATCAGGAACATCGGGTTGCTGCGGAGGTCCAGCCAGGCGTCGGTCCACAGGCTCCGGGGCTTCCCCCCCGAGACACCGGGCTCGGGCTGCGCGGTGGGCGCGGCCGGAACGGTCCCGGGGAGGGTCTTCTCAGCGATCTTCTCAGGCATACCGGATCCTCGGGTCCAGGACCGCGTAAAGCAGGTCGACGAGCAGGCTGGTGAGGAGGTAGATAAGGACGATCAGTGAGGCGATGCCCACGACCGTGGCACCCTCGCGGCGGATGAGGGCCTCGTAGATGGCGAGACCGACACCCTTCACGTTGAAGATGCCCTCGGTGACGATCGCTCCCGTCATCAGGTTGCCGATGTCCGTGCCGAGGAAGGTCACAACGGGGATCATGGAGTTGCGCATCAGGTGCACGCCGATGATCCGGCGACGCGGCAGGCCCTTGGCCACCGCCGTACGCATGTAGTCGGCCCGAAGGTTCTCGGCCATCGACGTACGGGTCAGGCGCGCCACGTACGCGAGCGAGAGGGAGCCGAGGACGACCGCCGGCAGGAGGAGGTCGCTGATCGCCGGTTCCTCCGGGACCGTGGCGGGAACCAGCTCGAACTGGAAGGCGAACAGGTACTGCATCAGGAAGCCCAGCACGAAGGACGGCATGGAGATCAGCACCAGGGTCAGCGTCAGCAGACCGCGGTCCTGAAGGCTGTTGGGTCGCAGGCCGGCGACGACGCCCAGGGACACGCCCACGAGCACCGTGAAGGTGAACGCGAACAGCGTGAGTCTGACCGTGACCGGGAACGCCGCGGTGATGATGTCCGCGACCGGCCTCTTGCTGACGATCTCCGTACCGAAGTCGCCCTGGAGAAGACCGCCGATGTAGTTCAGGTACTGCTGCCAGATCGGCTGGTCGAGTCCGAGTTCCTTTCTGATCTCGGCGACGATCGCCGGGTCGAAGCTCTGGTCGCCCATGAGCGCTCTGACGGGGTCACCGGGCAGGGCGTACATCATGAGGAAGATCAGCAAGGTTGACCCGAGGAATACCGGGATCATCTGGAGCAGTCGTCGTGCGACGTAGCGCCCCATGAGTGCCTCCGTGAGGGGTTACTGCAGCGGGGGCCGACCAAGGCGGACGGCCCCCGCGACTGCCCACTGCCATCGATCCGGATGGCAGTGGGCAACGGCTGAGTGGAAATGAGGCCCGTGGCCCCCGCTTACTTGGTGCTGACCGCGTACAGCTCGATCTCGCCGTGGAAGTCGACCTTCACACCGGAGACGTTCTTGCCGTGTCCTGCGTTCGTGCGGTAGTACCAGAGCGGAATGGCCGGCATCTTCTCCGCCAGCTTCTTCTCGACCTCCTGGTAGGCCTTGACCGACTCCTCCATGGAGTTGGCGTTGTCGCCCTTCGCCATCAGCGCGTCGATCTCCTTGTCGGAGAAGCGACCGCTGTTGGCCTCGGCCTTGGAGTGGTAGAGCTCCTTGAGGAAGTTCACGTTGACCGGGTAGTCGGCGATCCAGCCACCGCGGTACATGCCCTTGACCTGGTTGCTGTCACGAGCCTCGAGGTCGGTGGGGAAGTCCGGCTTCGGGTCGCCCACGCAGTCCACGCCCGTGGCCTTGCGGATCGACTCGCACGCGGCGGTGACCCATTCCTTGTGGCCGCCGTCGCTGTTGTACTGGATGGTGAACTTGTTGCCCGGGACGCCGCCACCCTCCTGGATGAGCTGCTTGGCCTTCGCCGGGTCGTACTTCGTGATGTCGCCGAGCTCCTGGAAGCCCTTGACCTGCGGCGGGGTGAAGCCCTTGGCCGGGGTGCGGGTGTTGTTCAGGACGGTCTTGGTGATCGTCTCACGGTCGATCGCCATGGAGAGACCCTGGATGACCTTGGGGTCGATGTCCTTGAACGTCTCGGAGTAGCGCGCGGGCACCAGGGACTGCACACCTGCGAATGCCGCCTCGATGGCGCCCTCACCCAGGTCCTGCTTGTACTTGGGCAGGTCCGTCGGGCCAACGGCCTTCACGATGTCGAGGTTGCCGGACAGCAGGTCCTTGTAGGCCGCCTCGACGGTCGTGTAGTTCTTGAACAGCAGCCCCTTGTTCTTCGCCTTGTTCGGGCCCTGGTAGTCCGCGAACGCCTTGAACTTGAGGAGCTTCTTGCGGTCCCACTTCTCGAGCTCGTAGGGGCCGTTGCCGATCGGCTTCAGGCCGAAGGCCTTCGGGTCGTCGTAGAAGACCTTCGGGAGCGGCGCCCAGGTGGTGTAGCCGAGCTTGTAGTTGAAGTACGGGACCTTGGTCTTCAGCTCGATGGTGAAGGTGTGGTCGTCCACGATCTTCAGGCCGGACATGGTCTCGGCCTTGGGCGCCTTGCCCTCGCCCGGGTTGACGTCGTCGTAACCCTTGATGTCGGAGAACCAGTAGGCGTTCTTCTGCTTGTTCTCGACGTGGGCGTACCAGTTCCACGCCTTCACGTACGACTCGGAGGTGACCTCCTCGCCGTTGTGGAACTTCCAGCCCTTCTTGAGCTTCACGGTCCAGGTCTTGGAGTCCGGCGACTCCACGGACTCCGCGTTCGTCAGAACGATCTCGCCCTTGTCGTCGAACGAGAGCAGCTGGCTGAAGAGCGCGCGGATGGCGTAGCCACCGTTGGACTCGTTCGTGTCCGCCGGAATGAGCGGGTTCTGCGGCTCGCCGACGTCGATGGAGACGTAGCCCGCAGGCTGCCCCGAAGTGGGCTTCTGGTCTTCACTGCCGCTGCTGCCGCCGCAAGCCGTCGCCGCCAGGGCAACGACGATCGCACCCGCGACCCACTTGGCGCTCTTGGCACCGCGCATGGGGCTCCTCCTCATGAGTCCACTAGTCACTACGAGAGGGGCACTTCTACGCGCGCTGACACCCCGCCAGCGTGTGCGCCGAGCGCCCCGAGTGTGCTCGTGAGCCGGCGCTCCCCACAGCGCATGACCCATTGACCCGAGCTCAACGGAGCCAACTATTAAGGAGCCGGGGGCTGTAAACCACACTTAAAGGGTCTCGTTTTGACAACATCAGAGCAAGCACAGGAGTCGAAATCTGGACAAAGCGATCCCAGACAGACACGCGCGAAACGGACCCTTAACGCAGCTTCCGGATCTTCGGGTCCGATAAGCGGACACTCTCCTGGCGCCCGCGCTTGAAACGCACTTGACGGGAGCGCGGGTTCCTCTCGGTGGCCGGGGTCGGTCGGAGTGCCGGAATGGCCTCGGTTCGCCCTGCCGCACCGCCGGCGGCGCAGTTCCGACGGTAGTCCGAGGCGGAAACGGCCCGGGAGCCCCCTCGATCGAGGTCTCCCGGGCCGTCGCGGTCAGTCGGTCCCGGTGTCCGGAACCCGACGGCTCAGCCGTGCTTGGCCCTGGAGGCGGCGCGGGCGCGCTCGCGGGCGTCCAGGTTCACCTTGCGGATGCGCACGGCCTCCGGGGTCACCTCGACGCACTCGTCGTCACGGCAGAACTCCAGCGACTGCTCCAGCGAGAGCTTGCGCGGCGGGACGATGGACTCCGCCACATCGGCCGTGGAGGAGCGCATGTTCGTGAGCTTCTTCTCCTTGGTGATGTTCACGTCCATGTCGTCCGAGCGGGAGTTCTCGCCGACGATCATGCCCTCGTAGACCTCGGTGCCCGGTTCGACGAACAGCACGCCGCGCTCCTGGAGGTTCGTCATCGCGAACGCGGTGACGGCACCGGACCGGTCGGCGACCAGCGAGCCGTTGTTGCGGGTCTGCAGGTTGCCGAACCACGGCTCGTGGCCCTCGTGGATCGAGTGGGCGATGCCCGTACCGCGAGTGTTCGTCAGGAACTCGGTACGGAAGCCGATCAGACCGCGGGACGGCACCACGAACTCCATGCGGACCCAGCCGGAGCCGTGGTTCGACATGTTGTCCATGCGGCCCTTGCGGACGCCCATGAGCTGGGTCACAGCGCCCATGTGCTCCTCGGGCACGTCGATGGTCATGCGCTCGACCGGCTCGTGCAGCTTGCCGTCGACCTCCTTGGTGACCACCTGGGGCTTGCCGATCGTCAGCTCGAAGCCCTCCCGGCGCATGGTCTCGACGAGGATCGCCAGGGCCAGCTCGCCGCGGCCCTGTACCTCCCAGGCGTCGGGGCGCTCGGTGTCGAGGACGCGGAGCGAGACGTTGCCGATGAGCTCGCGGTCGAGGCGGTCCTTCACCTGGCGTGCGGTGACCTTGCGGTCCTTGACGCCGCCCTTGTTGTCCGCGCCCTTGCCGGTGGCGCCGCGGCCCACGAGGGGGGAGGTGTTCGTGCCGATGGTCATGGAGATCGCCGGCTCGTCGACCGTGATCAGCGGCAGGGCCACCGGGTTCTCCGGGTCGGCCAGGGTCTCGCCGATCATGATGTCGGGGATGCCGGCGACGGCGCAGATGTCACCGGGGCCCGCGACCTCGGCGGGCTTGCGGGTGAGCGCCTCGGTCATCATCAGCTCGGAGATGCGCACGTTGGAGATCGAGCCGTCGCGCTTGATCCACGCCACGGTCTGGCCCTTGCGGAGCTCGCCCTGCTCGACGCGCAGCAGCGCGATACGGCCGAGGAAGTTGTCGGCGTCGAGGTTGGTGACGTGGGCCTGGAGGGGGGCGTCCTCGTCGTAGATGGGGGCGGGGATGTGCTCCAGGATGGTGGAGAAGAACGGCTCCAGGTTCTCGCTGTCGGCCGGGACGGTGCCGTCCTCCGGCTTGGTCAGCGACGCGATGCCGTCACGGCCGCAGGCGTAGACGATCGGGAACTCGATCTGGTCCTCGTCGGCGTCCAGGTCGAGGAAGAGGTCGTAGGTCTCGTTGACGACCTCGTCGATCCGGGAGTCCGGGCGGTCGGTCTTGTTGATGCACAGGATGACGGGCATCCGGCGCTGGAGCGCCTTGCGGAGCACGAAGCGGGTCTGCGGGAGCGGGCCCTCGGAGGCGTCCACCAGCAGCACCACGCCGTCGACCATCGACAGACCGCGCTCGACCTCGCCGCCGAAGTCGGCGTGGCCGGGGGTGTCGATGATGTTGATGGTGATCGGGGCCCCGCCGTCCTTGGGGTGGTACTTCACCGCCGTGTTCTTGGCGAGGATCGTGATGCCCTTCTCACGCTCCAGGTCGTTCGAGTCCATGACCCGGTCGTCGACGGAGTCGAGCTGGTGCGCGGCGAAGGCTCCGGCCTGCTTCAGCATGGCGTCGACGATGGTCGTCTTGCCGTGGTCGACGTGGGCGACGATGGCGACGTTGCGGATGTCGTGGCGCGTGGGCATGGGTGGCTTGCGCTTCTCTCGGATCGTGGGATGCGGCGTCTGTTTCCTCTTACGCCCGCCGGGCGGACGCGCCACGGCTGTGTCCATGGTACGGGGCCGCCGCGCAAGGGGCTTCCCGGCCCGACCCGACCCGGAACGACCTTGCCCGCCGGGAGCTCCGGCGGGCAAGGGAATTGAGCTGCTTCTGAGGTCCGGATCGCCGGAGGGGAGGGCTCCGCCGAGCCGGTCGGGCTCGCGGCCTGCCCCGGTGCCTCCGTCCGCGGGACCCCGCAGGCGGAACGGGTCCCGCCGCGGGGCCCGGCTCGGCGCTTCCGAGACACCGGTCGGGTGGCCTCCGGTCCGGCGCGGGATCTCCCGCGTGCTCGGCTCCGGACCGGGCCCCTACCCCACGGGCGGGACCGTGGGGCCCGCCGGACGGTGCGGCCCCGGTGCCCAGGTGCTCCGGGTCCGGACCCCCGCCGGGGCCCGCACCGACGGCTCCCAAGGCGTGACTGTCCGCCCCTGCGGTGGGGCGAGGACCGATGGCCGCGTGCGATGCGCGGACGCCCCGCCCCCGACGGCCGGCTCCTCACCGCTCCGCGGCCGGAGGCGTCACTGCTTGTTCCGCCCCGCCCCGTGCGCCGGCTTCGCCTTCACGAAGCCGATGTCCTGGTAGCGCGGTGCCGCGAAGCCGAAGGCGCCGGCGTTGGCGAGGTCGTGCCTGGCGGCCACCAGCTCCGGGCGCTGGTAGAGGGGGATGGACGCCGCCGCGGCCCAGATGCGGGCGTCGACCTGCTTCATCAGGTCCCGGGACTTCCTCTCGTCCAGTTCGGAGACGGCCTCGTCGAAGAGCTGGTCGATCCGGTCCGTCCCGACCCGGGTGTAGTTCTGCTCCACCAGCAGCGACCCGTCCGTCGCGGGCTCGGGCTTGGCGTAGATCGGACGTGCGTCCGTCGCCGGGTAGGCCGTGGCCGGCCAGGACCAGAGGGCGAGGTCGTAGTGTCCGGAGGCGATGTGGTCCTTGAAGAAGCTGTCCTCGGCGACCTTCTTCACCTCGGTCCGGATCCCGACCCCGTCGAGCATCCTGCGGATGCGGTCCCCGACCGCGCGCAACGGCTCCGAGCCCGGGCCCGAGGGCAGCACGAAGCGGAGGCTGAGCGGCTTGCCGTCCTTCCCCAGCGGTCCCGCGACCGGGCTCCGGCCCGGGGCCCTGGTGCCGACCGGCGCGTAGGCGCCCGCGACCCCGCCCTCCCGCTTGTACGCCTCGGGCATCGCCTTGTCCCCGTCACTGCCGGCGGAGATCGCCACGGGACGGCCGGCGCCGGGCTTGTCGTCCCCGCCGGCAGTGGAGGCGACCGCACCGACGGCGCTCTCACCGGCGACCCCGGCGCGGGCACCGCCTCCGGCCACCGGGCTCGGCGAGGCGCTGGTAGACGCCGGGCCACCGGAGGTGGACGAGCCGCCCGCGGCGGGACCGCCCGGCGACGCGCTCTGCGCCGCCGGACCCAGCGCCGCCGGACTCTGCGCCGCCGGGCCGCTCCCGGGCGCCGGGCTCTCCACGGCCGGGCTCCCGACCTCCGGGCTCTTCTCGGGTCCCGCCTTCGTACCGGACTCGGCAGCCCGGGCGCCCTCCCGGGTCCAGCCCGCGTCCGCGAGCAGCGCCTGGGCCTCCGCGGTGTCCTGGCCGCCGAGGGCGCCGCTGCTGTCGGCGTACCCCGGCTGCCCGGCGAGCGCGAGGTGGCTGCCGACGGGCTTCGCGGGCAGACCGAGGGGCTTCAGCACCGTCTCGGCGAGCTCCCGGCGGTCCAGGGCACGGGCCACGGCGCGCCGCACCCGCTCGTCGGCCAGCGGCCCGGACTCTCCGTTGAGCGCGAGCTGGGTGTACGCGGGCTCCAGGGACTTGCGGACCACGAATCCGCGCAGCGCCGTCTGCTCGCTGGTGGACCTCGTCGGTCCGGCGTCTCCGCGCTCGCGCGCGAGCAGCGCGCTCCCGTCCTCGCCGACGCTCCCGGTGGAACGTTCCTGCACGGAGTCGGCGGACTCCCCGGCCTCCGCTGCCGCGCCCGGCCCGCTGCCGCCGCTGCCGCCCCCCTGGCCCTTGCGTGCCACGGCGATACGGTCCGCGACGCTCCGGTCGATCTCGGCCATATCGACGGCACCGGTGGCGAGCGCCGCGGCACGCCGGTCGCGCGGCACCGCCCGCAGTACCAGCGAGTCGAGCTTGGCCGGGTCCCCCCACCAGCGCGGGTTGCGGACGAGCGTGACCGTGCCGTCATCGCCGTCGACCTTCTGCAGGGCGAAGGGCCCCGCGGTCACCGGCAGCTCCGTCCGGGCCCCGTCGTTGAAGGACGCGGGGCTTCCCATCGTCTCCTTGGGGTAGAGCGGGGAGAACAGGGATCGCCAGTCGGCGTACGGCCGGGCGAAGGTGACCCTGACCTCCAGGTCGCTCTTGCCGCGCTCGATCTTCTCGATGCGCTCGTAACCGGCGTTGCGCGCCGTCCAGTACGCCGAGTCCTTGCCGTTCAGCGCCCGCCACTGGGCGACGAAGTCCGGGGCGCCGATCTCCCGCCCGTCGGTCCAGACGGCTTCCTGGTTGAGCTTGTAGAGGACGACCTGCTTGGGCTCGCGGTCCACGAGTTCGGCCGACTCCAGGTAATCGGGGTTGAGCTGCGGACGACCCCGCTGGTCCAGCGTGAAGAGGGAGGGGAGCACGGCACCCGCGACCCGGCCGGTGGCGCCGTCCGCGTCGGCCTGGAACGCGTTGAGCGTGGTGGGTACGGAGTCGACGGCCCACCGCAGCGTGCCGCCCTGCTCGACCTGGTTGCGCCCGGCGTGGCCGATGTCCGCGGGGACCACCACGCCCTCCGAGCCGCCCTCCCCGGACGTGCAGCCGGCCAGCACCGGCAGGACCAGGACGCCGCTGGTGAGCAACGCCACCGTGCGCGGCGTGCGGGTGCGGCCGGAACGGGAGCCGGGGGCTCGGAAGCAGGGCGTACGGGAGCATGTCCTCCCGCGCGGGGCGTCGACCTTGGACATGACGGGCACCTCTTCGTCCGATTGGCTGGCCTTTGGTGGATTTTGGAGATGATCACACCTATTGCGCCTACACTGAAAAGGACGGAGGGCGGAGCGTGAGGCCGACACGGCGGAGCGGTCCGAAAACCCCACCCGTGCGGCCGTACGGGGAGCCCCTAACGGGTGGCGCGTGACGCGAATCGGTGCACACGCCTTCACAAGCAGGGATGTGACGCGCGACACTCGCAGGCGCACACACAGCCCTCTGGGGGACAGCCCCAGACACCGCATGCCACCCGCGACCGCGGAAGCGAGGGCAGTTCATGTCCCTTCAGGACGAGTTGACGGACGTCAAGCGCCGTCTCGACGACCTGACCCGAACGGTCGAACGGCTGGAGCGGAGCCTCGCGCACACGCGGGAGGACGCACCCCGGACCCAGCCGGCCGACCGCCCGAGAGACCTGGTCACCATTCCCGACACCCCGTACGACAGTTCGCTGTGGACGGACTCGGACGACGAAGGCCTGGGTGTGCGCGACCGGCACGCGCCCTAGGAGCTTCGTTGGCCACTGGCACCGAACCTCATACCGACACCGGCGTACGCGGCGCCACGCGCGCCGCCATCGCCACCCGCCACCTCAGGACCGACCGCTGGTGGCTCGCGCCCGCCGCGACCGCCGGCGGTCTGCTCGCCTTCATCGTCTACTCGACCTGGCGGGCCTTCTCGAACAGCGACTACTACGCCGCGCCGTACGTCTCGCCGTTCTACTCACCCTGCCTCGCCGAGAACTGCGTGCCCATGAAGGGCGGCCCCAACTGGGAGATCTTCGGCAGCTGGTGGGGACTGTCCCCGGCCCTGCTGATCCTGATCTTCCCGCTGGGCTTCCGGCTGAC
Organism: Streptomyces sp. WMMC940; assembly: GCF_027460265.1. Lineage (NCBI taxonomy): Bacteria > Bacillati > Actinomycetota > Actinomycetes > Kitasatosporales > Streptomycetaceae > Streptomyces > Streptomyces sp. WMMC940. Next base: position 2,560,593 of record NZ_JAPZBC010000001.1, read on the forward strand.
CTGCTACTACTACCGCAAGACCTACTACCGGGGCTTCTGGGCCTCGCCCCCGGCCTGTGCGGTCGCCGAGCCGCACGCGAAGTACACCGGCGAGACCCGCTTCCCGCTGGTCCTGCAGAACATGCACCGCTACTTCTTCTACGCGGCGCTTCCGGTGGCGGTCATCCTCACCTACGACACGGTGCTCGCCTTCCGCGACGAGACCTACGCCTGGGGCCACATGGGCCTCGGCACCCTGGTGTTTCTCGTCAACATCGTGCTGATCTGGGCGTACACCCTCTCCTGCCACTCCTGCCGGCACATCATCGGCGGCCGGCTGCGGCACTTCTCCAAGCACCCGGTGCGCTACCGGCTGTGGGGGTTCGTCGGCAGACTGAATGAGCGTCACATGCTGCTCGCCTGGGCGTCGTTGATCAGTGTCGCCCTCGCCGACTTCTACGTCTATCTGCTCGCCTCCGGCGCCTTCGCCGATCCGCGCTTCTTCTAGGGGAAAGGTGCTCACCGATGACTGAGCTCGAACGGCAGCAGTGGGATGTTGTCGTCGTGGGCGCGGGTGGTGCGGGGCTGCGGGCCGCCATCGAGGCGCGCGAGGCGGGCGCTCGTACGGCCGTCATCTGCAAGTCCCTGTTCGGCAAGGCCCACACCGTGATGGCGGAGGGCGGGATCGCCGCCTCCATGGGCAACGTGAACTCCCACGACAACTGGCAGGTCCACTTCCGCGACACCATGCGCGGCGGCAAGTTCCTCAACCAGTGGCGGATGGCGGAGCTGCACGCCCAGGAGGCTCCCGACCGGGTCTGGGAGCTGGAGACCTGGGGCGCGCTCTTCGACCGCACCAAGGACGGGAAGATCTCCCAGCGCAATTTCGGCGGTCACGAGTACCCACGGCTGGCGCACGTCGGCGACCGGACCGGGCTGGAGCTGATCCGGACCCTTCAGCAGAAGATCGTCGCGCTCCAGCAGGAGGACGAGAAGGAGTTCGGCGACTACGAGGCCCGCCTCAAGGTCTTCCAGGAGTGCACGGTGACCCGGGTGCTCAAGGACGGCGACAGGGTCTCGGGCGCGTTCTGCTACGAGCGTGAGTCCGGACGCTTCTTCGTGCTGGAGGCCCCGGCGGTCGTACTGGCCACCGGCGGCATCGGCAAGTCCTTCAAGGTGACCTCCAACTCCTGGGAGTACACCGGCGACGGGCACGCGCTGGCGCTGCTCGCGGGCGCGCCGTTGCTGAACATGGAGTTCGTGCAGTTCCATCCGACCGGAATGGTCTGGCCGCCCTCGGTCAAGGGCATCCTCGTCACCGAGTCGGTGCGCGGCGACGGAGGGGTGCTGCGCAACTCCGAGGGCAAGCGGTTCATGTTCGACTACGTCCCGGACGTCTTCAAGGAGAAGTACGCGGAGACGGAGGAGGAGGGCGACCGCTGGTACGAGGACCCGGACAACAACCGGCGCCCGCCCGAACTGCTCCCCCGCGACGAGGTCGCCCGGGCCATCAACGCCGAGGTGAAGGCGGGCCGCGGCTCACCGCACGGCGGTGTGTTCCTGGACGTCTCCACCCGGATGCCGGCCGAGGTGATCAAACGCCGGCTGCCGTCCATGTACCACCAGTTCAAGGAACTGGCGGACGTGGACATCACCGCGGAGGCCATGGAGGTCGGACCGACCTGCCACTACGTGATGGGCGGCATCGCGGTCGACTCGGACACCGCGTCGGCGGTCGGCGTGCCCGGCCTGTACGCGGCGGGCGAGGTCGCCGGCGGCATGCACGGCTCCAACCGGCTCGGCGGCAACTCCCTCTCGGACCTGCTGGTCTTCGGCCGGCGCGCCGGACTGCACGCCGCGGAGTACGCGGCCGGCCTCGCCGGGCAGCGGCCCCCGGTCGACGAGGTGCAGATCGACGCGGCCGCGGCGGAGGCGCTGCGGCCCTTCAGTGCCGAGGGCCCCGAGCCGGACGCCCCGCCGGAGAATCCGTACACGCTCCACCAGGAGCTCCAGCAGACGATGAACGACCTGGTCGGCATCATCCGGCGGGAGTCCGAGATGGGGCAGGCGCTGAAGCGGCTCGCCGATCTGCGGGTCCGTGCCCGGCGGGCGGGCGTGGAGGGCCACCGCCAGTTCAATCCGGGCTGGCACCTCGCCCTGGACCTGCGCAACATGCTGCTGGTCAGCGAGTGCATCGCCCGGTCCGCCCTGGAACGCACCGAGAGCCGCGGCGGCCACACCCGCGAGGACTACCCCGCGATGGAGCGGGAGTGGCGCCGGATCAATCTGCTGTGCCGGCTCGCCGACCGCTCGCTGTCCTTCGGGCCGGTGGAGCCCGGTGCTCCGGCAGCCGACCCCGTCGTCCGCGGCCAGATCGACCTCGCGCGGAAGACCACCGAGCCCATCCGCCACGACCTGCTCGCCCTCTTCGAGAAGGAAGAGCTGGTCAAGTACCTCGCCGAAGAGGAGCTGTACGAATGAGCACGTACGACGCTCGGTTCAGGGTCTGGCGGGGCGACCAGGACGGCGGGGGCCTCGAGGACTTCACGGTCGAGGTCAACGACGGCGAGGTCGTCCTCGACATCATCCACCGGCTGCAGGCCACCCAGGCACCGGATCTCGCGGTGCGATGGAACTGCAAGGCGGGCAAATGCGGTTCCTGCAGCGCGGAGGTCAACGGCCGTCCCCGGCTGATGTGCATGACCCGCATGTCGGTCTTCGACCGTGCCGAGACCGTCACGGTGACTCCGCTGCGCGCCTTCCCGGTGGTGCGCGACCTGGTCACGGACGTTTCGTACAACTACGCCAAGGCCCGTGAGGTGCCGTCCTTCGTCCCGCCGCAGGGCGTCGCGGCGGGCGAGTACCGGATGCAGCAGATCGATGTGGACCGCTCGCAGGAGTTCCGCAAGTGCATCGAGTGCTTCCTGTGCCAGGACACCTGTCATGTGGTGCGTGACCACGAGGAGAACAAGACGGCCTTCGCCGGGCCGCGTTTCCTGATGCGCGTGGCCGAGCTCGACATGCACCCGCTGGACGCGGCCGACGAGTCGGGCCTCGACCGCAAGCGCACGGCCCAGGAGGACCACGGGCTTGGCTACTGCAACATCACCAAGTGCTGCACGGAGGTGTGCCCCGAGGGCATCCACATCACGGACAACGCGCTGATCCCGCTCAAGGAGCGCGCGGTCGACCGGAAGTACGACCCGCTGGTGTGGCTGGGCAGCAGGATCCGCCGCCGGGGCGAGCACACCACATAGCGCCTTTCGCCCCTCCGTGCCCGGGCGTCCGCGTCCGGGCACGGCGGTGTCCGGCGGGGGGCGGACGGTCCGTACCGTCCGCCCCCGGCGTCAGAACATGCTCAGCAGTTGCTCCACGCTCGGCTCGGCCGCCGAGTCACCGTCCGGCAGGGCGAGTTCGAACCAGACGGTCTTGCCCCGGGGCGTGCGGCGGGAGCCCCAGGCGGCGCTCAGCAGACCGACCAGCTGCAGCCCGCGACCGCCCTCGTCGGTGTCCCGGGCCCGCCGGCGCCGCGGCTGTACGAGGCCGGCGTCCCACACCTCGCAGACGAGGGTGCGGTCACGCAGCAGCCGCAGCCGGATCTCGCCCTCGCCGTAGCGAAGGGCGTTGGTGACGAGCTCGCTGACGAGCAGTTCGACCGTGTCGACGAGCGGATCGAGGTCCCAGGCGCTGAGCTGGGCCCGGGCCAGCTCGCGGGCACGGCCCACCGACCGTGGTTCGCGGGGCAGCCTCCAGTCCCCCACGGCCTCGGTCGCCAGGCCCTGGATACGGGCCATCAGCAGTGCGATGTCGTCCTCGCCGTGCCTCGTGTCGAGGGTGGCGAGCACATGGTCGCAGACGTCCTCGAGCGAACGGGAGCGGGACCCGCGGTCGGGGTCGGCGGGCGTCCCGCCGTTCGCCCCACCCGCCGGAGCGTCGGGGGAACGGGGCTCCGGCACGGAGCGGGCCGGCTCGGTCAGGGCGCGGCGGAAGGCACTGAGCCCCTCGTCCAGCGGGTGGTCCCGCGACTCGACGAGCCCGTCCGTGTACAGCGCGAGCAGTGCTCCCTCCGGAAGCTCGACCTGGACCTCCTCGAAGGGTTCGCCGCCCACGCCGAGCGGCATCCCGGGCGGTACGTCGAGCAGCAGCGCCTCCTCGCCCGGTTCCACGAGGACGGGCGGCAGATGGCCCGCGTTGGCGAAGGTGCAGCGCCGCGTCACGGGGTCGTACACGGCGTAGACGCACGTCGCCAGGTAGACCTCGGAGAGTTCGGGCCCGCGGGACTTGTGGGCGACCCGGGAGGCCTGCTGGGCACCGCTCGGCGTGCCGAGTCCGCGGGCGATCTCGTCGAGCGCGGAGAGCACCTCCGCGGGTTCCAGGTCCAGCAGGGCCAACGTCCTGACGGCGGTGCGGAGTTCGCCCATGGCGACGGCGGCGCGCAGGCCCCGTCCCATGACGTCGCCGACGACGAGGGCGGTGCGGTGGCCGGGGAGCTCGATGACGTCGAACCAGTCCCCGCCGACCTCCGTGGCGGTGTTGCCGGGGAGGTAGCGGCAGGCGATGTCGAGACCCGCGGCCTCCGGGTCGCCGGGGGGCAGGAGGCTGCGCTGGAGGATCAGGGCGCGCTCGTGCTCGCGCCGGTAGAGGCGGGCGTTGTCGATGCAGACCGCGGCTCGGGCGGCGAGCTCGACGGCGAGAGCCCGGTCGCGTTCGCCGAACGGCTCGCTGCCCTTGGCCCGGGAGAACTGGACGAGGCCGACGACCGTGTCGTGGGCGACCATCGGCACGGCCAGCGTGGACTGGACGAGGCTGCCGTCCTCGCCGGGGATGACGCGGACCCTGGCCATGCGCAGGGCGTCGGCGCAGGCGGAGCTGAAGGGGTAGTGGTGGACGGCGCCGACCTGTGGGCTGGCCGGCGTGCCCGCCCCCGAGGCGCCCCCGAGCAGGGTCTCGGAGACGGTGCTGGCGAAGGCGACGCGGCGCAGTTCGGCGCTGCCGCCGTAGCTCTCGGGCCGGGCGGGGCCCCAGCGTCCGGGCGGGGCCTCGTCGCCCGTGAGCAGTCCCTGGTAGAGGTCCACGGAGGCGAGGTCGCAGAAGCCGGGGACGGCGACGTCGAGCAGCTCGCGCGCGGTGGTCTCCAGGTCGAGGGAGTTGCCGATCCGTGCGCTGGCCTCGTTGAGCAGGGCGAGGTTGCGGCGGGCGCTGGCGGCCTCGCGGGCGGCGATATGACGGCGGGTCACGTCGATGCCGAGCCCCGCGACGCCGACGGGCCGGCCGGAACCGCTGTGCACGCGGTACAGGTTGACGGCCCAGTGCCGCCGGTCGGAGCTGCCGGGGGCGCTGCCGACGATCTGGAGGTCGGTGACGGACTCCCCGGTTTCCAGCACCCGCTGGAGGGCGGCGGTCATCCGCTCCGCCTCTGGGCGGGAGAGGTAGTCGTGCACCGTCCGGCCGCGGTGGTCCTCGACGACACCGCCGAAGACCGTCGCGAAGCGCTCGTTGGCCCGCAGCACGGTGAGGTCGGTACCGAACAGGAGAAAGCCAAAAGGAGATTGACCGAAAATCGCCTGCGAAGCCGCGAGGTCCGTCTCGATCCGCCGTAGAGCGCGTACGTCGACGACGATACAGAGCGCGGCACGCTCGCCGTTCTCCGTCTCGCTCGGCATCACGTAGACCTCGGCCAGTCCGTGCGCACCGCCCTCGCCCGGCAGGCGAAACGGGACGAGTCCCGTCCACTCCTTGCCGTCCAGGATCTCGGCGATCTTGCGGTGGCCTCGCGGGCGGAGCTCGGAGGGGATGAAGACGTCGATCGGATCCTTGCCCCTGACGTCCTCGGCGGAGATGCCGAACTGCTCGGCGGCACGCCGGCTCCACTGGTCGACCAGCCCGTCCGGCCCGATCGAGAACGACGCGACCTTGATGTAGTCGTAGATGGAGCCGGGCGGACTGCTCTGCCACACCACGCCGCTCGCCGTCTCAGGTATCTCGCTCACGCGACCGTCCCCTCCAGCTCACCGCACCGGACCGGCCATGCCCGCAGTATTCAGCACTACGGCACCTGGCGGCACGGCGTTCACGATCACAGCACGGTCTCGTTCGTTTTGAGCCGAGCACGCAGTGATCGTCGTCCCCCCACACTCCTAACCAGGCAGGGGCAGCTCGAACCACACGGTCTTGCCCGTTCTGCCGCGTCGCGTCCCCCAGCGACAGGCCGCGCAGGCCACCAGCTGCAGCCCGCGTCCGCCCTCGTCATCGGGCCCCGCGGGACGCTCCAGGGGCGGATCCGGAAGCGGGTCGGAGACTTCCACGAGCAACGCGGGAGGTCGCGGCGGCGGCGTTCCGTCGACAGCCGGCCGGACCAGGCGGACCCCGATGGGCCCGGAGGTGTACCGAAGGGAATTGGTCACGAGCTCACTGACCAGGAGCACCGTCACATCGACCACGGGGGGCTCGAGGCCCCAATTCCGCAGGGCGTCGCGGACGGCGTGGCGGGCGGAACGGACGGCGTCCGGCGCGGCAGGGAAGGTCCACTCGGCGCATGCGCCTTCGGTGTCGATCACGCCGACCACTTCCCGGACCTGCCACGGAATCCCGTCCACTTTGGGGCGGCATTCAGGACATACCCGATATTCGGTGCGAGATATCCCCGAAAAGTGCGTGCGGTGACGCGAACGGCGCAGGAAATCAGCCGCCCGCTCTCCCCGGGTGGTCACCAGGCAGCCGGCGCACGGCCTCCTCGACTGCGGGGCGGTCCTGGGGCAGCCAGTCCACGGCGTCCAGTTCGTCGACGGCGAGCCAGCGCAGCTCGTCGTGGTCCTCCAGCGGGCGCGGCTGACCCGAGATCAGCCGTGCCGTCCAGACCTGGAGCACATAGCCGGGACCCAGCGGCCACTCACCGGGCACCCGCTCGACGGGCTCGGCCTCCACCCCCAGCTCCTCGCGCAGCTCGCGCACGAGAGCCTCCTCGGGGGACTCCCCGGGTTCGAGCTTGCCGCCGGGCAGCTCCCACCGTCCGGCGAACTCGGGCGGTGCGCTGCGGCGCGCGGCGAGGAGACGCCCCTGGTCGTAGAGGGCGCCGGCCACCACGACACGGGCGTTCACAGGATCCGTCATGCGCGGGAGCGTAACCCGGGCGGAGGAACGCTCCGGCCCGCAGGCGCCCGCCCGGCGGCCCCCGGGACCCGCTCAGGAGGGTGCCGTCTGCCCCATGTGCTCCACCCAGTAGAGCTGTTTGTGGCCGCGACCACCGAGACTGTCCGCGATCTGCTGCGCCTCGTCCTGTGTGGCGTACCTTCCCACGCGATAGCGATTGCCGTTGTCGTCCTGGCGGATCACCAGCCAGGGCAGCATCGCGCCGCCGTCGGTCATCGCACCTCTCCCGCCGCCGGCCTGCACTTCTCTGACGATCCCCAGGAAACCGCAGTCTGCATATGCCCGAGCCTACGCCTGACCTTCACTCAGCGGATCCGTGTTTTCACGAAGAGAGACGAATCCGGCCAGCGTCCGCTCCCACCCAAGGGGCGCACCTGGCCGAGTGCGCCCCCTGCCTCACGGCCGCGCAGGGTGACGACCGCGCCGGGAGCGGGGCGCCGAGGCGGCCGGCGGTTTCACGACCGGAACCGGGACCGGGTACGGCCGGGCGGCCTTTCGCCGTCCGGCGCGCGCCGGCGCGTTCACGGGCCGCGCGTCGGCGCGGACCCGGGCCACGGGAGACGCCGGGGTCAACTCCCCTGTGGCAGCACCGGATCCGGCCCGGCCGCAACTGCGCACGAGCCGCGGGAAGAGGTCGCGGCCGGGAGTGGCTCCGTGAGCCCCGAGCACGGCCGTGAGAGCCCGATCCTGGAGGGCGCCGGGCCGGCTCCCACGGCGCCCCGGAGCCCGTGAACGCGCCCTGTGCGACGCGCGCTTCGAGGCGACCGCGCCCCGAACCGGCGGAGCGTCACGGACGTCGACGAAGGGCGCCGCCCTTCCCCGAACCGCGAAGAACCGGCACGCCGACGCCGCGCGCCGCGGGCCGGAGTGCGCGGGTCAGCGCACCGGGAGGTGGTACGCGATCCGGAAGCGGTCGGCCGGGACCACCACGTCCGCCGTCTCGACGGCGCGACCCGACGCGTAGTAGGTGCGCTGGATGACCATGACCACATGGCCGGGCACCCCGCCGAGGGTGAGCAGTTCCTCCGCCAGCCCCGGCCGGGCGCCGACCTCCTCGACCACGTTGTCCACCACGACGTCGATGGCGCCCATCCGCTCGACGACCCCGCAGCCGCCGAGCGGGCCCTCCTCGGGGAGCATGACCGGCGTACGGCCCGTGATCGAGAGCGGCTCCCAGGAGGTGGACAGCATCGTCGGCTCGCCGGCGTCCCGGAAGACGTATCGCGTGCGCATCACGCGTTCGCCGAGCGCGACGCCCAGCCTGCCCGCGACCGCGGCGCCCGCCGGCTCCTGCTCGCTGCTCGACTCCCAGGTGCCGCGGGCGCCCTCCGCTGCCTGCTCCTGGCGGAACGGATTGGCGCCGGACGGCGGCCGGTAACCCGACCGGGCGATGCGCCGCGGCACCGGCCGCTCCCGCACGTACGTCCCCGAGCCGGATCGCCCCTCGACGAGGCCCTCGGCCATCAGCACCTTCCGCGCCTCCAGCGCGACGGTGTCGGAGACTCCGTACTCCTCCCGGATCCGGGCCTGCGAGGGAAGGCGGGTGTGCGGCGGCAGCGAGCCACTGACGATTTTCTGGCGGAGATCGCTCGCGACGCGCAGATAGGCGGGCTGCTCACCGAATGTCACTGGCCACTCCCAACAGGTTGACAGACAGCAACAGCGTGGCAACCGACGGTTGATCCCCGCAAGTATGGGCCAAGGCGTTACACGTAGTAACGACCACCCGGGAGGCAGGCACTCGCCCCTGGCGGGCGCGCGGGCTTCGCGCGGACGCAGTCCGACGTCCTCGACGACTTCCACGTCCCCGGCGAGAAGAGCGCCACCCGGCGGTTCCGCCCTCCACACCCGGGAGGACTTCGGCGCCGACCGACCGTGCGCGAGCGGCTGCGGCGAGGGGCACCCGCCCGAAAGTCACCGGTGCGGCGGCCCGCGACTCACTCGTACCTGTGAGCCGCCGGGCTCAGACCGTCGTGTCGTCGCTCGGCAGCGGTTCCCCCTCCCCCGCGTCGTCCGCCTCCTCCGGCGGGTCCGTGGCGAGGCCGAGAGCGGACCGGACGGCGATCTCGGTCTCCTGGCGGAAGGCGTCGTCCGCCTCCGACGTGGCGTCCCAGAAGCTCTCCTCGTCCTGGGCGACCGCCGCCCGGCCGAAGTGGCGGCGGGCCGTGTCGTACTCCTTCGCGCGGGTCAGCGCGTGCGTGCGGGCCGCCGCGGGCCAGGGTCCGGCGCGCAGGTCACGGGCCTCGGCTCCGAGCGTCCGCGCCATCCGCTCCGCCCAGGCGCGGTTGGCCTCCGGATCGTCCTCGAAGAGGTCCTCCGGCTCCTCCCACCAGACCGCGTCGACGGCCATCTCACCCTCGAGGTAGGCGAGTTGCGCCGGGTCGAGCGTCGTCCGGTCGCTACGGACGGAGGACACGAGCTTCGGCCCGCGGCTCGCCAGCGCACAGGTGACGCTCCGGTCGCCGAAGCGCCAGCTGTGCCTGGTCGGCATGTAGTAGTAGGGCTCCGCCGTCCCGGGAACGGCCCACCAGTCCAGTGTGTAGGCGCTGTTGATGTCCTCGCACCGGCGCTCCGCCTCGGTCTCGACCGTCTTCTCCCCCGGCCACTCGTCGAACCCGTCGAGCGGGAAGGTGCCGGTCACCTCGCCCTCGTGCGGTCGGTCGCAGTCCACGATCCGGACGGACGCCGCCTCCTCCTCGTCCTTCAGGCCGCGGCCCGGGGTGTCGAAGCACTGCCCGGTCCGCATGTCGAACGTGGAGTCCGCGGCGGCCCTGTCGCGGGCCGCCTGGCGGAAGCCGTCCCATGCCTCACCGGCGGTGCCGGTGGCGAACGCGACGGCCATGAGGATCGTGCTGATGACGGAGAGCGCGGTGCCCGCGATCGCCAGACCCCGGCCCTCGTCGCCCCTCTTCCTGATCTGCGCCAGCGCGACCAGCCCGAGAACGAGGCCGAGCGGGGGCAGACAGCACACGATGCCCGTCACGAGGGAGCCGATGGCGAAGCCGTTGGTGCCCGGCCGCCGCGGCACCGCCCCGTAGGGCGGGTAGGGCGTTCCCGGCTGTACGCCCACCGGCGTCGGGTACGGGTACGCCGCCGGGGCGGGCTGCGGCGAGGACGGGGCGGGCGGCTGCGCCGGGTCGGACGCGCCCGGAGGCGTCCATCCCTGCGACGACGGTTCCACGGGTACGGCGCTCCTTGTGAAGATCATGCGAACATCTGCGCGGGTCAGCGGATCATATGGCGGGAGCCGGGCGACGGGCAGCCGTAATACGCGGAAGGGGCGGCCGCTCGGCGCGGCCGCCCCTCACTGCTCGTTCAGTCGCCGGACCCGGCACGGTCCGGTGCTCCGGGCGTCAGAACTGAAGACCCCAGGAGTCGATCTTGCCGGTGTCCCACCAGGCGTTGTCGCTCACCCGCAGCTTCCAGGTGCCGTTCGCGACCTCCGAGGACGCGTTCACGGTGTAGGTGGTGTTGATGTCGTCGCTGCTGCCGCCGGTGCCGTACGACTTCAGCGTGTACGCGGTGCCGTCCGGGGCGATGAGCTGGACCTGGAGGTCACCGATGTAGGTGTGCACGATGCTGACCGGCACCTGGAGTGCGGCGGGTGCGTTGCCCGCGACGCCGCTGACGGTGACGGGCGACTCCACGGTGGCGTTGTCGTTGATCGCGTAGTCCGCGGTGTTCTCGAACTTCGACCCGGGCGGCGTGGTCGTGCCGCCGCCGACGTACAGCAGCCGGTTCGGCGAGCCGGAGCCCGGGTTGCCGACCACGTTCGGGGTCGCCGCGGCGGTCAGCGCCGAGGACACCTGCGCCGGGGTGGCGGTCCGGTTGTCCGCCAGGTAGAGCGCGGCGGCACCGGCGACGTGCGGGGTGGCCATCGAGGTACCGGAGATGGTGTTGGTCGCGCTGTCGCTGGAGTTCCACGCCGAGGTGATGGACGAGCCCGGGGCGAACACGTCGAGCACGCTGCCGTAGTTGGAGAAGCTGGAACGGGCGTCGCTGCTGGTGGTGGAGCCGACGGTGATGGCCTCGCCCACCCTTGCCGGGGAGTAGTTGGAGGCGTTGGCGCCGCTGTTGCCCGCCGCCACGGCGTAGGTGACGCCGGACGCGATGGAGTTGCGGACGGCGGTGTCCAGCGCCGTGTCGACGCCGCCACCGAGGCTCATGTTGGCGACGGCCGGCTTGACGGCGTTCTGCGTCACCCAGTCGATGCCCGCGACGACCTGGGCGGTGGTGCCGGAACCGGAGTTGTTGAGCACCCGGACGCCGACGACCTTCGCCTTCTTCGCGACACCGTAGGAGCCGCCGGCGACCGTGGCGGCGACGTGCGTGCCGTGGCCGTTGCCGTCCTGCGCCGTGTTGTCGTTGTCGATCGCGTCGTAGCCGTACGAGGCACGGCCGCCGAAGTCGTTGTGGCTGATCCGCACACCGGTGTCGATGATGTACGCGGTGACGCCCTCGCCCGCGGAGTCGGGGTAGGTGTAGCTCTGGTCGAGCGGCAGCGCGCGCTGGTCGATGCGGTCCAGACCCCAGGAGGGCGGGTTCGGCTGGGTGCCGGAGATGGTGAACACCCGGTTCTGCACGACGGATTCGACGGCGGGGTCGGCGGCGAACTTCCTGGCCTGCGCCTCGGAGAGCTCGACGGCGTATCCGTTGAGGGCGGAGCGGTACGTCTTCTTGATCTTGGCGCCGTACTCCTCGGCGAGTTCTCTGCCTGCCTTGGATCCGGCGTCGGGGGCCGACTCGTCGAGGGTGACGATGTAGCTGCCGGCGATGGCACCGGGGGCGCCCGCGTTCTCGATCACGCCCACCGGGGCGGGCTCTGCCGCGGTGGCCGGGAGAGCGGAGGCGGCACCGAGTGCCAGGGCGACGACGGCTGTCGCGCTGACCGCGGACAGTCTTCGCCGCGAGTTACGCATCACGGACATGTGAGGGGTCCTCCTCATTGGTGGTGCGTTGTCGTGGGGGTATGCGGCAGGGACATGACAAACACAACGCGGTGGGTGCCCGCGAAATCGCCGCGCCACTGCCGTCCCGAAAGATTGGCTGATCCATAGGAATCCCACAAGAGTTCGGACGGCCCGTAACACGCGTGCCACATGACTGCCATGCTGGATCACATGACGGACTATCAGTGCCCGAGGTGCGGCGCACGTTCCCCGGTCGAGTCGCTCGCCTGGCGCTGCCCCCGGTGCCACGGCCCGTGGGACCTCGACTTCGCCGCGGCGCCCGTGTCCCTCGACACCCTCGCGGGCAGGGTCGGTTCACTGTGGCGGTACGAGGAGGCGCTGCCGCTCTCCGCGACGGAGGCCACGGGCGACGGTCCCGGAGCCGTCTCGCTCGGGGAGGGACGGACCCCGCTGGTCCCCCTCACCGCCACCGTCACCGCGAAGCTGGACTTCCTGATGCCGACCCTTTCGTTCAAGGACCGCGGGGCGGTCGTGCTCGTCGAGCTCGCCCGCCGGCTGAAGCCGCGCCGCGTGATCGCCGACAGCAGCGGCAACGCGGGCACGTCGATCGCCGCGTACTGCGCCCGCGCGGGCCTGGACTGCACCGTGTACGTCCCGGCCGCGACCTCCCCGAAGAAGATCGAGCAGATCGCCGCCCACGGCGCCCGTCCGGACCGCGTGCCCGGCGACCGGGAGGCGACCGCACGCGCCGCACGCGCCGCCGCCGACGAGGACGGCGTCTTCTACGCCTCGCACGTCCACAACCCGTACTTCCTGCACGGCACGAAGACCTATGTGTACGAGATCTGGGAGGACCTCGGCGGCAGACTGCCCGAGGTACTGGTCCTGCCCGTCGGCAACGGCACCCTGCTGCTCGGCGCCCACCTGGCCGTCGAGGAACTGCGCACCCACGGGCTGATCGCGGAACGGCCGGCGATCGTCGCGGTCCAGACGGCCGCGGTCGCGCCCCTGGCCCGCGCGTTCCGCGCCGGGGCGGACGACATCACCCCGGCGGAGGCGGCGCCCACCCTCGCCGAGGGCATCGCCATTCCCGCTCCGCCCCGGTCCCGCCAGATCCTCTCCGCCGTACGCGCCTGCGGCGGCACCTTCCTGACGGTGACGGACGACCCGATCCGCGCCGCCCAGCTCGACCTCGCCGCCCGCGGCCTGTTCGTCGAGCCCACGGGCGCGGCCTGCTGGGCGGCGATCCAGGAGCACGGCCTGGAGGGCCGCACGGCGGTGGTGCCGCTGTGCGGGGCGGGGGCGAAGACGGGGGTCGCCGCCGAGGGGTGACCGTTCGGGCCCGGCACCGGGGCACGCCCACCGCGGCGGGGCACCCCACCGGGTCGCCGCTCAGGGCACCGGCGGGTAAGGCCGGTTCGGGGAGGCCCGCCCGCCTTCCCGAGGCGCGCGCCCATCCTGACCCGCGACGGAGACCCATACACCGCCCTGACCAGCCATCTCTCCGCCGGCATGCGTTGGCTCCCGAGGGTCGTCTGCGGGTGTCCTGCGGACTGGTTGCGGGCCGGAGGGCACCCTCACCCGGATGCCCTGGGGCTTCCATCCTTCATACCCAGACGCGCCTGCTCCTCCTCGACGATCCGGCGGGCCAGCTCGGTGTCCGACACGTCGACCGCGTCCGGGGTGGCTTCCGCCACGGCGCTACGGCGGGCGTAGGCATCGAACAGGCGGGTCTTCTCCTCCAGCATCTGCACCATGCGTTCGTCCACTCCCCCGGTGGCGAGCAGACGATGCACGTGCACCGACCTGACCTGGCCCATACGGTGGGCCCGGGCCACCGCCTGGTGTTCGATGGTCGGCTTGATCTGCGGCTCGCAGATGATGACCACGGAGGCAGCCTGCATATTGAGGCCGATGCCGGCCGCCTGGATCTGTGCCAGGAGCACCGCTGGTCCCGAGACCCCGGCGAAGTCGTCGACGATCTGCTGCCGTCGCCCGGCCGGGACGCTACCGGTAAGCGGACCGAACATCGGAGTACCGGCAGTGGGACCCCCAGCGAGCGCCCCCTTCACCACGCCCAGCACGTCCTTGAAATTGGAGAAGACCACGGTCTTCTGCCCGTTCTCGCCGGCCTCCTGAACGATCTCGCGGAGCCTGTCCAGCTTGGCCGACCTCTCGGGGCGCATGTACGCAGCCCTGCGCATCGCCATGAAGTTGCCTGCGCGCACCGCATCGCGGTACGCCTCCTCGTCCGACGCGCTCAGCTCCTCCCACTCGTCGGTCTGCTGAAGACTCGGGAGTTCCGTCAGCACGTCTTCCTGGTTACGCCTCAGGTAGACCGGGGCGACTGCCTTGCGGAAGGCGACTGATCCCGCCAGAGCGTCCCGCTCGCCCAGGGAATCCGCCACCCCTCCATCGAGCATCCGGACCAGGTTGCGAAACTCCACGACCCGGTTCTCCATCGGTGTTCCGGTCATGAAGAGGCTGCGCTCACAACGCTCCGTCCACAGGGCGACCGACCGAGACCGCTTGGTCTTCGGGTTCTTCACGGAGTGAGCTTCGTCGACGACGAGCAGCCCGACCTCCCCGCCGCCCGGCGCCGGAAATCCGCGCAGTGCGTCGAACGTGGTCACCCCCGCCCCGCCCCGCCCCTTCCAGTCGGCGAACGCGTAGTGCCGGTCGGGCCCGTGGAGCACCATGGCGCGAAGGGCGCTGCGGGCCTCGATCTCCCGAGTCCAGTTCACGAGAACGCTCGCCGGGCAGACGACCATGAAATGGCTCTGCCCCTCGGCGGCCAGGTGTGCCAGCACGGCAATCGCTTGGACGGTCTTCCCCAGACCCATCTCGTCGCCGAGTATCACCTTGCGCTGCGCAAGGGCGAACCTCGCGCCGAACGCCTGGTAGCCGCGCAGGGAGACCCGCCGATGCGAGTCGTCGAGCTGTTGCGTCCGTACCCGCTCGGCGATCTCATCCGGCGAGCTCGCGAGTGACCGCCGCGTCGTGAATCGGCTTCAGCGCCGCCCGCACCGCCTCGACGGCCCTACCGTGGTCACCGATCACTGCCTGTGCCACGTCGTACAGTCGCACTCCCCTCGCGACCGTGTCCCGCTCGCCACGCCCCAACGCTTCCCGCCCCTCTTGCACCGTCCCCGCATCCTCCCATCGCGGGCACCGATCCATGACGGGTATCCGTCCACAGTCCCGACCTCCTACGACCGCCGGTAGGATCGGCACCATGAGCGGTAGCAGGAAGTATTCGATCAGCCTGCCCGAGGACCTCGCCGAGGCCGTACGCGCCCACGTGGGCCCCGGCGGCTTCTCCGCCTACGTCGCCGAGGCACTCGAACAGCGGGTCGCCATGGACAAGCTCCGGGAGATCGTCACCGACTTCGAGACCGACAACGAAGCCCTCACCCGCGAGGAGGTCGAGGCCGCCCGGGCGCTGCTGCGTCACGACCACCGGCAGGCCGGCGGGGCGGCCTCCTGATGCCCGGCACCCTCCTGCTCGACAGCGAAGGACTCTCGAAGCTCTACCGCAAGGACCGTACCGTCATGGCTCTGGTCCAAGCGGCGTCGGAAGAAGGCATCCGCGTCGCCACCAGTGCCATGACCAGCCTCGAGGCCGACTACGAGCGCATCCACCCGGCCCGCATCAAGTGGGTCCTCTCCCGCGTCGACGTTCACGACGTCACCAAGGAGATCACCGACCAGGCCGCCGCGCTCCTGCGCGCCCATCACCTCCACGGCCACGAGTACGCCATCGATGCCGCCTTCGTCGTCATCGCCCGCAACGCACCCCGGCCGGTCACCGTTCTCACGTCCGACCCCGAGGATCTGACACTCCTGTGCGGTCCTTCCGTGGAGGTCGTCAAGGTCTGAGGCAGCCTGACGCGGACCGGACCTGCCGCTGCCCCGCATCGCGGGGCAAGGGCTCCACACCGGCAGACGCCTGTGCCCGACCCGCCAACAGGCGAGTCGGGCACAGTTCTTGACGAGACGTCACATGTTGAACGGAATGTCTGTCACAGCGCTGTGACCTGCGAAGACGATCCTCTGAGAGATTCAGGTCAGCACAGAACCAACACGAGGGGAGTCACAGGCAAGGGGGTGCGGACAAGGCCGAACGGGAGAGGTCCCCATCGTCGGCGGTCTCGTGGCCCTGACCCTTCCGAATCGCTACGGTTGTGCCATGACCGCACTGCCCGACTGGATGCGCCCGCCGCGCGCGGAAGGCTGGTTCGCGGAGGACCTGGACCGCCTCCCCGAGGCGCCCCGCCACACCGAGCTCATCGACGGAGCCCTCGTCTTCATGATGTCGCCCCAGCGGTGGTGGCACGGCCACCTCGTCACCATGCTCACCGTCGCCCTCATGGAGCAAACGCCCGCCGATCTCAGGGTCGGCCGCGAGATGACCATAAGGCTCGACCTGCGCAATCGACCCGAACCGGATCTGCTGGTGACGACGGCCGACTACGACGGCGATCGCACCTGGTTCACACCGGACGAGGTACGACTCGTCATCGAGGTCGTGTCCCCCGAGTCCGCCCACCGGGACCGCACGGTAAAGCTTCGCAAGTACGCAGAGGCCGGCATCCCGCACTACTGGTGTATCGAGGACGAGGACGGCTTCCCCGTCGTCCACGTCTACGAACTCGACGAACCGACTGGCGTCTACGCGCCTGCCGGCATCTTCCGGGGCGACCTGAAGCGCCCTGTGCCTTTCGAGATCAGCCTGGATCTCGACAAGCTCACCCCGCCGCGGGGCAGCTAGAAGTCAGCACCACATGAGCACGGGAACACAGGAGGGGCCGGGCTCGCCAGAGGTCGACCCCTTCTGAACTGCCCGCTTGACCCACTATCTAGCACATGGCAATCAACTGATCACACATTGAAGCGGAACTCCACCACAACCGGCCTGACCTGCGGTTATGCGGGCGCGTCCCAGCACCATCCCAGCACGGGATTCACTGCAAACTACAAAAAGATCTCGAAGCGCCAAGACTACGCATCACCGCCCACCCCGGGTACAGATCGCACAGCACTCCAGGCGCTGTAATAGTTTCTGTACTAGACTTGCAGCCATGAAGTCTCCCCGCCCCGGCGGCACGGAGAACATCTCCGTCTCGATGCCCTCGGAACTCCTCGATGCTCTGCGCACACGTACCGGCAAGCGCGGCGTGTCCGCATATGTGACGGCAGCGGTCCGGCACCAGCTCGCGATGGACGGCCTCTCCGAGATCGTGGCCGCCTACGAAGCCGAGCACGAGCCGCTGAGCGAGGCCGAAGTCCAGGCCGCGCAGAGCGAACTGTTCGGTGACGCGCCGGCGCCGTACGCGTCGAACGACAGCGCCGCATGAGGGAGCCCGCGGCCAGGTCCCTGGTGCTCGACTCCCAGGCGCTGTCGCTGCTGCTGCGCAACGATCGCCAGATGATCACCCGGATCGAGGCCGCTCGACGCGTGGGCGTGCCCGTCCTCGTATCTGCCCTGACGGTGGTGGAGGCCGTTTACGGGAAGACGGACACCGCCCGACTGCGCTGGCTGCTCTCCCGCCTTCAGGTCCAGGACGTCACCCAGGCGGACAGCCTCACGGCGGTGCAGCTACTGAGTGACGCCGGCGGCCTGCACGGCCACAAGTACGCCATCGACGCCCTCGTCGCCGCGATGGCGCTCCGCTCCCCGGCACCCGTCCTCGTACTGACCTCGGATCGCGACGACTGGTCGAAGCTGTGCGGCGACCAAGTGCAGATCAAGAATGTCTGAACTCGGCGTTTCGCCCTTGAACGCGGCCGCCAGGTCAGCCCCGGCGCCGGGATTCATGTTGGCCTCGGTAAATTCGTCGTCCTTCGACGGCTGCGGGCCCGCGACGTTGGCGTGGAAGTGCTCGACGATGATCTGCACTTTCTGGCTGACGTTCGTCGGGTGGAGCTGAACCCACCTCATCAGCCCCTTGCGGGCGGCGGCCTCCTCGACCTCGCTTCCATCACTGGTCTCGGCCTTGCCGGCGATCTTCAGCGCAGTGTCGTAGGACTGATAGCCCTTGAGGACGTCGAGGATGTAGCCCTCCTCGATCGCCTGCTTCATCGAGTACAGGTGGAACTCGCGCGGCTTACCGTCGGGGCCCTTGCGGCCGAACAGCTCGAGGGTCTTGTTCTTCGGCGTCGCGGTGAACGCGAAGTACGAGATGTTCTCCGATTCGGCCCGCTCGGTCATCTCCGAGGCCAGCACCGACTCCACATCGACATCCCCGCCCTCCTCGATCTCCTTGAGCTCCTCGGCCGTCAGTACCTGCTTCAGCTTCGAGGAGATCTGCCCCGACTGAGATGAATGCGCCTCATCAGCGATCACGGCGAATCGCTTGCCCTTCAGGCTGGCGTCGGTCCGGATCTCTTCCAGCGCGTGCGGGAAGGTCTGCACTGTCACCGCGATGATGCGCTCGCCACTCTTCAACGCCTGCGCCAGCAGACCCGACTTCGACTTCGCGCCGGCCTTGCGGACGTCCTCGGGGCTGATCGTCGCGACAATCTTCTTGTTCCCGTCGATCTGCCGGATCGCGTCCTGCAGCTGGGAGTCGAGCACGGTACGGTCCACGACCACGATGACGGAGTCGAAGACCTTCTTGTCTTCGGCATCATGCAGTCGAGCCAGCCCGTGGGCGGTCCAGGCGATGGTGTTCGTCTTTCCTGACCCGGCCGAGTGCTCGATCAAGTACCGGTGCCCGACACCCTCCTCCCTCACTGCAGCGACGATGCTCGTGACGGCTTCCCACTGATGGAAGCGCGGGAAGAGCATGCTCGTACGCCGCACCGAGGTGCCGGTGGTGACGTCCCACTCCTCCTTGGTCTGCACGATCATCAGCCGCCCGATGACGTTCAGCCAAGCGTGCTTCTCCCAGACGCGTTCCCACAGGTACGCCGTCGCCGACCTGTCGCCCGCGCCAGGCGGGTTGCCGGCACCACTGTCGAAACCGACGTTGAACGGAAGGAAGTGGGTCTTGTCCCCCTCCAGCTTCGTGGTCATGGCCGCTAGACCGTTGGAGACCGCGAAGTGCACCAGCGCCCGGTGACCGAACGACAGCAGCGGCTCCGGGCGCCCGTTCGTCAACGGATTGCGGTCCTGCTTGTACTGGTTGATCGCCTCGTCCAGCGACTGGGTGAAGTCGGTCTTCAGCTCCACCGTGGCCACCGGGAGCCCGTTGACGAAGAACACCAGGTCGATGGTGCGCTGATCAGCGGTCGAGAAGTGCACCTGCCGCACCACCCGCACCCGCATCGCCTCGAAATGCGACACGGTGGTCGCGTTGAGCGAGGTATCGGGGCGGAACTGCGCCATCTTCAAGCGGCCGCCACCGATGTACTGAACCCCGTTGCGCAGGATGTTCAGCATCCCGCCGCCGTGCTCAAGCGGCTTGTCCAACGCTGCGGTCAGCACGTCAAGGAACTTCGCCTGCGACCCCGCCGCCTTCAGCGCCTTCTCGTACGCCGTCTTCTGCGTCGCCTCCAGCCAGGCGAACAGATCCGCCGGGAACAGCGCCCGCTCGCGGTCGTACTCACCACCGTCGCGGTCGTTCACCGAGTACAGCCAGCCGCGCGCCTCGAGGTACTCGCAAATCTCCTTCTCGAAGACCGCCTCGTTGTGGTCGGCCATTACGCCGCCTCTCGTACGTCGATCTGTCCTGTCACGGCCGCCGTGATCAGTGCCGATCGGCGTTCCTTTGAGAGTTCGATGAACCGTGCGGCCTCCTCGATGAGCATGTCGATTTTCGAGGTCTCCTCGTCCAGGCATTCGACGATGCGGCGCTGCTCGTCGAGCGGTGGAAGTGGGGTGCGGAAGGCTTTCAGATCTCCCATGCCGATGGTTCGGATGGTTGATCCGTTCTGGAACGAGTCGAAGAAGGGTTGCATCGCATCTTCAAACAAGACCCAGAGGTACTCGGGGTCCAGATCTGGTCCGCACACCCATGCCGCGAAGTGTTGCGACGTCGCCATCGGAACGCCCATGATCGCCGTACGACCCACAGTCGCGTCTCGCGAGAGGACGACAGTCCGTGCCGGGAGAAGGCGGGCGGAGCTGTTAGCAATCCCGGCATCACTGATGCGCTGAGCCGTTTCGTGCGAGCCGTCGCAGGATCGTGAACGGGAGGACCACTGTCCCGTACTGGTTGGGGCGATAGGGGCCCCGAAGTTGGTCAGCGATAGACCAGATGAAGCTACCGAGCGCGCTCACAAGTTCCTCACGAGAATCGTCTAGCAGTGCCGATCACTTTGCCAGAGCCAGCAGTCGCCGTCCCACGGTTCAGCCACTCACCAGAGCCGAACCCAGCACCGGCACCACATCCACGTCCCAGCACAATCCCAGCACCGTACGGATGACCAGGGATGACGACAGGTGACGAGGGGTCAGCTATCCCAGTACCATCCCAGCACGGGAAAAAACCAAGGGCCCGACCCCGAAGAGCCGAGCCCTCCCTGACCTGCATGTTTGCCAGATCAGCGACGTGATGGTATATCACCCGCTACACATTGAAGCGGAACATCGAGGACAGCGCTGTCACCTGCACTGATCGCCCATCGCGGGGCGCGATCCAGCGCGGATCCAGCATAGGGGCGGAAACTATGCCGGCTCATTCGAAGGCGGCCCGGATCGGCTACCGATCTTCGGTGGGCGCGGCGTCGAGGGCCGCGTAACCAGCGCACGCCGCAGAAACGCTGAGTCTTCCCACCCGAGGCGATTGTCGTGGATGAGCCCGCCGGGCCCCCGATCGCCGGACTCGACATGTCGATAAGAGGTCGCGTCAGCGCTCACGGCGCAGTGAGATCCGTACGTTCTTGTCCTCGTCGCGGGTGACGAAGAGGCCCGAGCCGTTCACGCTGGTGTATTGAGGGATGTCGATGCCCGCGCCGAGGACCTTCGGCTCACCGGTACCGGTGGTGAGGGCGAGCTGGGCGACAACCGGTTCGATGTCGCTGGTGGCCGAGTCTTCTTGGACCGCCCCGTAGGCCGTGCCGTCGTCTCGGATCGAGCCGAGCACGATGGTCTTGCGGTTGCCGTCACTGTCCAGGCAGATCCCCTTCTTCCGTTCCAGGTCGAAGGCCACGGGACCGGCGGCCAGATAGCGGCCCGAGGGCGAGGCGACCACCGGATAGTCACGGGCCGCATCGAACTGCTGTGCTCCGTCGTATCCGCATTCCATTCGGGCCTGGATCCTGCCCGTACGCAGGTCGTGCACCGACCAGACTGGGTCGACGTCCGCCCCGTACTTTCCGCCCCTGCTCCACCGGGCGAGAAGACGGCCGTCCCCTACGCCGTACACATCGCCGTTCCAGGTACCCAGCAGGCCGGACCGTGCGTCGACGCCGTCCGGCCGGACGTCGTCACTGAACCAGCGGCCCGGCACGCCGAAGCCTCCCCTGCCCATAGCCACCAGTGGACCAACCTCACTGGCCGCCATGACGCGAGTGTTGGGGCAGGCCACCACCTCGTCGCACTGGGGCAGCAGACTCTCGGGGTCCTTGTACGGGGTGACCGTGCCGGTCGCCACGTCCACCGCATGTGACCAGCGCGGGTACATGCCGTCCTCACCCCATGCGACCAGCAGCCGCCCGCCCTCTGCCCGCACCCGTACCTCGCCCGGATCAGCCGACACCGGCACGTCGACCTCCCGAAGCGGCTTCACCGACGAGCCCGAAGCATCCGCCGGATACACTGCCAGCCGCACCACCTCGGTGCCCTCGTGCAGGTCGTCCTTGCCACGCATGCCATGCGCATACGCGACCACATAGGCACGGCCGTCCTGCTCCACACCCGTCACATCGGGAATCTCCGCGGACTCGCCACTCTCGGGATTGCCCTCCGCACCCTCCACTGGCGTCGGCGGGTTCCACGGAGCAGAAGCCCAGCGGACCTGACCGCTGTCCGCCGACCTGACCTTCACCGTGTAACCCCCGGAAGCCGCGTACATCATGGCGACCGTCTCCGACCGCGGTACCACCGCGACGGGCAGCGTCCCCACGGATTCGGGCACCCAGGCGAGCGTCTCATCCCAGCCCTTGGCTCCGTCGTAGGCCGACGGCACACTCAACTTGGCCAAAGGCTTCGCCGCGGACGTCGCATCCGGTCCGCCGCCCCCACCCTTCGTGCCCGTACTGCCCGAACTGCTGCAGCCAGCCACCACGGCTGCCGCCAGCACAGCCCCGGCCATCGTCCTCGCCGCCCGCATGCCTCGCTGCCCCTCCCGACGATCAAGCATCGGCCGACGCTACCAACCACCCGAGGCCCCGTCAGGGGCCCTGGCCGGATCCGCTTTGTTGCCGCCCCCCGCCCCAGCAGCAAATAGGCAGCATGAGGTGGGAGTTACCTCCGCGTCCTCACTGGATACGAATGGCCGAAACAGGGTCATAGCCCCGACCAGCATCGGCACGGCGTAAGCCAATGTCCGCCCACGTAGTGTGGAGCCACGCGCGTCGCCTGCTGCGACATGGCGGGATCTCGTTGCGCAGGACGACGCAATCCGTGCAGATCCTTGCGCCTGGGCGGGGAGCGGTTGATGGCACCGGGCCTACGGGTAGGACACGATCGTTCTACGCACCGTAGCCTCTCTGGCGCCCACCGTCATCGCTTGAAAGGGCTTTCCACCCACAGCATCGGATCCGACGGCTCCAGAGGAAGCGGCGGGTGTGGATAGGGGGTGTGCCCATCGGTGGGGGAGCATGCCGAGAAGGGACCGGTGTCGGCGTCCATTAGGGCATTCAGATGGGGATCGCAGTGATAGAGCCACCACGTCGACATGCCGAGATTCTCGTCCAGGCGCAGATGCTCCCAGGCCCGCCATATCGCGTCGAGCCGGGAGATGGCCTCGGCGTGCTTCCACCACGCCGGGCACCACGTCAGCATGGTGCCGTTGACACGCCGACGGATCATCTGAGCGAGGTAGTCGGTGACGAACTCGTCCAAGGAGGAGAAGACCGGCTCGGGCTCGTCCAACGAGTCACTCACGGCCGCACCCCTGGATCGTGCGCCGCCAGAGAGGCGCGGACAGCCTCGGCATGGGCTGACTCCCACCATGGGACAGTCTCGACGAGAACGGGCTGAGTGCCGGAAGCCAGCACCAGGGCACGTCCGGGAGGCATGGCCCCCAGATCGGCCACGTCCAATACCCGCTCGCGGCGCGAGGTGTGGCTGGTAGAGCGGTTGGCGAACAGTCCCATACCCTGCTGGGCGGGCTGGTAGGAGACCGAGACGGTCTCGGCCTCGAACTCCCCGGCAAGCTGGGACAGATCGTTGAGAAACCGAGTGTCGGAGACGCCGCCGCCGTACACCCGGATGTTGGCCGCTGACCAGAGCTTCTCCATCCCCTTCTCGCCCCAGACCTCGATTCCCTGGGCCCAGGACTGGAGGATCGTCATGAGGATGATGCCGCGCGAGCCGTAGTGGGAGTACAGGTCGGGAAGGTCTGCCCAGCGGCAGACGTTGGCCGCCTCGTCGAGCACCCCGAGCAGGGGGACCTGAAGCCGCCCCCCGGGCTGGAGGGTCGCCGCCTCTTCCGCAGCCTCCACGACGGCGACGGTCAGCGCCGTCACAAGCGGCCCCGCGGAGTCCTTGCCCTCGCGGGAGAGGGAGTACAGCGTGCCGAGATCGTCGCGGACGAAATCGGCGGGGGCGAACTCAGGCCGCTTGGCCAGGCCGCTGCCCTGGGTGATCCACGGATGCACGGCCGGGTTCACCAGGCAGGACGCCATCTGCATCGCGGTGCCATAGATGCCGCCGCGTTGCTTTTCTGGCGCGGTGACCACGCCTTCGACGGAATCTGCGGCGAGGGCATGGCCGTGTGTACGCAGGATACGTACGGGGGCGCCGTCCTTCGGCCTGGTCAACCAGGTGTAGACCTGAGTGATGGGCGCCTTGGACTCGGCTGCCGCGAGCAGGAGGTTGGCGAGGAGGTCTTGGCCGGCTGGCTCGAAGAACGCATCGGTCTTGGCTCCGCTGTCGCGTGACCCGAGGGCGAAGTGAGAGGCCATCTTGCGGGCCTTGGAGACATCGGTGACATAAGACAGCGGATTCCACCACCATGTGGGGGGCTCTCCCGCGCGGCCTTGCGGGTCGAACACCCACACCTTGCCCATGGCCTCCCGTACGCCTCGAGTGGCATCGACGACGTCTCGTTTGTTGGATGTGACCAGCACTGATCCGGGGGCGTCGCAAATGGCCGGGATGGCACGTCGGGTCGTCTTGCCGGTACGCGGGCCCCATATGTCTATGTGCATGTCCTCAAAGCTGCCGTACAGCGGACGACCGCCGGTGAGCGTGCGGCCGATGAACACACCGGGCTGGTCGGCCTTCGTCCCGAGGCGAGCCGCCGTCGCAGCCGCGCCGGCCGCACTGAGTTTGTCGAGATCCTTTCCGCGGCCCAGGTGGCGTGCCGTGCGGTCGATCTTCGGCCTCGCGTTCTGGCTGAGCACGGCCCGGATGACAACGACAGCAACGAGGAGTACGAGCAGACCCTCGGCGGCGGCAACAACGGTAGCCCCTGCGCCTGGCCAGTGAGCGGATCCGGTGACCAGCCCGAGGGCGTAAGCGAACGGATTAGCGGGAGGGCTCTCCGCACCAGTCAGCTCGGCTCCGGCGGCAGCTGCTCCCCAGCAGCCAACGACTCCGAGCACGAGCGTGAGCAGAGTGCCGAGGAAGAGGAAGGGGCCGATCTCCGAGGAAGGCCCTCGCTTTCCTTCCGTGGCGGTCATGTCGTCCACCTGCGGTTGGTGTCGTTGATCGATAGCTCGGCGTCGGTGAGCTCCACCTGCAGCGGAATGCCGGGCCGTCCGCCCACCTTGATGAGGAACTTGCCACGTCCGGGAGGCGGTGCCTCGCGCCCGGCGAGGGAGTCCCAGGCTGGCGGAGTCGACCAGCCGGTGATCATCTCTTGTTCGACATGCGACATCGCGACGACCTGGTTGAGATCAGGCATTTCCGCGCCCGGAAGCCCACCGCAGATCACCATGCCTGCACGTTCGACAAAGCCCTTGGCCTTCATCCTGTCCTCCTCCGCCGGCAGCGCCAGCAGGTCGGACATGGTGTGGGTGATCATGGCCATGCCGACACCGCGTTGCCGGTTGAGGCGGGTGAGGGCGTCGACGCGGTCGACCAAGCCCCGCCCGGCCCGCAGCACGCGCCAGAGCTCGTCGAGGATCACGAAGTAGTGCTTCTGCTGCTCGAGTCCGGCGTCGGCGAGAGCTTGGGCGGCCGCGACCGAGCTGAATCCGTAGGTCCAGCAGGCCAGCAGGGCGGCAGCCTGCAGGAGCACTTCGGAATCGTCGATGGAGGACACGTCGAAACAGACAGGCCGGTCGGTGTGCATGGGGACCGAAGTGGGATGGGCGAACATGTCGCCGAGCCGTCCCTGTCCGAGGAGCCCGGTGAGGGACGACTCCAGCGGCTCGGTGATGTCGCGATAGCGGCTGAGGCTGCCGCGGTCGAGGGCGACGGAGCGCACGAACTCGGGGGCGTCCTTGATGACCTGTAGCAGGTCGGCCATGACGGGAGTGCCGCTGTGCCGTTCGTCGAGGACTTTGAGGGCAGCCGCGAGGAGTGTCTCCTCACGGTCTGTGGGGGGTTCGCCGCGCAGGATGGTCAGCAGGGCGGAGACGGCGTTGAGCCGGCGGCCGTGGGCGTCTGCGATGATGGCGCGGCGTGCCTCGCCGGTCAGGCGGGCCGCTGCCGAGGTGGCGATGGAGGTGTCCAGCGGGTTGAGGTAGCCACGACCTCGGCCAAGGGTGATGACCTGGCCGCCGAGCGCGTGGATGAGATCGACGTAGTCGGGTTTCAGATCCCCGAAAACCATGGGGTGGACGCCGTACCCCGCCAAGCCGAGTGCTTGGCGGCGTACGACCGTGCTCTTGCCCAGTCCGGGCTTTCCCAGGACGAACGCCGAGGGGTTGAGGAGCAGGTTGGCACGCTGGAACCAACTGATCGGGTCGCAGCACACGGCCGCGCCCGAGATCAGGTTGCGGCCGAGCGGAACTCCGACCATAGGGGTGCCGGAGCCGGCGGCGAAAGGCCACAGCCCGCACACCTGGACTGTAGTACCGCGCCATTCGGGCGCGGCCTCGACATATGACGCCGCGCCCCCTCCTCGTCCCGGCCAGCCACGCCAACCCGGGCGACGCGGTCCGGAAGTCTTCTTCCCAGTCATTGGCGGCCCCCTCCTCACATGGCGTCGCGTACCGCTTGCGGCACGCGCAGATGGTGAGGCAGCACGATTCCCAACGGCAGACCGGCGGCGAAGGCCGAGGCCTGGGAGCCGTACACACGGCGCAGCGCCACTCGGGCAGGAGCGGAGATGTTGCTGATCGCCGCTGCCGCACGCTCGAGTTCGTCCCGTTGGGTCACGGTCGCTGTGACGAGCATCCCGAAGCGGATGACGCCTGCTCCGGTTGCCTCTTCCCGCGCCGCCTGCTCTGCGGCACGCACGGCCACGGAGTCCCTCGCGTTCTCCACCTTGGCCTGCTGAGCCTTGAACAGCGCATCTTTGCGGTCTCGTTCGACGACGCGAGCGGCGGAGGCGGGATCGTGGGGACGGTAGAGCATGGTGACCCGCTTGCGGCTGATGTCAGGGTGCGGCAGCAGCAGGGAAGTCAGCACGGAGGAGAACACCTCTCCCCTGGGAGCCTCGCTCATAGACCATGTGATGGAGAATGCACCATCGTGTCGGTAGTGGTCCCACGACTCCTCCGCAGCGATGGGACCGGCCTCGTCCCATGTGATCCCAGAGCCGCCCGAGCTCCGGGCTTCTTCCACCAGAACGGCGACAGACGGGTCGTAGGCCACGCGCACCGCCTCGGCGAGACCGGAGGCGGTCATCGGTGTGGCCGGGCCGGCGCCGGTCATGGACAGGTTGGAGGACAGGCCGGGCAGGCGTAGACCGATCTCCGCAGCCATGCCCTCGGCATCACGGCGCTTCTGCCCCGGCGCAGCCGCGCCCGAGTAGGTGAGCGCGACACGTGTAGTAAGCGTGGCGGAGCCGGCCGGATAGGTCTGGACGACCTCGCGCAGCACTGTCTGAGCGAGGTCGGGCGCCTGGGGGTCGATATTGCCGCTGACCTCACGCTCCAAGCGGATACCGGGGTCGGGGGCAGACTCGATCGTCACCGAACACCCCACCAGGTTCGGCTCGTAGGCCAGGGCCGCTAGCCATTGGCCCCAGTAGGCCACCCAGGTGTCAACCTGCTCGGTGTCAACGAGCGAGGCGCCGTCAGCGTCGCACTGCAGTACGGCGGTGTGGTGATTCACGGAGGGTATGGAAAGCAGGGCGAAGGGGCGGCCATGTGCATCGACAGCCTCGGTGAGCGTGGACTGGGCCGCGAGACCTGGAAGCTGGCATGTGCCGTATTCGGTCCGGCCGAGCGGTCCCGACCGGTACACGTTCTTGCCGGTCTTGCGACCGTTACGGAAGGCGACACGGGCCGTGAAGCGCTGCAGCCCGTTGCGGCCGTGCGCATCCCTCAGCAACAGCGGCACGAGGGAGAGGCCTACGGCAACGGCGAAGCCCAAGGCGAGCCAGGTCGAGATGAGCATGGAGATGACGACGAGCACCATGCCGCCGAGCAAAACCATCGTCCCGGCCATACCGAGTCCGTGGATACCGGGCGAGGTGGGCTTTCGCCAGTTGCCGTACGTACGCGGCCCGCTGATCTCACTTGCTGCCACTTGGTCCCTCGCCGTCCGCCGTGTTGCCCACGGCATTTTCCGCTGCTTTCTTGGCCCCCTTGGCCGCGGTCACACCAGCCGCGACGGCAATTCCGACCGGGCCGCCCGCCGCCGCAGCACCACCAGCCGCAGCGCCCCCCGCTGCAGCACCCGAACCACCCGCCGCCGCACCACCCGCTCCGGCACCCGAACCACCCGCCGCCGCACCACCCGCTCCGGCACCCGAACCACCCGCAGGGGCACTGCTCCCGGTGGAGGAAGTCCGGCCGGCACCGCCAGCCGGGCTGCCGCCCTGCCCAGACGAAGGGCTGGGTGAGTTGCCACCGCCGGGGCGATTGCCGCCGCCCGATGACGGCTGGGGGCCGGGGCGGGCGCCGGAGGGCGCGGACGAGCCACCGGAGGAAGGCGCTCCAGATCCTCCGGACTGCTGACTGACCATGGAGGCGACCTTCTTGGCACCCATCGCCAATGCTCCACCCGTGGCGGCCGCACCCGCTCCCGAACCGCCGGAGCCCACGGCCTGGACCAGCGGGGTGGCGAAACGCATGAGCGCCGGCAGGGCGAACACCGAGAGGATCATCAGCATGATGCCGCAGACCGAGGTGAGGAAGGTCTTGCTGTCCGCGTTGCCGTCGCCGATGGCCGCCGTCATGCGGAAGGCCATCGCGTAGATGATCGCGGCAGCGGGTTTGTACAGAAGGAACGCCAGCAGCCAGGCGAGCGATTTGCGGAACCAGGCCTGGCCAGCCGCTGTCATGGTGGACGCCGCGCTGAGCGGGAGCATCCCGCAGAGGATGAACAGCATGATCGTGCGCACCATCATCAGGGCAACTTGGGCGATGCAGGAGATGGTGGCCAGCAGGGTGAGGACGAGCGCGAGCACCGGCCCGATACCTCCCACCAGGCTGCTCAGGGCGAGCCAGTCGGCGATGGCATCACCGAACTCCTTGCCGCTGTAGGACTCCTCGATGATCCATTCGGAGAACTGGTCGGAGGCCTCGAGCAGCAGGCTGATGACACTCAGGCCCATGCCCGTGACCACCGTCAGAGTGAGCATGCCCTTAATCGCCTCGACGGCTGATTCGCCTCGTCTGGTGAAGGCCATCTTGCCGGCCGCGATGAGTAGCCCCAGCACGGCCACCCATGTGGTGATCCAACCGGTGTGCAGCCAGATCCAGGCGACTGGGGAGGTCTTCGGATTGTCACCGCCGCCTGCCGCGAGATCAGGTGTGGGAATCTCCACCCACCACGTCATCACGGTCCCGACGATCTTTCCGAGTCCCTCGATGGCGCCTTCTACGATGACCACGAAGACGTCGGCACCGGTCTCGGCAACCGCGTCCGTGGCGCAGTCGCCCCAGTTGAGCGGATTCCAGCAGGAGCCCACGTCCGATCACCCGGCCGGAAACAGTGTGTAGCCGTTGGTGTTGAACCGCTTCGACACAGACGCGGACTGACCCTCGACAGACATCTGCTGCTTCCAGTCGCCTTCGTGCCACCTGGCAGTCAGCACCATGGTGAGCACTGTTCCACCGGGGTTCTTGAACGCGAGGTCGATGACAGCGGTGTCGGGCGTGTAGGAGATCAGCTTGTAGCCGGCCAGGCTGGGGCTCGACGACGGGAAGTCCGAGGCCTGGTCACTGCGGCTCGCCGCGACACCCTGTTCGAAGACTTCCTGTGTCTCGTCCGGGTACACCTGCTGAGCCACAACGCTCCGCCAGTCGGGTCCGTTGGAGGAGCGGACGGAGATGTTCGCCAGAGCGAGGAGGGCTCCGCGGGGCGTGTGAGCGTAGCAACGGGCCACTCCCCCCTTCACGATTGCAGGACCGGCGTCCCTGGACGCAGGGAGGTTGACCGGACCGAACCTCTTCCATGTGAGCCCGATCGAGGCCAGGTCGGTGACGCTGGTGGTGTCGGCCGTCGTGTCCTTCAGCGCCGGACAGGACTGCTGCGTACCGTCGCCCCCGGGGGGAGAGGCGGAGTTCCCTGCTGGCGGCGCTGCGCCTTTGGCGCTGCTGGTAGCAGCTGGCGCGCTCTTGTCCGCGGGATCGCCTCCGCCACCGGTGAGAATCAGGACGGGTACCAGTGCGATGATGACTGCAATGACCCCGGCTGAGGCAATGAAACCGGGCCTGGTGTACGGGTTCTGCAGCTCCTCCTCGGATGCCGCAGGCTGCCTGTCAGCGCTCATGCTCGTCCCCCAGGTGCTTGTTGCGGCCGGATCTGCTATTCGCCCCCGACCAAAGTGCCCACGAGTCCGGAAGCGATACCGACCAGGACGCAAGCACCGAGGACGTAGGCAAGGCCAGTGGCGTGTTCACCGCCCTGCCCGCGCTGGTGGGACAGGGCCATGCGGCCGGCCACGACGAGAACGCCCGTGACGCAGAGGGCAAGGACCACCCACGCGACCCACTGAACGACGGTCTTGAGCTTTCCGGCACCCGGCGGCTCGACACCCTGGCCCGGGTTGACGACGTCGGCCAGGTAGCGGACCTGGCTTGGGTCAGCGGCATCAGCGAGGTAGTGGCCTGCGTGGTGCGCGGAGTCCCCTGCAACAAGGACCAGCTCGTACATCATCGGATTCCCCCGTCACGCCGCGCTCCCCGCGACCCGGCTCGTGGTCAATTCGTTCTAACCAGCGACGATCATAAGGGCTTTCGAACATGCGCGTGCCAAGTTTCCGATGCACCAAGCAAGTTGTGATGTCCAGGAGGCACCAGATGCACCCGCGCAGCGTGTGGCGCGGAACATGTGCATCGTACGCGTGTGCCAACTAGTGTGCTGTATCGATCACATGGCCATGTCACGGGGGACGAAGGCATCGGATGCAGGGGGCGGCGAAAGTCGGCATAGGGTGCGGAGGCGGGTGCCTTGGCGCCTTCCTCGGAGCTCTCGTGCTACTTGGGGGACTGCTGGGCGGCGGCGGTGAACCGGCTCAGGCCAGCGAACTCAAAGAAGGTGCCGTCCCGGCGGCCTACCGCGCGTGGGTACTCAAAGCCGGATCGATGTGCGAGGAGATCACTGCGCCTGTGATCGCCGCCCAGATCCAGCAGGAGTCCGGCTGGGATCCCGATGCCCAGTCCTACCAGTACGTGAAGGACCCCGAGACCGGACGGACGATCAAAGTGCCTCTCGCTCAGGGAATCTCCCAGTTCATCCCAGGCACGTGGAAGACGTGGGGCAGGGACGACGACAAGAACGGACGGATCAGCCCCTTCGACCCGGGGGACGCGATCATGGCGCAGGGGCGCTTCGACTGTGCGCTGGCACGGCAGATGAAAGGCTACGTCGAGGACGGGGTGGCATCCGGCGACGTCCTGGATCTCACCCTGGCCGGTTACAACGCGGGGCCCTACGCAGTGAAGCAGTACGGCGGCATCCCGCCTTACACCGAAACCCGCAACTACGTAAGGTCGATCAAAGCGCTCATGGCCAAGTACACCGAGGATCTCGAGGAGGGCGGGGGCGGCACCGTTCCCGCAGGCCAGAAGCTCGCTGCTCCCCTGAAGGGCAGGCCGGTCATATCGTCGCCATACGGGGTGAATCGACCGGGCAGCGCCTACGGCTATCACACCGGCATCGACTTCGCGGTGGCCTCCGGCACGCCCGTGTATGCGGCTGGCGCAGGGACGGTGACGTTTTCGGGGTGGAACAGCGCCTACGGGAACCGTGTCGTCGTCAAACACAAAAGTCGGGACGGCAGGACCGTGGAGACGACGTACAACCACCTGAGCGCCCGGAGCGTGGCCAAGGGAGCGACCGTTCAGGTGGGAATGCTCGTCGGCCACTCGGGGAACACGGGCAATTCCACCGGCCCCCACCTCCACTTCGAGCTGTTGACCGGAGGGCAGTTCACCAACCCCGCACCTTGGATCGGGCTGTGACGGCGCCTCGTCTGCGTGCGCCCGCCACGGCCGTCGGACTCGCCGCAATAGTGGTGGCGTGTGGCACCGGCGGCGCGTCCACGCCTTCCGCGGTGGACAGCCCGGTGGCATCCGCCAAGGCTCCCGCGCCGACTTCCCGCCCCACCGACTCGGGGGCACGTCTTCCTCAGGCCAAGAGGATCGACGAGAGTGACGCGAGCGCGGTCGCCCTTGAGTGGGCTCGGCTCGCGTATGGGTACGACACGGCGTACGACGTCCATCCGCATGCCGGGATCCTGCGCACGGCCCGCTACCTCACTGCCGAGCGGCGCGAGGCCGAACGTGCGTACCAGCCGGCTTCTGCCCCTGGTGCGCGGTGGAGCACATGGTCATCCCATAGCGCTTGGATTTCCTCCGCCGTCGAGCTCGCGGATCTCGACGAGGCACCTCGTGCCGACACACCCATCACTGCGTACCGCGCAGTCGTCGTACAGGGCACCGCGCACGGCCGTGACGGCTGGACCGGGCCGGGTCCCCAGCTGCACGCGTACCTCACGCTGGCCCGGGACAGCGGATCGGCGCCGTGGCGCATCTCGGAGATCACCACCAACGAGGCCACCGACTGAAGGAGGTCCCATGGCCGCACCCGATGAACAGCAGATTCCAGGCTGGCCGCTGCTCGACATACGTCTCACTCCGGACGGTGGTGCCGCCGTGGACGGAACGGCCGTTGCAGTCTCTCCGGGCACCGATGCACGCACCGCCGCCCTCTTGCATGCTGCCGAGACCGCCGCACGGGTGGGACGGCCCGTACGGGCTCGGCTGACCGAACAAGACGGAGCGGAGGGGTTGATCGCCGTCCATTCCGACGCTGGCAGCACGGTGCTGGAGGATCCGACCACGACAGCACGAAAGGGGCGCAAGCGCCGCACGAAGCCCCCTGCCCAGCAGACCGCAGTTCCGGAGGCTCAGCAGCGAGTAGCGCCGCAGGCCGTTCCACCGTCCCTGCAGCGGCCGTCGGCACCGCCTTCGAAGACGCCGACCCCCGTACGGCCCGAAGACACGGCGCAGGAGCGGTTGAGGGCAGCAGTCGAGCGCCAGGACTGGGCCGAGGCACTCGCCCTGTGCGAGCAGGGGCTACGGGAAGCACCCGGAGAGGAGGTCGACCGGCTTCGCGGGGTACAGGCCGGGCTCACCGCGCGCTCCGGCGACACCGAGACGGCATACCTCCTCTTCAAGGCCCTGGCACAGGACCGTGCCGACCGGCATGGGCCGGACGACTCCCAGGCCGTCGTGGCCGCAGAAGCCGCACAGCAACAGTGGGCGGTGCTTCCAGCCGGTGACGCGGCCGATCTGTTGGAGCTGCGTTCGCGTGTCCCGGGCCCTGGTGGCGAGGGTTTGACGCGTGCGCGCAAGCTCGTGGTACGCAGTCGGCTTCGCTGACAGGCCTCCGCCTGTGGTGACTCTTCCGCCTCATCCCCCGATCGCCCCGCGCCCTCAGGGCAGCGCCGGACGGCGGGCCAGATCGGCGAGGAGCTCGGACGTCTCGGGCTGTGTGTCGGTGCCGAGGGACTCGGTGACGAAGTCGACCTGGGCGGCGTACGCCTCTACGGCTTCCCGGTCTCCCATGGCGGTCGCGGCCTTGATGGCCAGACGGTGGAGTTCTTCAGCGGCGGGGTCGACTCTCAGACCGCGGTCGGCGGCAGCGCGGGCACCGGACGCATCGCCTTCAGTGAGACGGAGTTCGGCCAGGCGGGCGGCGATGTCGACGATGGTGATCGTCATTTCCTGGCGAACGGGATCGGCCCAGGCATAGCGGCGTGGTGGTGTGCCGTCCAGCGGGCGGTCCTCGACCAGGTCCAGGGCTCCGGCCAGGTCACCGCTACGGACAAGGAGCTGGAACCGGTGCCAGTCAGTGCCGATCTCGCCGCCCAGGATGTAGCCGTCGCCAGCACTAATCTCCGCCCCCAGCCAACGGCGCAAGGCGGAGAGCTGGGCAGTGCGGTACGTCGCCGAGACCCCGCTGGGCCACAGGGCTTCGGTGAGAGCCTCGATGGACTTCCCCGGATGGAGCGCGATCCACGCGGCTATCTCGGTCAGCCGTACTGCGGCGGCTGAGGCGATCTCCTGCGCGGTGCCGGTGATCCTCGGCGTGCCGAGCAGGCGCACCCAGGTCGCCGGCTGCCGGGAGAGTTCCGCTTCTTCGTCTGCGGACAGGGGCATCGGCGCTGCGGCCTGGGCGCGGGGCGGCTCGGCCGTGATGCCGAAGAGGCCGAGCAGCGCGGTGTAGTCGGCGTCGGTGATGTGCTGGGGAACGAGCTGGACGTCGGTTCCGGCGAGGGTGATCGTGCCGCCGGACAGACCGGGAAGGCGTACGGCCCCGGGAACGTCCACGTCTCCGGCCGCGCCCACGAGAGCGGCGCATGCAGGAGCCTCGAGGAGGCCACGTGCGGCGTCCGCCATGTCGGCCGTGAGGTCATCCGCGCACAGCACGATGCGGGGAGTCCACGCGTCGGCGCCGAAGGGCCGCGTGCGGGCAGTGCGTACGGAGTCGACGCCTGCGTCGGCGAGCGCGGTGCGCACCGTGCGGGCCCAGTCCTCCACTTCTCCGATGGCAGCGCGATGATCGGCGGCCGGGGCCAGACGGCCGAAGCCTTCCTCGATGGCGGTGATACCCGAATCGAGGCCGACCAGGAGTACGCCGAGGTCGTCGCTCCACGGGGCGGTGGCGAGTTCGGCGGCGAGTGCCCGTGCGACCGGTAGGACAGCGCTGCTCTCGGAGGGCAGGAGCAGTACGCCGAGCGCCTCGAGATCCGCCAGGACGAGGGAGCCGTCGGCGTCGCGGCCGAGTGTGGCGAGCGCGGGATACGGAGCGCAGACTTCGCGGCACGCGTCCGCGTCGAGGAGGCCGTCGGTGTCGGCAGGGAGGATCCAGCGGGTGGGCAGGTCAGGAGCGGTGAACGGACCGATGGGTTCGGCCGGTGAGTCCAGCCACAACTCAAGCCCGGTGGGAGTCAGGCGCACCGCCACCAGTTCCGGCAGCGGGCGTCTCGCGGAGGCGAGGTGGTGGGCCAGGGTCCGCAGGGCTCGGTCGACCAGCGTGACGCCTTCGGGGTTTTCCGTGGCGCGCAGGCGGCGTTCGAGGTCCGCCAGATCCGGTGGCGGGTCCATCTGGGAGGGCGCGGAGGCGGCGTCTTCCGTTACCGGGCTTCCCGGCACGGCGATGGGAGCGGTCGGCAGAGCGATGGACTCGCCGGCTCTCCGGGCGCGTCGCTGAAGGGTCCGTTTGAGCGCTAGTACGGAAACGAGCCCAGTGGCGAGGAGTCCGCCCCAGGTCGCGAGGGCGGCCACGTCAAGGGCCTGGTCCTCCACGGAGGCCGGTGCGGCTTTGTCCTGTGGCGTGGCGGGAGACGGGCTGGAGGAGGCGGAGGGTGCACCTGATGGCGTCGGTGATCCAGTGGAGTCTCCGGGTGTCGCGGAAGCCTGCGCCCCGGCGCCCTCGGCCGGACGGGCTGCGGGCGACGACGAGGCGTTGGAACTCGGCTTGGACGACGGCGTCGCCGTTCCCGACGGTGTGGCCGATGGTTCAGCCTCTCGCGACGCTCCTGCGCCCGGTTGCTCTGCCGTCTGAGAGGGGGACGCCGAAGCCGGTCTCTCGGGAGTGGAGGCGTCCGGCTTCTTCGTGCCAGGCTTCTCGGTACCCGGCCCCGCTGGCTGGCCCTCTCCACCATGTTCGGGCAGGTCGACCTTCCAGCCGGGAAGGATCACGTCCGGGTCGGTGAGCCGGCGCCCGTCCCCGTCCATCGCATGGCCTTCGTTGGCCTCGACGATCTCGGGGTAGCGGGTCGGATCACCCAGCGCGGACTCGGCGATGCCCCAGAGGGTGTCCCCAGGATGAACGGTGACATTCTCCACCTGGTTCTGTGCCGCCGCCTTGCCGGGCAGATACAGCACCCATCCGGGCTGGATGGGGTCGGCGGCGCGGAAAGTGCGGCCGTCGGACATGGTGCGGCCGTCGTTGAGGTCGGCTATTTCCGTCCAGCGCTCTCCGTCGCCGAGTTGCTGTTCCGCGATGCTCCAGAGGCTGTCCGCGGGACGTGTGTCTCGCACCGTGTAGGTCCGATGGGAGGTCTCGAAGCGCTGGGATGAGCTGCTGGTCGTCGTTGTGACGTCCTGTTGGCCGGGTGTCACGGTGGCCGTGGCCACAGGCGGGTGGGACGACGTGGTCGACGTGTGCGGGGGCTCGGCGGCGAACGCGCCGCCGGCGGTGGGGAGCAGCACCAGAACTCCGCCGACCAGGCTCGAGGCGATGCGCTGGTTCCAGCGCAGTCCGCGCAGCCGAGGTGCTGTCCGACCACGTAGCTGTGCGGGGATTTCCAGCAGCACGGAGAGTGCGAAGCTCGCCCATCCGGCCCAGCCGACCGCGACGAGGACGAGCAACGCCACGGCACCGGTGTCCTGCCGGGTGAAGAGGTCGGTGATCGATCCGATGCTGTCCAGACCGACGGGAAACAGGGCCTGACCGGCGACATAGAGAACTGCCGGCACTCCGACGAGGAGCGCGGTCAGACCGACAAGGCTCAGCAGGAAGCGGAGGGAGTCGGCAAGGAGGGACCTGGGGCGAGCGAAGCGGGCGTTCATCGGTTCTCCGGGGCGTCGACGCCGTGCAGGAGGGTGGCGCTGCCATGTCCGGTGACGGGCATACCCGACACACCGATGACGGGCAGGAATCGGGTGCGGTATTCACCGGTCACGGTGACGGAGAGGGTCTTGCCGCCGTCTGAGACGGCGACAGTGCCATTGGCTCCGGCCTGGCGCAAGTAGTCGAGAGCGGCCGCACTGGCCGCTGCCGGGTCGACGGCGATCCTGTCGGCGGTGATGGCGTCACCGGCGTCCAGTTGCTGGCCACCGGCGCGGGCGGCCTCCTGGGCGAGGGCGTCGGCGCGTTCGGTGGCACGCATCTTGCCTCCGCCGTCGACGGCGATACCGATCATGACGAGTAGACCGACGAGGACGATGGCCACGTAAATGGAGACACTGCCGCGGTCTCCTCCCGTGCCCGTCCTTGAACGGAGAACACCGCCAGAGTGAATCATCAGCGCTCCACGTACTGGTCGACCGTGCTGGTGAAGCTGGATGTCATGGTGCGCGTGCCGGGGACGCCGGGGAGGGCCAGGTCGGAGAGTTCCACCCGGCAGGTGACGGTGGCGGTCACGGTTCCGGCTTCGCCAACGTCGGTTCCGAGGCCGCTCGTGTCCAGCGCGATGTCGACGGAGGCACAGTGCACTCCCTGTCCGGACAGCGTGGCGCGGGCCGCAGCCAGAGCGCTTTCGCGTGCCTCGCCGGGAGAGCGGGTGATCGACGCCTGTCGCGCCGCGTCCTCCGAGGCCGCGTCGACGACCTGACCCGCCATCACAATGCGTCCGGCCGCAATGGCCAGGAGCAGGAACAACAGCAGGCATGGGGTGACGATGGCGGCCTCGATGGCCGTGGATCCCTCGTCGCTGAGGTTTCGTCGTCCCTTCATGGCTTCACGGTCCAGCGTTCACGCGCGCCGGAGGCGCTCTGCGAGACGGCCATGCCGTCGACACCGGGCAGGAGCGAGGGTGCCCGCCCGGTGACCGTGACGGTGACACGTTCTGCATTGCTTCCGGATGTCGACACCTCTGCGGCGAGCAGGGAATCCCCTGCCACCCTGTCGAGCACGGTGCGGGCACGGGCGCTGCCCGCAGCGTCCGTGGACTGGTAGGCGGTGGCAGCCTGCACGCCTTCGCGGGCAGCGGTGAGTGCGATCTGCTTGGCGTAATACCAGGTACTGGCTTGGACGACCATGAAGCTGAACAGCACGACCACCGGGAGGATGATCGCCATCTCGATGGCGGCATCGCCCCGGTCGTCGTTGAGCCGCGAGCAGCGTCGACGGACTGCGGCCGCGAGCCCGGCGTACTTCAGTCTCACAGGCCGCTGAGCTGCTGGGCGTACTTGTTGTAGAGGGTGACGCCGATGATGGTTGCGATGCCGACGGCCACCCCGATGACCGCGACCCAGATGATGACGGTCGAGATGCTGACGTCACCGCGGTCGTTGTTCCGCCGCACCTCGCGGAACCGCTCACCGAGCGCCTCGAGTACCACCATCATCGGGGCGAGCTCACGAAGCTTGTTCCTCATGCAGGTCTTCCGTTTCTCCAGTTGGGTCTTAGATGTGAGTCGTCAGCCGGTGATGATCCGGATGACGGCTGGAAAGCCGATCAGCAGCATCATCAGGACGGCGAGAAGGGCGCCGGGAGCGGTCATCCGCTCGCTGTCGGCGTTGGCCTCCTCCGCGTCCTTGCTCATCAGCTCTGTGCGCAGGGACTTGGCACGCGCCCGTAGCGTCGCGTAGACGGCGGCACCGTCGTGCGCGGACAGTCGCATGATGTCGGCGACGTCCTCGAGGACGGGAAGTTCCAGCTCCTCGGAGAGCGTCTTGAGCGTGTCCCACGGCGGAACCTTG
The DNA here is from genome assembly GCF_027460265.1 of Streptomyces sp. WMMC940. Taxonomy (NCBI): domain Bacteria; kingdom Bacillati; phylum Actinomycetota; class Actinomycetes; order Kitasatosporales; family Streptomycetaceae; genus Streptomyces; species Streptomyces sp. WMMC940. The sequence goes on from NZ_JAPZBC010000001.1 coordinate 2,598,686, forward strand.
TCGACGCGGGCCCGCTGCAAGGCGTCCTGAAGCCGGCGAAATGCCCAGCCCCGACCGATCGCGGCCGCGCGCTCAAGCGCTTCGGTCGGTCCCGCGTCACCTGCCCGTTCCAAGGCCACCAGGTCCAGGTAGGCGGCGATCGCGTGTCGGAACTCGTCTCGGGCGCGACGCGCGGTGTCCCGTAGCGCCAGGTCGGGGACATACCAGAGAAATAGGGCGAGTCCTAGACAGACCGCGGTGGGGATGACGAAAGCGAGGGTCAGACCAAGGAGGGACCAGACGGTGAAGAAGAACGCGGGCAAGAGAAACCCGGTCATGGCCAAGGCGGCCTTGGTGAGAATGAACTTCGCCGGGGGCTGGCCGACGAGGGCGAGGTCGGTACGCGGGATCCGCACACCCGGCAGACGCGTCAGCCGGGGCAGCAGCCAGCTCCCCCAACGCTCGTCCTGGGACAGGACGAGTTGGTCGCCGGGAAGAGGGCCGGTCTGATTGAGCTTCTCCAGCGTTCCCGCGAGGTCGGGCTGAGGGCGTACCAGGGTGCGTACGAGAAGGGCGAGTCCGCCACCGATGGTGGCACCGCTGAGGATCGCGACGGTGGGGATGCTCATCCGGTGGCCTCCTTCGCCACGGGGACTCGGCTGCGTCGGTCTGGTTCGAGGAAGCGAGGAGTGGGGCGGTAGGAGGCGAGGGAACGCATCCAGCCCAGCGTCCCGCCAAAGCCGAGTAGCAGCAGGGTCAGGACGAGTTGGCCGAGCACGGTCCCGTAGGGCGCGACGTACTCGGTGCTGAATGCCCCGAAACCGACGACGCCCAGTGTCATGAAGGTCATCCATCGGACGGTGGTGCGCGGCTTGGCGCGGTCGGCTTCGATCTGCCGGCGCTGCCGGACCTCATCGCGCACCGAGTCGGCGAGATCGGTGAGCGCTGCCGCGAGTCCAGGCCCCCGGTCCGCGCTGCGCAGGATGAGCGCGGCGGCAACCTTGTCTGCGGTGGCGTCACCGAGGGAGTTCGCGAAGGCGCGCAGTGCGTCCTCTGGACGCCAGCCGGACAGCAGGCGGGCCGACAGTTCGCCGACCTCGGCGGACAGAACAGCGGGCGCGGTCTTACGGCTGGTGATGATGGCCTGTTCCAGACCGGTCCCGAGCATCAGGACGTCGGACAGGCGTCGGGTCCACTCGGCGAGGGCGTCGAGTTGCTCGATGCGGGCATTGGCCGCCTTGGCCGGGGATATCAGCCAGGGCAGGCCGATGGCGACGGCTAGGAGCAGCAGGCCGAGGACGAACCATCCGGTCACGATCCACACGGCGAGGCCCACGGCCGCGGCTCCCGCGGCCCTGGCGCGGGCCTGGGCCCGCCTTCGCACTTCCGCTTGGCTGCTGGCCATGGCCGCGCGCCAGCGGGACACGGGCCCGGGTGTCGCGGGTTCGGTCGTACCGACCACCCCGGCGACGAGCACGACGATGCCGCCGACCACGCTGAGGCCTGCGAACAGGCCGATGAGGATCTGGGTCACGTGGCTCTCACCTTCAGCTCCAGCGGTGCCTGCCAGGTGCCGCGCTGCAGGTCGAGCAGATGGGCGGGGAAGCCCACACGCATCAGGTCGGGTAGGCACGCGGGGTGCATCAGGGGTACGGCCCGCGGCTCGTCGTGCTCCGGGTTGGGCCCGAAGACGGTGTTGGTGGCGGGGCGGCCCATCTCGCCGGTGCCGGTGACTTCCAGGACATGGGAGACGAAGCGGTGGCGGCGGCCACCGATGGCGGTCTCGTCGATCATTTTCACGAAGACGATGAAGTTGATGCCGTTGGCCGCCTGTTTGTAGGCGAGCGACTCGGTCATGTTGCCGCCGTACTCCATGTACAGCTCGGCGATCCGGTCGAAGACCATGTGGGGCTCACGGGCGTGCAGCGTGCACAGCGAGCCGCCTTCACCGTTGGTCATGACGCGGAGCATGGGCACGACCTCGGGACCACGGACCTCACCCACGACCATGCGCGAGAGGGTCATGCGCAGCGCCGGGTAGATCAGGTCGCTGACCGTGATCTCGCCGGCATTGTGCCCATCGACGCGCTCGCCGTTGCCCACGCGGGATTCCATGGGGACGATCTGGCGATGATGGCCGTTCTCGTGCATGAACAGCTCGTACTCGGTCTCCATGGTGCCGATCCGCTCATCGGGCGGGATCTCTCGGGCCATGGCACGCAGCAGGCTCGTCTTGCCCACGCCCTGAGTGCCCACGATCATCACGTTCTTCTTGGCACGAATGAGCGCGCCGAGGAACGCTGCGAGCGTGGTGTCGATGGAGCCCAGGTCAACAAGTCCGGGAAGGTCGATGTCCCGGACCCGATGGCGCCGGATGGTGACGTAGGTTCTCGGAGTGACCTCGGTGATCGCCTGGAGGCGTGAGCCGTCCTCGAGGCGGAGGGCCAGGAAGGGGTTGGCGGTGGACAGCGTCCGTTCGCTCTGACCGATGCGGCGTGCGAGGTCACGCAGCAGCTCTTTGAGGTCTTCGTCGGATTCCGCGACGGGCGGGACCCGGACGCGGCGTGCGTCACCGTAGTCGATGCTTACGTCGTCGTGGCCGTTGACGAGGATGTTCTCCACGCGGGGGTCGTCGAGGTACTTCTGCAGACGGCCGGCTCGGAAGAGGAGGTCGTAGATGGCTTCGGCAAGTCGGCGGTCCTCAGATGGGGTGGTGGAGTGGCCACGTTCGATCGCGGCGGTGTCCGACCAGACTGCGACCGCTTCGTTGATGAGGGCGCGGCCACGCTGCGCCTGGGCTTGCGGGCCCATGCCGGGGTTGTCCTTGAGAAGGCCGGCGAGTTTGTCGGCGACGGCCTTCTTCAGGCGAGTGGCGACCGCGTAGTCGACCATGTCGTGCGTGTCGACTGACGGCTCCTGGCGAACGCGTTCCACAGCTGGCTGCGAAGCGGGCTCATGCGCGTGCCAGGGCAGCGGGTCGACGGTCGTGCGGTGTTGGACGGGCTGGACCGTCGGGTCGGGATGCAGCGGCCTACCGTGCATATGCGTGCTCCCCCGGCGTCAGGCGGGCGCGTCGTCCGCGGATGAGCTGAAGGATCTGGTCGGCGCCGGAGCGGCTCGCGCGCAGAAGGTCGGAGCGCTTGAAGGCACGGCCGCCGTCTTTCCCGTCGGACAGGACGGCGGCGGCCTGCGGCGAGTGGGGAAGTCTCATGACTACGGGTGCGCCGAGCTGCTCGGCAACTTCCGAGACGGAGTACGTGCCGTTGTCCACGACGACAATGCCGAGGGAATCAGCGCCTGTACCGGCCTGGTCCAGATCGGTACGCAACGCCCGTACGCGTGGCTGGGCGGCGTGGATGCCGCGCAGCGTGGGACGTACGACCACCAGGACGGCATCCGCCTTGCGGACGAGAGGTGCCGAAGCGCCGAAGGAGCCGGAGCGGCCGAGATCTACGACGACGTCGTGTGAGGGGTCGGTCCTTTCGATCCCGGCGAAGAGCGCAGCCAGCTTCTCCCACGTGTAGACGAGGCTGGAGGCTTGAGCCGGATCGGTGAGTCCGGGCAGGAGCAGCCTGTCAGTGCCCTCGTCGGACAAGTCGATCAGCTGCCGCCAGAAGGCCTCACCGAGCTGCCCCTGGCGGTCCGCGACCGCCAGGTTGCGCAGCCCGTAGGGACCGGGGGTCCGCCCCGCGAGTGCACCAGCCAGGACGGCTCCGCCGTCGGGGTCGCATTCGGCAAGGATGACCCGCCGACCGGCTTCGAGGGGCCACGTCAGCAGGAGGGCGAGTGCCGTGGTGGTCACGCCGGGGGCTCCGGGGCCTCCAGCGAGCGCGATGACGGCCATCAGTCATCAGCCTTCCGGGGCTCGACGACTACGGCGATGTTCCCGGAGGCCGCGCGGGAGGCGAGTGTGGGCCCATCGGTCGCGGCGACAGCGACGTCGAGGGTGAGGCTGCCGCTGCTGTCGGCGGTACCGACCTCGATGACCGTGGCGGGCAGCGTCTGGGGAAGCTTGCTGTCCTGCTGCTTGGACGTCTCCGCCGTGGTGTCTTTGGCGGGGGTGGAGACGACGAGCACCTTCGTTCCGGGCGACAGCTTGCTCGCCGGTAGCTGACCCGGCTTGAGCCTGAGTCCCACCAACTGCTCGTTGTCACCGACGAGGGGCTCGTCGGTGACTGATCCCTCGGCCAGCAGTGCTCCCGCCTTGAGTTCAGTGGCCGCTCGCTGCCCGATGATGCTGTTCTTCTCGGCCGCCTTCACCGGTTTGAGTGCGGGATCGAGGCCGACTGAGACGACGACGAGATCGTTCGCCGTCACGGTGCGGCCGTAGGGCACATCCCGGGCGACCGCCAGGAGCTGTGTCTTCTCGCCGCTGGTGAGCACGGTGAACGCGCCCGCGAGCCCGCCTGCCGCGATGAGTGCGATGGACAGCCCGATCAGGGCCGGCCTGCGTCGCCGTGTGGTGAGTGAACGCGGCGGCGTCGCGGGCGTTGTGGCCATCGGACCGGCGGGCCGGGCCTCGGTGGTGCTCACTAACGGGGGTCCTCTCGAGATGAAGTGCTGCGTCCGCGACCGTCAGTCGACGACCTGGACCTCGCCGATCCGGGCAGCAGTCTGCGATTCACGGGTGACCGTGATGTCTCCCTGCTGGCCCCCACCGGTCCAGTGCACATTCCAGGTGGTGGTCGCTGTCACGGTGAACTTGTCACTGGCCTTCGAGTAGACATGGCCGCAGGTGGGCGACGTCTTCTTGCCGTACGACTTCTCGTACGGGGTACCGGCGTTGTTGCACGTCACGCTGTTGCCGTCACCCATGTTCCAGACGATCTTCGTGGCCTTGGCGGTCGCGGTGACCGTGAGGCCCGGAACCGAGGCGCTGGCGGAGTTCGGCCCCCACGTCTCAGCAGATACGTTGTTCCACATCCACACGGGCATGCCGACCACGCCGGTCTTGCCCTGCTCTGGGGCCATGCCGATGTCCGGGCCGCGCAGAGTGAGCTTCTCCAGCGCCTGCTGTGCGAGCTGCGCCGGGGTCACCTGCGGTCCGTTGGGCGGTGTCTGCAGCCAGATCCACCCCTGGGAGACGATCGCTTCGCCGTTCAGGCAGATCTGCATGTAGATGGCGCCGCCCGGCGGGCGGCCGTCGAAGGCGGGGTCGTCCGCCGGTGGCTGCGGATCGAGAGCCTTGGCGTAGCAGCCGTCACCCATGTACCAGCCGAACGTTTCGCTGTGGCACGGGATCTCCTTGCCATCGTCCAGGCACTTCTTCGACCCGCCGGAACCGCTCCCTCCGCCGTCGCCGCCGCCTCCCCCGCCACCAGGAGTTTCCGGCTTAGTGGCTGACACATCGCAGTCCCCGATCATGGGCCCGCAGTCGACAGGTGGAGGCGGCGTGGGGCCATCCGCGGCCATAGCATGTCCGCCCGCCAGACAGCTGGTGAGAAGCGCCCCTGCAAACACCACCGCTCGTAGTGGCTTCAGCATGACCGGCTCCGGTCTATCTCGTACTCGCTGATCAGCCATCGGTCCCCCACAGTGACGGCCTTGGCTGTCACGGGCTTGCGACGCGGTTCCTTGGAGTCCTTGCGGATGGCCGACTTGCCCGTCGACTTGTACACGGTGTCCGACTTGGTGGTATCGAGGCAGTCGGACAGAACCGCTGCCTTCGGCACGCCCTTCAGATCGATCGCGGTGACCTTGGGAGCGTGCAGGGGCTCGCCGACAACCTTGAGCCCGCGCTCCTGGTACCAGTTCAGACTGACTACGACCCCGGTGGCGGCCTTGTCCCGTGCGTACTTCTGCAACTCGGCGTTGTCGAGCTTGCCGGTGCGGAACGCCCCGTAGGACACCTCGTTCATTCCTCGGTACGCCGCCAGCACCTGTTCCTTGGCCTTGTCCTCAGCCGACTCCGTCGGCGATGCCTGAGGAGACGCGGTCTTCTTCGGGCCGTGACCGGCCTCGGTCGGCGCGTCGGAGGAAGAGCACCCGGCAATGCCCCCCAGGAGCACCGCCGCGATGAAGGCAGCGGCCGCCCCTCGCCGTCGCGATGAGTCAAAACGCGGATGCACTCAATCCCCCGTCCCCGTCGGCCAGTTGACAGACCAGGAGTCAGAGTAGATGCATTCAGTCACTACATGCACATCTTTTGATAAGTTCGTTGACCGATATCTAGCGTTTCACCCTCCTCTGGCCGATATTGCCTACGGTGATCTGATCTCGGCTCCCGTGGAGTGAACGCGGGAGCGTATAGGGGGCTGCTGGGGCACCGCCCCAACTCGTATCTGCCGACGTCGATTGCGTACGGACCTCGGCAGTTGGCCCACTGCGGCAACACCGACGGCCCCGGCGCCTTCCGAGTCGACTTCGCCGGACGCCCGGAGGGCCCCCCGCGGGAATGAGGCTGCGGAGGTTGCCGCCGAAGGGGTGGGGACGCCGGGGGAAGGACGGCTGGTCGTCGACGTGTGGCCACTCGCGGGGACGGTCAGACTTGCGGCAGCGGTGAGGTCGGGCTCGCGGCCCCAGCGCCGGTTGAACCCTTCACGCAGTGCCTGGGGCGTGATCTCCACGTCCCACTTCTCCGCATGCTCGGCGGCCGTGTCCTCAAGCTGTCCAGCCACGCGGTTCACCGAACTCCACTGGGCGTAGTGGACGTAGGACTGGCCGGTGAGGACATGGGCACGGTTGCGCATCTCCTCGATCACGCGGACTTCCGCGTCCGGCTGCTCAGACAGCTCGTCGGCCTCACGTGTGAGACGGGCGGCCTCCGCACTGGCCTCGAAGCCCCTCCTGAAGAGCTCGTCGGCGTTCGCCCGGGCGTCGGCGGCGCGATCAGCGTACGTCGCCGCAGGCAAGTCGCTCTCGGCGCCACCCAATAGTTCGGCCACGGCCTCGGGAGCAGTGTCGTTCTGGAGGTCGATCCCGTACTGGCTGAAGAGCCTGTCCTGGAGGAACTCGGACATCTGCGTCTTCGCCTGGCCGCCCGGCCATCGGCCCACCTGCTTCCACACGCCCGCCACTTGGGCGGAGGTGGCCTTTCTCCACCACTCGTCGGCCGCCAGCCTGGAGCGCAGGGTCGCAGCCTGGTAGACGTATCGCGGATCCTCCCCTCGCATCTCTGCCTCCACGGCAACGGCCTGGAGAGCAAGCCGCTTCGACGCCTCGTGCAGGTCGTCGTAGCCCTCGGCCCCCTCCCCAAGCAGGCGGGCGGCCTCCTCGTTGCGGTCGAGTTCGGCGCACACGGCGTGGTGGATCTCGTCGAGGCTCCCCTTCTCCTCACCAGAGACGAGTTGCTGCTGCCGGCGGACCTCGGCGTCGACGACCGCTTGCGCACGGTCGCCGATCACCTGCGAGATGGGGGTATTTCCGGGAACGTCCTCGTTGGCGAAGGTCTCGATGCCGATGGTGCCGTCGAGGTCCCGTCCGTTGGCCGCAGCCCATTCCTTGAGCGCGCGGGCCGACGCCGCCTCGACACTTTCACCGGGGACCGTGCGCAGTTCGCCCCGGTGGAGGATCAGCTCCGGGTCGCTCGGGTCGCGAATGACGTACAGGGTAGAGGTTTCGCGCCAGGCCGCCGCATCCTCCCTGGCCGTGGCCGCCTCGGCACGGAGGTCGGGAGCCCCGAGGGCGAGGGCCCTGGACAGGTCGGCGACGTCGAGTTGCACGCCGTCGGGGACCAGGCCGTAACGGCTCTCGAGTTCGTCGCGCATGTGCTCCAGGACCGCGGCCGCCTCCGGATCGGACTGCGCCCACTCCATGGCGGTCTGCCATGCCTGGCCGATGTCCTGGGGGGTCGGGTCCTTCCAGAAGTCCTCGCTCAGGGCGGCGCGCAGCACGGGCTCGGCCCGCTGCCGCTCCTCCCAGATCTTCCGGGCATCCGCCTTGCGCGCCTGCTCGAGTACCTGCTCACGGCGCCTGGCGTATTCCTTGGCCGCGATCTCGGCGACGACCAGCGCGACCCGTACGGCTTCGAGCCACAGGTCGCGGCCTGCGCCGATGATCTGGTCGCTGTTGGCGGCGAGCTCCTGCTGGTCGAATTCCCCCTGGCCGAACACGACGCCCCCTTGGTGTTCTGCGGCGGACCCTGCTGTGGGCGAGTCGGACCACAGCCGTACGTGAAGCCGATCGTCGCACGAACGACTGTCGATCTCTCGCTCTTATGCTCGCACGAACACCGAGAAGCGCGAGGAAACATGACGTGAGATCAGTTCGATTGTGCGACGATCATCATTCGTGTGTGGAGATGCCTCTGGGGGCTGTGATGTCCGAACCGCCTGCTGATTTCCTGCCGGGCCCCGATTCGGTGTGGCCCGATCCCGTGGACCGGCCGATGGAGTTCTCGGCGCCGCACGGTTTCGTCTGGGCGGCGATGGCGCCGGGGGAACGGTACATACGTATGCGCGAGTTGGCCCGGTGGGTCAACTGGCTCGTGACCGCCTTCGAGTTGCAGGGGCAGATTCCCCCATGCTGGTACCGGCATCCGTCGATCCTGGAGCACCTGACGGCCCTTTACGCCTCCTGGGTACGGATCTACTGCCGCACCACGAGCGGCTCCGACCTCGCGGAAGCCGAGTGGATCTCCACCCTGCACGCCTTCGAGCCGTATCTGCGGGCACCGGCCTGCGCGAACGGCACCCATCACGAGACCCCCGCCCCCGCCCCGACCGCCGCCGCGGGCGAAGACCTCGAGGAATTCCTGGCCACGTCCGCTTTCGGCGCCGCCGAGGCCGAGCACCCAGCCGAGGCGGAAGCGGCACGTCAGGCGTCCGACCCCCTGCTGTAGCTGTCCGACCACGTGTGAGCCGCGCTCGCGTGATCCGCGTACCCCGCTGGGAGCGTGAATGGCGAACAAGCCCATAGCATCCGACGAGGACATCGACCGGGCCTTTCAACAGGCCCGCAGTGCCTGGTCGCACATCCGCGCCCGGGGTCTCGTCGTGGGCCTTCAGGGCTTGGACCGAGACCTGGAACGGCTACGGGACGCCTGGTGGCGGGCGGGCGAGCTACCCACCGTCTCCCGCCCCAGAACGACGCGGGAGGACCTGTACACCGCGGTGGCCGGCGCCCTCAAGGCCGTCGACGACCACGCCCCCGAATTCGCGGGGCAGGAGGCGTGGAACGACCTGAGGCAGGTGCGCACGGCCACCAGGGCCGTGCGGAGCACCGCGATGAGCCTGACCGGCGACAGGTTCTGGGCGACCCTGCGCAACGACCTTGACTGGCGGGCCTTCTGGCACCATGTTGAAGCCAACTCCAGTGCTGCTTACGCCCGTTGTGCCGCATCCCTGGCCGATCGTCTCGAAGCGGGGCCGAGCTCGCCGCGAACGGAATCGGCGGTAGCGGCGCTCAGAGACCTACGGAACGCGGCCTCCGAGTACAGCGCCCGGCTGCGCGAAACCGCACCCCAACAGGCACTGGCCCCCGAGGCCGGGGCCGAGCGGATCAACGCCGACCTGGCCCGTATGCATCACCCCTACGCTGGCTACGGCCCGCGGGAGGGAGCGGCCGAGTCGCGGGAGGATCTACGCAGGATCAACCGGGAAGTGACCCAGTCGTCCACGGCGATCGCGAACCGGTTCAACGAATGGCTGCTCACCGACAGCGGCAAACGGGCCTTTCGCTCCCACGCCTCCACCAAGGCGTTGTCCGACGCCCGCAAGCAGCTTCCTCCCCTGGGGCGGCTCGGCTCCGGAGACGACATGGGGCGGGACGCCGATCAGTACCGGCTGGCCGCCCGGCTCTACGGACGATTCGCGAACATGGCCGCCGCCGAGGCCGCCAGACGCTCGGTCACGGATCCGCCTCGGGACGTCGCACTGCTGGAGGCGGTGGCCAAGGACGCGCAGGAGCACGCACGGCGGCTGGCTCGCACCCTGCCGCCGGGCAACGACCCGTCCGCACGCGCCTATCCGCTGCAGAGCGAGGCGCTGGAATCCGGTGAGGACGTCGTCGCGGCCTTCCGTTCCTGGCGTACGACCGACATGGCGCAGAAACTGCTGCGGCACGGCGCCGATGACCGGATCCGTGCCTTCGGCGAGGCCTGGCGCGCCCTGTATCCGGCACGGAGTCACTCTGCGCCCTTCGATCCGCAGGCCGATGCCGTGGCGTTCGCGGCAGCGGCCAGAGCCGCGCGGCACATCGCGTGGTCCGCGGAGAAGAGCAGGAGATATTCGTACCAGGCCTCCGACATAGCCGGGCTGCGCCGGGTCGCCGACGCGGCGGACAAGCACGCGAGCCGACTCGCGGCGACGCCGAAGCCCCGTTCGGCGACACCGGCTCGGAACCGCTTGGCAACCCTCGGTCCGTCGGCGGCCGTCGGCTCCCCTGCTCCGGTACGCCCCGGCGTGGCCGGCCCCCGTGCCGGGGACGTCGGCCTGGGGTGAGCGACGCCTCCCGGCCCTACCCTGTACCGGTGGAGGGGTGAGGATGGAGCGCGTCTGGCTCGACGTCCCGTTCGCGGAGAAGGACGAGGCGAAGGCTCATGGGGCCCGGTGGGACACAAGGGCGAAACGTTGGTACTCGCCCCGGCCGGGAGTGCCGGGGCTGAGGCGGTGGGCCGCACTTCCCGAGGTCCCCGACCTGCTTCCCGGCGAGGACCGGTCCTTCGGGTCCGGACTCTTCGTGGACCTGGTTCCGCGGTCGTGCTGGTTCACCCATGTCCGCAGCTGTGTGAGTCCCCGCGACTGGGAGCGACTGCGCCGGATGATCAGCTGCCGGGCGGATCAGCGCTGCGAGGTATGCGGGCGGAGCGAGCACCGGGAGGCAGGGCGCTGGCTGGAGGCCCACGAGCGGTGGGAGTACGACACCGCCGCGGGCGTGCAGCGGCTGCGCCGACTGGTGTGCCTGTGCACGGACTGCCACGCCACGACTCACTTCGGTCTCGCGGAGGTGCGAGGCCGTCGGGAGGAGGCGCTGGCCCACCTGCGCGCGGTGACACGGATGTCGCGGCGACAGGCGGAGGCCCACGTCCGCGACGCCTTCGCCGTATGGCGCGCGCGCTCGGCACTGACCTGGACCCTGGACCTGGACATCCTCACAGGCGCCGGGGTGGAGGTGGTCCGGCCCCAGCCGGCGGAGGAACGGCAACGCATCGCATGGCGGACGGCCGAGCAGGAACGCCGTACGACGGCAAGCTCGGGCGGCACGCCACCGATCCCCTCACCCGCGGCGGCTCCGCTCCCCGCCCCCGCGGAGGTCACCGACGCGGAACTGACCGAGGCCCTGCGGCAGGTGCTCGGCCGACCCGCGACAGGAGGCGGAACGCAGTGGATCACTGTGCCTCGCCGACCGTGGTTCTGCCACCTGTGCGACAGCGATGTCCGCCCGCCGGAGATCGCGCTCGCCTCCGTACGGGAACTGCCGGACGGGGCAAGGGAGATCGTGGCCGCACCGTGCGAGTGGGCCCACGTCGTGGCCGAAGCGGAGCTGCCCGCCGCCCATCACCGGGCGGTGATGGCCGCCGCGGCGGACACGCTGTCCGCCCCGGGCACTGCCGCTTCCTGGGACGCGGACCGGGGTGGTCTGCGGGTGATCAGGGGGCGCCTGGCAGATCAGCGACAGGAGCGCCGTCGGCCCCTGTGGTGAGCCCGTCCCCTATATATAGGCGCCTCCCCCTCTCACCGCAGAAGCCGAACACCGGCCCCCTCACCGCAGGAGCCGAAGACCGGCTCCTCGTGTCATCGGCCCTGTCCCGGCCCCTCCCTACGGGGAGCGGACGGCCGCAGCGGCGCGACGCCCTGCTCGGCCCCCGGCACGTACCCCCGGGCCGCGCGCTGCCGCTCCTGCCGCTCGGCGGCGCGGCGCTCGTCGGGCAGGGCCGCCCGCACACTCATCCCCCCGCGCAGAGCGGCGGCCTCGTCACGCAGTTCCCGCGAGCGGGCCCGCATGGACCTCGCATCGCGCTCGGCCGCGGCCGAGCTGCGGACGGCACTGTCGCGGGCGGCCGCCAGAGCCGCGGGAAGGGTGCCCCCGGCCCTCTCCCACTCGTCCAGCGTCCGCTGGTGACCGCCAGGGGCACCGGCAGTGATCGCCGCTTCGTCACGCTGCCGCTCGGCCAGCGCGATCTCGGCCTGGAGCTGCGCGGCCCTCCGGCCCAGCTGTTCCAACGTCCCTTCCAGCTCACGCCGTTCACCGCCCCTGACCACCGGCACCCCGAGCCGGGTGGCGGTGAGCCGAGCCGCGATCTCCTCGCGCCGGGAGGCGTTGCCGGCCATCTCGCGTACGGCCTCCTCCCCTCGCTCCTGCGCCGCACGCAGCCGGTGAATCGCCGCCGCCTGATCCGCCAGCGCCCGCACCGACCGCTCGATACGACCGCCGGGAGCCGCCGCGGAACTGAGCTCGGCCGCGCGTTCCTGAAGCGAGGAGGCGCTGGAGTCCGCGGCGCGCGCGGCGTCCAGCGCACGCCGGTGCGCGTCGCGCAGCTGCCGGTCCGACAGCCGTCCGTGCGGCCGCAGATACCACGCGGCGATCTCGGCCGCCTCCGGTGCCTGCCGCGCCTGAGGCTCCCCATCCGCCGTACCCCGCAGGGCCCGGCGTGCCAGCTCGCGGCGGGCCTCGCCGCCGCGCCGCTCCCGCTCCCGGTCGGCCAGCGCCTGAGGTGCCAGTGCCACCAGCACCTGGCGTGCCTCGTCGGCCGACCGCCCTTCCCGCAGGGCCTCCGCCTCGGCCTCGTCCGCCCGCCGCACCAGCTGCCGCAACCGCGCGAGCTGCTCCGGCTCCTGGGCCACCTGGCGCAGTACCTCCGCCCGGTTGCGGGCATCGCGCGCCACCTGCTCGGCCGCGTCGCGAGCCTGCTCGGCCCGCTGCAGTTCGGCCAGCGCGTCCCCGACCCGGCGCGCCCGGTCGGCGGCGCTCCGGCCCGCGTGGTCGGCCCGGCCGAGCGCCTGCTCGTCCAGTACGGCCACCCGCTCACGGGGGCCGGATCCCGTACGCCATGCCGCGATCGCCGTATGGGCCTGGTCGTAGTCGGAGGCCGATACGGGGTCCGCCGGACGCTCCCCGAGCGCGACCGTCTCGTGGCCGAAGTCCCACAGCTCCCGGTAGGCGGACACGGCGGCAGCGGCGTCGTCCCACAGCGGGCGCGCGGGGTCGTCGGCGGCTGGCCGCACCCCGAGCACGTCGAGCCAGGCGGGACCCTCGGCGGCCAGTTCGGCGGCGCGCACGGCCGGGTCGGGCAGATCCTGGGCGGCCCGCCACAGGGCCCGCAGACGCGCCCCATCGCCGCCCGCCGCGGGCGCGGGCCCGGTCGGCTCCGCACCTTCGTGGCGGGCGAGATCGCGGTAGAGGGCAGCCGCCGTGATCTGATGCCGCCAGGCCGCCGCAGCATCGGCCTCACCTGGCTCGGGGCCGTAGAACGCCGCCCAGCCCTCACCGGTCTCAGCGTCCAGCACGGCCGACTCCGCCAGCTCCACGGCCCGCGACTGTGCCGCCTCGGCCAGCTCCCGCGCGGCCGCCAGGGTCTCCCGGTCGTCGCGTGGATCCGTCTCGGGAACCACCAGACCGAGCGCGGCCAGGACGTCGTCGCCCCGCACCTGGGGCATCGCGACGAGCTCGGGCGCGGTCGCCGGCCGGGGCGCGTCGTCCGCGCGCCGGAACTCCTCCGGCCGGCCCTCGTCCTCGTCGACCGCACGGGCGTTACGGGCATGCACCACGGCCGCGATGTCACGGACCGGGACGCCGTTCTCGTCGAGGAAACCGCGCGCGTTCCACGTCGCCCGGAGCAGCCGGTCGGTGTCGAAACCGGCGTCGGCCAGACGGCCGAGCTGGATGCGCAGCGCGGGCCACGCGGGAGCGCCCGTGAGCTGCTCGGCGGCGTCCTGCCCGAGGACCGCGGCCACCGCGTGGCGCGCCCGGTCGTCCGCGATCTGGTCCAGGACGTAGGTGAGGCGGCTGGTGTGCGTCCGCACCGAGCGGGCCTCTTCGCGCATCCGGCGGGCCACGACGGTGGCCGAGTGCCGGCTGCCGTCACGGCGCAGGACCGACTGCCACACCTGACGGGCGGTGAGCTCGGCCCCCGGCTCCCCGGTCTCCGGGTCGGCGTCCTGCGAGGTGACGAGATAGGCGTGGTTGGTGTAGCGGCCACGGGTCAGTGCCGGGTAGGCGCCGCTGCGGTCCAGCGAGGCGTCGAACAGGGCGTGTCCCGCGTCCACGGTGACGCCCTGGGCGCGGTCCTTGGTGATGGCGTAACCGAGTTCGGCGCCCGCGCCCACGTAGTCGGCGGGGAGCGTGATCAGGCGCCCGGTCCTTGCGTGCCGGGCCGTGACGGCACCGTCCTCCTCGACGGCCTCGACCGTCCAAGTGTCGCCGTTACGGACCCACTGGCGCCCGTCGTGCGTCCGCAGCCGCCGGTCGTTCGCCCGGGTGACCACACGGTCACCGGCCCCCGCCCGGTTGCCGTCCGACAGCGCGGCCTCGACGGCCGTGTCGACCTCGCCGCGCGCGATCAGATCGTCCCGGGCGCGGGCGTTGAGCTGCGCCACCAGACCGTTGCTGGACGCGATCATGATGGCGCTGAGCCCGTCGTCACGGTCCTTGCGCCACGCCTCGTACAGGGCGTCGATCATGTGCGAGGCGCCGCCGTGCACCATGCGCCCGCGCTGCGCGTAAGCGTCGAAGGAGGCGTCCGCCTCACCCCGGGACACGGCGGCGGCGGCCTCGACCTCCCACCGGCGGATCGTCTTGTCCGCGTCCCGGAAGCGCCGCACCTCGGTCAGGTACTGAGCCCCGGCGTCGGCCTTCACGAGCTCCAGCGCACCGCCCACCCCCGGCGAACCGAGCTGGCGCGGGTCACCCACCAGCAGCAGCCGCCCACCGGCACTCTCCACCTGCCGGGACAGCGCCAGCAGGTCCGGAGTGGACGCCTGCCCCGCCTCGTCGACGATGACGATCTGCCCCGGAGCCAGCGACCAGTGGGGCCCGCCCTGCCGCTCGCTCATGAACCGCCAGCGGGCGATGTTCTCCGCCCGGATACCGGCCTCCTCGGCCAGGTTGTCGGCCTGCACCTGACCACCCGCCAGGCCCAGCACCGGCAGCCCGTGCGCCTCCGCCGCCTCCCGCACCAGCCGCATGATCGTCGTCTTGCCGGTACCGGCCGGACCGATGACAGCGCTGATCCGCACATCGGACCCGAGCAGATTCCGTACGACGCAACGCTGCTCCTCGCTGGGCGCGAACCCGCGCTCGGCGTCGGCCGCCGCGAGCGCCTCGTCGACCTCCCGCGCACTCAGCACCCGCACCGGGGCGGGGCGCGTGGCCCCCTCCACCAGCTCCTGCTCGGCGGCCAGCAGCGCGTGCGACGTGAACAGCCGCCCGGTCACCACCGGCTCGAACAACGACGTGCCGTCGGCCCGCTGGAACCGCTCCGGCAACGCCACCGTGTCCGGCGCGTCCAGGCGCACGCACCGGCGCGGATCGAGGACCGCGTCGGTCACCCGCCGCACCGCGGAATCGAAGGACGCGTCGTCCAGCCGCACATGCCAGCCGCTCGCCACCAGCTGCCGGTAGACCTCGGCCGCGGCGTTGGAACGCGTCCAATGGGCGCGCTGCGACTCCAGCACCTCGAGCGCCCGGTCCGCCACATCACTCAACCGCACATCGGCGTCGGCCGCGTCGAGCACGGCCTGCCGCGAGGCCTCACGCGAGTGCTGGATCCACTTGTCCGGACGCCGCTTGCCCTGCTGCCGGGCACGCCGTCGCCACGCCCGCCGCTCCTGCTCCACCGTCGTCGCACGCTTGTCCGGACGCGCGGTCAAAGCCGCCGACTGGGCGAGCTTGTACGACTCCGCACGGGACGGCTCGCGCCCCTCCCGCGCCATGAAGTCACGCGTCAGCGACGCCAGCGCGCCCTCCGTGCTGCGACGCCGCTGGGAGAAATAACCCACCATCTCCGCGTCCACACCGAGGAACTCCCGCACCGGCCGCCGCGACGGGCGGACGGTGTTCTGCCGGGCCTCGGCAAGGACACCGAACTCGGCGGCCATGCCCCGCTCCACCTCGGCCGTGTACTGCTCGGAGAACTCCACGGCGAGGGCGTGCAACGGCCGCGCGTCCAGCGCCAGCCACCGCCCGTCCTCGGTGCGCACCTTGGCGCTGACGGCGAGGTGCCGGTGGAAGTCGGGGTCACCCGCGCGCGAGCTGCGGTGCGTGAAGGAAGCGCCGATGAGGCCCTTCCCGGGCACCTGGACCTGGGCGGCGGCGGTGGGGCCGACACGCGTCCAGCACGCCTCCTTCTCGATACGGTCGAAGACCTTCTCGAACGCCTCCCGCTCCACCTTCTCCAGCCGCCGGCGCTGCTCGTTGTCGGCGGTGGCCCACAGGATCGAGAAGCTCTTCACCGGGGAGAACACCATCTCCCAACCGGCCCGGGCGGTCCTGTTCCCCTCCCGGTCCGCCTTCGCCCTGAGCTGCTGACGACGCGCCTCGCTCGCCTCCGGCTCGCTCTGCAGATACTGCGCGTACAGATCATCGGCGGGCGTGTACCGCGGCCAAGCCCGCCCCATCTTCTGCCCGCTGATCGGGTCGACGGCGTCCTTGAACACCGCGTCGGCCGCCTCCCGGCTCACCCGGCCGGTGAGCCCCATCGCCTCCGCCTGAGCCCCCAGCCACTCCCCCGGGGTGTCACCGCCGTGCGCCCAATGGGCCGCCAGATCCTTCACACCGGCCTTCATGTCGTCACCGGCGACGGTGGACAGGAGGTAGTCGATGCCGGACCCGGAGGACAGCGGGTGCAGCGTGATCACCGGCAACACCTCGCGCTCGCACGCGACTTGGCGCCGCGTGAGGTGAGAGGGATAACCGATGCTGCCATGACTACAGTTCACCCGATGGACTGACGAATAGCAAGAGGTGTGATCAACTTTTCGAGCCTCCGGTTCTCCTTTTTCCGCGCAGGGCGCGGGAGTTGCACCGAAGACGGAAATGCCAACGCCTCAACCACCGCTGCGGAGACGGCGGTTGCGGTTGTGACACCGGCCCGAGATCGGCGATCATGGGCCGCATGACCTCACGACACAACGAACGCCTCATGGCCCGCCGCCAGGCCCTGCGCGAACAGCACAAGCGGGAACTGGAGGAGGCCAAGCGCCGCCAAGCCGCCCAACTCGCCGTCATCACCGACTTCGACCAGCGCATAGCCCGCCTGGAAGCAGCCGAACTGGACGTGGCCAAGGCCGTGGCCAAGGCAGTGGACGTCTTCGGCGGCAGAAAGGAAGCGGCCGAAGCCCTGGGGCTCACGGCGGCGCAGGTACGCGACTACATGAGCCGCTCGGCGGATGACGACGCCGACCAGGACGCCGAACACGACTCTGGCCGCGACGCCAACCCCGACGAGACGGCCCGGACCGAAGCTCCCGAGGCCCACCCCCAGCCGGCGGAGAACGAGCCCTCCTCGCTCCCCGCCGGCTACTGACGGACGCCTGGCTTGCTGCTCACCACCAGGCGAACTCGCGCAGAAGGTTCGCCTCGATGCGCATCCAGCCGCCCGCACGTGGCGCGCGCCTGCGAGAACGTGTCATGGTCCCTCCTCGGCTCCCGACGGACACCGCACGTGCGGCGGGGGGCGGCTGCTCGCCGCCCCCCGCCGCGGACCGTCAGCCTTCGATGCCCAGACCGGCGAGGACGTCGGTCTTCGGCACCGGCTTGGCCTTGCGGAGGATCTCCATCGTGGAGATCTCCAGGGCCGCCTGGAAGAACCCGCCGTTGTTGGACTTCGTGGCGGGGAGGAGCCGGTGGGAGACCACCTGGACGAAGTCGCGCTCGCCGACGGAGCTCTTCAGCTGGTCCATCAGCTTCCGGTCGAAGGTGGTGCAGCGGACCTCGAAGGTGGACTCGCGGACGATCTCACCGTCCAGCCAGCGGTGGGGTACCTCGATGGTGACCGAGACGACCTTGTCGCTCTTGGTGAAGACCTCCTTCACGTGGCCGCGCGCCTCGAAGTTGGCGAACGTCAGCAGCTGCATGTCATGCCTCCTGATCGGCCGGGAGGGTGGTCGCTGTTGCGGCCTCGGGGCTCTGTGGTCCCCTTCCCGGTGATCGGCCGTAAGCGCCGCGTCGGGCCGGGGGGTCAACCGAGCGCGTTTTTTGCTCGGTTGACCCCCCGGTTCGGCGTGGCGCAGGCTCAGGCACCGGGAAGGGGGCGCAGAGCCCCCGCACCGTCGGCGGCGACCCTCCCGGCCCCTCAGGAGGAACGCCGAAGAAGCTGTCTCGCCAGCTCACGCGTGCGGCGGCCGCGTGAACGAGTGCAGCCGGTCGACCTCGACGAACCCCACCGAGTCGTACAGTGCGTTGGCGGCCGTACGGTCCCGCTCGTCACCCGGCGGCGCATCGTCGTCGACGTACAGGATGGCCTCGGTCGCGCCGAGGTCACCGAGCAGGGCCAGCGCCGACCCCAGGAGCCCGCGCCCCAGCCCGCTCCGGCGGCTGCCCGGATCAACGTGCAGCCACCACACCACGCCGACCCCCGCCACCGGCTCCCCCACCTCCGCCTCGGCGATCACCCGCACACCCGCGTACACGCGCAGGACCCGCAGGCCGCCGCGCTTCCTGCGCACCCGCACACGGGGTGCCCGGCCCGCCTCCCGTCCGGGAAGCGGGGCTCGCATGTAGCGCCACAGGTCCGCCCCCGTAAACCCGGCGGCCTCCAGGGCGGCCCGGGTGGCCGGGCGGTGCCCCACCGGGAGCCCCTCCAGCCCTCGCGTCAGCGCGGAGGCGAACTGGAAGGCCTGCCAGGACCTCGCGCTCAGACCGCCCAGCGCGTGGGCCACGAGCGCGTCGGCTACCGCCCGGTCCTCCCGGCAGTGCAGCCACAGGATGTATCCCGTCTCGTCGCCGGGATTGAGCGCGTACGAGACCACGCCCACGACGACACCCCTGCGGTCGGCCGCCACCCAGGTGCGCGGCGGTTCCAGCCGCTCCCACCAGCCGGCGTCGACCGGGGAGCGCCCCGCCAGCGCCTCGGCCAGCATCGTCCCGGACACACCGGGCTGACCCGGCAGACGGTCGGCGTCGATGAGTTCCCGCACGGCCTCCTCGTCCGTGGCGGCGTACACGCGCATCACCAAGTCCGGCTGCGCAGCCATCGCGTACTCCCTTCGTGGAAAGTCGATTCTCCTCGTCACGTACTGGCCCGGCGCGGACGAGGTCGTCCGCCTCGCCCGCGCCGGTGCTCCGCCACGCGCCGCTCAGCCGATCACGGCGCCCCTGCGTTCCGCTCCCACCAGCCACCGCTCGATTGCCGCCACGTAGAGCAGCACTCCGGTGTCCTCCTCCCGCGCGAGACGGTCGGCGTCGACCAGTCCGAGGTCCGTCACCCTCAGCCGTCGGCCGACATCGAGGGTGGCGGCCTGGCGGGCCAGCGCGCCGCGGAAGTACTGCTTGCTCCGCGGCAGCTTCGCCCGCGCCCCGGGCATCAGGCCGAGCACCTGCGCCTTGTACCGCCAGTAGGCGGACGGCAGTTCCGCCCGGTAGCGGTCGGCGAGCGGGAGAGCGAGCGCCGCCGGCAGGAAGACCGGGTGCAGGAACGGCGACTCCTCCGGCACCTCACCCGAGGGCGGGAACGGCGTGTACGGGAACAGCGCGTCGAACGCGTCGGCCTCCGCCCACGTACGGCGGCCGACCGCGTGTCCCGCCACCTGCTCCCGCACCCAGGAACGGGCCCACTCGGTCGCCCGCGCCCGGTACGGCTCCGCCAGCACGGCCGTCGCGGTCGGCCAGGTCCATTCCGGCCAGTTCACCGCCCAGTACGCCTGCGCCCGCGCGCGCCGGGGAAACAGCCCCGCGACAGCGGCCGCGGCCTCCCCGAACAGACCGGGACCACCCTTGGCCGCGTCCCTGAGGTAGCGCGCACCGGCCCGCAGCCCGTGCCGCCGGACGACGGCCGCGGTGGCGTAGCGGGGAACGCCCAGCAGCTCGTCGGAGCCGTCCCCCGACAGCATCACGCCCACGCCCAGTTCCGCGGCCCGCTGGGCGGCCGCCGCGTTCACCTCGGGCATGCCGTCGAACCGGGGACCGACCGCCGACCAGTGGGGCTCGGCACGGTCGCGCTCGGGGTGGAGCACCACCAGCTCCACGTCCAGGGCGAGTTCGCGCACCAGCCGCTGGACCTCGGCGACGGAGCTGCCGCCGCAGTCGTCGGTCATGTCGATGACGAAGCCCACGACCCGGCGGCCGTCGGCGACGGCGCAGGCGTGAACCAGAGTGGCCAGCGAATCGAGACCACCGGAGACCTTCACCCCGATCGTGTGGACCCCGGCGGTCAGCTCCCGCACCGCCTCCTCGAAGGCGGCACGGAGCCCACCGGGCCACGGCCGGGGTACGACCGGCTCCGGCTCCAGGCGCTCGATTCCGCGCCACAGGCTGAAGGGCATGAACTCGCCCGACAGCACGGGTGGGGCCAGCAGCAGCCCCACCGCACTCAGATCGACCCCCGGGACGGGGCCGGCCAGCTCCAGCGGATCAACCGCCGTGTGGCCGAACCCGTCCCGGAAGCGTGCGACGCGCTCGATCACGCGGTGCGCGAGCCCTTCACCGCGCGGACGAGGCCGGCCAGGACCCCGCGGAGGCCGCGGCCCTCGGCGATGAAGCCGAAGCCCTTCGCGCCGAGACCGTGACCGCCGTCGCCCGGGTGCGACTTCTTGGACATGTACACCAGCTCCTTCGTGAACTGCTTGGGCGCCTCCCGCACTTCGGCGGGCCGCCCGGCCGGGGCCATCCCGGCACGAGCCGACCGGCAGACGCCTGAAGGGGGCCGCAAGGCGCTTTTCCTTGCGGCCCCCCAGGCGTCTGCCAGGCTCAAGTGCCGGGAAGGCCCCGGCCGGGTCCCGCCGTCGCGGAGGAAGCCCGCTGTTCGCGAGGGAATGCGACCGCCGTCGTCACTGGCGGTCGCCGTCGTCACGGGTGGCGGTCGTGGTCGTCGCGGGTGGCGGATGGCCGCCGGGGTCCGGACCCCGCAGGGCCCGGACCCCGGTGCCTCGGTCAGAGCAGCTCCGCGGTCCCCACGAGGTCGGCCAGCCGCGTGCGGTTGGCGCGGTGACCCCATCCGCCCTTCCAGGCGAGCTCCTCGTCCACGAGGGCGGCGGCGGCTTCGGTGGTGAGCTCACGTCCGTCGAGGGTCATGACCGGGGCCTCGTGCGCGTCCCACGGCGCGACCTGGTCGGCGGTGGGCTGAGCGGTAGTGGTCTGAGCGGTGGCAGTCGGCGCCATCGGTGACTCCGTTCCGCGGGCCTCCCCTTGTGGGGCCCGCTGTAGCTGGTGTGCTGGCGGCGGCAGTCACGCGGGCGCAATAGGGCGGGGTGTCAACTGAGCATGCTTTTCGCTCGGTTGACACCCCGACCGCGTCTGCGAGGCTGACAGAGCCAGGGCACCAGCGGGCCGCACACGGGGACGCACGGCACCGGAGACGACGCGGTCCGCGCCACGCCTGCCGGGAGAGCGGCCCGGGGCAGCGCCGGTGGG
Source organism: Streptomyces sp. WMMC940 (assembly GCF_027460265.1). NCBI lineage: Bacteria > Bacillati > Actinomycetota > Actinomycetes > Kitasatosporales > Streptomycetaceae > Streptomyces > Streptomyces sp. WMMC940. The sequence continues at coordinate 2,620,109 of NZ_JAPZBC010000001.1, forward strand.
GCGTACGGGAGGCGGGGCGCCGGGGTTGCAGCACGGCACCGGGAGCTGCGTCCACGCGCGGCGACGGCAGCCGCAGGGATGCCGGTACGCGGCAGACGGCCGTACGGGCGAGCACACGCGGAAGCGACCGGACACGGGTCGGCGCTGACGGACGTACTCGAACGGCCTCGGAGGGCCGGGAACGGTGACCGCCGTGTTTGCAAGCACATGAGCTGGCCCCCCGGCACGGACGAGTTCTGGCCCCACCCTCGAACCGGTGGACGACGGCTCACCCTCGCCCCTGACGGCCTCTTCTCGCTGGCTGCGCCTGTGGGCCAGCCCTCACCGGCCCGGCGGTCGAACGGCTGTCGGAGCCAAATGAACCTGGTACGGCGGGGCCAGATTTCGTGCTTACAGACAACCGCCGTACGGCGAAGCCCGCCAGAGGCCTCCGGCAGCCACGAGAAGGGCCCCGGTGGGCTTCCTGAGGCGCGGGGAGGGAGCAGAGCCGGGGAAGGGAGCCGGTGGCCCCTCTCCCCGGCCCTCAGAAGGTCACCAGGAGCGCTGGAGCGCGTCGAGGTCGATGTCCCGCACGGAGACCGGCAGTTCGTCTCCCGAGGCGTCCACCGCCACCGGGCTGCGCAGGAGGTACGCCCCGCACTCGTCGACCGGCACCAGACGCCCGTCCGCGCAGACGAACACCTCGCCCACGAGCGGGCCCAGCGGGCTCCAGTCGTCGGCGCTCGCACCGGACGCGACCACGGCAGAGCTCACGGGGAAGGTCATGGCACTCCTCAGGGATGACGTAGCAAAGCCGCGACAGGCTCGCTCCTAGCTGTGTGCTGGCGGCGGCAGTCACGCGGGCGCAATAGGGCGGAGTGTCAACCGAGCACGCTTTTCGCTCGGTTGACACCCCGACCGCGTCTGCGAGGCTGACAGAGCCAGGGCACAGTGGCCGGTAACGCTGCTTCGGCCACCCAAGAGGAGCTCACCGCACGGCCGAGCCCACCGCGACCACACGGCCGCACCTCGGGCGCCCGCCCTACGCCGAACCGACCCGCAGCAGCACATCCACCAGGCGCCGCGCGGCATCCGGGGTGCCCAGACGCGCGGCCGCCCCGGCCATCTCCACCCGCCGCTCGTGCCGGACGAGCAGCGGTTCGATCTCCCGACGCAGCTCCCCGGCCGTCGCACGCTCCGCCACCAGCGCCACAGCGCCTCCGGCCCGCTGCAGATGAAGCGCGTTGTGCACCTGCTCGTCACCGGCCGACGTGGCCAGCGGCACCAGCACCGAGGGCTTGCCCAGCGCGGTGAGTTCCGCGATGGTGCCCGCACCGCTGCGGGAGATCACGACGTCGGCGAGAGCGAGCACATCAGGAAGCTCGGTGCCGATGAAATCGGACACCCAGTAGCGGTCCCGCAGTTCGCCGGGCAGGGACTCGGCGTACTGCCGCGACACCTCCAACGAGACGACCCCGCACTGATGAACCACATTGGCCCTTGCCAGCAGCCACGGCAGGATCTCCCGCACCATGCCGTTGATCTGGGCGCTGCCCTGCGCGCCGCCAGTCACATAGACGGTGGGCAGCAGCCGGTCGAAGCCGGACAGCCCGAGCCCGGCGACCGCCTTGTCCGCATCGCCGGTCAGCACAGCGGGACGTACCGGATTACCCGTGACCACGGCGCGTTCCGCCGCACCCGCGCTCAGCAGCGGGAGGGTGGACGCGGAGGACACCGCGACAGCGGAGGCGATACGGGCGAGCACTCTGTTGGCCAGGCCCAGCCGCACCGTCTGCTCGTGCACGACGAGCGGAGCACCGGTGAGCTTGGCCGCGAGGCCGACCGGGACGGCGACATAGCCGCCGGTGGAGAGCACTACATCGGCGCGGAAGGCGTCAAGAACCGCACGGGCCTGCGCGACGCCCTGGGGCACGCGGGCCATGTCCCGCAGATTGTCCCGGTTCACCATCGCCACAAGGCTCGTGGAACGACGCAGCCTGCCCGTGGGCACGGCGCGGAAGGCGATGCCCTCGGCCCGGGCCACACGGGCCTCCAGCCCATCGGAGGTCCCCACCCACAGAGCATCCAGTGATCCGCCCCGCGCGGCGAGCCGGGCGTGCAGTTCACGGATCGCGGTGAGGGCGGGATAGGTGTGTCCGCCCGTCCCGCCACCCGTCACGACCAGCCGGAACGGCCGGTCCGGGCAGACGAGACGCGAGAAGGGATCAGTGCTGGTCACAGGGTCAGGACATCCCATCGTGAGAACTTCGGCCGCCGCCGGGGCCGACTGGCGGAACCAGCCGGCCCCGGCACGGACCGTGGGTCAGGCCCCGGAAGGACCGATGCTACGTGAGGTGGCGCGGGGCATGGCCCGCGATGACCTCGACACAGGCCGCGAAGACGTCCTGCGAGTGCCCGAACGGGTCGGGAACGTCCCGGTCGCCGAGGTACAGCGCCAGCTTCGGCGCGGTACCCTCGTCGGCCAGGTCGAGGAGCGCCCGGAGGTTGGAGCCGTCCATCGCCAGGATCACATCGGCCCACTCCATGAGCTCAGGCGTGACCTGCTGACCGCGGTGGTCGGTCAGGTCGAAGCCCCGCTCGGCGGCAGCGGCGATCATCATGGGATGGGCCGGCTTGCCCGCCCACTTGTCCCGGATACCGGCGGACTGCACCTCGACGGCGGCACCGGCGAGCCGGGCCAGCACCTCGGCGGCCAGCGGCGAACGGCAGTAGTTGCCGAGGCAGACAGTGAGGATGCGACGAGAGCCTTCGCCCTCCGGGCGCCCCTGCGCCGCAGCGGCAGCGACACGTGCGGACATCGAACTGGTCATCGGGAGACCTCCTCGCGACAGAAACGAACAGCCTGCTCCAGAGCCGAGACAGCGTGGTCCACGGCCGCATCGCTCATGGCCGGATGGAACGGAAGGCTGAGGATCTCCCCGCCGACCGCCTCGGTCACCGGCAGGCTCCTGTGCCACTCGGCGAACGCCGGCTGGAGATGATTCGGCGGGTACGGCACCCCCACCCCGACCCCCTCAGCCTGCATGGCCCGGAACACCTCGTCCCGGGCAGGCGCCCGGACCACGCAGTTGAACGGCACCGTGCGGTCCACGTCCACATCCACCAGGGCGACGCCCTCCAGACGCCGCAGCCGACCCTCGTACCAGCGCCACAGCTGCTTGCGCCTGGACTCCACCTCGGCGAAACGCCCCAACTGCACCCGCCCGACCGCCGCGTTGAGCGCCGGCAGATGGGCGCGCATCCCGAACCCCTCGACCGAGTAGGACGTGACCCGCGCCCGCTGAGCCGGGGACTGCACGATGCCCAGGCCACGAAGACTCCGGGCGACCCGAGCCTCCCGGTCGTCCCGCGGCACGATCGCCCCACCGTCACCGCAGGTGAGGTTCTTGATCGGGTCAAAGCTGAAGCACGTCAGCGCCCCCGTGGCCCCGACCCGCTCGGCTCCGCTGTAGGAACCGAAGGCGTGCGCGGCATCCTCGATGACGGTGATGCCCAGAGCGTCGAGAACATCCTGGGCCCCGGACAGATCGACCGCCCGGCCGCCGTACAGCACCGCCATCACAGCGCGCGTCGCAGGCGTGACCGCCGCCAGGACGCTGTCCGCCTCGACGCACAACGTGCGCGGGCTCACCTCGACGAAACGAGGACGAGCACCCACCGCCAGGATCGCCTGGACGCTCGCGCAGAACGTCAACGACGGAACCAGCACCTCATCCCCCGGACCGACCCCGGCGGCCAGCAGAGCGATGTGCAGCGCCACCGTCCCCGAACCGACCGCCACCACGTCGGGCACCCCGAGAAACCGGGACAGCTCCGCCTCGAACGCCTCGGTCTCCGGCCCATGCCCGAGCTGACCACCGTGCAGCACCCGCGCGACAGCCTCGATCTCGGGCTCGCCCAGCACCGGCCGCGCGTTCCGCCCGGCCTCTTCAGCAGGAGAAGTCATCATTGCCCCCTTCACCAGACAGCCAGCGTTTCCGTGTACTTGGTCAGATGGACCCCCGGCTCGTACCACAGCCGGTCATGGTCGACCGGCAGCCCGGCCAGACCGTTGAGCGTCTGACCGACGAGATCCGCCCCAGCCGCCTCCGCAAGCGGAAAGCCGCCTCCCACACGGGCGTTGATCTCCGTCATCGCGATCGCGCCGTCCTCGGAGACGAACCCCTGGACGCAGCACGCGCCGACCGCACCCACCGCGGCCAGCGTCCGTTCGACCTGCTCGGCCACGGCCCGGTCACGGAAGGTCCGCGAGACGACCGCCAGACCGCCCTTGACCAACAGCCTGTCCCGCAGCACCACCGACGCCCTGCCGTCGCGGTCCACCAGACAGTCCGCGGTGAACTCCCGGCCCTCGACCCTCTCCTGGACGATGGGCTTCGGCACCAGCTCGCACAGCACCTGCGCCTGCTCCCCGGTGAAACAGAAATGCACGTTCTGCGCACCCTGACCACACCGCGGCTTGACCACCAGCGCCATGCCGTCGGGGACGGCGTCGAGCTCGTCCGGCGAGAAGGTACGAGGAGTGGGGATGCCCCACCGGGTGAGAACCCGGTGGAACTCCGCCTTGTCGACGCAGGCCTGCACAGCGCCCGCCTCAGGCAGCCACGTGGCCACCCCCAGCTCCTCCAACGCCGCTCGCTGGGCGATGAGTTGCGGAAGCTCCTGCTCGACGGTGGAAAGGAGCGCGTCGGGCCTGACCTCGCGGCACAGAGCCAGCAGCCCCGAGACATAATCAGGGTGCCCCGCCGGGGCCATCGTGCGCGCGGTGACACCCTCCAGCCGAAGCCCGGACGCCAGCGCGTCGGCGTCCGCCGCGATGACCTCACGGCCCAGCCTCATCAGGCTCCTGGCCAGATCGAACCCGGGCGCGCCACCGACCCCGGTGACCAGCACACGCTGCGGAACAGCACGGGAGACGTCGCTCATCCTGGCCTCACGCCCCCGTCACGAGAGCGGCCTTGGTCCCGGTCGGCACGCCCACGCGGTGACGCAGCAGCGGCGCCCAGTGCCCCGGGTTCCGCCGGTACCACTCGACGGTCTCCGCCAGCCCGTCCTCCAGGTCGCGCACCGGACGGTAACCGAGACCGTCAGCGATCTTCGACCAGTCCATCGCATAGCGGATGTCGTTGGACTGACGGTCGGGGATGTACGTCACCGAGTCCCAGTCGGCCCCGCACAGCCGCAGGATGATCCCCGTGAGCTCCTTGCTCGTCAGGTCCGTGCCACCGCCGATGTTGTAGATCTCCCCTGGAACCCCGCCCCGCAGCACCAGCTCGATGCCCTGGCCGTTGTCCTCGGCGTGGAGCCAGTTGCGCACGTGCTGTCCACGCCCGTGCAGGGTGACCTGCTCACCCCGCAGCAGCTTCGTCACGAACAGCGGGATGATCTTCTCCGGGTACTGGCAGGGCCCGTAGTTGTTCGAGGACCGCGTGACGCAGACGGGCACGTCGTAGGTCTCGAAGTACGAGAGCGCCATGAGGTCGCTGGACGCCTTGGACGCGGCGTACGGAACCGTCGGCCGCAGCGGGTCCGACTCCGTCGCCGAACCCGACACCAAAGGCCCGTAGACCTCGTCCGTCGAGACGTGGACGAACTTCTCCACACCGTGACGCTTGGCCGCCTCCAGCAGCCGCTGGGTGCCCATCACGTTCGTCGTCACGAAGCTCTCCGCGTCGACGAGGGACCGGTCGACGTGCGACTCCGCCGCGAAGTGCACGACGGCGTCGTGCTCAGCCACGAGCACGTCCACCAGCGCGGTGTCCAGGATGTTGCCGTGCACGAACTGCAGCTTCGGGGAGAGAAACGCCTCGCCCAGGTTCGACACGGTCCCCGCGTACGTGAGGGCGTCGAGCACCGTGACCTTGGCGATGTCGTCCGCCCGCAGAAGGCGCTTGACGAAGTGTGAACCGATGAAGCCCGCTCCACCAGTGACCAGTACGTTCTTCATGAGCGTCAACCACTCCGATCTGAGAGGGAAATGACCAGACGCCCCGGCGAGGCACGACGCAGACGCGCACGTCAGCCGGGGTGGAAACCGCGGTTCGGCGCCACAACGGCGCCGCGAACCGGACGTAGGAACCGGTCAGCCGGCGTAGGCGGGAAGCAGGCGGGCCCGCAGGGCCTCCGTCAGCCCGGGCGCCGCCTCGTCCTTCGGGGACAGCGTCGGCTCCACGCCGGCCGGCCAGCCGATGCCGATCTCGGGGTCGAGGGGGTTGATCCGCCGCTCGGCAGCCGGATCATGGGCACCGGAGAGCAGGTAGAACAGCGTCGAGCCGTCGACGAGGGACAGGAAGCAGTGCCCCAGGCCCTCGGAGATGTAGACCCACGCCGGCGTGTCCTCGTCGAGACGCTCCATGTGCACCCGCCCGAAGGTCGGAGAACCCACACGGAGATCGACCACGACATCCAGAACGGCGCCCCTCGTACAGGTGACGACCTTCGAATGACCGGGCGTGACGCTGATACCGCGCAGCGCGCCCTGGCGGGAGACGGAACAGTTCGCCTGCTTCGGGGCCATGTCCGCCCCGGTCGTGCCCAGCAGCAGCGAACCGCTGAACCACTCGTGGAAACTGCCTCGCTCATCCTGGAAGACATCGGCGTCGAAGCGCCACGCTCCCGGGATGCTCAATGGTCTGGCTCGGCCAGCCACGTCTTACCCCTTCGCATCAGACGCGATCGACCGGCACAGCGGCTCGATCACGTCAGGTCAGCGGGCCCGAACTGAATCGCGCCCGGCCGGGGGGCGGTCCCGCCCGGCACGAGCCGACCGGCAGACGCCTGAAGGGGGGCCGCAAGGCGCTTTCCCTTGCGGCCCCCCAGGCGTCTGCCAGGCTCCAGTGCCGGGTGGGACCGCCCGGGCGGGCGCCAGTCCCGGCCTCTGCGTGACAGAGCCGCTCAATGACCCGACGAAGAAGACGACGTGCGGCGACGGCCGCGCCCTCAGCGCGGCACGTGGTTGCTACGACGGCATGCCACTGGAGCGGAGGGCGGGAGCACAGGCCGAGGAATGATCGATACGGGACGAGTGTGAGGGGGTGCGCTGGACCGACAGGACAGATGCAGGCGCGTCAGGACAACCCCAGCACGTCAGCGCGGGCGAAGCGGTCGAAACGGCCCGGGGACAGGCCCCGGCGCTCCGCCGTCACCTCGAAACAGCCCACCGACCAACCCAGCAGCTCCGCCGCCTCCGAGCTGCTCACGCTCTCGGCCAACCAAGCCAAACGCTCCTCGACGATCGCCGAGACCGTCGTAAGCGGCAGGGCATCCAGGTCCTCCACGGCATAGAGCGGCCAGCCACGGAAATCACCCACCGCACTCAGCAGACCGCGGTCGGCCAGGAGCTGCACGTCCGAACGATCCACCTCCAGACCCGTCCGCTCGCACAGCCGCTCCGCCGCCTTCTCCGAACCCAGACCCGGATGATCACCCACCGCCGCCAGGATCTCCGGCACGCGATCCGGCAACGTCCGGGCCAGCTCCTCCGACCAGCGGTGCTCCGGCGTGTCCGGAGCAGGGATCAGGTCGCGGTCGCGGGCTCGTTGCAACTGCCAGTTCTTCAGACCGAGATAACGGGCCAGCTGAACTGGGCCCAGGCCTTCGCGACTTCCCGAACGCGTACGCTTGGGTGCCGCCTGGTCCTCGGTCGCGGGGGACGCGTCGCCGTCACTGTCCAGCGCCGCCAGAATCTCCGGCACACGGTCCGGCAACGTGCGGGCCAGCTCCGCCGACCAACGGCGGTCCTCAATGTCCGGCGCCGGGATCAGACCACGCTTCAACGCCCGCCTCAGCTGCCGCTCCTCCATACCGAGCCAACGCGCAAGCTGAACAGGACCGAAGTCGGTGCGGTGCCGGCTGGTCACAGCAGCATCCCTTCGTCGTCGTGCAGAGCCATCCACAAGAGGGCAACCCGCGCCAGCAGCACGGGAACCCCCTGCGGCAGTCTCGCTTACGGCACTGACATCGGGGGTGCGGGTGTCTCAGGGAGCCGCGGAAGGGTCCAGGTCCGCGTGCGATTCGGGGCCCTGTACAGCCACCGCCGTACGCAACTGCGGCCAGCTCAGATCCTTCGCCACCTTCGACGCCGGAATCCAGATCCGAGCCCCCTCACGGTCCCGCCACTCCGGGATCGTGAAGGAATAGCCGCCCATCACACCCGTCGCCGTCAGACGCACCCGCCACAACACACCCGCCGCGTCCAACGCCCGCTCGAACGCCTCCCTGCCCCGCCCACGCGACGCCTCCCGCGCCCCACGCACCCGCGCCCGCAACTCCTCACGCTCCGGCAGCGGCGCACCACGACGCAGGCTCGCCTCCCGCTCAGGCCGCGTCACCTGCGGCGCCACCCGGTCACTCCGCTCCTCCGCGTCCACCAGCTTGTAGATCCGCTCAATCTCCCGGACGATCGGCCACGAACGGTGATAGTCGAACGCGTCCCGCACCAGCCAGCCACGCCAATCCACCCGACTCACGGTGAGATGAATGTGCTCCTCACCGTGCCGGACCGCCACCCACGGACAGTCCCCGTAACCCATACGCCGCACATAGCGCTCAGCGATCCTGCCCCAGTCCGAATCCGACAGAATCCGGTCCTCCGGAGCCGTCCGCAGCGCGCAACGCCAGATTGGACGGGCCACGTCCGCCCGCCGCGCCGTGTGTGTGTCGATGAGCTGCACCAACTGATCCAACGTGCCAGGCACGTTCCCCGCCACCAGGCGGGGGTTCTCGTGCTCCTCATGGCGGCCCCGGACCGAAGTCGTAACGCAGGGCACGAGCCGCGCGGCGACCCTTGGTGATCTTGGCGATCACCGGGCCGTCCCAACGCCGGGAACGGGTGTGGATAGGCCACGCGTCGACAGCGCCGCCTCTCCCAGGCGGGAGATCACCTCGTCGATGTGCGGTGGAAGCTCGCCTCGCTCACGGAGGGCGGTCACCAACTCGCGCAGGTCCGACGTCGCTTGGACCAGTTGGAGGTAGGCCGCCTCGTTCACCTCCGGCATCTTCGGCACGTCTCCTGGAACGCCGGGGTGGCCCTGCAGGGCCTCTTCTACGACCGCCCTCACCCAGGCGCCCAGTTCCTTCCTCTCCGTGCCGCCGCGCGCCTTCTGCCAGCGCTCCAGCTCCTCCTCGTTCAGGCGCACGCTCACGCAGTGCTTCCGCTTCGCACCCGGTGTACCCCGTACCAACTCCCGCTCCCTCCCCAGCGATAGCTGCCGCCACCTGCCTATCGGCGCCGACCGACACCGCAGCAGCAGTCCCACCCCTCACGGTAACCACACGCCGAGCAGCGCGAGATCGTCGAGCGCCAACAACAGATAAGCGAAGCCCTGTTGCATAGCTCGCTCGCCCTCGCCTCGTTACAGCCCATCCAGTGCGGCCCGGCAAGCCGTAGGGCACTCAGGTCTGCTCAGCCACGGCCTTTCTAGACGCGGACGCAAACGAAAGGGGGCGTTGCCTGACAGACAACTGCTGTCGGGCAACGCCCCTGGTTCTGTGGGTGGTCCGTTTCGGTCCGACTACTGCGCTTCTTCCGCCCGCTGTTGCTGCAGCAACCGCTGGACCATCCGAGCCCTCTGCTCCCGGGACATCTTCTGGATGGCGATCTCCGCGCACGCGACCCCGTCATCCCACGGCATCTTGACCTGGCGCCGGGGGACGGGCTGGTTCCAGGCAGGGAGGTCGCCGCCGGTATGCGGCTCCAGTACGGGCTGGGCCGGCGGTTCGGATCCCGGCGGCTCCATTACGCCGTAATGACCTTCACCTCGCGTCGATCCCTCCCTTACGCCGTAATAACCGGCCGCGGCTTCGGAGCTCATTACGCCGTGATGTTCAGCCTCAGCCTCCTGATTGATTACGGTGTAATGACGGGCCTCCCCCGCACGGCTCATTACGCCGTAATGCCGAACCTCTCCCGGTGCCGTTGACTCTCCCTTCGTCGTGTTCATTGCGTCGTAATGAACAGCCTGGACCTGGGGGTGTTCCGAAGCGGATGCCGGGCTGGGTGTGGCGGGTCGGGTTGCCCTGGCCGCCTGCCGTGCGGCGTCCTTCTCCGCCCTCTGCTGCTTCAGCCGCTCAAGAGCGCGCTCCTGCTCCTCGACCGGCTTCTTGCCCACCGCGCGCAGCAGGTCGATAGGCTCCCGCCCGATACGCTCCTGGAGTCGCGGGGTGAGATTGAGCAGCGCCAGGCGCTGGGAGACCCAGCCCTGGGAACGGTGCAAGCGCTTAGCGAGGGCCTCCTGGGTGCCGTGTACGGCCTTCAGTCTGTGCAGTGCCCGGGCTTCGTCGAGCGGGTCGAGGTCCCGGCGATGGATGTTGGCGACGAGCGCCGACTCCAGCAGGGCCTCCTCGTCGTGTCCCTGGGCGTCGTCGACCAGAACCTTCACGGTGGCCATGCCCGTCTCCCGGGCCGCGGCCAGGCGGCTGCTGCCGTCAATGACGACATGGGTCGCATTCTCGTCGAGCTCCGCTTCCCGCCGGGGGTTGGCCTTTACATAGGCATCCCTGCTCATCACCGTGATCGCCTGCTTCTGCCCGTGCTCCTTGAGACTGCCGGCGAGCTGGGCGAGGTCGCCCAGGGACGAGCGGGGATTGTCCGGGTTGAGGCTGACGCGGTCGGTCGGCAGTTCTGTCGGGGGCGCCACGCCGTCGGTGGGCGCCCCGGTTGCCGCGGCGACTACTTCCCGACGTGAACTCGCCCGGTGGGCGGCACCGCCGAAACCACCGGAGTCCTGTTGTTCGGCCCTGCTCATGAGCTTTCCTTGGCCAGTGTGCGCATACCCACCGCATGCTGGCGCTTGGGGGCATAAAGGAGTAGGCGCCGCTTCATGCGTATCGCTTCCTTCCGTTCCGTAAGATCACTGGTGATCTCAACAACCCTGGGATCCTTCACATCCCTCCAGCCCTGGAGTAGCGAAGTCACAATGACGCCCCGGCGAAGGTCGTAATGGATCATGCCGAGATCGTCGATGTTCAAGGAGGGACCGCCACACAGATCCTCGTCTGATCGGTAATCAGATCACAGGCGTCGGCGGAGCTGTCCTCGGCCTGCACGACAGACAGACCCCATCTTTCGCCGTCACGCCGACGGCTATAGGGGTTCTCCACGTCCGGCGCGGCGTCCGCGTCGGACGCCACCAGCTGCTGGAGGACACACCAGGTACAGCGTGCCGGGGTCTTCCCCGAGGTCTTGGCCCGTGCCAGCCATGACGGTTGTCTACCCACGCCGCCTTTCTGGTTGCACACGACGATCCGCCGGGTGATGTCCGGACGGCTGCGGTCTGATGCGAGAGAGACGCCGCGTGCCGCGCACATCGCCCTGAGTCCGTCTCACTTGACCGAGGGAAGCCAGGCGAAGAACGAGTCCGCACCCGCAATGCTCGCGGGAGTCATGGGGGGAGCCCGAACCAGTCGGCAATGACCTCCCCCACAGCCGCTTCCCGCGCCCTCAGGTTGCTGGACCGCGGATGATTGGGCTATCTGAATCTGGCTGTGGCGGATATTTCGTGACGGTCAGTTCTAAACATCCGTCATGACCGGCAATGTCCGTTCACCAGCATGGTGTTCGTGGGGGACGAACATTTCTGGGATCTGGTGTGGCCCGACGTCGAGGGGCTGGTCATCGACGCGGTGGGCGTCGTTGGGGACGCGGTGTGGATCGACCTGCGTTCTCAACAGAAGACGGTGATGTGCCCCTCGTGCGGCGTGACCGTGTCACGCGTGCACAGTACGTATGTGCGGCGCCTGGCCGACCGCCCGCTGGGCGGGCGGCGGGTGTTACTGCGGCTGCGGATCCGCCGGTTCTTCTGCGACAACGGCCTGTGCTCCCGCCGGACCACGGCCGAACAGGTCCCGAGCCTGACCACGCGGTACCGGCGCCGAACCACGGCGCTCGCCCGGATGGTGCAGGCGATCGGGCTGGCCGTCGGCGGCCGGGCAGGCGCTCGGCTTGCCGGTTACCTACCGGTGCGGACGAGCCGGGACGTGATCCTGCGGGAGCTCCGGCGCCTCCCAGACCCGCCATCCACCCAGGTCACGGTGCTGGGGATCGACGAGTTTGCGTTCCGGAAGGGTGCCACCTACGGCACCGTCCTCATCGACGTCGAAACACGACGGCCCATCGACCTCCTGCCCGACCGGACCGCGGGCACCGTGGCCGCCTGGCTCGCCGACCACCCCGAGATCGAGGTCATCTGCCGGGATCGGTGCAGCACCTTCAGCCAGGCCGCCGCCCGCGCGGCACCCGACGCGATCCAGGTCGCGGACAGGTGGCATCTGCTGCACTCGCTCGCCCGCGCGGTCGAACGAACCGCCCACCAGCACCGCGCCTGCCTGCGTAAAGACGCCGAGACCGGTGACCCGGACCACCCCGAAGAACGGTCGGACCCCGCGGCCCTGGCCTCGCTGATCGCACCGCCGGAGCCGAACGACCCACCTGACAGCCAGCTCCTGGCCCGCGTCCGCCAATGGCACACCGACATCCACCAGCTGCGCGAACGCGGCTGGACCATCAGTGCCATCGCCCGCCGCCTGGGGCGAGACCGCAAGACCGTGCGCCACTACCTGACCACCGACCTCGACCAGATCCTCGCCTCCGCCCGCGAACGCCGGCCCAACGGCCACATCAACCGGTTCAAGCCCTACCTGCAACACCGCTTCCGCGGCGGCGCGACCAACGCCGCGGCCCTCTTCCGAGAGATCCGCGAACGCGGCTACCGCGGCAGCCGCGTCGTTGTCACCAAGTACATAGCGACCCTCCGCGCCGGCACCGCCGCCCCCGAACCTCCGCGGCCGATCCCCAGCCCCCGCCGTATCACCACCTGGATCATGCGGCACCCCGACACCCTGACCGACAGCCAGCGTGACCAGCTCAACCGCATCCTGGACGCCTGTCCCGACCTGGCCACCGCCCGCGACCTCGCCCACGAATTCAGCACCATCGCCCGCGAACCCCGAGGTCAGGACCTCACCCACTGGATGACGCGTGCCCTCGACCAAGGGCCACCGCCGGTGCAGGGCTTCGCCTCGTTCCTCCAGAACGACTGGGACGCCGTCGTCAACGGCCTCACCCTGCCGTGGAGCTCCGGCGCCGTCGAAGGCCAGGTCACACGCATCAAGCTGATCAAGCGCCGGTCGTACGGGCGGGCGTCGTTCGCTCTCCTGCGGACGCTGGTCCTCGCTCAGCCGCCGTGAGCGTCAGAACGGCAGGACCCACTCGCGATCGTCGACCGGCTCGGTGCCCGCCGGCACGGCGGGCGGCCAGGCTCCGGGAATGGCCTCAACTGCACGTTGGACATCAGCCATTGTCCTGCCGGTCACGACCAGATCCATCCCCTCCAAGCCGGGCTCCAGGCAGAGCAGCAGACCAGAGGCAGAGAACCAACGAACGAGCGGCCCCATTGGCTCGAACCACGCCGGATACGGAGGCAACGCAACCGGGGCGAACCTCTCCTCCAGGCAGGCGACCACCTCGGGCGTTGCCTGACAGGTACGGCTCTCGGTCCAGCTGGCCATGGCGGCTTCGCTCAGGACGGTCTCCACGCAGGCCAGCGACAGGCGGTCCAGGAAGTGGAGTCGGCTGGACGCGGGCAGGCGATCAGCGAACAGGGCGACCGGCGGGTCCTCACGGGAAAGGTCGGACAGGGCCACACCCCACCCGGCGCAGCCCTGGTTCTCGCTGCGGAACACCAGCAGTTCGCCGGAAGGGTCGAGCAGCAGCTCATCAGGCTCCAGCAACGGATTCTGCTGGGCGACCAGGTCACGCCGTCGACCGAACAACGCATACGCCTCCTTGAGCGCGGGTGGGAGGCGGAGGCCGAGGCGGTCCTCAGCCCGCTGCACATCAGTCGATGAGAACCCATCGGTCGGCAACAACGGAGCGGACCAGGCAGCAGAAAACCCCCGCACGAACGCCCACGCATCCGCCTGCGTCGGGCACCCACCAGCCAGCGCCTCAGCTACATCGAACCTGTCAGCCATGCCGCTGACCCTATGCGGCCGCCAACCCTCTGTCGGACGACACCGTGATCATCACGAAATATCCGCCACAGCCGTTTTCAAGAATCCCCATCACCGAGCGGCTGGCGTACTCGCGCCGGCTTCGGGACCCCTACGGCGATGCCGTCACCTACAGCCACCCCGGTAACCAGTACTTCCAAGAGCAGGCACAGTGAGCTGCACCCCGTTTCGTGGAGTCCCTGAAGCCAGGCTTATGATCCTGGCCAGAAGGAGAACCACGAGCTGTGCCAGCACCACGTAAGTATCCGGACGAGCTCCGCGAGCGGGCCGTCCGAGAGGTCCGCACCACCGGCCGCCCGGTCGCGCATGTCGCCCGGGACCTCGGCATCCACAAAGAAGCCCTGCGGCAGTGGGTGCGCCAGGCCGAGGCTGACACCGGCGAACGCGACGACCGGCTGACCACCGCCGAACGCGACGAGCTGAAGCAACTCCGCAAAGAGAACGCGGAGTTGAAGCGGGCGAACGAGATCCTGAAAGCCGCCAGCGTGTTTTTTGCCCAGGAGATCGACCGTCCCCGGACGAGGCCGAGCAAGTGATCGACCACCTGCGCGAACGTGGCCTCGGGGTCGATCCCGTCTGCCGGGTGCTGGACCTGTCGCCGTCGACGTACTTCGCCCGCAAGAAGCGTCCGAAGTCGGCCCGCCGGCTCCGCGACGAGCAGCTCATGCCGCTGATCGAGGAGATCCACGCGGAGTCCGGGGCCACTTATGGGGCCCGGCGGATCACCCGCGCCCTGCGGCGCAAGGGCATCGACGTGGCCCGGTGCACCATCGAGCGGCTGATGCGTGAGCTGGGCATCGAGGGCGTCATCCGCGGTCAGCGGCGCCGCACCACGGTGCCCGAGCCGTCGGCGCCCCGCCCGCCGGACCTGGTCGACCGCGATTTCACCGCCTCGCGCCCGGACCAGTTGTGGGTCGCGGACATGACGTATGTCCGCACCTGGTCGGGCTGGGCGTACGTGGCGTTCGTCCTGGACGTGTACTCGCGGATGATCGTCGGCTGGCAGGTCGCGAACCACATGCGGACCGAACTCCCACTGGACGCACTGGAGATGGCCCTGTGGAGACGGAGGATCAAGAAGGACTCCGGCCTCATTCACCACAGCGACCGCGGGTCGCAATACGTATCAATTCGGTACACCGACCGGCTCGCCGACATCGGCGCCTCGGCGTCGGTCGGATCCGTCGCGGACAGCTATGACAACGCGATGGCCGAGGCCCTGAACGGCACATTCAAGGCCGAGCTGATCGAGATGCAGGGCCCCTGGAAGGACGCCGACCAGGTCGAGCGGGCCATCTTCCGGTGGGTCACGTGGTACAACGAAGAACGCCTGCACTCCGCGCTCGACTACGTACAGCCCGCCGAGTACGAGGAAGCCTTCTGGCAGAGCCGGGAGCAAACCCCGCAGTCCGCCTGAAACAAGATCACCGGACTCTACGAAACTCGGGGCAGCTCACAGCCAGTCTGTCTCCGACTGGTTTTCATTGCGGCGTGATACGCCGACGGTCCTCGGCCTCGCGTTGGGGGTATCAAGGCGGCTGACCTGTGTGACCGAGCTCAAGTGTGGAGAGACACGGGCCGCTGGATGTGGTCGGCCGTGGCCTCCTTCAGCACCCCGCACACATGGAATGCATCGCCACGCAGATCATGTGACGCCCGCCAGGTTCATACTGCTCCCCGCCATCAGCCCGCCCGTTTGAACGAGTCTGCCAGGTCTCTCGTGCAGTTGCCGACTTGGCGCCTCGGGGCGTAGGGCGGTCTGCATGATGGTCCGGCAGCGGTCCCAGGAAGCGGGGACGAGGTGCCCGTAGACGTCGACCGTGGTCTTGATCGATCTGTGGCCCAGCCAGCGGGAGACTTCGTGGATGGGGATGCCGGCGGCGAGGGCGGTGGAGGCGAAGAAGTGGCGCAGGCCGTGCGGTGTGTACTTCGCACTCCCGTCCTGGTTGACGATGCCTGCGTCCTTCAGGGCCTTTTTGAAGTGGTAGGTGTACGTCGTCGCGGTGGGCATGGTGCCCTTGGCCCGCTCCCGTGGTGCGAACAGGACCTCCAAGCCGGAGGACGTGACCGTGCCCCACTCCCGTAGATGGGCATCGATCTCCTCAGCGAGGAACGGAGGGAGGGGGACGTCCCTGTACTCCCCCTCGGCCCGGTGTTTGAGCGGGACGAACCGGGTCTGACAGTCGCCGCGGTGCGCCTTGCAGCTGACTTGGCGGCGTACGCGAAGGAAGTCGGAGCGGCGGCAATCGGTGGTAAAGGCAAGGGTCTCGCTGATACGCAGTCCCGCCCCTGCCTGCAGGTACACGGTCAGCCGGTATTGAGGGGAGATCTGCTTGGCGATGAGATCGACCTCGTGCAAGGTCGGGATCTCATCCTCGTCAACCGCGTTGGTCGCGCGTCGGGGGAGTTTGACCCCGTCGGTGGGGTCGTCTGTCCGTCGCCGCTCCTCGACCGCGGTCTGGAAGATGTGCGTGACCAGTTTCATCCGGTCGCAGACGGTGCTGGCGGCGAGTTTCTTACTCACAGCTGCGACGAAAGCCTCGATGTCCTTGCGCTGTACACCGGCGATCGTCTTGCTGCCGAGGTGGGGGGCGAGGTGGTTCCGGATGAAGCTCTCGTAGTTGCGGTACGTGGCGTCGTTGATGACCTGGCGCTCGAGCCACTCGGTGCAGTATGCGTCGAGGGTGAGTTCGCCGCGTTTGGGGTCGAGGTAGAGGCCCTCGTACTTGTCGTGCTCCAGCTTCGCTGCGAAAGCGTCAGCCTGGGGCTTCTTCTCGAAGCTCGGCTGGCGTTCCGCTCCGCCGGGTTCGCGGTAGCGGACCGTCCATGCGTGCCCGCACCGTGGGAGGGTGCAGGGGTAGTGGACACTCCGCTTGTCGCTCTTGCATCTCTGGTAGACGGTGGCCAACGGCCCTCACTCCTTGCTCGCTGCGGCACGCGGTCTCACCCGTAGTGCCGCTCCAAGTAGTTGGCGATGTCGCGCTCGCGGAACCGCAGGAGGCGTCCTACCTTCTGGGGCTTGATCCCCCAGGCTCGGTACTTGTTCCTGACGGTGGTCTCACTGACTCTGAGCCACGCCGCGACCTCTTCCACGGTCAGCAGCCGGTTGCTTCCGCCTCGCGTCATACGCGCACCGCCCCGTGCGGGTGCACGGTCGTACCTCTCGTTGTCGGGCTTTCGGGCAGCAGTGCATGACGTGATGCGGATCCGGATGCCGTGCCGGGCGTCGACCATGGACGCTCCGTCTTGGGCGTGTCGTCAAGGCCGTGGACTGGCATGTTGACGCGCGGCATGAATGACGGCCGCCAGCCGTGCCTTGCTTCGGCACGGCGGCGGAACGCGGGACGCATGCCTTCGCTGAGCCGGGGCCTCCGCGACGAGCGAGCTGCGGGAGGGGACGGCCTTTCGTACCGCAGAGACGGAGCCGCGCGGCGCGTGGTCGGTCCCGGTGCGTGCGGCGGTCGTGCGGCCGAGTGCCGCAGCGATTCCGAGGGTGTGAAGCCAGCAGTCTCCGGCGCATCGTCTTCGGGTCGGCCCGTTCAGTGACCGCCACGCTCGCCGCCTCGCGTACAGGTACGGGAGCGGCATGCCGCCGCTGTGCGGGCGGTTCTGGCCGGGCGCGCCGATGCATCCCGGCTGTGCTGCGTCGTCTCGGTTCGTGCCTGTCGTGGTCCCGGTCGGGTGAAGACCAGGACGTCCTCGTGCTGGATCACCGCGAGCGGGATGCCCTGGCGGCGGGCATCGCGGACGTTCTTCATCTGGAAGAACGACGGACGAGTGATCAGTCGGCTGTCGCGGATGCCGGCGAGGAGGGCGACGCAGCGTTCGGAGGGGGTGAGTCCGGCGGCCTGGCCGGCGGCGAGGACGGCGGAGGGCAGGTCGATGAGTTCGCCGTGTTCGCGCCAGGGGCGAGTGGTGACGACCATGGTGCCGCCGGGGTGCAGCATCAGGCGACACTGGGCGAGGATCTCTGTGAACGCCTCCAAGAGCCGGTCGGTGGAGACATGGGCGAGGTTGGAGGGGTCGTGGCTGTAGCGGTAGTCCTTTTTGACGACGCCGCGTTCGCCGGTCTCGCGGGTGGAGCGGACTTGCCCGTGCACCGAGTTCCCGTACGGGGGTGAGGTGACCACGAGGTCCACATGGCCGTGGAGCGGGGCGGGGATGAGTTGGGTGAGGCGGCGGGCGTCGCCGCAGTGCACGGTGCCGCTGCCGGTGCCGGTGCCGCCTTCGTGGGTGGCGGTGGCGGCGTTGAGGCGGGCGAGGTCGGCCCACTTCGGTTCGTACTCGACGCCGAGGACATTGCGGCCGAGGTGGATGGCTTCGACGAGGGTGGTGCCGATGCCGCACATCGGGTCGAGGACCAGGTCGCCGGGGCGGGTGTAGGTGGCGATCGCGTGGGCGGCGATCCGCGGGAGCATCTTGGCGGGGTGGGCGGCCGAGCCAGGCGCGTAGCGTCCCTTGCGCTGCGCCGGGGCGGAGGTGGGCGCGGTGTTCCATACCGAGAGAGGAGAGGTCACAGCGATATCTCCTTGGTCTTGGGCTATGCGTGGCGGATCGCGGACAGGGCGATCAAGTCGCAGTGCGCGACGCCGCGACAGGCGTCTGCGGGAAGGGTGGGTACCAGGCGGTCGCCGACCGGGTGGCCGTAGACGACCACGATGTGCTGGAGGTAGCGGAAGCCGGCGGTGCGGGCGGAAGCGACCAACGTGCCGAGCGGATGCGTAAGGCGCCCGGCCTCCCGGCCCTGACGGGTGGCCAGTAGCAGGAGTCCGTCGTCGGGGAGGAGCCGGTGGGCGCGGTGGAAGAAGGCGGGCCAGCCGTCCTCCAACGCGCCGGGCATCTCGCCTCCGCCGGCTGGCAGGTCGTTGGAGGGCGTGGGGAGGGTGTCGGGGTGGACCTCGGCGAGCAGGATGGACAGCCTCCTGGAGTCCTCGGCCGCGGCGGAGAAGGGTGTGGTGGGGATGCGGGCGTCCATGCCCGGCTCGGTGTCCCGGATTGCGATCTTGAGGAGAGGGGCGGGCCGGTGGTCGGGGCGTCCGACGAACTCGGTACGGACCTTGTCGAGCGCCCAGGCGGGCAGCACCGCGCCGGGGATGGGAGCGGCGTTGGGCTCGTCCGGGTCGGGGATCCAGATCGTCGTCGGCAGCGGGTGGGATTCGGTGGGGCGGCGGGACGAAGTGTTCGGCATGGGCTGGTTGGCGCCCGGGACCGTGGGTCCGGCCGTCTCGTGCTGACGTGAGTAATAGGGACTCAGCGGCTGGTCTTTGCCATCGCGCCGGTAGGTGTTCGGCCCGGGTATTTGCCGCTGAGCGTTCAGAGTCGTCCCAGGTCGTGCTCATGTTCACCGAATCTGCAGGTCCTCCCGTATCCGAGCCAGTTTCGCGCCAGTGCCGAGCCACTGCCGGGCCACCTCAACTCGTGCTCTGTGCGGCGGCCAGTGGGCGGTACGCCGCGGCGCTGTCAGTGGCCGCGTCTAGGGTCTGCCGTATGACAACCGACCTGGTCGAAGGCTCCTGGGACCGTATCGACGACTGGTTGCGAAAGCACGCCCCGCGCACGTTCGCCTCGCTCGGCCCGCCCGCGGCGGACGAGGAGATACGGGCTGCGGAGGTGGAGTTGGGGGTCGCCTTCCATCCCGACCTGGTCGCGTCGCTGCGTCGGCACAACGGGGCGCGGGGCGGTGTGGAGGCGTTCCAGTTCACTACGCACGACCGGCTGCTCGGCGTGCGGGAGATCGTCGAGGCGACGGGGTTCATGCGAGGCATTGCGGCCGACCTGGACGAGGAGGAGGCCGAGTACTACTGGCACCATGGCTACCTCAAGTTCGGTACCTACGAGGTCACCGCCGATGGCTTCACGATCGACTGCCGGCCAGGGCGGGGCTCGTATGGCGCGATCGGACGGTTTTTCGACGAGACCGGAACTGACTTCGGGCGAGCCGACTCGCTGGGCGCCTATCTGGCGGAGTTGGCGTACCGGTTGGAGGGCGGCAAGGGCCCGAGCGCGGTGGCGTTCAACGGCCGGCTGATCTGGGAGTCCGCGCGTGCGCCGCGGCCGGAGTGGGGCAGCGTCGACGACCCGCTTCCCGGACCGGAAGCGCAGCTCCCGCCGCTGGACCTGCCCGCAGACCCGACGGAACCCCTGAAAGTGGGCTACCTGCACGGACTTGAGGAACTGGGCGCGCTGGTCGCTACCCTGCCTCGCGAGCGCGTGGCCTATGCGGCGTGGAAGCAGATGCGCAGACTGGCCGTGGAGACCGGGCTGGCCAAGTACGTCGAGGTCACGACGGCGCTGGACGCGCTGGAGCGGGGCGAGGCCGTCCTGCCGGGCCAGGTCGGCCCGCTCGGCCTGCGGCTGCGCAAGGTGATCGTCCAGTCGGACGCACACCGTGACGACCTTCGCCGATGGGCGGCGCAGGACATGGTGGTCGCGGCATGGGGCTCGCCGCACCAGGCGGTGTGCAAGATCGCGACCACCCGCAGCCACCTGAGCGTCGGCTGGCGCGCCGAACTGCTCGCGGACCTCGGCAGCCCACCCATTCCGACCGTGCCGGATGACTGTTCTGGGCGGGCCTGCGCAACCCCGACATCGATTCGAGTTGGTACGCGGCTCGCTACACCCAGGACCAGGGCTGACGCCTACACGGGCGTAGGACAAGAAGCGCGTGGCCATGTCCGCTTACGCCTTCGATGGCACACGCTCACCCTCTGGGTGGCACAGGACATCGACTCGCCTACAGCGAAGGCTGAGCCCGGTGTAGAAGAATTCTCTTGTTCGATTCGCGTTCCCGAGGTCAAAGCGTCGTGCCAGGTCGTCAGGGGCGGGCCGGTGACGGGCCATCGCACAGGCCGGACCATTCGACCGCGCCTGGCCCGGCACTGGCGTGCGGGTGGGCCGTTCGTGGCACGACGGCTTGGGAGGTGTGGCGGCGGAAGTTGTCCGCACCGCTCATGGGAGCTGCGCCATGCACCACCGTCACTACGCCCACCGCCCCGCCACCCGTACGGAGAGCACCGTCCTCCGGTCTCCGCTCGGGGAGCTTGAGCAGGCGTTCCTCGCCCTTGCCAGCGGCGCGGAGCCGCTCACGTTCCCCGCGCACCTTGTGTGTGACGAACCCGACCGTGCGGCTTGGCCGGTCGACCGGGTTCGCACACAGCTGGCCCATCCGTCCACCCGCGCCGATCTGCGTGAGCAGACCTGGCGTGAAGCGGTCCGGCGCGCCCGCGAGCTGGGCGAGCCGTGGGGCATGGTCGCGGTGGCCCTGACCGTGCCCGTGCTGCGGCGGATGCTTGCCCGGCTGGCACGTCCCGCTCATCTGGAGCGTGCCGAGGTCGAGCAGGAGGCCCTGGCGGCCGTCGCCGCGGCGCTGTGCACGGTGGACCTGGGTGCGCAGCGGCTGGACCGGGAGCTGTTCAGCGCGGCCGACCGGGCCGTGCACCGGCTGGCGTACGCCGCGCGCTGCCGCACCACACGCGAAACCGCCCCGGTGACAGCGCATCTCGACCACCTCTGCGCTGTCCCGCCGGCAGACCAGGGAGAGCCGGTGGACGAGCTCACGGTGCTGGCCCACGCGGTGCAGGCCCACGTAGTGGATGTCACCGAGGCGCGGCTGATCGCCCGTACCCGCCTCGACGGCGAGCCCATGGGCCGCCTGGCGGCCGAGCATGGAGTGAGTGTGCGTCAGCTCTACCGGCACCGCAGCGCTGCCGAGCAGCACCTGGCCGCCCATCTGCGACGCCAGCTGCAGGACCAGTAAACGCCCAGCCGGGGGATTCGCGGCAGCGGAGTGTCAATTCCCGCCGCCGGGATCTCTATTCACGGTGCCGCCAGCTCGGTCCGGCTTCGGACCGGACTGGCCGCCTGGTCCGGGGCGGCGGCCGATGCCCCGGACCAAGCCCCGCACAGTGCGGGGTGAGCGCGACCGTCTCGTGCTGACACTCGAGAGACCCTTCCCGCCGAGGTTCCACGAAGGAGGTCGGCCCCGGGGCCCAGGGTTCTGCTCACCCCGCGCTGCCTGCTCTCCGCCCTTCTGGGGCGCTCCCCTGCTCTGTCCTGCTCTTGCTGTGTGCCCGATGGAGGTGTGTGCTGCCATGCTCGCGAGGCTCTGCCGGCTGCACCGGTCGGTGGTCCGGATACTCGTCCGCTGGATCTTCCGGCTGGGGTTCGTCGCAGCCCTCACCACGTTGGCGCTGCTGGCGGAGCCGCCACACGTATGGGCGGT
This sequence comes from Streptomyces sp. WMMC940, assembly GCF_027460265.1. NCBI lineage: Bacteria > Bacillati > Actinomycetota > Actinomycetes > Kitasatosporales > Streptomycetaceae > Streptomyces > Streptomyces sp. WMMC940. The sequence continues at coordinate 2,642,340 of NZ_JAPZBC010000001.1, forward strand.
CGCGGACATCCCGACCGTCATCACGAACCTGCGGAACTGGGTCGTCGGCATCCTCGCCGGGCTCGCCACCCTTTTCCTCACCTTCGGCGGCCTGCGCTACCTGATGGCCGGCGGGGATCCCGGCGAAGTCGAGACTGCCAAGCGAGGGTTGAAGGCAGCGGCCATCGGCTACGGGCTGGCGATCCTGGCCCCGGTCATCGTGACGGTGCTCCAGGGCATCGTGGGATCGGGCGCTGGCGGGGGCGGGCAGTGATCCGCGCCTGGCGTCTGGGCCGCGCCCCTTGATGGCGCTTCTTGAATCTCCCCACTTGCTGCTAAGGGGTGGGGCAAACCTGCTCTGTTGATCTCCCCACCCATTGTGTGATCTTGCCCGGTGTGTCGTCGTATCTGGCGGTTGATCCGGAAAGCCTGCGTGCGCAAGTTCGGCCTGTCCGGGGGCCTGGATGCTTACGCGGGAGGAAGACGTGGATGCTCATGCACTGCGTCGGCAGGGTTGGACGATCTCAGCGATCGCCCGGCATCTGGGCCGGGACCGCAAGACGATCCGGGCCTATCTGAACGGTGAGCGGACCGCCGGCCCGCGGCGTCAGGCGCCTGACGCGTTCGTGCCGTTCCTTCCGTACTGCCGCCAGCGCCTCGCCGACGACCCGCACCTGTGGGCGTCCACCCTGTTCGACGAGGTGGTGGGGCTCGGCTACGAGGGTGCGTACTCGACGTTCACCCGCGCCCTTCGCCGCTATCGCGTCCGGCCGCACTGCGAGCCCTGTCATGCCTCCACCGGTCGCAACGTCGCGGTGATCGCGCATCCACCCGGCGAGGAGATCCAGTTCGACTGGCTGGAGCTGCCCGATCCGCCTGACGGATGGGGGGTGGGTGCGCACGCGCATCTACTCGTCGGAGCTCTCGCGCATTCGGGCCGGTGGAGGGCGGTGCTGGCGGAGTCGGAGGACTTCCCCCATCTGGTCCAGGCCCTGGACGATGTTGTGCGCAAGCTGGGCGGAACCGCCCGTCGGTGGCGCTTCGACCGGATGGCCACCGTCTGCTATCCCTCCAGCGGCCAGGTCACTGCGGCGTTCGCCGCCGTCGCCAAGTACTACGGGGCTGGGGTGGACATTTGCCCGCCCCGTCGCGGCAACCGCAAGGGAGTGGTGGAGAAGGCCAATCACTCGGCCGCGCAACGATGGTGGCGCACGGTTCCCGACGGGCTCACGGTCGTGCAGGCCCAGTCCGGTGTCGACAAGCTCTCGCTCCGGATGGATGACCGGCGCCGGCGGATCGACGGAGCGGTCACCACCGTCGGCGAGCTCGCCGCGGCCGAACCGTTGCTCGACATCCCGGTGCGGCCGTTCCCGGCCGAGCTGGAGGTCGAGCGGACCGTCAGCCCGCAGAGTCTGGTCGGCTTCGACGGTAACTTCTACTCCGTTCCGCCCGGCCTGCCCGGCGTCACGGTCAAAGTCCTGCACCGGCTCGGCGAGGACGACCTGCGGATCGTCACCGCAGGCCGGGCCGTCGTCGCCTGCCACCGCCGGGCCCCGCGAGGCGCCGGGCAGACCATTCGGGACGACGGACATGTCATCGCCCTGGAGAGGGCGGTGCTGTCCTCCTTCTCCGACCGGGCTCCCTGCAAGACCAAGGTCCGCAAACCGCCGTCAGCCGCAGCCCTGGCCGAAGCCGAGCGTCTGCGCGAAGGACCGGCCGCCGGCAGTTCAGCCGAACGGGTCGTGATCGACCTGACCCACTATGCCGCCGTGGCCGACCGGCTGCGGAGTGTCCCCTCATCGAAGCAGGAGGAGAGTCCGGAGTGAGTACGTCACCGATGCAGGTGAGCGAAGCCCGCCGCTTCCAGCAGCTCAGAGGCCACCTGTCCTACCTCAAACTCAACGACGCAGCTGAGGCGTTGAACCGGGTCCTGGACCAAGCCCGCACCGAGCGAATGTCACTGACCGCAGCCCTGGAACGGCTCCTGGAGATCGAGGTCGAGGCCACCGAAGCCCGCAAGCTCGCCGCCCGGGAACGGTTCGCCTGCCTGCCCGAGCCCTGGACCCTGGCCGACTTCGACTTCGCCGCCCAGCCCGGCGTCGACGAGAAGCTGATCCGCGACCTGGCCACCTTGCGCTTCCTCGACGACGCCTCCAACGTGCTGTTCGTCGGCCCTCCCGGAGTGGGCAAGACCATGCTGTCCGTCGCTCTCGGACGAGCAGCCGTCGACGCCGGTCACCGTGTCTACTTCACCACCGCCGCGGAACTCGCCGCCAAGTGCCACAAGGCCGCCCTCGAAGGCCGCTGGAAGACTTGCATGCGCTTCTTCGCAGGTCCGAAGCTTTTGATCATCGACGAGCTCGGGTATCTGCCGCTACCCGAGGACGGCGCCTCGGCCTTGTTCCAGGTGATCAACCAGAGGTATCTCAAGTCCAGCACGATCCTGACGACCAACGTCGGGATCGCCGACTGGGCCGGAGCCTTCGGCGACGCCACCGTCGCCGCCGCCATGCTCGACCGGCTCCTGCACCGGGCTGCCGTCGCCGGCATCGACGGACCCTCCTACCGGCTCCGCGGCCACCAGAACCAGGCCGACGCCATGCGCAAGGGAGTCAACGCACGTGTCTCCTGACCCCACCCACAACGACGAACAGCTCACCCCCAGGTCCACCAACTGCCCAGTCTGCCACGGCGAGTTCATGCCGAGCCCCAGACAGATCTACTGCTCTCCCCGCTGCAAGAGCGCCGCCCACCGACGCACTCCCGCCAGCCTGGCCGCACACACCTGCCCAGTCTGCGAGGGCATGTTCACCGCCAACCCCCGACTCCGTCAGATCTACTGCTCGCCCGAATGCCGTCGCGAGTCGGAAAGACAACGCAACCGCACCCGGGACGAAGAGCGGGCACGCCGCCTCGGCGAACACCCCCGAGCCCTCCCCGCCCCGCAGCCGGCAACCCCCGGCCCCATCGACCCACTGGCACCGACAGCCGTCCGAAACTGCCCGCACTGCGACCAGCCCGTCACGATCGTCGCCCTGCTCGCCACCCAGGAAGCCGCCCGTCCCACGATCACCAACCGCGTCACCGACATCGCCCCGCTCAGACGCCTCCAGTGAGCTTCGGCTGACCGTCACCGATCACCGGGCCCGCCGACCTGACGGTCGGCGGGCCCACAACACTCAGGCTGCCGAGCGCAGTTGGTCCAGTTCGCCGCTGATCGCATCCCGCAGCACGTCATGCTGCGGACCGAGCCTGAACCGCTCGTCGCTCCACCGCTCACGCGGATAGAGCCACACCGGAGCACCCACCACATCGGTCGGCTCCCACTCGAACCGCGGCCAGACATGCGCATGCAAGAACGGGTCCGTGTTCCCCAGGATCTCCAGGTTGACCCGCCGGAAAGCCGGGTCCAGCCGCCGACAGACACGCTCGACCGATTCGCCGAGCTGGTCCATGTCGGACAGGAACGACAGCCGCTTCGCCCTCGGCAGGTCCGACAGCCGCTGCACATCCGGCTCGTCCACGAGCAGGACCGAGTAGCCAGGCAGGAACTGCACGTCCCCGATCACCGCGAACCCCGACGTCAGCCGTCGCAGCACAGTCGGGTTCTCACCCCTCAGTGCAGTCCCGATCCGGTCCCTCCGCCAGTCACCAGTCATGGCCAAAACCTACATTCCGGTGATCAAGGGCCGCTCTTCGATCCCCATCTCCTCACACAGTTCAAGGAACAAGCAAGTGAGGCCAGGAGCGACCCCGGCCGTTTTCAAAGATCCCCATCACCCTGCCACTACTGTTCCTGGCCGCCTTCGCGCTGGTCCCGCTTGCCCAGTCGGCCTCCGCACACGTCACGAGTACGGCTGCCCTGGCCCCGGCGGCCCCCGCGACGCCTCAACCCGAACCGCAGCCCGCGCCCGGCCCCCCAGCTCCCTCCCCGGAGCCAGATGCCCGGCCGAGGCCGGAGCCTGCGCCAGGCCCAACCCCTGTTCCTGGCCGCCCCTCGCCAGAACCGGAACGGGCCTCCTCCCCCGAGCCGACGCCGGGGCCGACACCTGCGGCGTGCGAGGCGGACGGCGATCCGAGCGACTGCGACGCCGGGGGCGGCGGTGTCGGCCTGTTCGATATCCCCGGCATGATCGTGAACGCGATCACCTCGTTCCTCGGCATACTGATCGAGCAGATCATGAAGCCGGTCCGCGAGTTCCTCGCCGACACGCTGCTGGCCACCCCCGACGTCACGAAACACGCGGACATCACGAAGCTGTGGACCGCGACACTGGGGATCACAGCCGGGATCTATGTACTGTTCGTGACCGCGGGCGGCGTCACGGTCATGGGCTATGAAACCGTCCAGACCCGCTACGCCCTGCAGCAGATCGCCCCGCGCCTGCTGCTGGGGATGGTCGCGGCGGCCTCCTCACTGACCTTGATGGGCAAGGCGATCAGCCTGTCCAACGCGCTCGCTCACGCGATCATGTCCACCGACATGGCGGACGCCGGACAGGGCATGGTCGAACGCGTCCTGCCCTTCGCCTTGTTCGGCGTTGCCGGGCTGAAGATCTACCTGCTGCTGCTGGCGATCGTGATGATCGCACTGGTGCTCGCGGTGCTGATCGGTTTCCTGGTGCGCGTTGCGGTGATGGCGCTGCTGGCCGTGGCCGCGCCCCTGATGCTGGCGTGTCACGCCCATCCGCTGACCGATCCGGTCGCCCGGCTGTGGTGGCGCGCGCTCGCCGGGTGCCTGGTCATCCAGGTCGCCCAGTCGATGACGTTCGTCCTCGCTTTGAAGCTGTTCTTCGCCCCCGGCGCCACGACGCTTGGCATCCCCAGGTCCGACCAGTTGGGCACGATGCTGGCAGGAGTGGCCCTTTTCTGGGTGCTGTTCAAGATTCCCGGCTGGACCCTGCAGGTCGTCCTGCGCGGCACCCCCGTGCACAACCCGCACGCACCCACCGGAGTGCGGATCCTCAAGCACCTGGCCATGTACCGGCTCATGGACCACTACCTCCCCGGCATCAGCCTGCTCCGCCGACACGGAGGAGCAGGCGGTGGAGGTGCCGGGCCCGGCCTGGGCCGCGGCAGACCCGGCGGTGGCGGAGGCGGCCACCCAGGCCGAGGCGGAGGTGGACGACAGCCCGCCGCCGGGCCCGGGCGCGGTGGTGTGCGCGGCCGGAGCCCTCTCGTTCGCGGCCGAACCATTCTGTCCCGGCCCGGTAACGGTGGCGGTGGCGGTGGCGGAGCAGCGGATCAGCCCGGAACTGTTGGCCCGGCTGGGTCGGGCGGGCGCCGCGCTGGCGCCGCCAGCGCGCATCTGGTGCCCGCCGTAGCCGGTGCTCCCGGCGCCGCTCCACGGCCGGGTCCGGATGCCGTCCCCAGACCGCACGGCGCTCAGCCTTCTCAGCGCCGCGGGCCCGGGGCGGCTCCCCCCGTCCGTACGCCGAAAGGTCCCCGCGCTGTGATCCATCCCGCCCAGGCTCACCGGATCCGGCAACTGGCCCTCCCCGTCACCGCCCCGCGCACCCCCACCCGGCCCGGGAGGCCCACCCAGATGTGGCTCCCGATCCATGCCGAGCGCGCACCCGCCACACCCCCAGCAGCTCACGCAGCGCCCGCCACGCCACCGCCCCCAACCGGCCCTGCCCCAGTGCCGCAAGCGCGTCAGCTGGCGCTACCCATTCCCGCCCGCCGCGTCCGTGTTCGCCCGCCGCGCCCCATGCAGCTGCGGCTGCCCCTCGAACCACCCCGGAGGTGAATCCCGAATGAACCAGTCCGACGCAGCGGACCCCCCGCACTCTGCACGCATCCCGGCCGATATCTCCCGCCCCGACCGTCTCTTGGGGCCTTTCACGGCCCGGCAGACCGCCATCCTCGCCGCCGCCGGGCTTGTGCTGTACGGCGGCTGGTGGGCCACCCGTTCTTTCATGGCACCGCTCGCGTACGGGGCCTTGGTGATCCCGATCTCCGGGGCGATGGCCGCCCTCGTGCTCGGCCGCCGGGAGGGCATCGGCCTGGACCGCTTCCTGCTCGCCGCCCTCACCCATGCCCGCACCCCCAAGCGCCGGGTACACGCCCCCGAAGGAGTGCCGCCACTGCCTGCCGTCGTCCCCGACCGGTGGGCAAGGGCCGCAGGGCCGCCTCCTGCCGCGACGTGCATGCCGTACGCCGGCGTCACCACGGATGGAGTGCTCGACCTTGGCCGTGAGGGGAAGGCGGCCCTGGCGACGTGCTCCACGGTCAACTTCGAGCTGCGTTCGACAGCCGAGCAGCAGGGCCTGACCGCGGGATTCGCGCGCTGGCTCAACTCCCTGACCGGCCCCACCCAGCTGCTGGTGCGCTGCCACCGCATCGACCTCACCCCGCTCGCCGACACCCTGCACAAGGATGCCGCTGCGCTGCCGCACCCCGCTTTGGAGAGGGCCGCCCGCGCGCACGCCGACTTCCTCGCCGACCTCGCCAGGGGCGGCGACCTGCTCGGCCGGCAGATCGTGCTGGTCGCCCGCGAAGAAGCCGCAGTCCACGGAGTACGGCGCCACACAGGTGAGGGGCGGGCACTCCAACGCGTAGCCGAAGCGGCCCGCGCCCTGGCAGGGGCCGAGATCACCGTCACCCCTCTGGACGCCGAGCAGAGCGCCAGCTTGGTCGGTGCGGCCTGCAACCCCGACAGCCCCACCAGCCCCGAGGACGGATCGGAAGGTGACCTCACATGACTCGGCTCTTCTCCAGCCGCCGCACCGCTGACGACGCACCGGTCATCGACACCGCCCATCTGCTGAATGTGGCCGGCCCGGAGGCCATCGAGGTGCACGCCCGCGCCCTCGCCATCGGCGGGCACCTGGCCACAACCCTGGTGGTCACCGGTTATCCGGCCGAGGTCACCGCCGGCTGGCTCGCCCCGCTGCTGAACTTCCCCGGACACCTCGACATCGCCCTGCACATCGAGCCCGTCCCCAATCCCGTTGCTGCTGCCGGGCTGAAGAAGCAGCGTGCCCGCCTGGAGTCCGGCCGCCGCAGCGGCTTCGACAAGGGGCACCTGGACGACCCGGAGGTGGAAGCCGCCGCCGCGGACGCCGCGGACCTCGCCTACCGCATCGCCCGCGGCGAGGGCAAGCTCTTCCAGGCCGCGCTCTACCTGACCGTGCACGCACCCGACGAAGACACCCTGGCCGAGCAGGCCGCAGCCGTCCGCGCGATCGCCGAGTCGCTGCTCATGACGGTCGCACCGACCACCTACCGGGCCCTGCCCGCCTGGCTGGCCACCCTCCCCCTCGGCATCGACACCCTCAAGATCCGCCGCACCTTCGACACCGCCGCGCTCGCCGCCTGCTTCCCCTTCACCAGCCCCGACCTACCCATCACCACCGACGCGGACGGTACGGCGTCCGGGGTCTTGTACGGGCTGAACGCGGTCTCTGGTGCTCCGGTGCTGTGGGACCGCTTCGCGCAGGACAACTACAACTCCGTCACCCTGGCCCGCTCCGGCGCCGGCAAGTCGTACCTCGCCAAACTCGAGCTGCTCCGGCTCCTGTTCACCGGCGTGACGGCCTCGGTGATCGACCCGGAGGACGAGTACGTCCGCCTCGCCGAAGCCGTCGGCGGACACGTCATCGCCCTCGGTGCCGACGGCGTACGCCTCAACCCCTTCGACCTCCCGGCAGCCACGGGCGGCGGTGACGACGTCCTGACGCGGCGGGTACTGTTCCTGCACACCTTCCTCGCCGTCCTGCTGAGTTGCGACCAGACCGCGGCCGAGAAGGCGGTGCTGGACCGGGCCATCCTCGCCACCTACACACGCGCCGGGATCACCACAGACCCCCGCACCTGGCAGCGCACCCCGCCCACCCTCGCCGACCTGGCCGCCGTTCTGGCCGAGGACGGCAGCGAGCCGGCAGCCGATCTCGCCGACCGGCTCGCCCCCTTCACCACCGGCTCGCACTCAAGCCTGTTCAACGGCCACAGCACCGTCTCGACCACCGGGCATCTCGTCGTGTTCGCCCTGCGCCGGCTTCCCGAAGAGGTCAAGGCGCCGGCCATGCTGCTCGCGTTGGACGCGATCTGGCGACAGGTGACCCATCGCGCCGATGCCGGACGGCATCTGGTCGTGGTGGACGAGGCGTGGCTGCTGATGCGCGACGGTGCCGGGGCGCGCTTCCTCTTCCGCATGGCCAAGGCCGCCCGCAAGTACTGGACCGGACTGGCCGTGGTCACCCAGGACGCCGATGACGTCCTCGCCTCGCCGCTCGGGAGGGCCATCGTCTCCAACGCGGCCACCCAGATCCTGCTCCGCCAGGCCCCGCAGGCCATCGAGGTGATCAGCGAGAACTTCCACCTCTGCCACGGCGAGCGGGAGTTCCTGCTCTCCGCGACCCGCGGCGAGGCCCTGCTACTAACCGGCGACCGCCGCCACAAGGTCGCCCTCACCAGCGTCGCCGCGCCCGGCGAACACGAAGTGATCACCACCGACCCGGGCGAACTCGCCGCCCACTACACCGCAGGCGCAGATGACCACCCCGACGACCTCTACGCCGATGACCCCTCGGGCCACGATGCGGGATGGGCGTCATGACGGCGCACGTCTCGCACGCCACCCCTCTGCCAGGCGGACCGCTTGGGGAGTTCCTCACCAACCCAGGCGGCTTCTGGAGCACCCTCGGCGGCCAAGGCATCGGCTGGCTCGCATCGCATGCACCGCTCCTCTGCCTGGGCGCCGCCGTCGCTGTGGCCGGCGGCTGCGTGCTCAAGGCCCGTCTGCGCCTGTGGCGCGAGCAACGCCTCGCCCGTGGCGCACGCTGCGTGGAGATCCTTACGCCACCCTCGGTCACTCCCAAGGGGGGTGAGGTCCTGTGGGCCCAGCTCGCCGGTCTGCTGCGCCCGTGGTGGCGCCGGGCCACAACCGGCCAGCCCCACCTCGCGTTCGAATACACCTGGTCCCACACCGGGCTGTCCATCCGCCTGTGGGTGCCCGGCACCGTGCCGCTGGGCCTGGTACGCCGCGCCGTGGAGGCCGCCTGGCCCGGTGCCCATACCCGCGTCACCGAGCCTGCCGTGTTCCTCCCGCCCGGCCACGCCGTGTCCGCCGGACGGCTGCGTCCGGCCCGCCCCGACGTCCTGCCCCTGCGCACCGACCACGCCACCGACCCGCTCCGGGCGCTGCTCCAGGCCGCCACCGGCATGGGCGAGGACGAGACGGCGTGCGTGCAGATCCTGGCCCGCCCGGCCACCGGCAGCGCCCTGCGCCGAGCCCGCCGGCAAGCCCGCAGGCTGAAAGCGGGACACTCCCCCGCCCGAGCGGCAGCCCTGGCCTCGTTCCTCCTCCACCGCGCCCAACCGGCTGCCACCGGCAAGCAGGATCCCGAGCACAGTGCCGCCGTACGGCAGTCGGCTGCGAAGCTCTCCGGGCCGCAGTGGCAATGCGTGCTCACCTACGCCGCCACCTGCTCCCCCGACGTGAACCGAGCCGAGGACGTGGCGCGTGGCAGGGCCCACGCGCTCGCCTCCGCCTTCGGCCTGTACGCGGACCGCAACTACCTCGCCCGCACCCGTTCGCGGCATCCCGAACCGCACCTGAGCGCACGGCGGATTCCGCTCTCCCGCCCGGCGCTGCTGTCGGTCCCCGAACTCGCTGCCCTCGCCCACCTTCCCGTCGATGCGGATGCCCCCGGCGTCCAGCGGGCCGGTGCCCGCTCCGTCCTGCCGCCCCCGTCCGTCCCCGAACCGGCGCCCGGCAGCGGAGTGAAGCCGCTGGGCCGCTCAGACACCGGTGCCCGCCGCGGCGTCGGACTCGCGGTCACCGACGCACGCCACCACCTCCATGTCATGGGCGCGACCGGCTCCGGCAAGTCCACCCTCATCGCGAACCTCGTCCTCGACGACGTACGCCACCACCGCGGCGTCATCGTCATCGACCCCAAAGGCGACCTCGTCACCGACCTGCTCGACCGTCTCCCGGACACCTGCGCCGACCGGCTTGTGCTCATCGACCCCGACGACCCGCACACCCCGCCCTGCCTGAACGTGCTGGACGGGGCCGACATCGACGTCGTCGTCGACAACATCACCGGCATCTTCCGCCGCATCTTCACCGCCTTCTGGGGCCCGCGCACCGACGACGTGATGCGCGCCGCCTGCCTGACACTCCTCAAACACCGCGACCGGACCCGCCAGCTGGTCACACTCGCCGACGTGCCCCGCCTGCTCGGCGAAAGTGCCTATCGTCTGCGGATCATTCCTGCGCTCAAGGACCCTGTGCTGCGCGGCTTCTGGGCCTGGTACGAGTCCATGTCCGAACCCTCCCGGGCCGCCGTGGTCGGACCGGTGATGAACAAGCTGCGCGCCTTCCTACTGCGCGACTTCGCCCGCCGCGCCATCGCCGCCGGCCCCTCCACCTTCGACCTCACCAGCGTGCTCGACGGCGGCATCCTCCTCGCCCGCCTCCCCAAAGGAGCCCTCGGTGAGGAGACCGCCCGCCTGCTCGGCTCCTTCATCGTCGCCGGAACCTGGCAGGCCGCCGCAGCCCGCGCCCGCACCCCCGAGCACACCCGCATCGACGCCACGCTCAGCATCGACGAGGCCCACAACTTCCTCACCCTGCCGTACCCGCTGGAGGACATGCTCGCCGAGGCCCGCGGCTACCGCCTGTCCATGCTCCTGGCCCACCAGCACCTCGCCCAGCTCCCCCGCGACCTACGCGAAGGCATCTCCGCCAACGCCCGCAACAAGGTCTTCTTCAACGCCTCCCCCGAAGACGCCACCGCCCTGGAACGGCACACGCTCCCCACCCTGGCCGCGCACGACCTCGCCCACCTCGGCCCCTACCAGGCCGCCGCCCACCTGCTGACCGGCGGCGCGGAATCCGCCGCCTTCACCCTCACCACCCGCCCACTGCCGCCTGCGGTGCCCGGCCGCGCCAAGGACCTGCGCGCGGCAGTCGGCGGCCGCACCGGGCCGCGCCCGGCCACCCGCCCCTGAAACACACCCTCACTGTCCCGTGCCCCTTGGTGGTGACCCGTCATGCCCGCTCTCCCCCGCCCCGCCGTCGGCCCCGGCTCCCGCTACACCGCCCGCGCCGCCACCACCCGACTCCGCCCAGCCCGGCATACGGACGTCGCCGCCCTCTCCCGCGTCCTCACAGCCCGTGACCTGTGGCTGACGCGAATGCTTCACGAACACCGCGTCCTGACCACCCGCCAGATCGCCAGCCTCGCCTACCCCTCCTCCCGATCCGCCCAGCGCCGCCTGCGTACCCTGCACCAGCACGCCATCCTCGACTCCTTCCGCCCCCTGACCCAGACCGGATCCGCCCCCGAGCACTACACGCTCGGCCCCGCCGGCGCCGCCGTCCTCGCCGCCCACGCCGGATGCGACCCGGCCGAACTCGGATGGCGCCCCAGCACGACCGGCCGCATCGCCTACTCCCCCTCCCTCGGCCACGACCTCGGCGTCAACGAACTCCTCACCCACCTCGCCGCCCGCGGCCGCACCACGCCCGGCACCGGCCTGTCGCTCTGGCTCTCGGAACGTTCCTGCGCCCGCCGCTGGGGCGACATCGTCCGCCCCGATGCTTATGCCGAATGGCAAGAAGGGGATACCCGGCTTCCGTTCTTCCTCGAGTACGACACCGGCAGCCAGCCCCTGTCTCGCGTCGAGGCGAAACTCACCGGCTACGCGGCTTTCAGCACGGCCACCAGCACCCGACCGGCCCTGCTCATCCACACCCGCACCGCCTCCCGCGAGCAGGCCCTCCGCCGCCGTCTCGCTGCCCCCGCACGCGAACTGGACCTGAACGTGGTGACCGCGTCCGCGGACTTCACCACCACCAAGCCCTGGGGCCCCTGGTGGAGCCCGCTCGAGCCCGGAGACACCCGCCGCACCACCCTCACCCAGCTCGCCACCCGCTGGCCTCACCTCAGCGCGGCCGCCGGGCTGGAGCCCACCGACGCCGACACCGCGCTCACCCTCCCCGTGCCCCCACTCCCACGCACGACCGAGGCAAGCTCGTGAGCTCCCTGCTCACCAAGACCATCGGAGGCATCGGCTGCGCAGTCCTCGCCCTGCCACTCCTGGGCGCCGTCACCATCGCCGCAATGCTGGGCGGGCTGTCCTCCGGCGGCAGCATGGCGACCTCGCCGAGCAAGCACGCGCTCGCGGACATCCCCGCACGCATGCTCGCCCTCTACCAACGCGCCGCCCCCGAATGCCCCGGCCTGTCCTGGACGATCCTGGCCGCGATCGGCAAGGTCGAGACCGACCACGCACGCCACCCCACCATGGTCTCCTCGGCAGGCGCAGTGGGCCCGATGCAGTTCTTGCCGTCCACCTTCACCACGTACGCCCATCCCGTACCGCCCGGCGGGAAAATGCCGCCCACGCCGTGGGACCCAGTCGACGCCGTCTACGCCGCAGCCCGGCTGCTGTGCGTCAACGGCGCGAAGAACGGCAAGAACCTGCGACGCGCCCTCTGGCACTACAACCACTCCGACACCTACGTCAACCAAGTCCTAAAGATCGCCGACAGATACGCGACCGCCGCCCCGGCCCCAACCAGCGCCGCGGGAAAGGCAGTTGCCTTCGCCCGTGCCCAGCTCGGCACCCCCTACGTATGGGGCGGCGATGGCCCAGCTGAGGGCGGCTTCGACTGCTCCGGCCTGACCCAGGCCGCCTACCGCGCCGCCGGCATCACCATCCCCCGCATCGCCCAAGACCAGTACCACCACGGACCCCGCTTCCCCAAAGGAGCACCTCTGGCACCGGGCGACCTGCTGTTCTTCGGCAGCAACCCACGCAAGATCACCCACGTCTCCCTCTACATCGGCCGCGGCCAGGCCATCGACGCCCCGCGCCCCGGAGCCGTCACTCGCCAGGGCCCAGCCCGCACCAACTCCCCCTCCTTCCAAGGCACGACACGCCCCTCGGTGCGAGAAGGCGGCGCCCGGTGAAGCAGCTCCCCGCCCGCGAGGCCATCGGCCTGCTGCGGGCCATGACCTGGGTGCTGTGCGCGGTCGGGATCCTGGCCTTGGTCTTCACCACGGTCAACGTCACCCGCTTCGCCACCAGCCGGGACGTTCCCCTGCCCATCGCGGTCCTCCTCGACCCGATGATCGGCACCGCGCTCGCCGGCGTCCTGTTCGTGGACGCCCGCCTGGCCTCATGGGGCATCAGCCCGCCGGCCTGGTCCACCACCCTGCGCTGGGGCGCCGGATGCACCGCCGCCCTCATGAACTCCTGGGAAAGCCTGTGGCCGGACGGCCAGATCGGCTGGCCCCGCCAGGCCGATCCGGCGGCTGTCCTGCTGCATCTGACCCCGGCGCTTCTCCTGATCGCCCTGACGGAAACGATCGCCGCCTACCGAAGGACCGTCACCGACCTCCTGGAAAGGATCGGCCCCGCCGATCCTGCCGAGCACCCCGCCCCACCCACGCCCCCCGCACATCGATCGGTCGCCGTCCACATCGTTCCCGCCGCTCCCGATTCCGATCCGCCAGGCGCCGTGTCCTCGGACGGCCGATCCGATCCCGAATCCGTCCCAGACCACACTCCCGCCTCCGCCGACGCCGATATCGAAAGGCCCCACGCGGGCGACAGCGCGCCCGACGGCTATCTCCTGGCATCCGCCCCCCGCACGGTCGGCGACGGGGCGGCAGGAGCCGACGTGTGGCCGCGCGCCCGCGCGCTGGACAACGCAGCCCGCGCTGCCACCGGCAAACCGGTCAGCATCTGGCGGCTGCGCACCGAGCTTCGCATGGGCCCCGACCGCGCCCGCCAGATCCGTGAACAGCTCCTGGCCCGCCGCTCCGACCCACCGCCGTCGATCCGATGAACCGTCCCGATCCGCCCGCCAATCCCGCCCGCCCCCGATCCAGAGGCACGGGATCTCTCCACGCCCCGCTCACCGATCGAGCACACCGGCCCCTGCCCTGCACCCTCCCGCCATTGGTACGCACCTCGGGAACTGGTCAGCAGCGCAGCGCGCCTTCGGCGCGCGCCGGGGGCGTGGTAAATCCCGTGGCGTGCGCCGGGGGTGCTTCTGTCTGCCCTGACGTGGGCTGCTGCGGGCCGGGACGCTGGAGGGGTTCGTTCCGGCCGAAACCGAGGTCTCTGTGATGCCGGTGAGCTCGCAGGTCAGCATGGTGCCGAGGGCCGTCCGCGGGAACCGTGGAGTGTTGCTGTGAGCACGTGCGTCAGAATTCCTGATCCACCCTGGCCCTCCCGGAACGGCGTACCGCTCGGCCGCCTGGGGAGGGGCTGTGGACATGGACGTACTGCACGAACGCTGCGTCGGTGTGGACGTCAGCAAGAAGGACGCCAAGGCGTGTATCCGCACTCCGAGTACGAAACGGCGCGGGCCGTTCACCACTGAGACCACAACCTGGGGCGCGACGACGAACGCCGTGCTCGCCCTGCGCGATCACCTGCTCGCCGCCCAGGTCACCCTGGTGGTGATCGAGGCGACCTCGGACTACTGGAAGCCCTTCTACTATCTGCTGGCCGACGAGTTGAACGTGATCCTGGTCAACGCGCGGCAGGTCAAGAACCTGCCCGGCCGCAAGACCGACGTCTCGGACGCGGCCTGGCTGGCCCAGCTCGGCGCCCACGGCCTGGTCCGTGCCTCGTTCGTCCCGCCGCAGCCGGTGCGCGAGCTGCGGGATCTGACCCGAGCCCGGACCCAGATGACCCGCGAGCGCGGCCAGATCGTGCAGCGCCTGGAGAAGCTGCTGGAGGACACCGGGATCAAGCTCTCCGCGGTTGCCGCCGACATCATGGGCGTCTCCGGCCGGGCCATGCTCGAAGCCCTCATCGCCGGGGAACGCGACCCGCAGGTCCTCGCTGAGATGGCCAAACGCAAGCTCCGCAGCAAGATCCCCGAGCTCACCGAGGCCCTGACCGGCCGCTTCCGCGAGCACCACGGGTTCCTGACCCGGCTGCACCTGGACCACTACGACCAGCTCACCGCCGCGATCCGGCAGCTCGACGAACGGATCGAGGAGACGATGGCCCCCTTTCGCCCCGCCCTCGACCTCCTGGACACCATCCCCGGCATCAACCAGGCCGTCGCCGAAGTGATCATCGCGGAGACCGGCGGCGACATGACCCGCTTCCCCTCCGCCAAGCACCTCGCCTCCTGGGCCGGGGTCTGTCCCGGCCACCACGAGTCCGCCGGCCGCACCAAGAACGCCAAGGTCCGCCCCGGCAACCCCTACCTCAAGGGCGCCCTCGGCCTGGCCGCCTTCGGCGCGGTGCGAACCAAGGACACCTACCTGCAGGCCCGCTACAAACGGCTGACCTCTCGCCGCGGCCCGCTGCGGGCCCTGGTCGCCGTCGAACACTCGATCATCACCGCGATCTGGCACATGCTCACCGACAACGTCCCCTACCACGAGCTCGGCGGCACCTACTTCACCTAGCGCGACCCCGAACGCGCCACCCGCCGCGCGATCAACCAGCTCAACCAGCTCGGCTACACCGTCACCCTCAACCCGAGAGAGCAGCCAGCCTGACCGACGACCCCGGACACCCGGCGACCCCACGGCCACCGGGCGTCCAATGCTGCCCACACCGACCCTGACCTGCTGCTATTTACGCGTCAGCGACCGACCCGCTTGACTTCCTGGCGGAGCGGAGCGTCCATGGTCGTGGCCGACGAACCGAGCGGTATCGCAGCGATCCGCGACCCCACTCGCGCCACGGTCATGTTCGCTCGGGGAAACCACGATGCGCACGCGCCCAGCGGACACCCGCGGCTCCGCACACGCGGTCCGCACCCCGGCCGGGGACCTCCACCACCTTCGGCACACACCGGAATCGAGGTTCCCTCATGTCTAACGCCGCGACCGACAACACACAGACCATGCACGCCGTCCCCGTGCCCAAACTCCCAGCCGGACTGACCGGCGCCCCCGCCGCCGTCTACGCCGAACTGGTCAACCTCACCGGTGACGACAAGGCCACGGCCGTTGAACTCGCCCGCGCCGCAGGCCTGGGCCGCTCCACCACGGGCAAGGCCCTGACCATCCTGGAGCAGCAAGGGTTGGCACAACGCACCCTCGGCGGCCACGACGGCCCCCGTCGCACCCCCGACCGCTGGCGCGCCGCGTCCTCCCCCGCCAGCAGCGATCATCCGAAGTGTGCTCCCGAGCACGCCAACGCCAAGTCGGAGCCCTCCACCGTCAGTACCCCGCAGCCGGACACCCCCCACGCAGAGGGCGAGGACATCCCAGCCACTGACACCGCACCGGACAGCGAGGAGGAGACGGACGCTGCCACCGCTCCGGCGGCCAACACCCCGCCCCAAGCCCCCGAGCGCGCCGAATCCAACGCCACTGCCGAGGCCGATCCGGAGCACAACAACGGCGGCGGATGGGACTCCGGGGATACCCTTGACCCACAGTCGGAGCCCGAGCCGCACCCGACGGTCTCGCCGGCCCTCATCGCCCAGCCGGGCATGAGGAAGCGGCTGGCGCCCGGGGCATTGCGACAGATGGTCGTCGACCACCTTGAGGCGCACCCCGACGAGGCGTTCACGGCCACGCGCATCAGCCGCCTGATCGAGAAGTCATCGGGCGCGATCGCCAACGCCCTCGACAAGCTCGTCAAGGAGGGCATCGCCGAGCAGGTGGACGACCGCCCGCGCACCTTCCGACTGGCCAACGGATAGGCAACCGACGACAGCGAGCCGGGCTGGTTCCCACGGGGGTCGGGAACCAGCCCGGCCGCTGTGTGAGTCTCCCACCCACGCCACGCAGTGGACACGGAGAAGCGCCGTTCGGTGGCTGACTGATTGGGATGTTTTCATCCTGAATTCGCAGGTCACGGGGCTGGCGTGAGCGGGTGATGGGGCTCTCGCCCTGGTGCTCGGCGTGATCGTCTCGGGGAGATCATCTGACGCGGCGGATCAGCGGCTGATCTCCGCGTTCGTCAGAACGAGAAGAGCCCGCAGCAGCATGGTGGCGTGCTTGGCGTTCATGCGGACCTTGGTGAGGATCCGCCAGTTCTTCAGGTCGGCGAAGCCGTGTTCGTTCGCCGCTGACCAGCCGATTCGCCTCCTTCTGGGCGGCGGTGAGCGGTTGGCCGCGGGTCGCCTTGCGGCCGGTGATGATGACGGGGTCGTCGTCCAGGCCGACGGACGCGGAGCATGCGCTCGGGCCGGTCGGCGCGGGCGTAGCGTTTGACGGTGTTCAGGGCCAGTTGCAGGCGGCGGGCGCACTCGAGCAGGCCCACGCCCTGGTCGAGCAGGCCGTGGACCTGGTGCCAGCGTTCGAGGGTGGTCTGGGCGCGGGGCCCGTCGTAGATGGGCGCGTCCAGTACGGCGGCCCAGCAGGTGCTGTGCGCTTTGACCTCGCTCAGGGCTGCTTCGCACAGGTTGTGCCACAGATGCCACCGGTCGGCGACTTGGACCGCGTCGGGCAGGGCGCGGCGGATGGCCTCGGCGTAGGTGGCGGAGCCGTCGCGGCACACGACCTCGACGCCTGGATGGTCGAGCAGCCACGTCTCGAGCGTGTCGGCCGTGCGGTCGGGCAGCACGTCGATCCGCTCATGGGTCTCGGCGTTGATGATCACGGTGGCGTAGCGGTGACGCCGGCGCAGAGCGAAGTCGTCGACGCCGATCACACGGGGCACCCGCCCGACGGGCAGCGGGATCCGCAGCAGCGTGCGCAGAGCCGTGTGACGCGACAGGCTCACCGCGAGTATCGCCAGCAAACGCGTCCCGGCCCGGCCCGCTAACTCCTTGACCACGGCCTTGACTTGCCTGGTCAGGCGGACGGTTCGCCGCTGATATCGGTCCAGCACTCCGGGCACCTGCTCGCGGAAGGTGTGGCGGCAGCCGCGCGTGGGACACACCAGGCGCCGCACCCGCACACGGACCACCACCCGTCGTTCATCGACCGGCACGTCGGCCACTGTCCCTCCCCTCGTAGCGTGAAGACCGTGACTGCAGGGGAAGTTGGGAGTCATGGCGGAGAAGCGACGGAAGTTCGATCCGGAGTTCCGTGAGGGGGCCGTACGGATCGTGACGGAGACCGGCAAGACGATCGCCGAGGTCGCCGAAGACCTGGGGATCAACGAGACCACTCTGGCGAGTTGGGTCTCCCGCGCCCGTCGGGCAGGGATCGCACCGGCCGGCGGGAGTGACGAGCTGGAGCGTCTGCGGCGTGAGGTCGCCCAGCTCAAGCGGGAGAAGAAGGAACTGGTCATGGAGCGTGATGTCCTCAAACGCTGCATGGTCCTGTGGGTGAAGTAGCCGTGGCGGACCCGGCGTCCGTCGTCGGGGTGATCAGCGACTTCAGGACCGAGCACGGCATTTCGCACCGTGTCTCCTGCCGCGCTCTGGGCGTGAGCGAGGCATGGTTCTACAAGCACCGCACCCGTCGGCCCACCCGGCGTGAGCTGCGCAGACAGCGTCTGATCGAAGCGGTGAAGGAGGAGTTCGACGACTCCGGCGGCACCTACGGCTCGCCGAAGATCTGGATCAGGCTGGTGAGGCAGGGCTGGCGGGTCTCCGTGAACACCGTCGCGAAGATCATGTCGGAGTTCGGCCTGGTCGCGCGGAAGGTACGAAGACGGCGGGGGCTGACCCGGCCGGGGAAACGGCTGGCCGCCCCGGACTTCGTGCGCCGCGACTTCACCGCCGAGGCGCCCGACCTGGTCTGGTGCGGAGACATGACCGAGATCGACGCCGGCGAGGGCAAGCTCTATCTGGCCACGGTCATAGACCTGTTCTCCCGCCGCCTGCTCGGCTATGCGATGGGCGCCCGCCACGATGCCGACCTGGTCGTCGCTGCCCTCCACATGGCCGCCGCCACCCGCGGCGGGGACGTCCGCGGTGTGATCTTCCACAGCGATCGCGGAAGCGAGTACGGCTCGCGGAAGTTCCGCCGGGCCTGCCGGAAGCTGGGCGTCACCCAGTCCATGGGCCGGGTCGGATCATGTTTCGACAACGCCGTCAGCGAGGCGTTCAACAGCGTGCTGAAGGTCGAGTACGTCCATCGCCGGACCTTCGCCACCCGCACCGAGGCCCGGATCCGGATCGCGACCTGGATCACCGACTTCTACAACGCTCGACGACTACACAGCGTGTGCGGCTGGAAGAGCCCGATCGACTACGAACACGACTACTGGGCCGGCTTCACCGGGGAGCTGGCTGCATAGGAAGGTCTCCACGAAACCGGGGGATTGACAGGCTGGTCGAGGCGAATGACGAACTCCGCCCGGTCGGGGCTCTCAGCGCTGATGTGAAAGCGGACGCGTTCGCCCGTGCGGATGGTCCGGAATCCCTCGGTCACGATCTGCCGGTAGTCGAAGCCGTAGTACCGCTCATCCTCGTCGTCCTGGACGACATAGGTGCCGAGCGCGCCGCTCAACCCGCCACCATGCGGACGCCTGTCCACGATGGTTCCGTAACGCGGCCCGCCGCCGCTCATGCCGTCGCCTCCTCCGTCCCTGATGTGTCGGGGTCTTGCACGCACCGGAAGCCGACCGCGTTGCTCCCGCCGCGCTTCCGGTAGATGCCCTTGCTGCTGGTCTGCACCGCACGCATCGGATTGTCGTAGCTGCCACCGCAGATGACGGCCTCGCCGGGGTCGTCCAGGATGGTGGATGTCCATTCCCAGCAGTTGCCCACCATGTCGAGGACGCCGAACGGGGAGCGGTTGCCCGGCCGTTCGCAGACGGGTGTCGCCCCGGCCCGCCGAACGGTGTTGCCTGCGAAGTCCCGGTACCACGCCTGATACGTCACGACAGGTCGGCCCACCCATGTGTCGGCACAGTTGACACGCACGCTGTCCGGCGTGTCGCCCCAGGGGAAAAGGCGTCCGTCGGTGCCACGGGCGGCGGCCTCCCACTCGAGGGAGGTCGGCAGCCGCTTGCCCTCGAACGCGGCGAAGGCGTATGCGCTCCACCAGTTGACGCAGATGGCAGGGTGAGCGTCGTAGCGCGGATTCTCGTAGTAGTCGGGCCGGCGCAGCCGGTCGGTCCAGGGGCGGTGTGTGACGTTGGCCGGCTGGTCGGGGTGGTCCCACTCCGAGGTGCCGTCCGTGTCGAGGGCGTCGAGGAAGCGGCGGTAGCGTGCGACGGTCACGGCATGGCCGTCGAAGCGTACGGGACGCTCGACGCGGCGGATCAGCAGCCGTTCGGCCGGCCCGACCAGGTACGCCCCGGCGGGCAGCACGCAGTCGTCCGTCTCCGGACTGCCGGGCACACCGGCGAGGAATGCGCGCACCTGCTCGGTGAGGAAGGCACCGCCGGGAAGGTCCGCTGCCAGGTCCTGGTTCGCCGGCTCAGCGAGAAACCTGGCAGCCAGTAGTTCCTGGTACGCCGTGTGCACGAAGGCGACGTGATCGGGCCCGGCGGGCCGCAGCAGCGGAGCGAGGACACAGGCGTCGCGATCGAGGCGCCCGTCCGTGAATGCGTTGGCTCCCAGCTGCCGGTGAATGTCGAGAAGGGAGAACACGGTGCGGTCGGTGAGGAAGGCATGTCCGAACGCGGCGGGCAGCCGCTGCTCCAGGTCGGGCTGCCCACGCTCGGCCAACGTCCGCGTGATGTGAGCGCCGAGGATGTCCGCGAGCGGCTTCCCCGCGGGAAGATTCAGCGCCGTGGTGAGGCGCGTCTCGAGAGGGGTTGCCCCGGGTTCGGCCAGCCGTACGACGTGGAAGTGCGGCACGCGTGACGGGTCGACGCCGTTCGCGTACATCTGCTCGACCAGCTGCTCGGAGCGGCCCGCGCCGCTGTCCAGCAGCTGACGTACCTGGGGTGAGTCCGCGAGGAAGGACACCCGTGAACTCATGACCACCGCCGATTCGGCGGACAGCACGGCCGCGAGATCGGTGAAGAGCCGCAGGAAACCGGCAGGGCTTGGTACCTCGACGCCCTCGTCGACGGCATCGAGCACGCACAGTGCGGTCCCGGAACGGATGAGGTAGAGGAAGAGTTCGTAGGCACGTGAGCGGTCCGACGTCATGGCCGGGGCGAGAAGGCGGGCCGCGTACTCGGAGAACGGTTCGTCCTTCGGTTTGAGACCGAGGTCGAAGTAGAAGCGGAAGCGGCGGATCTCCGGGTTGACGGCCAGCGAGCGCAAGAGCGTGCTCTTGCCGCTCCCCGGACGACCGGTGACCAGGACGTTCGCACTGCCGCGCACCAGACGCGTCAAGACCTCCGCCGCGTCGCCGCACTGCTCCATCCTCGACTCACCGGTGCGCGGGTCGGTGGTCAACGCCGCCGCGGCGACAGCGGCCCTCGGATCCTCCGGGTTCACCGCGGAGGTGAGTTCGGCGAGGTGGATGTCGAGGTTGACGATGGTGTCGACAAAGCCGTCGTAACGCACGATACGGAAGTCGAGCCCCAACATATGATGGAGGGCGCCGGGTGCCGCACCGCCGTCTTCGTCCAGGACGACGAATCGGGTGAGCTTGGGCAGCCGGGTGCGCAGCAGCTCGCCACCACTGGAGGCCAGGACGGTGCTCAGGTCATCGGCGTCCCGGGAGAGCATCAACTCCACGTATTCCAGCCGCATCCCCGACTCACGGCAGAACAACTGGTACACCGTGTCCGGGCTGAGGACGAACCGCTTCGCCTGCCGGTAGCCGAGCGTGACGTACAACCCGGCAAGAAACTCACAGCGGCGCGCCACCTCGGGCGCCACGTCGGGCTCGCCCCCGAGCAGGGCCGCGCTCCCTGTATTGGTGAACCAGACCAGCACGTCCACGAGCCTGCGGACCGCCAGCAGCCCGTCCTCGTCACCTATGTCGTACCCGTCGTGCGCGGACCGGTTGCGCAGCCGACGAATGTCCTCGAGCGCATCCAGAACCGTGCTGCTGCGAATGTACGGCCGGCAGCGCTTGACCAGATCGTTCAAGGCCTTCGTCGAAGGATCGCCCTCGACGCCATGATGGCGCCACAGCTCCTTGAGCAGCTTCTCGGTCAGTTTCCCGACCAGGGCAACCGCGTTTTCGGGATAGCCGTCATTGAGCGACCGTAACGGCCGCTCCAGATCAAGCCCCAGCCGATCGGCGATCCGCGAGTGGTCGTCGAGTTCACTCCGTAGGCGCCGCAGCCGTTCATCGACCATGGTGCTCACGCCGACTCCCCACCTCGCCGGCCGAGGACGAACGCGAACCGGTCCGGAAACACGAGCACAGGCTCCGGATGAGCGACCCGCATCTCCTCGATGCCCTTCTCGATCTCGCTGTCGCTGAAGGTGGACAGCAGGGACATATAACGGGCACGCACCATGCCGAGGTACTTGTCCCGATCGATGCGCAGCTCATGCTCGACATGGCTGCGACCGGCCGACAGCCCGACAGCTCGCAAGTGCCCCTCGATAACGGCCGGGTCCGGCTGCAGTTCCTCGAAGCGCGCGAGGGCCGCCTCGAACAGCGGGTACTGGATGGTGGCCGGAAGCATCACCACCAGCAGCCGGCCTCCGGGCGCCAGCCGGTCGGCCAGGCCGCGAAGCGTGTGCGCCGGATCGGCCACGTGATGCACCGACTCTTTCAGCCACATCGCATCGAGTTGCTCGTATGGCAGTCGTGTACGCCCTTCTGCGATGTCCTCGGCAGAAGCAACGATTGGTGTCAGGTCGGCCGGAGGCGGCATTCCGAGCTGACCGAGCATCGCCTCGGAAGGATCGACGCACAGAACGGGACGGTGAGGCTGGAGCCGCTTGGCCACTTCCCTGGCGAACAGGCCCGTACCGGAGCCGATGTCGGCGATCCGGTCCGTGGGGCCGAGCCGCAGCGCCTCAGCGATCCGGCCGGACATCCAGGGAATGTAGTCCGGACTATAGACCCAGTGCTCGTCGTATTCGGCTGCCAACTCCTCGTAGTGCCCTCGCGCGTCGCGCCCCTCCACGATCCCCCTCGCGTGCCGCCGGTTGTGCCGTACAGGGCACAGGACAGGCTATCGCGGGTACTTGATCGGCAACATGCTGTAACTGGACGTTCTGGCCAACATCAGCTCTGACCCCCACGGCCTGTTCTCCCGGCTGCCGGCCACCCGTCACGACGGGCCGCGCGGCAGCCCGGATCGACGATATTGCGGGAAAGAGCGCGCCACGCCACCCCAGTCACCGCCCCAGCCGCCCCGCAGTGGCCCTCTGGCTACAGATTTCACCGGACCCCGGCCGATCCCACTGACGCCCCGTCAGTCACATCCAGCGCCGATCCAGCAACGGTACGGATGACCAGGGATGACGACAGGTGACGAGACGTCAGGAGATCCAGCACGGATCCAGCACCGGATACAGCGACGGGGCCAACCCCAAATGGAGCCAACCCCGTCTGACCTGCACGTTTGTCAGATCGCTACATCGATGCTACGGCGCGGACTAAACGTTGAAGCGGAACTCCACCACGTCCCCGTCCTGCATCACGTAGTCCTTGCCCTCCATGCGCGCCTTCCCCGCCGCGCGGGCGTCGGCGACCGAGCCGGTCTCGACCAGGTCGGCGAAGGAGATGACCTCGGCCTTGATGAAGCCCTTCTGGAAGTCGGTGTGGATCACACCGGCCGCTTCGGGGGCCGTGGCGCCCTTCTTGATCGTCCAGGCGCGGGACTCCTTGGGGCCCGCCGTGAGGTAAGTCTGCAGGCCCAGCGTGTTGAAGCCGACGCGGGCCAGTGTGGCGAGGCCCGGCTCCTCGGCGCCGACGGACTGGAGGAGCTCCATCGCGTCCTCCTCGTCGAGCTCGGCGAGGTCCGCCTCCAGCTTGGCGTTGAGGAAGATCGCCTCGGCCGGGGCGACCAGTGCGCGCTGCTCGTCCTTGAAGGCGTCGTCCGTCAACTCGTCCTCGTCGACGTTGAAGACGTAGAGGAACGGCTTGGTGGTGAGCAGGTGCAGGTCGTGCAGGAGCTCCGCGTTCTCCGAGCCCTGGACGATGCCCTGGGAGAAGAGGGTGTCGCCCTTCTCGAGGATCTCCTTGGCCGCCTCGACCGCCGCGACCTTCGGCGCCACGTCCTTCTTGATCCGGGACTCCTTCTGGAGCCGCGGCAGGACCTTCTCGATGGTCTGGAGGTCGGCCAGGATCAGCTCGGTGTTGATGGTCTCGATGTCGTCCTTGGGTGAGACCTTGCCGTCGACGTGGACGACGTTCTCGTCCTTGAAGGCCCGGATGACCTGGCAGATCGCGTCGGACTCGCGGATGTTCGCCAGGAACTTGTTGCCCAGGCCCTCACCCTCGCTCGCGCCGCGGACGATGCCGGCGATGTCGACGAAGTCGACCGTCGCGGGCAGGACCCGCTGCGAGCTGAAGATCTCGGCCAGCTTGCCGAGCCGGGCGTCGGGGACGCCGACCACGCCCACGTTGGGCTCGATGGTGGCGAACGGGTAGTTGGCCGCCAGCACGTCGTTCTTGGTCAGGGCGTTGAAGAGGGTCGACTTACCGACATTCGGCAGACCGACGATTCCGATCGTGAGCGACACGTTGGCGACTTCCTGGAGTGAGGACTGGCTGGTGGCCGGGCCCGGGAGTGGGCCGATCCCCCAGTTTACGGGCGGCCCGCCGGAGTACGTCACGCGTGCGACGTCTCGAACTCTTGACCAAGCTCACCCAAAGGGCGTGTCCCGTGACCTACTGATCGCACATCGCGACCTACGTTGTTCACGTGGAGCAGCAAAGGACTGGTACCCCGTCGAGGCAGCCGCGGCCGCAGGCCCCTCTTTCGCAGCAGGCCCCCCTCTCCAAGGGCGCCCTTATCGAGGGTGCCTCGGTGTACCGGGTCACCGCCCGGCCCGGCAGGGCGGGGCAGCCGGAAACCCCGCAACGGCCCGGGAAGCGGCCCGGCGCCCGGACCGCGCGCCAGGGCCCCCCGCTGGTGGCCGCCCTGCGCAGACTGCCGAACCCGCGGCTGACCGGACTGGGCGCCGGACTGTTCGTCTGCGTCCTCATGCTGGTGATCGGCTCGCTGGACCAGCTGCTCTTCGACGGCTCGGCCGTCGTGTACGGGGTGCTGTTCCTGCCGGTGAGCGCCCTGACCGCGTTCTGGGTGCGGAGCGCGGACCTGGTCACCGCGCCGATCAGCGTGCCGATCGCCTTCGCCGTGGGGCTGCTCCCGATCACGGGGGGTTCGGACGGGACCGGCGGGTCCGGGGGTGTCGGCGTCCAGATCATGGCCGTGGTCACCGCGCTGGCCGTGCAGGCGGGCTGGCTGTACGGTGGCACGCTCGTCGCCGGGCTGATCGCGACCGTGCGGAAGATCCGGCTGATGACGACCCGGCGCCGTTCCCGCCGGCCGTCCGGGCCGCCGCGCCGGGCCTGAGGACGCCCGGCACCTGACGGCACCCGACGACGAGGCGCCCGTCGCATGGGTGACGGGCGCCTCCCCATGTGCGCTGCCCCGTCCGGCCGGCGGGCGCGGTCCCGCCCTCGTCAGCCGTGCTCGGCCGCCGCCGTCATCGCCGCGCCGACGATCCCCGCGTTGTTCTGCAGCTGAGCCGGGACGATCTCCGCCCGGATGTGGTGGAGCAGCGGAATGAACTTGTCCGCCTTACGACTCACGCCGCCCCCGATGATGAACAGCTCGGGCGAGAACAGCATCTCCAGGTGGGCCAGGTACTTCTGGACCCGGCGGGCCCAGTGCTCCCAGCTCAGCCCCTCGTCCTCCTTGACCTTGGTCGACGCCCGCTTCTCGGCCTCGTGGTGGTTCAGCTCCAGATGGCCGAGCTCCGTGTTCGGCACGAGCCTGCCGTCGAGGAAGAGCGCGCTGCCGATGCCCGTGCCGAGGGTCAGCAGCATCACCGTGCCCTTGCGGCCCTTGCCCGCGCCGAAGGTCATCTCGGCCACTCCGGCCGCGTCCGCGTCGTTGAGCACGGTCACCGGCAAGCCGATCCGCTCGCGCAGCAGTTCGGCGGCGTCGACGTCGATCCAGTTCTTGTCGACGTTGGCGGCCGTACGGATGACCGAGCCGGTGACCACTCCGGGGAAGGTGACCCCCACGGGGCCCGACCAGCCGAAGTGCCGCACCACCTCCGCGACGCAGTCGGCCACGGGTTCGGGCGCGGCCGGGTGGGGGGTGAGTACCTTGTGGCGGGGCTCGGCGAGGTCGCCGCGGTCCAGGTCCACGGGGGCGCCTTTGATCCCCGATCCGCCGATGTCCACTCCGAAGACGTTCATGGACACAACGTTACGAGGAAGGCCCCGCCGTCACTCCCCGACGACGGGACGTTCGCCGGACTTCCCGGGGCGCCTCGTCCCCGCTCCCCGCCCGGGCGGTCAGTCCTCGACGAGCGACGACGCCTCGGCTCGCAGGTCGCGGCGGAGCTCCTTCGGCAGCGAGAACGTGATCGACTCCTCGGCCGCCTTGACGATCTCGACGTCCTCGAAGCCGCGCTGCGACAGCCACTCCAGGACCTCCTCGACCAGGACCTCGGGCACCGACGCGCCCGACGTGACGCCCACGGTCGAGACGCCCTCCAGCCAGGCTTCGTCGATCTCGTGCGCGTAGTCCACGAGGTGGGCGTCGCGGGCGCCCGCGCCCAGGGCGACCTCGACGAGCCGCTTGGAGTTGGAGGAGTTCTGCGAGCCGACGACGATCACCAGGTCCGCCTCGGCACCCATCTGCTTGACCGCGATCTGGCGGTTCTGCGTGGCGTAGCAGATGTCGTCGCTCGGCGGGGAGACCAGCAGCGGGAACTTGGTCTTCAGCCGGTCGACGGTCTCCATCGTCTCATCGACGGAGAGCGTGGTCTGGGACAGCCAGACGACCCGGGAGGGGTCGCGGACCTCGACCTTGTCCACGTCCTGGGGGCCGTCGACCAGGGTGATGTGGTCCGGGGCCTCGCCGGTGGTGCCGATGACCTCCTCGTGGCCCTCGTGGCCGATGAGGAGGATGTCGAAGTCGTCCTTCGCGTACCGCACGGCCTCCTTGTGGACCTTCGTCACCAGCGGGCAGGTGGCGTCGATGGTGGCCAGCTTGCGCTCGGAGGCCTCCTCGTGGACGACCGGGGCCACACCGTGCGCCGAGAACATGACGATGGAGCCCTCGGGGACCTCCTCCGTCGTCTCGACGAAGATCGCGCCCTTCTTCTCCAGGGTCTGCACGACGTACTTGTTGTGGACGATCTCGTGGCGGACGTAGATCGGCGCGCCGTACTGCTCGAGGGCCTGCTCCACGGCGATCACGGCACGGTCCACGCCCGCACAGTAGCCACGGGGTGCGGCGAGGAGGACGCGGCGGGCGTTCGTTGCAGTCATGTCCCCCATCGTAAGGGCGCGCCGGACGGCCCAACGATCGCCCACGGGGCTGAGACCGGTGCGGGTTCGGGACCACGCCTCGTGATCGGCACCGCGGACGGGACGTACGGGGACGAACGCTCCCATGACCGGCACCGGCACCGGCTCCGGGAAGGGGGCGGGGCGCGGGACCGGGCCGCACGCAACCGTCCGGGGCACGGGACCTCCCCGCACGGGGCGTGGCGGACACGGCGCGGACGTGGCCGGGCGCTCGCTGCGGCAGGCCCGGGCGGGGAGGAAGGGGAAACCGAACCGTCGGCCCGGCGCAGGGGTGCGGCGCCGTCGGCCCGGGCGTGTCGGAGGCTGCCGTTACGCTCGCGGGCATGGGTCTCACTACGTCAGCCGAAGCCCCGATGCCCGTCGGCGAGGTGTCACGGCTCATCGGGGGGTGGATCGACCGGCTCGGCGCGGTCTGGGTCGAGGGGCAGATCACCCAACTGTCGCGCCGTCCGGGCGCCGGGGTGGTCTTCCTGACGCTGCGCGACCCTGCGTACGACATCTCGGTCAGCGTCACCTGCTACCGACAAGTGTTCGACGCGGTCGCGGACGCCGTTGCCGAGGGCGCGCGGGTGGTCGTCCACGCGAAGCCGGAGTGGTACGCCCCGCGCGGGCAGCTCTCGCTCCGGGCCGCCGAGATAAGGCCGGTCGGCATCGGAGAGCTGCTGGCTCGGCTGGAACGGCTGAAGCGGTCGCTGGGCGCCGAGGGACTCTTCGCGCCGGACCGCAAGAAGCCGCTGCCCTTCCTGCCCCAGCTGATCGGCCTGGTCTGCGGCCGGGCCTCGGCGGCCGAGAGGGACGTGCTGGAGAACGCCCGGCGGCGGTGGCCCGCCGTCCGGTTCGAGGTGCGCAACGTCGCCGTGCAGGGCGTGCGTGCCGTGCCCCAGGTGATCCAGGCGGTGAAGGAGCTGGACGAGCACGCCGGCGTGGACGTGATCGTCGTGGCGCGCGGCGGCGGCAGCGTGGAGGACCTGCTGCCCTTCTCGGACGAGCAGCTGGTGCGCGCGGTCGCCGACTGCCGTACGCCCGTGGTGTCCGCGATCGGGCACGAGCCGGACTCCCCGCTGCTCGATCTGGTGGCCGATCTGCGGGCCTCGACGCCGACGGACGCCGCGAAGAAGGTCGTCCCCGACGTCGGCGAGGAGCTGGACAGGGTGCAGGCGCTGCGGGACCGCGCGCTGAGGACGGTCCGCGGCCTGCTGGAGCGGGAGGAACGCGGCCTGCAGCACTGTCTGCACCGGCGCGTCATGGAGCATCCGCAGCGGATGGTGGAGGAGCGCGAGCACGAGACGGACGCCCTGGTCGCCCGTGGCCGCCGGGTCCTGGGGCACCTGCTGGACCGCGCGGACTCCGAGCTGTCCCACACCCATGCGCGCGTGGTCGCGCTGTCGCCTGCGGCGACGCTGGAGCGGGGGTACGCGGTGCTGCAGCACGAGGACGGCACGGTGGTGCGCACGGCGGGCGAGGTGGCGGCGGACGAGGAGCTGCGGGCGCGGGTCGCCGAGGGCGAGTTCCGGGTCCGGGTGACGGGCGGTTGAGCGGCCCGGTGGGACGGGGCACGGCCTCCGGCTCCGGGGGGAAGCGGCCTGCGCGCGCACGGCCGGACGACGACAGGCGGAATTGAGGGTGGATCACATGACGGCCAGGACCCACGAGGGCGCGCTCGGCTACGAGCAGGCGCGGGACGAACTGATCGAGGTCGTACGCCGGCTGGAGGCGGGCGGCACGACGCTGGAGGAGTCCCTGGCGCTGTGGGAGCGCGGCGAGGAGCTGGCGAAGGTGTGCCGCCGCTGGCTCGACGGCGCCCGCGCGCGGCTGGACGCGGCGCTGGCGGAGCGTGACGAACCCCAGGGCGGGGCGGCTCCGGGCGCGGCCGGGGCGGGTGCCGGTGCCGGCCGGGACGAGAGCGACGCGGCCGGCTGAGGCGGCGCGCCGACCACCGCTGAGGCGGCGCGCCGACATCGGGCGCGCCGGACGGCGGGGACGCTGCGACATTCACGGGCAGGGACGGGCATAAGCACGGACCGGATTTAGTTGAACGTTGAGTTATTGAAAGTTGAGTGACTTACCTCACCCGAGGGCGCGAATGGTTGAACATTCATCTATTCCGCTCGTACGGTGAGGGCTCGGCTTGATCCTCTTTGCTCATCGGAAGGTAAGCAGCATGTCCCTCGTTCTCGACCCCGCCGCCCAGGACCTCCTCTTCCGCGAGGCCCGCACCGCCAACACCTTCACCGACGAGCCGGTGACCGAGGAGCAGGTCCAGGCGATCTACGACCTGGTCAAGTACGGCCCCACCGCCTTCAACCAGTCGCCGCTGCGGGTCGTCCTGGTCCGCTCTCCCGAGGCCCGCGGGCGCCTGGTGAAGCACATGTCCGAGGGCAACCAGCCCAAGACCGCCACCGCTCCGCTGGTCGCGATCCTCGCCGCCGACAACGAGTTCCACGAGGAGCTGCCGGAGTTGTTCCCGCACTTCCCGCAGGCCAAGGACGCGTTCTTCGCCGAGCGGCCGGTCCGTGAGCGGTCCGCCGTGCTGAACGCCGCGCTCCAGGCCGCGTACTTCATCGTCGGCGTCCGCGCCGCCGGCCTGGCGGCCGGCCCCATGACGGGCCTTGACTTCGCAGGCGTGCAGAAGGAGTTCCTGGACGACGACCACACCCCGCTGATGGTCGTCAACATCGGCAAGCCGGGCGAGGGCGCCTGGTTCCCCCGTTCGCCGCGGCTGGCGTTCGACGAGGTCGTCACCACCGTCTGACCGTCGCGCCGCGCCCGGCGGGACCGTCCGCCGCTGCCGGGACGCACTGCGGCACCGGGCCGCCGCACCGCTTCGGTGCGGCGGCCTCGTCGTGTCCGAGGAACCGGTGCGCGGTCGGAGGAAGCGGCGTGCGGCCCGAGCGGGCCACCCGCCCCGAGGGCACCCCGGCGCCGGTGGCGAGCGGCGCCCGGAGCCGGCCCGCTCGCCACCGTGCCGGGCGGCCGGCGCACGGGCGGGGTGCACCCCGGGCGGCGGACGGGCGAGGGCGGCGCGGCGGAAGCGGCGCAGGCCCGGGACGCGCCCCGCAGGGCCCACCCGGTCCCGGCCGTGACGTGCGACGGCCCGCCGGGCGCCCCGATCAGGCCGGCGGCCGCCGTACGTCCCGGATCACCGGATCACTCCGTCAGGAGGCCGGCGGAGCCGGCGACGGCGAGGCGCCGGGCCGCGCGTCGAGCGCCGCGGCCATCTGAGCGAGCCGCTCGTACGAGGCCGTACCCGTCACCACGGTCGTGGAGCCCTTGTCGGCGCGTACCAGCGCGTCGTACTTGGGACCCTCCCAGCGCTGCCAGGACTCCCCGGCCACCTGCTGGGTGCGCTCGGTCGGGGCCGCCTGCTGGGTGACCCTGGGGACGTACTTCCGCGGCGGTTCCGTGGACTGCTCGACCGCCACGTACTGCCCGTCCGGGTCCAGGAACCCGATGTGCCAGGCATGACCGTCCTCGCGCCGGAAGGTCACCGAGGTGGGCTTCCAGCCCGCGGGCAGCCCGGCCGGGGCCGCAACCGGGTAAGGTGCCGCCCGGCGTGCCGTCGTGAGCTCCACGCTGTAGTCGACGGGCTGGATCGGGTCCAGGGAGTCGTCGTGCGGAATGAAGAAGTAGATGACGCCTGCGAATGCGCAGATGACCGTCATCGACTGGATCATTCCGCGCACTGTCTGGTTGCCTCGCTTGCCTGCCACCGCACTATGGTCGCATCAAGGCTGCCTGCTCAAACGTGGGCCCCTCTGCTCAATTTGTCGACGTACCGATAGAGTCGCAGCACCCTCTTCATCCGGCCGTCGTCGTACAGAAAGGTGCGCTCCGATGACCGAGAATCATCTTCCGTCGCAGCTCGAGGTCTCGCCCGAGGCCCCGGACCGCAACCTCGCCCTGGAGCTCGTCCGGGTCACCGAGGCCGCCGCAATGGCCGCCGGCCGCTGGGTCGGCCGCGGCGACAAGAACGGCGCGGACGGCGCGGCCGTCAAAGCCATGCGCACCCTCGTCAGCACCGTGTCGATGAACGGTGTCGTCGTGATCGGCGAGGGTGAGAAGGACGAAGCCCCGATGCTGTTCAACGGGGAGCGGATCGGCGACGGGACCGGCGCCGAGTGCGACATCGCCGTGGACCCGATCGACGGCACGACGCTCACCGCCAAGGGCATGCCGAACGCGATCGCGGTGCTCGCGGCCGCCGACCGCGGCACCATGTTCGACCCGTCCGCGGTCTTCTACATGGACAAGCTGGTCACCGGCCCCGAGGCCGCCGACTTCGTCGACATCAACGCCCCGGTCTCGGTGAACATCCGCCGGGTCGCCAAGGCGAAGAACTCCTCCCCCGAGGACGTCACCGTCGTCATCCTCGACCGCCCCCGCCACGAGGGCATCGTCAAGGAGATCCGCGAGACGGGCGCGCGCATCAAGTTCATCTCGGACGGCGACGTCGCCGGCGCGATCATGGCCGTGCGCGAAGGCACCGGCGTCGACATGCTGATGGGCATCGGCGGCACGCCGGAGGGCATCATCACCGCGTGCGCGATCAAGTGCCTCGGCGGCACGATCCAGGGCAAGCTGTGGCCGAAGGACGAGGAGGAGCGACAGCGCGCCCTCGACGCCGGACACGACCTGGACCGCGTGCTCCTCATGGACGACCTGGTCAGCGGGGACAACGTGTTCTTCGTCGCGACCGGCATCACGGACGGCGAGTTGCTGCGCGGCGTGCGCTACCGCTCCGCGACCGCGACCACTCAGTCGCTGGTCATGCGCTCCAAGTCGGGCACCATCCGGCAGATCGACTCGACCCACCGGTTGTCGAAACTGCGCGCCTACAGCGCCATCGACTTCGACCGGGCCAAGTAGGCCCCGCCCGGCAGGACACCGGACGCAGACACGACACACGGAGAGGGGCGCCCCCATGTGCGGTGGGAGCACCCCTCTCCGTGTGTGCCCGGGTGCCGCGGTCTCCGTCAGGCCGCCGACGCCGCTTTCTTGATCTCCGTCTCGCGCCGCCGGCGACGGGCCAGGACGACCCTGCGCTCGGCCGCGGTCAGGCCGCCCCACACGCCGTACGGCTCGGGCTGGAGCAGCGCGTGCTCCCGGCACTCGACCATGACGGGACAGCGGGCGCAGACCCGCTTGGCGGCGTCCTCGCGCGAGAGCCGCGCGGCCGTCGGTTCCTTGGAGGGCGCGAAGAACAGCCCGGCTTCGTCCCGGCGGCACACCGCCTCCGTGTGCCAGGGCGCATCCTGGTCTTCCCGAGCGGCAGAACGCTGGGGCGGAACGGCTACCTGCAAGGACTGATGCGGCAGTTGCAGCACGGTCTACTCCTGACGACGGCTTCGCGAGCGAGAGACGATGCAGCAAGGCCTACCCGCTGTGCGCGCGCCTATGCACTGAGTGGCAGTGGGTTCCGAACGCCGGAACTGCGGACGGCCGTTCGCGCCCACCCGTCGGTCAGTGCCCCAGATGCTTGCGCAGCCGGTCATGGAGGTCCGTGATGCGCTTGCCGCGCTTCGGCTTGGCCTCCACATTGCCGAAGACGGAATAGCCGTTGACGACCACCACCGGGGCCTCCGGGTCGGCCGCCTCCAGGGTGACGACCTCGAAGTTGCCGAAGATGCCCGTGCCGCTGCCGCGCAGCGAGATGTTCTCGGGGACGCGCACCTCCACATTGCCGAAGATCGAGGTCGCGTTGATGACGGTGAGCCGCTGGCCGAACATGGCCTCGGTCAGATCGATCTCGATGTTGCCGAAGAGCGAGAACGCCTGGGTCCGGGCGCCGACGCGCCAGCGGCCCTTGCGGGTGGAGCTGGAGAAGACGGCGACGAGGTTCTCGGCGGGGCCGGCGGGGGTCTCGGGGCCGTACGCGTACGGGGCGGGCTCCTGACGGGGCGGCCCACTCGCCGGGAGGTCGCGGACGATCGGCTCCAGTTCGCCGACGGTCTTGGCCCGGTAGACCGCGTCGATCCGCTCGGCGTGCTCCTCGGCGTCGAGCCGGCCCTCGGCCAGGGCCTCCCGGAGGATGTCCGCGATCCTGTCGCGATCCGCGTCGGAGGCGCGGATCGCCCCGGCGGGGTCCGCGGGCACCGCGGGCGCGACCGGCTTCTGGGGCTGTCCGCGGCCGGGGGCTGAATCATGCTTGTCGAGGTCCACACCAACACCCTAGCGAAACGCGATAGATCGCGACTAGTGGCCGCGCGCGACACCCTCACTCCGCGTCGCTCCGGGCCGTCGCGCCCCCGCCGGTACCGAAACGCCCGCAAGCCCGCGCCGGTGCCGACGCCCTTGCACCCGCACGCCGGCACGCCCGCACGCCCGCCGGACACGATCCCGGAGCCGGGCGCCCCGGCCCGACAGCGCCGGGCCCCGGGCGCCCCCGACGCCAACTGAGCCTTACCTCACAAGCCCGGACGGCGGGGGGCGTCTTACGCTTGTGGGCGCGCTGCCAATGGATGCCAGCCGCCGTCTGCCGAGTGAGGAATGGCCGCAATGCCCCCTGTCTCCCGTCCGACCCGCCCTGCGTTCGAGTACACCGATCTGCTCCCGCTGGGCGAGGACACCACGCCCTACCGCCTGGTGACCGCCGAAGGCGTCTCCACCTTCGAGGCCGACGGGCGTACCTTCCTCAAGGTCGAGCCGGAGGCACTGCGCAAGCTCGCCGAGGAGGCCGTCCACGACATCCAGCACTACCTCCGCCCGGCGCACCTCGCCCAGCTGCGCAAGATCATCGACGACCCCGAGGCCTCGTCGAACGACAAGTTCGTCGCGCTGGACCTGCTGAAGAACGCGAACATCGCGGCCGCCGGCGTGCTCCCCATGTGCCAGGACACCGGCACGGCGATCGTCATGGGCAAGCGCGGGCAGAACGTCCTGACCGAGGGCGGCGACGAGGAGGCGCTGAGCCGCGGCATCTTCGACGCCTACACCGAGCTGAACCTGCGGTACTCGCAGATGGCCCCGCTCACCATGTGGGAGGAGAAGAACACCGGCTCGAACCTGCCCGCGCAGATCGAGCTGTACGCCACCGACGGCGGCGCGTACAAGTTCCTCTTCATGGCCAAGGGCGGCGGCTCCGCCAACAAGTCCTTCCTCTACCAGGAGACCAAGGCGGTCCTGAACGAGGCCTCCATGATGAGGTTCCTGGAGGAGAAGATCCGCTCGCTGGGCACCGCCGCGTGCCCCCCGTACCACCTGGCCGTCGTCGTCGGCGGCACGTCGGCCGAGTACGCGCTGAAGACCGCGAAGTACGCCTCCGCGCACTACCTGGACGAGCTGCCGGAGGACGGCTCGGCCCTCGGTCACGGCTTCCGGGACAAGGAACTGGAGGAGAAGGTCTTCGAGCTGACCCAGAAGATCGGCATCGGCGCGCAGTTCGGCGGCAAGTACTTCTGCCACGACGTGCGCGTGGTGCGGCTCCCGCGGCACGGCGCCTCCTGCCCCGTGGCGATCGCCGTGTCCTGTTCCGCCGACCGCCAGGCCGTCGCGAAGATCACCGCCGAGGGCGTCTTCCTGGAGCAGCTGGAGACGGACCCGGCGCGCTTCCTGCCGGAGACGACGGACGAGCACCTCGACGAGGGCGGCGACGTCGTGAAGATCGATCTCAACCAGCCGATGGACGAGATCCTCGCCGAGCTGACCAAGTACCCGGTCAAGACCCGGCTTTCGCTCACCGGTCCGCTCGTCGTGGCCCGGGACATCGCGCACGCCAAGATCAAGGAGCGGCTGGACGCCGGCGAGGAGATGCCCCGGTACCTCAAGGACCACCCGGTCTACTACGCCGGTCCCGCCAAGACCCCGGAGGGCTACGCGTCCGGCTCCTTCGGCCCGACGACGGCGGGGCGCATGGACTCCTACGTCGAGCAGTTCCAGGCGGCGGGCGGCTCCAAGGTCATGCTGGCCAAGGGCAACCGCAGCAAGCAGGTCACGGACGCCTGCAAGGAGCACGGCGGCTTCTACCTCGGTTCGATCGGCGGCCCCGCGGCGCGCCTCGCGCAGGACTGCATCAAGAAGGTCGAGGTCGTCGAGTACGAGGAGCTCGGCATGGAGGCCGTCTGGAAGATCGAGGTCGAGGACTTCCCGGCCTTCATCGTCGTCGACGACAAGGGCGGCGACTTCTTCCAGGACCCCGCGCCCGCGCCGACCTTCACCACCATCCCGGTCCGCGGCCCCGGCCTGGCCTGAGCCCGGGACCGGGTCGGGACCACCGGACCCGGAGGATCCCCCGGCGCGCACCGCAGCACCCGGGAGGGCGCCCACGCAAGACGCTCGGCTGGGATACCCCAGCCGAGCGTCTACGTGATCCACTCACCACCTGAAACCAAGTGGTGTTGCGACGACCCCTTGAACACAAGCCCCGGCGGCGGGGCCCTCTTCCGTGTCCCGCGCCGCCTCCAGGCCGCCGTGGCACGGCTCCCCGGGCGGCGCCGCCTCCCCGGTCCGGCGCCGTCGAGGGCTTCTACTGGCCGGTGGCGCGCTTGGGAATACACGGAACCAGGGGCGTGCTGACCTTGTTCAGGAGGTTTGAGGATGTCCGACGCGAGCGAGAACGCAGGCCGTCACCGGATCGAGTACGACTCCATGGGGGAAGTGCGGGTGCCGGAGCACGCCAAGTGGCGCGCCCAGACCCAGCGGGCGGTGGAGAACTTCCCGGTCTCCGGACAACGGCTGGAACGCGCCCATGTGGAGGCGCTGGCCCGGATCAAGGCAGCCGCCGCCAAGGTCAACGCGGAGCTCGGCGTGCTCGACGAGGACATCGCCCTGGCGGTCCAGGAGGCCGCAGCGGAGGTCGCCGAGGGGCGCTGGGACGAGCACTTCCCCGTGGACGTCTTCCAGACCGGCTCGGGGACGTCGTCCAACATGAACATGAACGAGGTCCTGGCCACCCTGGCGTCCGAGCGCCTCGGCCGCGACGTGCACCCCAACGACCACGTCAACGCCTCGCAGTCGTCCAACGACGTCTTCCCCTCCTCGATCCACATCGCCGCGACGGCGGCCGTGACGAGGGACCTGGTCCCCGCGCTGGAGCACCTGGCGGAGGCGCTGGAGCGCAAGGCCGGGGAGTTCTCCCGAGTGGTGAAGTCCGGCCGTACGCACCTGATGGACGCGACACCGGTCACTCTCGGCCAGGAGTTCGGCGGCTACGCGGCGCAGATCCGGTACGGGATCGAACGACTGAACGCATCGCTGCCCCGGCTCGCCGAACTCCCCCTCGGCGGTACGGCGGTGGGCACGGGCGTCAACACACCGCCCGGGTTCCCTGCGGCGGTCATCGCCGAGGTGGCGCGGACGACCGGGCTGCCGCTGACCGAGGCGCGCGACCACTTCGAGGCACAGGGCGCCCGTGACGGGCTTGTCGAGACGAGCGGCCAGCTGCGGACGATCGCCGTCTCGCTGACCAAGATCTCGAATGATCTTCGCTGGATGGCGAGCGGCCCGCGCACCGGGCTCGCCGAGATCCGGCTGCCCGACCTGCAACCGGGTTCCTCGATCATGCCCGGCAAGGTCAACCCGGTCGTCCCCGAGGCCGTCCTGATGGTGGCCGCCCAGGTCATGGGCAACGACACGACGGTCGCGGTGGCGGGCGCGGCGGGCAACTTCGAGCTGAACGTGATGCTCCCGGTGATGGCCAAGAACCTGCTGGAGTCGGTGCGGCTCCTCGCGAACGCTTCCCGGCTGCTCGCCGACCGCACGGTGGACGGCATCACGGCGGACGAGAAGCGGGCCCGCGAGTACGCCGAGTCGTCCCCCTCCGTGGTCACCCCGCTCAACAAGTACATCGGGTACGAGGAGGCCGCGAAGGTCGCCAAGAGGTCGCTGGCCGAGCGGAGGACGATCCGTGAAGTGGTGCTGGAGGGCGGGTACGTGGAGCGCGGCGCGCTCACGCTCGAGCAGTTGGACGAGGCGCTGGACGTGCTGCGGATGACGCGTCCCTGAGGTGCTCGCCGGCCGCCGCGGACTCCCCGCGGCCCTCGACGGCGCCCTCCCGACGCGGCACTAGGATCCCTGCATGACGGGATCGGCGGGCTTCGAGCACTGGGCGCCGGGGGAGCAGATCCTCTGGCGGTATCGCGGCAACGGCTCCTCCGACGTGCACATCTGCAGGCCCGTGACCGTGGTCCGGGACACCGACGAGTTGCTGGCGGTGTGGATGGCCCCGGGCACCGAGTGCGTGAAACCGGTGCTCGCCGACGGGACGCCCGTGCACCACGAACCGCTCGCCACGCGGTACACCTCGCCCCGGACGACCGTACGCGCCCGATGGTCCGGAACGGGCGTGCTGAAGCTCGCCAGACCGGGCGAGGCGTGGTCGGTGTGGCTCTTCTGGGAAGAGGGCTGGCAGTTCAGGAACTGGTACGTGAACCTGGAGGAACCGCATCTGCGTTGGTCCGGCGGGGTCGACTCCGAGGATCACTTTCTGGACATCGCCGTGCAGCCGGACCGCAGCTGGCAGTGGCTGGACGAGGACGAGTTCGAACAGGCGCGTACGGCCGGCCTGATGGGCGAGGAACAGGCGCGGCGGGTGCGTGCGGCCGGGCGGGAAGCGGTCGAGGTGATCGGCGACTGGGGCCCACCGTACTGCGACGGCTGGGAGGGCTGGCGGCCCGACCCGCGCTGGCCTGTACCGGAGCTTCCGGCCGACTGGAATCGGACCCCCGCGCCCACGTCCGCATGACGACGCCGTGAGACCCTTGATGCGCCCCCGGGGTTCAAACGTAGGATCGTCCTCCGCAAGGCCACATCGCATCAACGATTGAGCGCAGCACAAGAACTGACCGTAAGTCATCACAAGGGGGACTGAACCGTGCCGGATGTGTGCCCGGATCTCCCCCGATCTGTCGACGCCTCGCCCGGATTGGGTATGGGCTATATCGACCTTCCAGGGGCGTTGCCGTCCCGGGCCAGGGGTGTGTTCGCCCGATGGCCCGGGGAACCGCGGCTCAGCCACGGTCGTCACCGCCCCCGGAGGCGCACAGCGGCACCCGAGGCGCCGGGACCCGCCGTGCCGGTCGTGCCGTGCCCGGCAGGATCGGCAGGACGGTTCCCAGCCTCGCACCACCGGCCCGGACGGACGGAATCCCAGGCGTGACGGAGCACCCCACCTCCCACGAAGGCCGGCAGCCCGTGGCTGCCCGGCCGCAGGAGCGCACCCGGCCGCGGCAGGAGGCCGCCGCCCATGCCCCCCTGCCGGCCGCGCCCGCCGCGGTCCCGCCGCAGCCGCCCGCGCCCCCGGAGCCGCCGCAGGATCCCGCGGGCCTGGCGCGCCGCGAGGGCGACCGGCTGCGTTTCGTCGGGGCGGCGACCCGGCGGATCGCCCGCGGTATGGACCTGGACGAGATCGTGCTCGGGCTGTGCCGGGCCACGGTGCCCACGTTCTCCGACGCGATCCTGGTGTACCTGCGGGATCCGCTGCCCGTGGGTGACGAGCGGCCGGTCGCGCCGTTCGTGCTGCGGCTCCGCCGGACCGACAGGTTGCGTTTAACCGACGAGGACACCGACGGCGCCCTGATCGGCGGCGTCCAGGTGCCGGTGCTCGGCCCCCCGGCGGACGTGGCGCCGGCCGCCGAGCTGTGCGAGGTGATCGCCGGCGGTCCGCTCGCGGAGGTGCTGCGGGGTGTGCGCCCGGTCTTCGGCGACTCGGCCGCCGCCCGGGCCGCGCTGCCCGAACTGCTGGGCGACGGCAAGACCCTGCCCGCGGGGCAGCGGGCGATCCTGGCCCCGCTGCGCGGCCGGCGCCGGGTCACCGGCGCCGCGATCTTCCTTCGGCGTCCGGACCGGCCGGCCTTCGAGCCGGACGATCTGCTCGTGGCCGCCCAGCTGGCGACGCACACCGCGCTCGGCATCGACAAGGCGGTCCTGTACGGCCGTGAGGCGTACATCGCGGACGAGCTGCAGCGCACGATGCTGCCCGAGGGGCTGCCGCAGCCGACCGGCGTACGGCTGGCCTCGCGCTATCTCCCGGCCGCGGAGACGGCCCGGGTCGGCGGCGACTGGTACGACGCCATCCCGCTGCCCGGCAGCCGGGTCGCCCTGGTCGTCGGCGACGTCATGGGCCACTCGATGACCTCAGCCGCGATCATGGGCCAGTTGCGGACGACGGCCCAGACCCTGGCCGGTCTGGACCTGCCCCCGCAAGAGGTGCTGCACCACCTCGACGAGCAGGCGCAGCGGCTCGGCACCGACCGCATGGCGACCTGCCTGTACGCGGTCTACGACCCGGTCTCGCACCGGATCACGATCGCCAACGCCGGCCATCCGCCGCCCATACTGCTGCACCTCGGCGGCCGGGCGGAGGTCCTGCGGGTGCCGCCGGGCGCCCCCATCGGCGTGGGCGGGGTGGACTTCGAGGCCGTGGAGCTGGACGCGCCCGCCGGGGCGACGCTGCTGCTGTACACGGACGGGCTGGTGGAGTCGCGGCTGCGGGACGTGTGGACCGGCATCGAGCAGCTGAGGGAGCGGCTGGCCGCGACTGCGCAGCTCACCGGCCCCGACCATTCGCCGCCGCTGGAGGCGCTCTGCGACGACGTGCTGGACATGCTCGGCCCGGGTGACCGGGACGACGACATCGCGCTGCTCGCGGCCCGTTTCGACGGGATCGCTCCGAGTGACGTCGCGTACTGGTTCCTGGAGCCCGAGGACTCCGCCCCCGGCCGGGCCCGCCGGCTGGCCCGCAGGGCACTGGCACGATGGGGCCTGGAGGAGCTGTCCGACTCGGTGGAACTGCTGGTCAGCGAAGTGGTGACCAATGCCGTGCGGTACGCGGAGCGGCCGGTGACCCTGCGGCTCCTGCGCACCGACGTGCTGCGGTGCGAGGTCGGTGACGACTCGCCGCAGCTGCCGCGTCAGCGGCGGGCCCGGGACACGGACGAGGGCGGCCGCGGGTTGTTCCTGGTGAACCGGCTGGCCCGGCGATGGGGGGCGACGCGGCTGTCCACGGGCAAGGTCGTGTGGTTCGAGTTGTCCACCCAGGCGTGACCAGTAACGGAGCCAAACCTGGACATGGTCCAAATGTTGCCGACTTCGCATGTAAGGAGTTGACTGGGGCACACGGCCGAAGCGACCACATTCCCTCGATGGACGGGAGGACGCTCGTGACCGAGTCACCCCCCAAAGCTCCGTACACGACGAACAACCACGGCATTCCCGTGGAGAGCGACGAGCACTCGCTGACCGTGGGGCCGGACGGCCCGATCCTTCTGCAGGACCATTACCTGATCGAGAAGATGGCCCAGTTCAACCGCGAACGGGTCCCCGAGCGGGTGGTGCACGCCAAGGGCTCCGGCGCGTACGGCTTCTTCGAAGTCACCAACGACGTCAGCCAGTTCACCAAGGCCGACCTGTTCCAGCCGGGCAGGCGCACCGAGATGCTGGCCCGGTTCTCGACGGTCGCCGGCGAGCAGGGGTCCCCGGACACCTGGCGCGACCCGCGCGGCTTCGCACTGAAGTTCTACACCGAGCAGGGCAACTACGATCTGGTCGGCAACAACACGCCGATCTTCTTCGTGCGCGACACGATCAAGTTCCAGGACTTCATCAGGTCGCAGAAGCGACACCCGGCCACCGGGCTGCGCAACAACGACATGCAGTGGGACTTCTGGACCCTCTCCCCCGAGTCGGCGCACCAGGTCACCTGGCTGATGGGCGACCGGGGCATCCCCAAGACCTATCGCCACATGAACGGCTACGGATCGCACACCTACATGTGGATCAACGGCGCCGGTGAGCGGTTCTGGGTGAAGTACCACTTCAAGACCGACCAGGGCATCGACTTCCTCACCCAGGAGGAGGCCGACGAACTCGCCGGTTCCGACGCGGACAAGCACCGGCGCGATCTGTACGACTCGATCGAGGCCGGGGACGCGCCCTCGTGGACCCTGAAGGTCCAGGTCATGCCGTTCGAGGACGCCGCGGACTACCGGTTCAACCCCTTCGACCTGACGAAGGTGTGGCCGCACGGGGACTACCCGCTGATCGACGTGGGCCGGATGACGCTGAACCGGAACCCGGAGGACTACTTCATCCACATCGAGCAGGCCGCCTTCGAGCCGTCGAACATGGTTCCGGGCATCGGGCCGTCGCCGGACAAGATGCTGCTCGGCCGGCTGTTCTCCTACCCGGACACCCACCGGTACCGGATCGGCCCCAACTACGCACAGCTGCCGCCCAACCGGCCGCACGCACCGGTGAACTCGTACGCCAAGGACGGCCCGATGCGCTACGCCCCGTCCTACGCCGCGCGGCCCTACGCCCCGAACTCCTACGGCGGCCCGGACGCCGACTTCGCGCGCTTCGGAGACCCTGCGGGGTGGGCGACGGCCGGTGAGATGGTGCGCGAGGCGTACAAGCTGCACCGCGAGGACGACGACTGGGGCCAGGCGGGGACGATGGTCCGCAGCGTCCTCGACGACGCCGCCCGTTCGCGGCTGGTTTCGAACGTCAGCGGTCATCTGAAGCAGGGCGTTTCACGGCCGGTGCTGGACCGGGCGGTGCAGTACTGGCGCAACGTCGACAAGGAGATCGGCGACCGGATCTCCAAGGAGGTCAACGGAGGCTGACCGCCCGCCCCGTGCGGACCACGCGGAAGGGCCCGGCGCTCCGGGCCCTTCCCGGTCCTGCGGCTCCCCCGTCCCAAGGGCTGTCCGCCGTTCCGCGACAGCCGCGGGACGGCCCTCAGGTGTTCTGGGGCCGGGGCGGCCGTACGCCGGACGTCGTCCCCGTCGTCGTCCCGTCCGTGGTGCCGGAATCGGTCCCGCCGTCGCTCTCGCCGCCCTCCGTGGTGCCGGAGTCGGTCCCGCCGCCCTCGGTGGTACCGCTGTCGGTGCCCTCCGTGGTGCCCGTCGAGTCGCCCGGCCCGGTGGACTCGTCGTCCGACTGCGTCGGGTCGGGTGAGGTGCTCGGCCGGTCGTCCGGCTTCTCCGACTGCGACGGCTCGTCCGAGGGCTCCTCCGGCTCCTCGCTCCCGGAGGGCGACCCGCTGGGACTCGCCGGGAGCTCCTCCTGCACCGGCGCCATGAGATCCAGGTCGAACCGCTCGTCCGAGCCGCCGCCGAGCGCGCCGGTCGTGTACTGCTGCCAGATCATGGCCGGCACCCCACCGCCGTTGGCGCGGCCCTCGTTGATGGTGTCGGTCAGGGTCACCTGGCGGCCCTTGGCGTCCTCCCCGAACAGACCGACGGCGGTCACCAGTTCGGGCGTGTATCCCACGAACCAGGCCGAGCGGTTGTTCTCCGAGGTGCCGGTCTTGCCGGCCGCGGAGTAGTCGCCCTGGGCGTTGCGGCCGGAGCCGCTCCGCACCACGCCGGTCATGGCCTGGGTCACGGTGTCGGCGGCCTCCCGGCTGATGACCCGGTCACCGCCCTCGGGGGCGGCTCCCGCCTCGCGGGTGCGGTGCTTGACGTCCTTCACGATCGAGGGCACGACCTGCTCGCCGTGGTTGTCGAGGGTCGCGTAGGCCGCGGCCATGTCCCAGGTCGACGCGCCCATCGTGCCGAGTGACATCGCCGGCCGCACCGGCCAGCCCTCGCCGTCGTGCATCCCGAGGCCGACCGCGGTCTCCTTCACCTTGCCGGGGCCGACGTCCACGATCATCTGGGCGTACACCGAGTTGATCGAGCTGTTGGTGGCCCTCTGGACGGTGACGGGGCCGTAGCTGCGGTCGTCCTCGTTCTCCGGCGCGAAGGGCGTGTCGCTGCCCTCCACCGGGCGCTTGCTGTTGCCGTCGTAGATCGTGTTGAGGCCGATCCGTCGGCCGTCCTGGGTCTCGGCCCCGTTCTCCAGCGCGGAGGCGAGCACGATGGGCTTGAACGTGGACGCGGGCTGGTAGTCGCGCCGGGTGGCGTTGGAGATCCAGTGCTCGGTCGCGCCGACCCCGCCGTACAGGGCGACGACCTTGCCGGTCTTCGGGTCGACGGAGGTCGCTCCCGCCTGGACGGTCGCGTCGCGCGTGTCGCCCTTGCGGTCGAGCTTCTCCTCCAACTGCTCGCCGACGGCCTTGAGGAGGGCGTTCTGGCGCTTCTTCTCGATGCTGAGCGTGATCGTCCAGCCGCCGGCCTCGATCTGGTCCTCACTGACGCCGCGCCTGGCGAGTTCGGCGTTGGCCGCCTTGACGAGGTAACCGGTCTGCCCCTCCATACCCGGGGCCGCCTTCGGCTCCTTCGGCACCGGGAACGAGAGGGCCGAACGCGCGGACGCGTCCAGCCAGTTCTCCCCGACCATGTTGTTCAGGACGTAGTTCCAGCGCTCGCTCACCAGCTTCCTGCCGGTCGGCGAGGCAACCGCCCAGTCGTACTGGCTGGGGGCCTGGAGCAGGGCGGCGAGGTAGGCGCCCTCGGCGACGGTCAGCTTCTGGGCGTCCTTGCGGTAGTACGCCTGGGCCGCGGCCTGGATGCCGTAGGCGCCGCGCCCGTAGTAGCTGGTGTTCAGGTAGCCGGCGAGGATCTCGTCCTTGTCCTTCTGCTGGTCCACCTTCAGCGAGATCACCAGCTCCTTGAGCTTGCGGGTGACCGTCTGGTCCTGGTTCAGGTAGTAGTTCTTGACGTACTGCTGGGTGATCGTCGAGCCGCCCTGCTTGCCCCCGCCGGTCAGGGTGTTGAAGACACCACGCGCGGTGCCCTTCAGGTCGACGCCGGAGTCCTTGTAGAAGGTCTTGTTCTCGGCGGCGACGAAGGCCTTCTCGACGTCGTCCGGGATCTTGTCCAGACCGACGATCTCGCGGTTGACGGAGCCGGTACGGGTCAGGATGGAGCCGTCGCTGTACTTGTAGACGTTGCTCTCCTTCTCGGCCTGCGCGTTGGCCGTGGGGACCGGCACCAGCAGGTAGACGATGAAGAGCGCGCCCATGCCCAGCAGGCAGAGGGTGAAGAAGGTGCCCAGCAGCTTCCGCCAGGTGAGGAAGCGCCGTATGCCCCCGGCCTTGCCCGCCCGG
This sequence comes from Streptomyces sp. WMMC940, assembly GCF_027460265.1. Lineage (NCBI taxonomy): Bacteria > Bacillati > Actinomycetota > Actinomycetes > Kitasatosporales > Streptomycetaceae > Streptomyces > Streptomyces sp. WMMC940. Next base: position 2,686,452 of record NZ_JAPZBC010000001.1, read on the forward strand.
CGCGCGTCGCGCTGCCGGGTTCTCCGCGCTTCCGCTCGGCCCATCGCTTCGTCGCTCCGCTCTCTGTTCCGCGCTCGTCGTTGGTCGTTGGTCGTGCCGTACCCCGGCGCTCTTCGCCAGATCAGCTCAGAAAGCTAACACCGGTCGTACAGACAAAGGACGACCGATCCGGTCTTTTCCGGACGTGACAATCAGCACCCGTCTCACAAGGAACCGACTCACGAGGGGTGCGCAGGGTTGCCGGTTCAGATAATGTGTAATCACATTGCTAGCTAGTCGGGCCGCCGGTGCGGCCCGCTGAACGGGGGGACCGGAATGCCTGCGACCAGCACATCCCTGCACCACGACGACGTACCCGAGATGCCCGCGCCGAAGGTCAGGGAGTTCGCCGCGCACAGCATCGGCGGGGGCCTGGCACTGCTGCTCGCCCTGGCCGGACTCGCGGCCGGCATCGCACTGATCGTGACGGGTCCCACAGCGACGGCGGCGACCGCGAAGGTCGCACTGGTCGTGCTCGGAATCGTCGTGGTGGCCGCCTCCGCCTTCTCGATGTGCGGGCTCAACATGATCGCACCGGGCGAGGCGCGGGTGGTGCAGCTCTTCGGCCGCTACCGGGGCACGATCCGCACGGACGGACTGCGCTGGGTCAACCCGCTGACCACCCGGGCGAAGATCTCCACCCGGATCCGCAACCACGAGACCGCGGTGCTCAAGGTCAACGACGCCTACGGCAACCCGATCGAGCTCGCCGCGGTGGTCGTGTGGAAGGTCGAGGACACCGCACAGGCGATGTTCGAGGTGGACGACTTCCGGGAGTTCGTCTCCACCCAGACCGAGGCGGCGGTGCGGCACATCGCGATCGAGTACCCGTACGACGCCCACGACGAGGACGGCCTGTCGCTGCGCGGCAACGCCGAGGAGATCACCGAGAAGCTCGCCCTGGAACTGCGCGCACGGGTCGAGGCGGCGGGCGTCCACATCGTCGAGTCCCGCTTCACCCACCTCGCGTACGCGCCCGAGATCGCCTCGGCCATGCTCCAGCGCCAGCAGGCGGGGGCCGTGGTCGCCGCCCGCCGGCAGATCGTGGACGGCGCGGTCGGCATGGTGGAGGCCGCGCTGTCGAGGATCACGGAGGAGGGCCTCGTGGAGCTGGACGACGAACGCAAGGCGGCGATGGTGTCGAACCTGATGGTGGTGCTCTGCGGGGACCGCGCCGCACAGCCCGTCCTGAACACGGGCACGCTCTACCAGTGACCCCTTCCGAACGGAAACAGGTGCTGTTGCGGCTCGACCCGGCGGTGTACGAGGCGCTGGCGCGCTGGGCGTCGGACGAGCTGCGCAGCGCCAACGCGCAGATCGAGTTCCTGCTGCGCCGGGCACTGTCGGAGTCGGGCCGTCTGCCCGGCGGCGTCAAGCCCATCCCCCGCCGCGGACGACCGCCGAAGGCGCCGTCCGAGGAGTAGCCGGGGCGGCCTCCGGAGGGCACCCGCCCTTCGGAGGCCGACGCACGTCGGGGCGGGCCGTACGCGAGCACGGCCGGGTCGGAAGAGGGTGACGGCACGGGTGCCGGCCGTCGGCCGGGCCGCGAGCGCGTCCCTGGCCGGCGTCGGCGCCGGCGTGACGCTGCTCAGCCCGCCGTCGCCGCTGCGGCCGATGCGGTCGGAGGGTCTGCGGACGCGGCGAACCCGCCGTCGTGGAGCACGCGCACCGGAAGGTCCCCCAGCGCCTCCCGGAGCGCGCCCGCGAACTGCTCGAACTCGCCCTGGCGGGCCGCTCCCGTGCGCATCGCCAGGGCGACGCGGCGGGCCGGGGCCGGGTCCGCGAAGTAGCCGGTGGACAGGGCCGGGTTGCGGCCCGTCTCGACCCGGACGGCGGTGCGCGGGAGGAGGGTGACGCCCAGTCCGCCCGCGACCAGCTGGACCAGGGTGGACAGCCCGGCGGCGGTGGTGGTGACCGGTGCCCCCTCGGTGCGGCCCGCCTCCCGGCAGATGTCGAGGGCCTGGTCACGCAGGCAGTGCCCCTCGTCGAGAAGCAGCAGCGGGAGCTCCCGGAGCGCGTCGCGCGGAATGTCCTCGCGGCCGCCGAGCCAGTGGTCGTCGTACGTCACCAGCACGAAGTCCTCGTCGAACAGGGGAAGTTCCGTCACCCCGGGCACCCCGAGGGGGACGGCGAGGAGCAGCAGGTCGAGCCGGCCCGCCGAAAGGCCCTCCAGCAGCGACGACGTCTGCTCCTCGTGGACCTGGAGATCCAGATCCGGATAGCGCTCGTGGACCAGCCGCAGAACGCTCGGCAGCAGGTACGGCGCGACGGTCGGGATCACCCCGAGCCGCAGCACCCCGGTGAACGGCGCGCGTACCGCCTCCGCCTCCTCCAGCAGTTCACCGACGGCGTCGAGGACCGCCTTGGCCCGGACCGCCAGCCGCGCACCCGCCGGCGACAGGAGGACCTTCCGCGTCGTACGCTCCAGCAGCTGGACACCCAGTGCCTCCTCCAGCGCCGACACGGCCCCGGACAGCGCGGGCTGACTCGTCCCTATTGCGGCGGCCGCGTCCCGGAAGTGCAGATGCTCGGAGACGGCGGCGAAGGCTCGAAGCTGAGCCAGGCTGGGCTGCTTGCCCCGATTCGACCCGTTCACCGCCACCACTAATAAGCACCTCCGATCACGGCGACCCAGTCTAGCTATTTCTTTGATCAATGCACTCTGTGCCAGGGTGGAGATCCGTCCAACCCCCGGAGGCCCTCACGAGGGGCTTCCTGTTGCAAGGAGAGCGTGTGCTCACTGTCGGTGACCAGTTCCCCACCTTCGAGCTGACCGCCTGCGTCTCGCTGGAGAGCGGCAAGGAGTTCGAGCAGATCACCCACAAGTCCTACGAGGGCAAGTGGAAGGTCGTCTTCGCGTGGCCCAAGGACTTCACCTTCGTCTGCCCCACGGAGATCGCCGCGTTCGGCAAGCTGAACGACGAGTTCGCCGACCGTGACGCCCAGGTCCTCGGCTTCTCCGGCGACTCCGAGTTCGTCCACCACGCCTGGCGCAAGGACCACGACGACCTGCGTGACCTGCCCTTCCCGATGCTGGCCGACTCCAGGCACGAGCTGATGCGCGACCTCGGCATCGAGGGCGAGGACGGCTTCGCCCAGCGCGCCGTCTTCATCGTCGACCCGAACAACGAGATCCAGTTCACGATGGTGACCGCCGGCTCCGTCGGCCGTAACCCCAAGGAGGTCCTGCGGGTCCTCGACGCCCTGCAGACCGACGAGCTCTGCCCCTGCAACTGGACCAAGGGCGAGAACACCCTCGACCCGGTCAAGCTGCTGGCCGGTGAGTGAGCATGGCGCTCGATGAGCTGAAGTCCGCCCTGCCGGACTACGCCAAGGACCTGAAGCTGAACCTCGGTTCGGTGATCGGCAACAGCGACCTCCCGCGGCAGCAGCTGTGGGGCACGGTCCTGGCCTGCGCGATCGCCTCCCGCTCGCCGATCGTGCTGCGCGAGCTCGAGCCCGAGGCCAAGGCCAACCTGTCCGGCGAGGCGTACACCGCCGCCAAGTCGGCCGCCGCGGTCATGGCGATGAACAACGTCTTCTACCGGACCCGGCACCTGCTGTCGGACCCCGAGTACGGGACGCTGCGCGCCGGTCTGCGGATGAACGTCATCGGCAACCCCGGCGTCGAGAAGACCGACTTCGAGCTGTGGTCGCTGGCCGTCTCCGCGATCAACGGCTGCGGCCAGTGCCTGGACTCGCACGAGCAGGTGCTTCGCAAGGCGGGCGTCGAACGCGACGTCATCCAGGAGGCCTTCAAGATCGCCTCGGTGATCCAGGCCGTCGGCACCACGCTGGACGCGGAAGCCGTTCTGGCCGAGTAGTCACGTCCCGGCCGGACGGCCGGGACGTGAGGAGGGCGCCCCGCCCGGCTGCATGCCGGGCGGGGCGCCCTCGTCGTACGCGGGGGAAGCGCGCCGGTCGGCACCGGCGCCGAACCGCCGTCCGGCACACGGGGCGTTCGAGCCGGGCCGCCAGCCGCCTGGTGTCCTCGACCAGGTGCTCATGTGCGTTCCTCGCCCTCCGGGGGAGAGGACTCGGGCTTCGGGGCGGTCGGGGGCGGCGACGGGGTCGGGGCGAGGTCCGTCACCGTCGCCCCGTGCGGAGCGGGACCGATCCGGCTGACCTGGCCCCGGCCGTACGCACGCAGATAGGTGACCACCGTGTTCGTCACCGCGACCAGCGGCACCGCGACCACCGCGCCGCCGATCCCCGCCGTCAGACCGCCCGTGGCGACGGCGAGGACGACGGCCAGCGGATGGACGCGGACCGCGCGGCCGAGGATGAACGGCTGCAGCACGTGCCCCTCGATCTGCTGCACGGCGAGCACTACCAGCAGCACCATGAGGGCGGTGAACACGCCCTGGGTGACCAGCGCGACGACGACCGCGAGGGCCCCCGACACGACCGCACCCACGAGGGGGATGAAGGAGAACAGGAAGATGAAGACGGCGAGCGGAACGGCCAGCGGCACATCGAGGAAGTAGATGCCCAGTCCGATGAAGATCGCGTCGATGAGGGCGACCACCACGGTGCCCCGCACGTACGCCGTCAGCGTCCGCCAGGCGCGCGGGCCGGCGCCGGCGACACCCGGGCGGGCCGCGGAGGGCACCAGCTTCAGGGACCACTGCCAGATCCGCTTCCCGTCGTAGAGCAGGAAGAGGGTCGAGAACAGCGCCAGCAGCATCCCGGTGAGGATCTCCACCATCACGCTCACGCCCTCGAGCCCGGCGGAGGTGATCTCCTGCGTGTTGGTGCCGATGGTGTCCTGGAGGTTGTTCGCGATGTCGTTGATCTGGCGCTCGGTCACATGGAACGGACTGTTGAGCAGCCAGCGCTTGAGCTCCTCGATACCGTCCTTGACCCGGTCGGCGACGTTGTCGAGGTTGTCCATCACCTGCCAGACGACGAACCAGCCGACGAGGCCGATGACGACGAAGCCCAGGATCGCCGTGACGGCCGTGGCGAGCCCGCGCGGCAGGCCGACCCCCCTCAGACGGGCCACGGTCGGCTGGAGCAGCGCGGTGACCAGCAGGGCCGCGACGAAGGCGAGCACGACGAGCTGGACCGCGCTGATGACACGCATCAGCACCCAGAGCGTTCCCGCCAGGACCAGCAGCCGCCAGCCCGCCTCGGCCGCGACCCTCATGCCCCAGGGGATGGCCTCGACCGGATGGGGCCTCGCCGGAACGGCCGGGGCGTACGCGGGCGGCGGCGGGACGTGCTCGGGCGGGTTCCCCGCGTCGAGATCGCCGTCACCCATGCCGTTGCCGTCGTCCGCGGCCGCGGCGGCCCGGCGCTCCTCCAACCGTGCCCCGAGCCGGGACAGTCCGGCCCCCAGCCGACCCAGCCAAGCTGGCGTCTTCGACATCTCGTGCTTCCCTCTCCCCCCAAGGTCCGTCCCGACCGTACACGCATCGAGCCCCCCACCGTCGGACGGTGAGGGGCTCAGCGGAGTCGAGCAGCCGGAACTTCCCGGAGTCCGGGGCCCGGTCGGTACCGGTCGTCCGCCTGGGTACCGGTTGTCGGGCCGGTACCGATGGTCGGCCTAGTACCAGTGGTTGGCCTGCCAGAACGACCAGGCGCCGCAGGGGCTGCCGTAGCGGTCGTTCATGTAGTTGAGGCCCCACTTGATCTGGGTCGCGGGGTTCGTCTGCCAGTCCGCGCCGGCGGACGCCATCTTGGAGCCCGGCAGCGCCTGGACGAGGCCGTAGGCACCGGAGGACGGGTTCTGGGCCCGGTAGTTCCAGCTGGACTCGTGGTCCACGATGTTGCTGAAGCACTGGAACTGGTCGCCGGGGACCATCTGGCGGGCCATCGCCTGGACCTCGGAGATGCTGTACGAGGACTGCGTCGCGAAGCTGGAGGCGTCACGGACGGCGGACCGGCTGGCGCGCTCCTCGGCCTCCTTGGCCTCGGCCTCGCGCTGGGCCTTCTCCTCGGCGGCTTCCTTCTTCGCCTCGGCGTCCTTGGCGGCCTGGACGCGAGCCGCCTCCTCGGCGGACTTCCTCGCGGCCGCGTCGGCGGCGGCCGCCTGCGCGTCGGCCTGCTGGGTCAGGGATGCGACCTGAACCTGGGCCTGCTCACCGACGGGGATGTCCGCGAGGAGCGTCGCGTCTGCCGCGGTCGTCTCCAGGTTGTCGCCGTTCGCGGGCACGGTGTTGCCCGAGGCAACACCGACGACGGCGCCGACAGTGGTGACTGCGGTGGCGGACGCCACTGCGAATCCCCGGACCGAGATCCGGCTCACACGGTTTCCTTCCAGCATCGCCCGCACAGGTGACCTCGCGGGCGCAATCGTGCCCCTGGCACTGGCACTCCCTCTTGCTAGGTCACGGGAGGCACGGGCCCGGTGGGCGCTCCCTTGCGGGAGTGCCGCGTGGTGCTCGGGCGGCATACGGCGGCGTCTGTGGAGTTGTGTGGTGCCGCACCCCTGAGGGTGCAGCTGTGCCGTATGCGGGGCCTGACGGAACCCAGACTCTGCCGGAAGCCGATGCCGCAAGGCAATTCATGGCTGCGTGTGAAAGCTCACACCTCGTTTGTCCCAGGAGTTTTCTGGAAAGGGCGGCACGGCACGACGCCGCCCGGCTAAGCTCCTTCGCTTCGCCGGGCGGCGTCAACTCCCAAGCCGGGCAGGTCCCGTCAGATCGGTCCGTCCTCCAGCATTTCGGTCACCAGCGCGGCGATCTGCGAACGCTCGGACCGGGTGAGCGTGACGTGCGCGAAGAGCGGATGACCCTTCAGCTTCTCCACGACGGCGACGACCCCGTCGTACCGACCGACACGCAGATTGTCCCTTTGTGCCACGTCATGGGTGAGAACGACCCGCGAGTTGGCCCCGATACGGGACAGAACGGTCAGGAGGACGTTCCGCTCCAGGGACTGGGCCTCGTCGACGATGACGAACGCGTCGTGCAGCGAACGCCCGCGGATATGGGTCAGCGGCAGCACCTCGAGCATGCCCCGGCCCAGGACCTCCTCGATGACCTCGCGGCCGGCCACCGCGGACAGCGTGTCGAAGACAGCCTGCGCCCAAGGGCTCATCTTCTCGGCCTCGGTGCCCGGCAGATAGCCCAGTTCCTGCCCGCCCACCGCGTACAGCGGCCGGAAGACCATCACCTTCCGGTGCTGCCGGCGCTCCAGGACGGCCTCCAGGCCGGCACAGAGCGCGAGCGCGGACTTGCCGGTGCCCGCCCGGCCACCCATGGAGACGATGCCGACGTCCGGGTCGAGCAGCAGATCGAGGGCGATGCGCTGCTCGGCGCTGCGGCCGCGGATCCCGAAGGCCTCACGGTCACCGCGGACCAGCCGGACGTTCCCGTCGGAGGCGACCCGACCGAGCGCCTTGCCCCGCTCGGACTGGAGGACGAGCCCGGTGTGGACGGGCAGGTCGGACGCCTCCGGCACGTACAGGCGCTCCTCCTCGAAGAGGATGTCCACCTGCTCCCCGGCCAGGGTCAGTTCGGACATACCGGTCCAACCGGAATCCGTGACCGCGAGCTCGGCGCGGTACTCCTCGGCAAGCAGGCCGACGGAGGACGCCTTGATGCGCAGCGGCAGGTCCTTGGACACGACGGTGACGTCGTACCCCTCTGCCTGGAGGTTCCGTGCCACCGCGAGGATCCGTGAGTCGTTGTCACCCAGCCGGTAACCGGCGGGAAGCACCCCGGGGTCCGAGTGGTTGAGCTCGACGCGCAACGTGCCGCCGAGGTCGCCCATCGGGAGGGGTGCGTCCAGGCGGCCGTACCGGACCCGGTAGTCGTCGAGCAGGCGCAGCGCCTGCCGGGCGAAGTAACCGAGCTCCGGGTGGTGCCTTTTGGCCTCCAGCTCCGTCACGACGACGATCGGGAGCACCACCTCGTGCTCGTCGAAACGCGAGACGGCATTGGGGTCGGCCAGCAGGACGCTGGTGTCGAGAACGTAGGTGCGCCTGTCGGACATGCGGCGCTTTGTGCTGTTCACCACGGAAGGACGTACCCCCTCGGCTGAGATCGGGGTGCGACGGCGTCGCGGACTGGGGGTCTCCCCACCGAACGGCAGGGGACAGGACCGGTCTCCGGCCACGATGCACGGGCCGGGCACCGGCCCCCCGTTCCTTCCGTGCTGGCCGCACGGTCGTCCTGGCGCAAAGGGCCTCCCGGGCGAGCGGCTCGGTGCCGCGCGCTGTAGAACGGCATCCGGAGCGGGTGTCCGGATGTCGACCTGTCAGGGATATTCCCTCGAACAAGCAAGGCCATGCCATGGCATATGACGACGCGTCGATGAACATGCGGTGACCACGCCCGGGACCGCGCCCACGGACGCGCGAACGTCACCCGATCGGCCCCTTGCTCCCGGGCCGGACGTGCGACCGGTCGTCAAGATCCCGCCACCCGCCCGCGAAACCCGCCTCGGTGGGGGCCGCACCCACTCGAACGGGGACCGCCGCCCGGGACCACCCGCGAACGGGGGCGCACCGCCCTCGGACGGCGGCGCGACCGGGTGCGGACCGTTCCCGGGCGAGCGGACCAGCCCCCGGACGGTCTCCGGCGGGGCGGCCCGAGCTCAGGCGCCGTAGCGGCGGTGGCGTGCCGCGTAGTCGCGGAGGGCTCGGAGGAAGTCGACCTTGCGGAAGGCCGGCCAGAAGACCTCGCAGAAGTAGTACTCGGAGTGGGCGCTCTGCCAGAGCATGAAACCCGACAGTCGCTGCTCGCCGCTCGTGCGGATCACCAGGTCGGGGTCGGGTTGTCCGCGCGTGTAGAGATGGGACGCGATCATGTCGGTGTCGACGATCTCCGCGAGCTCCTCGAAGGTCGTCCCCTTGGCCGCGTGCTCGTTCAGCAGGGAGCGCACCGCGTCCGCGATCTCCTGACGGCCGCCGTAGCCGACCGCGACGTTGACCAGTATCCCGTCGACGCCGACCGTCGACTGCTCGGCCTCCTTGAGGACGGACTGGGTCCTGGCGGGAAGCAGGTCCATGGTCCCCACGTGGTGCACCCGCCACCGGCCGTCGGCGGCCAGATTGCGCACGGTGTTCTCGATGATGCCGAGCAGCGGGCGCAGCTCCTCCTCCGGACGGTCGAAGTTGTCCGTGGACAGCATCCAGAGGGTGACGACCTCGACATCGGTCTCGGCGCACCAGCCCAGCAGCTCGGAGATCTTGTCGGCCCCGGCCTGGTGTCCCTCCGCGGCCGTGCCGCCCGACGCCTTCGCCCAGCGGCGGTTGCCGTCCAGGATGACGCCGATGTGCTTGGGCACCTGGGCGTGGTCGAGGCGGCCCTCCACCCGGCGTGCGTAGAGCCCGTACACCAGGTCGCGCAGGTTCACAGTCCTTAACCCCTCCGTGCTGTGGCTGACCCCCGACGCCCGTCACACTACTGCGGAGCGGCCGAACGCACCCAACCCGGTCTGTCACAAGTCCGTGATAGGGAGGGAAGCGTGAACGACTCCCCCTATTACCGTGCAGCCGAGAACCGCTACGACTCGATGGAGTACCGCCGCACCGGCCGCAGCGGACTCAAGCTCCCCGCGATCTCCCTCGGCCTCTGGCACAACTTCGGCGACGACCGCACGCTCGCCTCGCAGCGGGCGATCCTGCGCCGCGCCTTCGACCTCGGCGTGACGCACTTCGACCTGGCGAACAACTACGGGCCGCCCCCCGGCTCCGCCGAGCTGAACTTCGGCAAACTGTTCGCCCAGGACTTCGCCCCGTACCGGGATGAACTCATCATTTCCACCAAGGCCGGCTATCTGATGCACCCCGGCCCCTACGGCGAATGGGGCTCCCGCAAGTACCTGATGTCCTCACTGGACGCCTCCCTGAAGAGGATGGGGCTGGACTACGTCGACATCTTCTACTCGCACCGCTTCGACCCGCACACCCCGCTGGAGGAGACGATGGGCGCCCTGGCGTCCGCCGTCCAGCAGGGCAAGGCGCTCTACGCGGGCGTGTCCTCCTACAACGCCGAGCAGACCGCAGAGGCGGCCGGGCTGCTGAGGGAGATGGGCGTCCCGGCCCTCATCCACCAGCCGTCCTACTCGATGATCAACCGCTGGACCGAGGACGACGGGCTCCTCGACACGCTCGAGGCCGCCGGCATGGGCTGCATCTCCTTCGCGCCGCTCGCCCAGGGGCTCCTCACCGGCAAGTACCTCACCGGCATCCCGGCGGGCTCGCGGGCGACGCAGGGCAAGTCCCTCGACCCGGACCTGCTCTCCGACGAGGTGCTGCGGCGGCTGCAGGGCCTGAACGAGATCGCCCAGCGGCGCGGCCAGTCGCTGGCCCAGCTGGCGCTCAGCTGGGTGCTGCGCGACGACCGGATGACCTCGGCGCTGATCGGCGCGAGCAGCGTCGGGCAGTTGGAGGAGAACCTGGCCGCACTGCAGGCCGCACCTCTCACCGACGAGGAGTTGAAGGAGATCGACGTCTTCGCCGTGGACACCGCCGGGACGAACATCTGGGCCGGTCGCAGCTGACCCGGCGCCCCGGTCTCCGCGGGCAGAGAAAACGGGCCGGTCCGTGGGGGGGATACGGACCGGCCCGAGGGGGGGTTTCCACCATAACCCTTCGTGAAGGCAGACGCGTGCCGCGGCATGCGGTCACTACTCTCCGAAATCGTTCGACTGCGGTGCGAAAGGGGAAAGAGCCTGGGCAGGGGCCGTGTCAGGCCGTCGCGCCCGGCCTCGGCCGTACTCCCCACGGGGGACCCGGGGGTGAGGCACCCGGTTGACGCGGCCGAGGGAGAAAGGGGCGCGCGGGCGGCGGACCCGGCGAGGAGGGCGGCGGGCGGCAGTGGGCGGCGGGCGGCGGTGGGCGAGCGGCGGATCCTGGCGGCCGAGCCTCACCGCGCGCCTCAGCAGCGTGATGCCGTCGCGCGCCGCGACGCGCTCGTAGCCGTACGCCCGCTGCGCCGCGTCGAGTTCGGCCTGCTGCTGCTCCGGCGGATACGGCCAGTGTCCCGTCTTGTACGGCCACGCCTCCGGGGCCTCCGCGTCGTGGATGATCCATTCCGCGGTGGGCCTGGGCAGCCGTTTCCGGTCGTACTCGTACAGATGCCCTTCGACGGGCCAGGTCGGGAAGAGCACGACGTCGCACCGGGAGGTGAGCTGGGGGACGAGCCGGTTGGAGGCGGCCACCGTCGCCCCGTCCGGAATCCGCTGGAGCAGCGCGCGGGCGGCCTCGACGTGGGAGGTCGTGCGCCAGGTGGCCCGCTGCGCCAGCTGGGCGAGCGGGAAGGACGGCAGCATGACCACCGTCACGGCCAGGACCGTGACCAGAGAGGCCCGGACATGGCGCGCCGCGAGCGGATCGCGGGCCTGCCGGTAGCGGCCGAGGGCGTCGACGAGCCCGGCGAAGACCACCGGCATCAGGACGGCGCTGTAGTGGAAGGCGGTCCCCCAGTGGAAGGCGTTCTCCGACAGCATCCGCCACGCGAGCGTCGGCACGGCGATCAGCGACAGCGGCGACCGCAGGGCGAGCAGGGCGCTCGGGGCGAAGACGAGCACGAGCGTCATGGCCTTCACGTCCGGACGGAGCGCGTCGAGCGGTGCGAAGGCCATCGTGGCGAGGAGCGAGCCGTGCCCGTCGGTGAGGTTGCCCCCGTGCGCGTACCCGCCGCCGGGGTTGAAGGCGGGCAGCAGCAGCTTGATCTCGATCGCGCTGCCGACGAGCCCGGCCGCGGCCGTCGCGATCCCCAGCCTCCGGGGCCCCTTCCAGGCCACGTACGCGCCGACCGCAGCGAGGGTCAGCCCCAGATCCTCCTTGATCAGGAGCAGGGGCGCGGCCCAGACGACGGCCCGCCCCCAACGTCGCCGGCCGAGCGCCTCGAGGGCGAAGGCCAGGAGCGGTACGGCGAGGGCCACTTCATGGAAGTCGAAGGCGGCCGCCGAGGCGATGCCCCAGCTCGCGCCGTATCCGAAGGCGACGACGTGCGCGGCGCGGCGGCCGAGCGTCCGCACCGCCCAGCGGGCGAGCGGCACCACGGCCGCGGCGAGGAGGACGGACTGGGCCAGGAGCAGACAGAGCGGGGACGGCCAGAGCCCGTAGAGCGGGGCGAGCACGGCGATCAGCGGGTGGAAGTGGTCGCCGAGCAGATTGAAGCCGTCGCCGCGCAACGGGACGACGGGGGCCTGGAGTTGGGCGTAGGCACGTACGGCCTGCTCGAAGATGCCGAGGTCGTACCCCGTGGTGCGCAGGAGTTGGTGGCGGCGCACGGCGACGGTCGCGTAGAGCAGGGACAGGACCGCCGCCCAACCCCAGGGGAGGAGGGCGACGGCGGGACCTTCCGCCGGCCGGGCGCCCGCGGAAGCCGGAAGCGGCTTCGTCTGCGTACGCAAGACCGTTAGATTGTCAAAGAATGTCCGCATACGTCCGCATGCTAGACGGCGTCACTCATAGCGCCGTCCACATGGCCTGGGATCTCCCCCTCGTGGCGGTCACCCGTGGAACTCGTGGCGGTCAGCGCGGATATCGGGTTCGCTCCCCACGGACGACGCCGGCCGGCCTTCGGCGCGTCACGGGGCACGAGGACACGTCCCCGTACGTGGGGCCCGACCGGGGTCCGGCCACCGCCCGTGCCGTCCACGGCGCGCATCGCGACGCCGTGGCGGCCGCGCCGAGGGGTCGGTCGGCCCCGCGGGGCGGGACTGAGCAGGGCGGGACTGAGCAGATCGGGGTTGAGCTGGTGGGGGCTAAACGGACAACGCCCCCAGCAGCAGCGCGATCAGCGTGCCGGAGATCATGAACGGCCCGAAGGGAATCGCCGTCCCGCGCCCCGCCCCGCGGAGGACGACGAGGCAGAGCCCGTAGAGCGCGCCCAGCAGGAAGCCCGCGAAGGCGCCGACGAACAGCACCCCCCAGCCGTACCAGCCGAGCGCCACACCGAGCGACAGGGCCAGCTTCACATCGCCGAAGCCCATGCCGTTCGGGTTCACGAGGAAGAGCACGAGGTACGCGGCACCGAGCACGAGTCCTCCGAGCAGAGCGACCGGCCACGATCCCCCGGCACCGGGGAGCAGTGCCGCACCACCGAGCAGCACGGCCGCCGCGGCGGCAAGCGGCAGCGTCAACTGGTCCGGGAGCCGGTGGACGTTGCGGTCGACGAGGGCGAGCAGTACGGCCACGGGCGCGAGCAGCAGCCATACGGCCAGCTCCGGGCGGGGCCCGACGGCCGCGGCGAGCGCGGCGCAGGCGAGGGCGGTGAGCGCGGGCACGACGGACGACGGCCGGTACGGGACGGGCTCCCGGACGGCGACAACGGGCGCGCCCCTGCCTCCCGACTCGTCCACGGCTGGCGACTTCCCCCCGCCGCCACGCCCGGCCACGGCTGCCGGCTCTCGCGTGCCGCCCCGCTCGTCCACGGCTGCCGACTCCCCCCCGCCGCCACGCCCGGCCACGCCCGGCCGGTCCGCTGCCCTCTGCTCGCCCGGCACTTCGTGCGCGCCGGTCCCGGGAGCCGCCCCTGCGGCGACGGGCGCGGGCGGCACCGCGCAGCCGGCGCAGCGTGCCGTCCCCAGCCAGCCCTGCGCGGGCCCGGTGATCGGATGGCCGGTGGGACAGGCGTCCCGCCACGCCTCCTCCGGCTCGACGGACATCCGGTAGGCGGGGCGCGGCACGAGTACCCCGGCCGCGGCCCCCCACAGGGCGGCGGCGGCGATCAGCGTGACGTACGCGTACTCCACGGTCCGACCCTAGGACCGCGAGGCCCCGGGGTCATGGGCCCACGGGCCCACTCCCCGGCATCCGGGGCCCACGACGGCCCGACTCCCGCTACGGTCAGGGCACATGGGCGGATGGCAGGACGGCAAGGGCACACTGACGGTCCCCGGCCGGGAGGACCCGGTCGAGCTGCTGGTCGCCGCGTCGTACGGGGCGCGGTACCGAGGTCTGCTGGGCCGTGACGGCCTGGACGGCGCGCTCATGCTGACGCCGTGCACGAGCGTGCACACCTTCCGGATGCGCTTCGCCATCGACGTGGCGTACCTCGACAGGGAACTGCGCGTCCTCGACGTCCACACGATGCGCCCGGGGCGGCTCGGGCTGCCGAGGCTGCGCAGCCGTCATGTCCTGGAGGCCGAGGCGGGGGCGATGGCGCAGTGGGGCGTGCGGCCGGGGGTCCGGCTCGCGATCGGCGGGCCGGGGCGCGGGGCCTGACCCGTGGGGCGTCATTCCGGGGCCGGCAGACACGGGCTCAGGGCGGTCCCGAACCGAGCAGCGTGAACGCCCCGTACGCCCCCGAGGCGACGGCGAGCAGCGCCACCACCACCGCGGCCGTCGTCCGGCGGGCCGGCCGCGCGAGGGCGACCGCCGCGGGCAGCAGCAGCGGGAAGGCGGGCATGATCAGGCGTGGGCGGGAGCCGAAGTACGCGGCGCCGATCAGTGAGATGACGACGATCCCCGCTCCGTACACCAGCAGCGGCAGCGGCTGGCGCTGCTTCACGCAGAGCCACACCACCCACGAGAGCAGCCCGATCGCGGCGACGAGGCCGACGCCGGCGAGCGGGGTGGGTCCGCTCAGCTGCGCGCCGACGAAGCGGGCGAGTGCGACCCCGCCGTCGATGTTGTTCCCCCACGCGGCCTGTACCTCGAAGTACGCCGTGGGGCTGCCCTGGCGCACGGCCACGAAGACGACGTACCCCAGCCATCCGAGCGGCGCGACGACCACGCCCACGACCGTCCGCCGGGTCAGGTCCCTCCTGAACAGCCGTACGAGACCGGTGACCCCGAGGGCGGCGACGAGCGCGGCGGCCGAGGGCCGGGTGAGCCCGGCCAGCGCGCAGAGCGTCCCCGCGGTGATCCAGCGGTCGGTCAGCACGGCGTACAGCGACCAGGCGGCCAGCGCGGTGAACAGCGTCTCGGTGTACGCCATCGACTGCACGAAAGCGGTCGGGTACACGCCCCACAGCACCGCCAGCAGCACCCCGGCCCGCTGCCCCGCCACATGCGCCCCGACGGCGTAGACACCCCAGGCGGCGGCGAACGCCGCGATCCAGCCGATCACCAGTCCCGCCGTGGCGGCGGAGACCGGCAGCACCTCGGAGACCGCCCGCTCCAGCGCGGGCAGCAGCGGGAAGAAGGCCAGATCGGAGTGGACACTGCCGTCGGGCAGCGTCACGTCGTACCCGTATCCGTTCTCCGCGACCCGGACGTACCAGACCGAGTCCCAGCGCCCGTTCAACCGGTGCAGGGCGTCCTTGCCCTGCACCGCAGCGGCCACCGCGAGGATCGCCATCCCCAACACCCGGACGGCCGCGTAGCCCAGGAGTGCGGGGGCGGCAGCGCGGACCCCGGGCGGGACGGGCACCCTGCGCGGACGGGAGCCCCGCGGCTCGGGATCGGGCTGGTCGGACATGCGCCCGATTATCACCGCTGGGCGGAAGTGACCGCGCTCACGGTGCCGGGACGGCCGGCGCGGGCGGGGTCACCACTTGGCGCGGTCGTACGGCACGGGCAACTCCTCCAGGGCCCCGGCGGACCGGAGGACCCGGTTGGTCTCGATGATCGTCTCGATGTCGGGCTCCTCAGCTCCGTCCCGAGTGAGATCGATGATCAGCCCGCCGTGTGCCGTGCGTACATAAGTACCGGGAAATCCCTCCGGAGCCAGGCCCGCGCGTTTCGCAGACAAGTACACCGATCGGCCGCAGCGGGGGGCTGAATTATCGAGACCGAACTCATCTCGCACCGCATCGTACTGGGCACGGCCGTAGGCCTGCCCCGTGTCGATGTCCCAGGCGTCGGCGAGAATTCGCAGCACCTCCGAGGAGCGACCCACAGTCGGCACGGATTCATCCAGCTTGCGCGATCGGAACGACAGAGCAACCGAATTCGTCACCCACTCCGAAGTACCACCTGCATGAATCGAAAATGTCACACGAGGCATCCCGGGATTGTTAGTCACCAGGGATGTCGTGTAGCCAATACGGTCCACGTCGGACTCCGGGTTCTCCCTCTTCAGGTACTCGGAGAGCGCAGCCACCGACAGCGGCATACGCGGCGCAGTGGAAATATCGTCGACTGCCTCGAGCCAGCCGGTGAAAGCCGCATCATTCAAATCAGCCAAGGCCGACAGGCTTTCCACCCAGCGCTCAGCGATCTGGACAACGCTCTCCTGCCGCCTCCCCCATCCCCCGTTGACCACGACGTACAGCACCTTCGCTCTCCCTCTTCCCTCAGCTTGTGCCCACAACGTCATCCGCCGTGTGCTCAACCTTAACCTTGATACGCCTCTCCTCAAACATCTCCCGTGCGGCCTCAGCCACCTCCGGATCGGAAAAGTGCCATACAACCGGCTTCCCTCGGGCCGCGTCCACCTGCCGCTGCGCCTGCTTGGCCCAGCGGTTGGCGATGTCGAGCTTAAGCTCCCCCACTTCGGCGTCGTAGTACTTCGGATTGCGGTAGCCGTACTTCGCCTCGATATAGGTCCCCTTCGCGGAGTCCCACCCGTCGAAATTGACGGGCTTGCCGTCGAGTTTGTCGAGGGGGACCTGGTACTCCTTGCCGCGGTTCACTCCGGAGATCTGCTCCTGGTAACGCGCACCCATCTCGGATTCGTAGCTGAAAAGGGCGGGCTTGATGCGCTCCCACTTCCCGTCGCCGCCGTCCTTGGTCCCGGCGCGGGGGTTGGTGAGGTTCTCGTACCAGGACGGCTTCGGCTGCTGCTGCGCCCTCTCGAGCCCCGCCTTCCGCTTCGCCGCGGCGGCCGCCCTCTTCGCCTCCTCCGCCTGCTTCGCCGCCTCCTCGGCGGCCTGCTTCTTCTCCGGGTCGACCTCGTCGCACTTGCCGGCGAACAGCGCGACCGGTACGGCGCCGCTCCGGCCCGCGACCACACCCGTACCGCTGCCGGGGACGCCCGGCCCGCCGCCGTAGGGGATGCGCACGCGCGCGCCCATCCCGATGGTGCAGCCGGTGAGTCCCGCGTCCCTGGCGGCTTCGTCGGCGTGCTGCTGGGCCTCCTTGGCGGCCTGCTCGGCCCCCTCGACATCGCCGGCCTTGGCCGCCTTACGGGCCTTCGCCGCCGCCTCGGATGCCTTCCGTGCGAGCTCGCCGACCTTGCCCAGTTTCCCGAGCTTGCCCAGTTTGCCCAGTTTGCCGACGAGCTTCGCCTCGCCGTAGCCCGGAATGAAGAGGGATCCGACGTTCCAGAGGACCGTGCCGACGGCCTGTCCCTCGTCGCCCCGGTTCCACATGTCGCGGACCTCGTCCCCGACGAACACGTCGTCGAGGACGGTCACCCCGGTGTTGACCGAGGCCGAGCCCCAGTCCCAGAGGGCGCCCAGGTAGTCGCCCTTGGACCACTTGTCGCCCGCCCCCGCACTGTCCTCGACCCACTGGTCGCCGAGCTGGGATCCGTAGTCCTTGATGCCTTCCCAGGCCTTGCCGGGGTCGAGGATCGTCTCGAACGTGCCCGTGATGTCGCCCCAGAGGCCGTCCACGACGACGCCCTCGAAGAAGCCGCCGACCTGCTCGGCACCGCAGGAGAGGAAGGCGCCGACCCCGGAGGTGCAGCTCTCGCCGTCGCCCTCACCGTTTCCGTCGTCTCCGCCGTCCCCGCCGTCGTCGAGGTCGTCGAGGTCGTCGAGGTCGTCGAGACCGTCGTCCGGCACCCCCGGCTCGCCCGTCTCGTCGGTCTCGTCGTCCTCGTCGTAGACGGCCTCGTCGGCCGTCCCGGTCCCGCCGGTGTCGTCCTGGGGCCCGCCGGTGCCGCCGCCGGTACCGCCTGTGCCGCCTGTGCCGCCTGTGGCACCCGTGGTGCCCGTGGTTCCCGTACCGCCGTCCGTGCCGCCCGTGGCACCCGTGCCGCCGTCCGTGCCGCCTGTGGCACCCGTGGTGCCCGTACCGCCGTCCGTACCGCCCGTGGCACCCGTACCGCCCGTGGTGCCCGTACCGCCGTCCGTGCCCGCGTTGTCGTCCCCGGTGCCGGTGCCGGTGCCGGTGCCGGTGCCGGTGCCGGTGCCGGCCTCGACGTCCGCCGGGCCGCCGTCGCCACCCCCGCACGCCGTGCCGGTGATCTCGCAGACAGCGGACCGGAGTCCTCCGGCGATCTGTCCGCCGACCCCGGTCGCGACCAGGCCGACGACGATGGCCGCGACGAGCACGATGAGCCCGACGTACTCGGTGGCCGTCTGGCCGCCGTCCCGGCGCCACTTGATGAGGCGGGCGAGCTTCAGGGGCCGCCGCTCGACCCGGTTCGTACCGGGCACGAGGAACCACTCGCGCACCGACGGCCGGAACAACAGCACGATCACGGCGACGGGGACGAGCAGTTGGGTCAGCCCCCGGCCACTGCCGTCGAAGAGTGCGCTCAACGCCCCGAGGAGCAGCCACGCCTGCACCGCGAGCAGCGCCCGCCGCACCCACACACCACCGGTCCACACCCGCAGCGCGAGCAGGAATCCGGCCACGCCCGGAGCGGCGGCGTACACCAGAAGGCCGAGGAACTCCCCGTCGACCCCGTCCACGGCCGCGGCCGTCACGAGCAGACCGAGAGCCCCCAGCAGCGTGAGCCCGAACAGCGCGTGCAGCAGTACGAGCACGGCCCGCACGGCCCGCGGCATGGGCTGCCGGCCGTTCCCCCGGACGGGCGGCCACACCCCCGCACCCATCCCTCCGGAAGCGCCCGTGGGCGCAACTCCCGCCGTTCCCCCACCGGTTGCAGCCATACTCGGGAGGCTAGGGGCGCCCGGGGGAACGGTCATGGGCCCGTGGACCCAAAGTCCGCAAGCACGTCCGACTGGGCCCTGAACCCACCCGAGGCGGCGCACCGGGTGCGTGAGTTCGGCCGACATGCACACAGTCGCGATCCTCGCCACACATGGTGCGCAGCCACCTCGGCGCGGCGACGGCCTCCCGAACCGCCCGGCTGATCGTCACGATCGCTCAGCGCGCGGGTGTGCAGACCCAGTTCATCGAGTACCCCGATCCCGTGCCGGACTCCGACGATCTGGGGCCGACACTGCGCTGGATGCAGGAGGACCTCGAACGGCCCCTCACCGTCGCGGAGATCGCCGCCCAGCCCGCGATGAGCTCACGCACCCTCATACGCCGGTTCCGCGCCCAGACCGGCACGACCCCGCTGCAGTGGCTGCTCGGACGGCGGTTGCAACGGGCGAGGGAACTGCTGGAGACGACGATCTTCCCATGAGCCGGGTCGCCGGGGCGTCCGGACTCGGCTCACCGGAGACTCTCCGGCACCACTTCTCCAAGCACGTCGGCACCACGCCCACGGCGTACCGGGCGGCGTTCCATGGCTGGTGGAGCGGTCTTCGGACTGCCTGGCGCAGGGTCGCTGATCGGCCGAGCGATCCTGAGTCGGAGTCCGTCCCGGCCGCCGAGATCGGTGAGCCTTCCGACGTCTCAGACCTCCCGGCGCGGCCAGTCGAGCAGACGTGCTCCGATGACCGCCGTCTGCAGGGTGTAGCGGTGCACGGGTTCGCCCGGATCCGCGCCGGTCAGCCTGTGGATGCGGTCGAGCCGGTACGTCAGCGCCCGCACGCTGAGGTTGAGCCGGCGGGCCGCCTCGGCCGCCACACAACCCGCGTCGAAGTACGCCGTGAGCGTGTCGAGCAATGGCAGAGCCCCACCGCGGGCGTCCCTGAGCGGACCGAGGACGCTGAGCACGAGGTCGGCCATCGCCTGCCGGTCGCGGGTCAGCACCGGGTACACCAGCAGGTCCGAGGCCAGCAGCACCGGATCGTCCAGGCCCATGCGGTCGGCCAGATCCAGGGCGTTCAGCGCCTCCTCGTAGGAGTGGACCACCCCGCCCGCGCCCGGGTGGGGACGTCCCACGGCCACCCGGCCGCCGCCCGTCGCCCCGTACGCCTGCTTGGCGAAGTGGTTGAGCACATCGGACTGGTCGCCGGGCGCGATGCAGATCAACCGGCCGTCCTTCGTGGTCAGGAGGATGCGCCGGTCCCCGAAGCGGGCGACGAGCGAGGTCTCGATCCGGCGGATGAGGGGATGGCCGTCGTCGTACGGCTCCTGGCCCTGGGCGACGGCCACCGCGTGGGCGTGGGAGAGCAGCAGTCCGAAGCGTACGGCCCGCTCGGCGAGCCGGCCGAGGTCACTGCGCCCGTAGAGCAGGTCGTCGACGAACTCACGGCGGGCCGCCTCCTCCTGGCGCACCGCGAGACGCTGCGCCCGCTCGTGGCCCTCGGCGAAGGCGTCCACGGCCTGCTCGACCGCGGCGAGAAGGTGGTCGGCCGCGGCCCCTGTGAGTCCCGGCCGTATCGCCCGGGCGGCCGCAAGGTGGGCGTGCACCATGGTGCGCAGCCCGATACCCGCCTCCGCGGCCCGTTCCCCCTGGCCGCGGAGTGAGGCCAGTTCGTCGCGCGTGAGCCTCCGGCCGGTGGCACAGGCACCCGTCAGCGCCTCGGCGTACCCCTCCAGATAGGTCGCGGTCTCCTGCACCGTCATGATCGATCCCCCCGCTCGCCGGCACGCCGACGACGATTTCCTGTTGCCGGAGATCAGAGACGGCTCCGGAGGTCAGAGACCCCTGACGTCCGGCGAACGACGTCCGGCATCAAGGATACGTAAATATTGCCGATGGTCGGCAATGCGAACACGGCCACGAGGCTGGGAGGATCGGACCGCGCGGGGGAGGGCGAGGAAGACCGGGACACTGCCTGCCGGAACCGGGAAACGGGGGAAGCCGGGTTCGGTTGCCGTGCCACGGCTGACGGCCGTGGGCCGGCCGGCGCGCTCGGTTCTCCTCGCCCGCGCCGACCGGTCCGGTCTCCGCCTGCCGCTGCTTCGCGCGGTTCGACGCGGGAAGTCCGTGGGGGCGTCGGGCATGACGTCCCCCACGGGACTTCGAGTAGCCGCGGGAGAATCGGGCGCGTCGGACACGGGCTCAGCTCTGCGAGGCGCCACTCTCGCCGCGCGGGAAGGAGACCTCCACCCGGCGGTTCTTCTTGCGGCCTTCCTCACTGCTGTTGTCGGCGATCGGGTACTGCTCGCCGTAGCCACGGATCTCGTAGCTGATCCCCGAGCCGGACAGCTGCTGGGAGAGCACCCCGTGCACGGCGTCCGCCCGCTGCTTGGACAGCACGTCACCGTGCGCGGCCGAGCCGAGGTTGTCGGTGAAGCCGAAGACGCGGACTCTCTTGGCCCCCTGCTTGCGGATCTCGGCCGCGATCTCGGCGATACGTGCATGGGCGGCGCCGGACAGCTTGGCGCTGTCCTTGCCGAAGAGCACCTCCGCCTGCAGCGCGAACTTCAGGTTGGAGCTGGTCTCCTCACGGCGCTCCTCACCACCCTCGGACTCGACGACGGAGACGATGTCGAGCACCCGGGCGGGCGCGAGGGTCGCGCCGTCGCGGAGCTTCAGGCCCGGTGAGTTCCCGTCGACCTCGGGCGGCGGCGAGGTCGACTCGGTACCCGGCGGCGTGCCCGGGGCGGGCGTCTCGTCGGCCCAGGCACCGCCGGCGGCGGTGAACTGCATGCCGACGACGAGCACGGCCGAGAGGAGCGTTGATGCCGCGGCCCTGCGGGAGCGGGACGTGGTGGCGGTCATCAGGAGATCTCAATCGTGGCGGTGGGCATCAGGGGGATCTGGATGTCGACCTGGGAGGTCTTGTCGGGCGGTGACGGGAACTGGGCGAAGAAGGAAACGGAGGCCCCCGCATCGACGTCTGTAATGCCTGTGGTGGTCAACGGATAGCCATCGGTGTCGCGCAGCACGTAATAGCGCTTCTTCTCGGCCTTGTCCACCAGGGTCATGCCCCCAAGGGAGCGACCCGTTCGCCGCACATTGGTCTCCTGGCCGTTCCAAGCAACAGGGGCGTAGGCCTTCTTACCTGACGTGTTCTTGAGGCTTCCGGTTACTGTGAGGAATCCGCCGGGGTCCCGGGTCGCACTGTGGATGACGAACTGGAATCCGTCATTGCCGTTGATGGTTGCCAGCGTCTTGCTGGTATCCGGCACGGTGTTGCCGCCGTCGTCCTGGGGCTTGCTGTTCCCCGTGGCGGCAGGCGCCGAACTGCTCCCCTTGTCCTTCGCCGACCCTCCGTCGTCCCCGCCGCAGGCGGTGAGCGAAAGGGTCAGCGCTGTCGCGAGGAGAGCGGCGGTCGCCGCCCTGCGCGTGGTCACTCCGTGCCGGATACTCATGCGTGTCATTCCTTCTGCGTTCGTTTCGCGGTCAGTTCTCGGTCAGCCGGATGTCGAAGAGGTCCGGCCCGTCCGGCGGAGGGCCTTCGCCCACCAGCCAGGGAACCGTCGCCTTGCACGTCAACGTCCCCAGCGGCTTGGGGACCGGCTTGTAGAGGCATCGAGACGTGAGTTCGGCCGTGGCCTCGGCGGTCGCCTTCTTCGTCTCGGTCCCCGGCAGGACGGTGTCCCCGACCGGCTTATCCGTTTCGACCTCGACGGTGAAGGCCCAACCGCCGTTGAAGGCCGGGCTGCAGCCACCCGGTTTCACGACGGTGTCGTTCTGCTGCGCCATGGGGTAGGCCGCCTCGCAACCACGGAAGCTTCCGAACTGACCCAGATTGAAGATCGCCGTCAGAAGCGCCGGATTGGGGTTGCCCAGCAACTCCAGCTCGAACTGGTCACGAGATTGCTTGGCCGCCGCAAGCGCGGCGGCGTCGGCGCCGGTCTGCGCGCCATTGCGTGTGGCGCCGGCCTGGCCGACCGCGAAGAACGCAAGCGCGAGAAAGAGCAGGCTCGCTACCACCACCACATAGGCGGGGGCGACCTGCCCTTTCTCGCGGGAGCTGCGCAGCATCAGCCGCCCAGGATTTCGCCGACCCGCTGGGTCAGGCCGTCGGCGATCGTCTCCGCCACGCCCGAGCCCACCAGAGCCGCGATGATCAGCGCGACCAGCACGATCACACCCACGTACTCGACGGCACCCTGACCCTTGTCGCCGCGGCGCTGGATCGCCTCGGCGGTCGTCTTCGCCCAGCTGCCGATGTAGACGCGGGCGTTGGTCGCGGCCTTGAGAGTGATGTTCGACATGGTGTTCCCCTCCTGGTCCGGCCGGCCGCTTGCCGGCCGACTCGTACGAGCCCTCGGCGCCGCTCGCGCTTCCGGCTCCCTCCTGGCCGGTCTCGCTGGCGACATGAGAAACGTACGGGGGGAGATCACCCCTCGGCATGGGCCTCAGGGCCCAGCCGCGGGCCCATTCCAGGGATTGGGTCCTCGAACGTCCGGGCGTCCCGGCCGTACCCGCGGGTCCGGTCACGCCGATCGCGCTCGTCGTCCCGGTCGTGTCAGCCATGGCTCGCCGGCCCCCTTCGGGCCACACCGTGCCAGATGGCGATGGCCTCGCCCCGGCTGCCGGCGTTGAGCTTGGCGAAGATGCGGTTGATGTGGTTCTTGACGGTCTTCTGGCTGATGAAGCAGGTGGCGGCGATCTGCTGATTCGTCATGCCCGACGCGATCAGATCCATCACTTCCACCTCCCGTTGGCTCAGCTCGGTCAGCAACCCCCCGGAGCCCGGCCCCGGGGCGGCCCCGGAGGGGGCCGACCCTGCAGAAGAATGTGCCACATTCGCTTGCGAAAGCGAATAGGGTCCATCGAATTGTTGCGACATGGAACTACGTGCAACTGAGCCAACCTGCTGATTTGTTGATGATGTGTAGACAGATAACCGGCTCGTGTCGTGTGCGGTTGCAGACGTTTGGGGCTGGTGCCCCGGGTCGCCGAACGCCGTGCCCAGACCGTCCGGCAGGGGTGAGGCCGGCTGCTCCGGGGGCCCGGCGGTGTCACGCACCGCCGCGAGCAGGGCGCTGGAGGCCGAGGACGTGAACGAGGCCCGGCCCTCCTTGATGTCGCGGACCGCGGCGACGAGCTGGTCCGCCGTGAACTCGCCGTGGACCAGATAGCCGCCCGCGCCGCGGCGCAGGGCCTCGTGCACGATCTCGCTCTCGCGGCTGTAGGTCATCATCAGCACCGGCGCGAGGCGGACCAGGTGAGGAAGGGCGGAGATGCCGTCGACGACGGGCATGCGCACGTCGAGCAGAACGACGTCCGGCCGGTGCTGGACGGCCGCGTCGTAGGCCTGGCGTCCGTCGGCGGCCTCCGCGACGACATGGATGTCCCGGCGGCCCTGGAGCAGCACGGTCAGGCCGGCTCGTACGACCGGGTTGTCGTCGGCGACGACCACCCGGAGCGTCGGGGCTGAGGCGACGGGGGCGGGCAGGCCCGGGTAGTCATCGGACGCCGCCTCCGCCGGTCCGTGGGGAGCGGGGAAGGCGGACGGTCCGGAGGAATGGTCGGAGGTGAGCGGTGTGGCATGCGAGGACGTGTGCTGCGACATGTGCGGTTGCCGTGTCCACTGCTGCCCCGATGTACGGGAGATGTCGTCCGGCATGGTTGCGGCCTCCTCTCGGAGTGGGACGGTTGTCAGGGAAGGTCGGGCGCTCGGAACGGGGACGGTCGGCCGGTCGGCCGACGGATCGCGAACGCCGCTCAGTTCAGGAGCGGAGCCGCCCGCTGCTGTCTCGGAAGCCCGCCCAGTGGCGCCGGGGCGATGGCCGTCAGCGGAAGTTCGAGCCGTACCTCCGTCCCCCGTACGTGGCGTCCGCGCCCGATGCGGATACGGGCCCCGATGGACGCGGCGCGCTCGACCATGCCGACGAGGCCGAAGTGGCCCGCGCGGCGGAGGTCGTCGAGTGTCGTACCCGGCGGCAGCCCCCTGCCGTCGTCGTAGACGCTGACGCGCAGGACGTCGCCCACCACGCCGGCCGAGACGTCGAGGTACGTGGGCTGCCCGTGGCGGTGGGCGTTCTCCATGGCCTCCGAGGCGATGGTGAGCGCCTGGCGGGCGACGATCTGGGGCACGGCAGGTACGGGCGTCGGGCCGAGTCGGCGGAAGCGGGCCTCTACCTCGTGCCGCCGGGCGAAGTCCTCGGTGCGGGAGCTGAGTTCGGACAGTACGTCGACGCCGCCGTCGAGGCCTGACTGGCGCCGGAGGTCCGAGAGCAGCTCGCGGGACTCGGCGGCGGCCCGGCGCGCCGAGCGGGCGACGAGTTCCGCCTGGTGCTTGACGGTGAGCGGGTCCATGCGGTCCGCGGATCCGGCCAGGCCGTCCGCGGCCAGGGCCAGCCCGTGGAGTGTCTTGGCCACCGAGTCGTGCATCTCCCGTGCGAGGCGGGCGCGCTCCCCCTCCACCGCCTCGTTGACGGCGAGACGGGCGCGGGCCTCGGTGAGGGCCTGGGTGGCGGCGCCGAAGCCGAGCATCAGGTTCCGCAGGGTGCTCCCGACCGCTCCCGCGATGACGCACAGCCCGGGCAGCAGCAGATCGCCGAGCCCGGCGCTCACGTCCGGGTTGACGGCGAACGCGCCGCCGATGATGAGCGACTGGAGCACGGCGAAGACCGCCGCCCCGCGCCAGCCGTAGACCAGCCCGGCGAGCAGCGGGGTGCAGAGGGTGACGTACGCGAGGATCGACTCGGGTGAGGCGGTGGCCAGAAGCAACGCGCCGAACAACGAGTCGACCGCGAGGAGCGCGGGATGGCGGAGCAGGAACGGCCCGAAGCGTTCCCAGTCCCGCAGGGGGATGTACGACACCATGAAGGTCACGATCACGGCCGAGCCGACGAGCCACGTGCCGAGACCCGACCGGGTGTTGTCCAGGGCGAACGGCGTGGCCAGCGCGATCGTCGCCAGGCGGAAGCCGAAGACCTGACGGCAGAGGGCCTGGAGGGCGTTGACCTGGATGGGCAGCGACGGCACGTGCCGGGACGCCGCGGCGGCGGCCTGCGCCGGCGCTCCCCCGCCGATTCCGCCCCGGATCTCGCCGGCGGCCGGGCCGCGCGGGCCGTCGCCGGTCCCGCCGCGGGATCCTCCGGTGCTGCCGCCTCTTCCTGGGACGGGGATCCTCAGGCCCATGTGGGTCACCTCCTGTTCCGGTCGCTCGCGCCGTCGTGCCGGTGGTGCTCTGCCGGTGCGGTCTCGCCGTCGTGCTCGTGCCTGTACTCGTACCTGTACCTGTACCTGTACCTGTGCCTGTGCCTGTGCCTGTGCCTGTGCTGTGCCTGTGCTCTGCTCGTTCTCGTGCTCGTGCTCGTGCCACCGGTACGTTTCCGGGCCCCGGTGTCCAGCCGGACCCCCGTCTCGCAGGCCCGCTCAGGTGCCGCTCAGGATGTCGGCGAAGTCGACGCCGGACCCGTAGTAGAAGCTCATGACGATGAGGATCATGGTCGCGGGGAGCATGACCATCGTGACCACGAGCGTCGTCTTGGGGACGGCCTTGGCGGCGGAGCGCCTGGCGTTCTGCGCGTCCGTCCGCCGCATGTCCGTCGCGATCTGGATGAGCGTGTCGACGATGGGGGCGCCGAGCTCCTCTCCCTGCTGGAGCGCGGTGACGAACATCGACACCTGCTCGGACGAGTTCCGCTTGCGCAGTTGCTCGAACGCGTCGCGCCGGCTGACGCCCATGTCCATCTGGCGCAGGGTGATCCGCAGCTCGTCGGCCCACGGGCCCTTGTACTTCTCGGCGACCCGCTCCAGCGCCTGCCGGAAGCCGAGTCCCGCGGACACGACGACGGCGAGCACGTCGAGGAAGTCGGGCAGGGTGCGTTCGATGTCGTTGCGGCGGCGGCGGATGGCGGCGCGCAGGACGACATCGGTCCAGACGAGTCCGTACACCAGCGCGATCAGACCGATGACCGCCTGCCCGCGCAGGACGAGGGAGAAGGCGGCGGCCGCGCCGAGCATGCCGTAGACGGCGCGTCGGGCGGCGTAGCGGTCGACGGTCATGCCGCCGGGATTTCCCGCCATGTCGAGCCTGCGGCGCAGGGCGTCGACGCGCTTCGGCCCCATCATGGAGAGCACGGTCGGGGCGAAGCGCATGCCCATGCGGTCGATCCCGGAGCCGACCGCGGTGGTGCGGGTCGCACCGACTTCGAGTGCCACCGCGAGGTCGCCGGGCAGTTTGGCGTCGGCCCGGTACATCCGGATGCCGTGGAAGGCCCCGTACACCGCGAGGCCGAAGACGGCCGCCAGCAGAAGTCCCATGGCTAGTCCCCCTGTTCCCTTCGTCCGTTCCTCAGACCCGGATCCGGGACATACGGCGGATGAGGAAGAAGCCGACGGCGTACATGCCGAAGGCGATGACGACGGCGAACTGGCCGACGACCGAGGCGGTCATCTTGTCCAGAGCGCCCGGACGTATGGCGTTGATCATCAGTAGGAAGCTGAGTCCGAGGAGGGGAACGGCGAGCGCGGTCACCTTCACCTGCGAGAGCAGGGTCGTGACTTCGCGCCGGGTCTCCTTTCGCTCCTCCAGCGTCTCGGTCAGGTTGCGCAGCGAGCTGACGACCTGGCCGCCCGCACGGTTGGAGAGGACGAGGGTCGTGACGAGGACGACCAGTTCGCGGGAGGGCAGTCGCTCGGCGAGCTCGCCCAGCGCGTCGTCCAGGGAGTGGCCCACGGCGAGCTGGTCGGCGACACGCATGAGCTCCTCGCCGGCCGGGTCGTCCAGCTCCTCGGCGGCCATGGCGAGCGCGGTGCGCATCGCGAGTCCGGCCTGGGTGGCGTTGGCGAGGACGCGGGTGAACTCCGGGAGCTGGTTGATGAACGCCTCGGTCCGCTTGGCGCGCTGCCAGTTGAGGAAGGCGTTGGCACCCCAGAGGCCGATGACGGCGGCCAGGATGCCGAAGAACGGTGCGAAGACGGCCCCGATGGTGAAGTAGACGGCGAGCAGGGCGCCGATCACGTAGACGACGTACTCGCCCGGGGTGAGGTCCAGGCCGGTCGTGGCGATCTTGTGCTCGATCCGCTTGCCGAGTGCGGTGCCGCGCAGCCGCCGGTCCACCCCGCGGAAGCGGCGCCGCCGGCCCGCGGGAAGGGCGATCTGCCCGGTCTGGGACATCCGGTCGACGAGCGCCTGGCGCTGGGCCCTGCCCGCGGAGTAGACGTGCACGCCGATGACGCCGAGAACGCACGCGAGCAGGGTGACGCCGATCGTCAGGAGCGGGAGATTAGCCACGGGCTGAACCTTCTGTCGCGGTCGGGGACGGCGCAGGGCTCGGGGGACGCGTGAGGCTCGGGGAACTCATGCCACCGCCCTGCGCAGTGTGAGCTGGTCCTCCGAGTCGGCGACGCCGAAGGCCGGCGGGATCGGTTCGTTCTTCATGTAGAGCCGCTCGGCGACCCGGCGCGGCAGCGGCAGGTACTCGAAGGAACCGTGGATCAGACCGTCGGCGGACATCGGCTGGGCGTTGAACCGGCAGACCGAGACGATGCGGTACTCCTCCCTGCCGTGGGAGTCCAGGACGGCGATCTCGGTGATCCTGCGGGAGCCGTCGGCGTGCCGGGTGAGCTGGACGATCACGTCGACCGCACTGTTGATCTGGTCCTTGATCGCCACGAACGGGATCTCGATCTCGGACATGGAGCCCAGGGTCTGCAGCCGCATCAGCGCGTCCTCCGCGCTGTTGGCGTGGACGGTGGCGAGGGAGCCGTCGTGACCCGTCGACATTGCCTGGAGCATGTCAAGCGTTTCGCCGCCTCGGACCTCACCGACGATGATGCGGTCGGGGCGCATGCGCAGCGAGTTGCGGACCAGGTCGCGGATGGTGATCCGCCCCTTGCCCTCGACGTTCGGAGGCCGGCTCTCCAGCGTGATCACATGGTTCTGCTGCAGCTGGAGTTCCGCCGAGTCCTCGATGGTGACGATGCGCTCCCCGTCGGGGATGAGCCCCGACAGCGCGTTGAGCAGCGTGGTCTTGCCCGTGCCGGTCGCCCCGGAGACGATCACGTTGAACTTCGCCCGGACGAGGCCCGACAGCAGCATCGTCATCTGGTCGTCGAGGGAACCGAGCTCGATCATCTCGCGGAGAGTGAACGCACGGGGGAAGCGCCGGATGGTGAGGATCGGGCCGCTGAGGGAGAGCGGCGGGATGATCACGTTGACGCGCTCCCCGCTGGGCAGCCGGGCGTCCACCATCGGATTGGCCTCGTCCACACGGCGGTTGACGGTCGAGACGATGCGCTCGATGGTCTGCATGAGCTGTTCGTTCGAGCTGAACCGCATGGGCAGCAGCTCCAGCCGGCCGCGGCGCTCGACGAACACCTGCTCGGGTCCGTTCACCATGATCTCGCTGATGGAGGCGTCCTCCAGCAGGGGCTCAAGGATGCCGAGGCCGAGGGCTTCGTCCACGACCCGGCGGATCAGCTGCGAGCGCTCGACCGAGGACAGCACCGGCCCCTCGCGGCTGATGATGTGGCCCAGCACGCGCTCCAGCCGCGCGCGCCGCTCGGCGGCCTGCAGCGTGGACATCTCCGCGAGGTCGATCTCCTCCAGGAGCTTGGCGCGGTAGATCCCGACGAGCTGGCTG
This sequence comes from Streptomyces sp. WMMC940, assembly GCF_027460265.1. Taxonomy (NCBI): domain Bacteria; kingdom Bacillati; phylum Actinomycetota; class Actinomycetes; order Kitasatosporales; family Streptomycetaceae; genus Streptomyces; species Streptomyces sp. WMMC940. Next base: position 2,715,754 of record NZ_JAPZBC010000001.1, read on the forward strand.
TCCGCCCCGTGCCCGGGGCTCGGTTCGGGATTGTTCATGCGCGCCCGGAGGCTCATGGGTGCTCGACTCCTTCGAGGGGTTGACCGGACCGGCGTGCCCGGTGGCGCCGGAGGGCGATGGGTCAGCGGTCGGTGACGGGCATGGTCGCGGAACGGGTGGCCCGGTCGAAGTCGAAGACCGGGATGAGGGAGGGGATGTCGACGTGTGCGGTCGCCGTCACTTCGTCGCCGGCCGGGTCGACGACGATGTCCGTCCCTTCGGCCAGCCAGTCGCTCATCGCCGCCTTCCCCGCCTGCGCTCCGCTCCCGTTGTCGATCGACGCGGTCCGCGCCGCCGCCCGTGCCGCCGTCCCCGCCTGCTGGACCGCGTACACGGCGATGCCGAGCTGGATCGCGGCGAGTGCGACCAGCAGCAGGATCGGGATCCAGCCGAGGTACTCGATCGCGGTCTGACCCCGGTCGCGGCTCCCGCGTGCACCGAACCGCCGCCCATGGGTGTGCTTCCGCATGGTCAGCCCTCCCACACGGCGGAGGCCCGCCCGGGTGCGGTGAACGAGAAGTCGATGAAGCCCGGGTAGAGGACCGGGACCACGACGTCGACCTCCACGTCGTACAGGTCTCCACCGCCCGGCGGACAGCTGATCTCGGCCTCCCAGGAGTCCGGCAGGTTCTTCCGTGCCGCCTGCTCGCACGCCTGGGCCGCTCCCCGGTCCGCCGCCGCGCCCGCCCGGGCGGCCTCGTCCGCCGAGTTCCCCGCGAGCGAGAACGAGTACCCGACGAGGGCCGCCTGCCAGAGCAGGACCAGCGTCGCCAGGACGATCGGCACCATCCCGGTGAACTCCACCGCGGTCTGCCCGCGGTCGTCCCCCACCACGTTCCGGCTCCGGTAGGCACGCCTCCGAGGGGCCGGCCCGGTCCCCATGTGCCTCCGGCCCGTCACCCGGCCCCCGGCGTCCCGCCCACCGGCGCGTCGCCGGCCGGCGGGACGCCCGTCGGTAACCCTCCGGTCCGTACCTGCCACGATGTGCATCGCTTCAACTCGCCCCCTCGCTCCCCGGCCCCTCAGGACCTTCTCCGGATGCCCAGGGCACCCCGGTCGCTCCTCAACTTTCCCTGTTTCTGCGGTGCTTCATTCGCCTTCACGAGTCCCAGCTCCCCCGCCAGTCCCCACAGCGCCTGCTTGACGGTGGACTTGGCCTCCAGGTCCTGCATCCGGCCGGCGTCCACGAGGGCCTGCAGTTCCTTGAAGTTGGCGGGGATGACGACCCTGGAGACCCGGGTGGAGGTGATCCGCTCGATGAGCGGGGGCTGTATCTCCGTGTTGCGCACATAGCGGTTGACGACGGTCACGGTCTCCTCCGCCTTGCGGATTTGGAGCCGGTCCCAGAGCCTGACCATGCGCTTGGCCGCGCGTACGGCGACCACGTCCGGTGTGGTGACGAGCAGCGTCGTGTCGGCCATCTCGATCGCCGCCGCGTTGGCGCCGTTCATATGGCTGCCGCAGTCGACGACCACGACCTCGTAGCGGTTTCGCAGGGCGCTGACGATCTGGCGCACCGAGCGTTCGGTGACCTCCTCGCCGCGCTCGCCCTCGCCGGGGGCGAGCAGCAGCCCGATCCCGGTCTCGTGGGCGTAGACCGCGTCCTGCAGTACGCGCGGCGAGATGTCCTGGATACCCGCGAGGTCGACGATCGAGCGCCGGAACTGGACGTCCAGGTACGAGGCGACGTCGCCCGACTGCAGATCGAGGTCGGCGAGGGCGACGGTCGTCCCGCCGGCCCTGGCGGCCAGGGCGAGCTGGACGGCGGTGAGCGTGGTGCCGACGCCGCCCTTGGCGCCGCTGACCGTGACGACCGTCCCGCCGGGGCCGGTGAACACATCGCCGCCGGAGCCCAGATGGCGCCGTACGCCGACCGACCACGCGGCCGCCGCCTGCACCCGCTGGACGAGTTCCTCGTAGGAGAGGGGCAGGCCGACCAGGCCGCGGGCGCCGGAGTCCATCGCGGCCGAGTACAGGCCGGGGCTCGCGTCGGCGGTGACCAGGACGACCCCGACCGCGGGGAAGCGCAGGGCCACCTCCCGGATCAGTTCGAGTGCGGGCACCGGACCGATCCGCTCGTGGACCAGGACGACCTCCGGGAGCTCGTCCACGGACTCCGCGGCGAGCCTCGCCAGGGTGTCGATCAGCGATGTCGAGTCACCGACCGGCCCCGCCGGCTCCGCTTCCGGGAGCTGGCTGAGCAGGGTGGCGATGGACCGGGCGGCGTCGGCGTCACCGACGGCCGGGAGGATTCTGGTCGTCATCCGTCTCTCACTTGTCCCCTTCGAGGGTGTAGGTACCCTCCCCCGGGCGCAGCTGGGTCGAACCGCCGTCCGCGAGCAGCGCCAGCCGCACGTTCACCGCGAACGACTCGGCGTACGCGACGCGCTGGGCGTCCTTGGTGGTCAGCGCGAAGGTGATCGGGACGGCCTCGCGCAGCGCGCCCCGTCTGTCGTTCTCCTTGGGCTCGAGCGCGGTGAGCCGGCCGACGTCGATGACCCGGGCGTTGGGGACGATGACGCGGGACTGCGCCTTCGCCCCGCCCTGGTCGTCGCCGGCGAAGGTGGCGTAGATGTTGACGGAGTCGCCGGCCCTGATCTTGCCCGCCACGCCCGTGGCGGCATCGATCATGATGGCTATCTCCTGCTCGTCGCGGTCGAGGGCCGGACGCTTGACGAACATGTCGTCCTGGAGCAGCGAGCCCTTCTTGAGCTGGGTGACGGCCACCTTCCCGTCGACCACCGAGACGTCGGTCACCGCGTTCTCGGAGAGCCAGCGCTTCGGCATGGTGATCTTCTCGAACTGGTTCGGCTGCAGTGCCTGGTACGGAGCGACGTCGGACTTGACCCGGTACGCGGCGACCTCGGGCCCGACCTTGGAATTCACGTCGCTGATCACCGAGAGCACACCGGCGAACGCGCCGAAGGCACACAGGACCGAGAGGAGCAGCAGGATGACGCCGCGGCGTTGGCGCGAATTCATGAGCGGGGCGACCTCGATGGAAGACGTGGGCTGATGAGCGGACTGGTACGTGCGGTGGGGCGCGCATACGGCGGGGCCGCCATCGGTCCGCGCCCACCGCACCGGCGGCGCACTACGACCCGTGGTGCATCGGTGTTCCTTCGCCTAGGACACCCGTGGGATGCGCTCGGTTCTCTGCCGGGGCGAGCGGGGCCGAACAGAAACCGCAGCGGTCACCGATGAGTTCGATGCCGCACCAGGTGCACACCTCCCGTCGTACCGAGGAAACCAGCTGGTAGATCACGGAGATGTCGGGAAGGAAGGCGGCGAATTCGATCACCCGTGAGGTACCCCACCATCTCGGGGAATCGGCCGGCAGCGCGGTCTCCTGGATTCCCTGGACCTGCCATGCGGGCGCGAGCGTCGTATTCACCCATTCCGACTGCAGCTGCCCCTTCGCCACCAGGAGCTGGGTGGCGAACTCGGGTCCGATCAGCTCTCCGTGACCGACTCTGACCAGCTGGGGGCCGGGGTTGGCCACGACACCGAACTGCGAGCCGGGAACCCACGACTTGGCGTGGGACTTGAGGCTCACGGGGACGCGGTCGAGCTTGGTGACCGAGTTGAGCAGGGCGCCGGCGTGGATGTAGTGGGAGAGCAGCCGAGCCGCGGAGGCCACCACTCCGGCACTGAAGTCGCAGACGGACAGCTGTCGCAGCTGCCGGACCAGTACGGACACCCCGAGCGGCGGCAGATCGAGCTTCAGCAGCGCGATCCGATCGCTCTCCAGGACCGAGCGGACCGTGTGCAGTCTGCGCTCGTGGGCCGCGGGTATGGAGGCGGGGTAGAGGGCGATCACATAGCCGTTCTGCTCCACCAGGACCTGCATGTCGGCGAGTGCCGCGTCCAGCGGCTGGGCGTCCGGGGCGTGCAACAGCGCAGCGGTGGGCGTATGGCTGTCCGTCGGCGGCAGCACCAGGTCGGCGCTGGTCACAGCAATCGCGGTCGGCACGCTGATTCCCCGTTCGGCTCCGGCCGCCGCAGCGACGGCGACCGCAGTTCCCCTGCTCTTCGTGCTTCTCCTGCATCAGCACTTTATCCACGTCCAACAGGATCGGAGAACAGCTTTCGGTACCCGGCAACCCAACCCTCACGCAATACTCACCGGCCAAAGCGGACGAAGCCGCCAGAGGTTAACTCCTGCATCAGCGAGGGGATTTCAGGAATCGTTTCTCCGCTATTCGGGACGTCGGCACTTCGCGTCCCGCGCCACTCGTCCCCGCATGTCCCCCGCGCCGCCCTCCGATCGACCCGGCCGGGGCCCAACCCGCCGTCTGGGCCCGGATTGGGGCCCCAGGGCCCACGCCCCGGGCACCGGGCATCCGTACCGTCCGGTTCCGGTCAGTGAGCTTCACCGAGGCGGACTCTGCCGCGTGACGCGGCGATCGGCGCCGAGGCGGGGGGCGCGCCCGGTTCCACGCTCAAGGGTCAGAAGGAGATCACCGTCGCGGGTCCGTTAGGCCGGCGGGAGGCTCGGCGGATCGACTTCGAGTTCACCAGGGGGCGGGACCGGGTCCGGGGCGTGATCGTCGCGGGACTGGACACGGCCGGGAAGGCGTACGCCGTGCGTGTCGACGCGGTGGAGGGACGGCTCGGCGACGACGATCTGAAGAAGATCGTCGATTCGGTCACGGTCGGGTAGGTCGGGCAGGGCCGGTGTCCCGCGCACCGCGCGGTGGGCTGCTGACGGGAGGCGGAGGACGATGACGAGGTACGGCTCTCCCGGGGCGTCCGCCCGGGAGGACGAGCGGCCCGGAGCTGCGCTGTTCGCGCTGGCGCGGGCTTGGGCGGCCGGGGCCGTCGTCCTGCTCTTCACGGAGTACGTGCAGGCGACTGTGGTGTACGAGCACGTGGCGACGGCCGCGCGGATGGAGACGTTCGGCGGACGGCTGCTGCTGATCCATCTGCCGAACGCGCTGTGCATCGGGCTCGCCGTCTGGGCGGCGGCGCGGATCCACCGCGCCCCCTTCCGGGACTCGGTGCCGTGGCATCTGACGTCGGCGCTCACCGTGCCGGTCGCGGCCCAGCTGCTGAACATGGGACTGCAGTGGGAGCGGCTGTCCGCCGAGGGACTGCTGATGTCGAACGCCGTCCTGGCGGTGGCGTGTGTCGCGGGTTGGGCGGCGGACCGGTTGCAGGAGGACGCCTGAGGGGCGGTCGGGGGGTCGAAGGGGTGGGCCCCGGTCCCGTGGGTACCGGGCCGCTTTCGTATACGGGGTTCCGCCAGAGGTCTTGACAACCTGATTGGTCTGGACCAGCTTGGGGCCAGCGGTGGCCACCGTTCCGTACCTCCTCCCCCAACTCCCCCACGGAGGCAGCAAAGTGGACCGCACCACACGCAGACGCAGATGGCTCGGCGGATTGCTGGCGCTGGCCGTCGGCGCCGGACTCGGGCTGACCGGTGGGGCCGGCACCGCGCTGGCCGCCGACGTCAACAACGCGAAGAACGCCGGGTTCGAGTCGGGACTCACGAACTGGACGTGCTCGGGCGGGAGCGGAGCCGTGGTGTCGTCGCCGGTCCACGGCGGGGCCTCGGCGCTCAGGGGCACGCCTTCCGGGCAGGACAACGCGAAGTGCTCGCAGACCGTGCCCGTGAAGCCCAACTCGACGTACAGCCTCAGCGCCTGGGTGCAGGGCTCGTACGTGTACCTGGGTGCGAGCGGGACGGGAACGACCGACGTGTCGGTCTGGACGCCCGGCGGCTCGGGCTGGTCCCGGCTGAGCACCACGTTCACCACGGGCGCGGGCACCACGTCGGTGACGGTCCACACCCACGGCTGGTACGGGCAACCGGCCTACTTCGCCGACGACATCTCGGTGTTCGGACCCGACGGGGGCGGCGGCGGTGACCCCGACCCGGTGGTGCCCCCGGCTCCGGGCGGGCTCACCGCAGGTGCGGTGACCTCGTCCTCGGTGGCGTTGAGCTGGTCCGGCTCGTCCGGCGCGACCGGGTACCACGTGTACCGGAACGGCACCAGGGTGCAGTCGGTCACCGGAACCTCGACGACGGAGACCGGGCTGGCCGCCTCGACGTCGTACCAGTTCCAGGTGTCCGCCACGAACGCCGCCGGAGAGTCGGCGAGGTCGGCGGCGGTGACCGCGACGACGTCGGGCGGCGGCAACCCGGGCAACCCCTCGGTGCCGAAGCACGTGCTGACCGGCTACTGGCAGAACTTCGACAACGGCGCGACCGTGCAGAAGCTGCGGGACGTCTCGTCGCAGTACGACATCATCGCGGTCTCGTTCGCCGACTCGACCGCGACCGCCGGACAGATCGTGTTCAATCTGGACCCGGCCGTCGGTTACGGATCCGTGGACGAGTTCAAGAGCGACATCGCCGCCAAGAAGAGCGCCGGGAAGTCGGTCATCCTCTCGGTCGGCGGTGAACGCGGCAACGTCACCATCAACAGCGACGCGTCCGCGACGGCCTTCGCCGACAGCGCGTACGCCCTGATGCAGGGCTACGGCTTCAGCGGGATCGACATCGACCTCGAACACGGCATCAACTCGGTGTATTTGACGAAGGCCCTGCGCCAACTGTCGCAGAAGGCGGGCTCCTCACTGGTCCTGACGATGGCGCCGCAGACCATCGACATGCAGAACACCGGGACGGAGTACTTCAAGACCGCGCTCGCCGTGAAGGACATCCTCACCGTCGTCAACATGCAGTACTACAACAGCGGTTCGATGCTGGGCTGCGACCAGAAGGTCTACTCCCAGGGCTCGGTGGATTTCCTCACCGCGCTCGCCTGCATCCAGCTCGAGGGCGGCCTCGATCCGTCCCAGGTGGGGATCGGCGTGCCGGCCTCCACCCGGGGGGCCGGAAGCGGCTACGTCGATCCGCAGATCGTGAAGAACGCCCTGGACTGCCTCACCCGGGGCACCAACTGCGGCTCGTTCAAGCCCTCGCGGACGTACCCCGCCCTGCGCGGTGCCATGACCTGGTCGACCAACTGGGACGCCACGGCCGGCAACGCCTGGTCCAACGCGGTCGGACCGCACGTGCACAACCTGCCCTGACCACGGACGCGCGGTCGCGGGCGCCATCCGCGGCCCACCCGACCACGCAGTCCTTCCCGTCCTTCCCGTCCTCCCCGGACAGGCAGCGTCACCGCCCCCACCGGTGGCGCTGCCGCCGTTCGGACGGTCAGTGCGCCGGCGGCCGCCGGGACAGGTGGAAGTGGACTACCGGCGCCACTTCCTCCAGCCACTCCTGCAGCAGGGCCTTGCGGCGGGCGGTGATCCGGCACTCGTAGAGCAGTCCGCCCGCATGGACGACGGCCACCATGAGGACGGTGCCGTAGGGGGCGGGGGCGTAGTGGACGGTCCGGATCTGCGACCAGGGGAACTCCATGGTGTGGCCCTGGATCTCCAGGGCCACACCCGAGCCGTCGACGACGACGGAGTTGGTGCGGTCGTGTGCGAGGAACTCCGGTTCCTCGGCGTGCGCCGCGCCGCCGTGGGGCTGCGGCGGCGGGCCGGGCTGAGCATGCGCCGGCACCGGCTGCCCGTACGGGGGTGCCGACTGCCCGTACGGGTAATGCCGGGGCTGCTGTCCGTACGGGTACGGCTGGGGCGGCCCGTATCCACCCGGCCCGTACCCGCCCTGCTGCGGTGGGCCGTGGGGCGCCTGCGGGGGTACCGGTACGGGCGGGCCGAAGCCGGGCGGCGGTCCGGCGGCCGGAGGGTTCTGGTCGGGCGATCCGCCGTACGTCATGCCCGCCAGTATGACGGCACCCTCACCAGGGGAGTTCACGGACCTGCTGGACGCACAGCACGACGAAGAGCAGCCCCGCCACACCCAGCATCGCGTTGCTCAGCATCCCGTTGCGCCACTCCCGGGGGATGCGCGAGGAGTTGAGCAGCCACACCAGGGTCAGCGCCAGGAACGGCATGAAGAACGCCCCGATCACTCCGTACACGATGACGAGACCGAACGGCTGGTCGAGGAACAGCAGCGAGATCGGCGGGAAGGTGAGCCACAGCAGATAGGCGCGGAACGCCGGCGACTTCTCGCGCGGCGTCCCGGCCGGCGCGAGCGACGGCCGGTAGTGGGCGACGAAGTCGGCGAACAGCAGGCTGACGCCGTGCCAGACGCCGATCAGCGAGGTGAACGACGTGGCGAAGAAGCCGACGAGGAAGAGCGTGGCCGTGGCGGCGCCGTAGCGGTCCTCCAGGATCGTGCCGAGGTCCAGCAGGCCCCTGTCGCCCTTGGCGATCGCGATCCCCGAGGAGTGCAGCAGCTCGGCACCGACGAAGAGCATCGCGACCACGAAGACTCCGGTGGTGAGGTAGGCGACGCGGTTGTCGAGCCGCATGACCTTCATCCAGCCGGTGTTGTTCCAGCCCTTGGCGTTGACCCAGTAGCCGTACGCGGCGAGCGTGATGGTGCCGCCGACGCCGCCGATCAGACCGAGCGTGTAGACGAGGGAGCCCTCGGGGAGGACGGGCACCAGCCCGGCGAACGCGTCGCCCAGGTTCGGCGCGACACGCACCGCCAGATAGACGGTGACCACGAACATGACGCCCACCAGGACCGTCATGACCTTCTCGAAGACCGCGTACCGGTTGAACCAGACGAAGACGAGCCCGGCGAGGCCGCAGAGGATGCCCCACCATTTGAGGTCCATCGCATCGGGGAAGAGCGCACCGAGCGGCAGCGCGCTGGACGACATCGCGGCCGCTCCGTAGACGAAGCCCCACACGACGACGTAACCGGTGAAGTAGACCGTGGTCCAGCGGCCGAGGCTGCGCCAGCCGTCGAAGAGGGTGCGGCCGGTGGCGAGGTGCCAGCGCCCGGCCGCCTCCGCCAGTGAGATCTTCACCAGGCAGCCGACGACCGCCGCCCACAGGAGCGTGTAACCGAACTTGCTGCCCGCGATCAGGGTGGCGACGAGGTCCCCCGCGCCGACGCCGGTCGCGGCGACGACGATGCCCGGGCCGATATGACGCCAACTCGCCTTGCGCATCACCGGGGCCGCCGTCCGTCCTTCTCGCTCTTCCGTCGTGTCCGCCATGCGTGTGGTCCTGCCTTCCCGTTCGTGCCGTGCGTCCCGTACCTCAGCCAACCGGAGACCGGCGTGTGCTATTGACCGGGGCATGCCATACCCCGACCATGTGCCCGACACACCAGAACCACCGTCAGCACATCCGCACGTCGCATCCAGCCACCCCCACACTCCCCACCCAGGAGACAGCATGCGACTTCGCACACGCGGCATCGGCACTCCCGGCCGCACCGGCAGACGCCGCGGCCGGAGGTCCGCCACCCGGTCCGCCACCCTCGCAGGCCTGCTGGCACTCGCCGTGGCGGTGCCCTTCACGGCGACCGCCTCACCGGCACCGGAGCCCGCGGGGTCCGCGACCGCCGCGGCCGACGAGCAGACCCGCCAGTACGAGATCCACGGCCCGTCGACCGTCGCCGAGCGCACGGCCCTCGCGGCCACCGGCGTCTCGATCGACGAGGTCCACGACCACACGGTCGTCGTCAGCGCCGACACCGCCCAGGCCAAGCGGCTCCGCGCCCTCGGCCACGACCTCGAAGCGCTGCCCGCGCCGCCGTCCCGCAAGGCGGTGGGCGCCTCGGCCGAACCGTTCGACTTCCCGTCCGCGGACTCCCGGTACCACAACTACGCCGAGATGAACGCGGAGATCGACCAGCGCATCGCGGCCCACCCGGACATCATGAGCAAGCGGGTGATCGGCAAGTCCTACCAGGGCCGGGACATCATCGCGGTCAAGATCAGCGACAACGTCGGCACCGACGAGGACGAGCCCGAGGTCCTCTTCACCCACCACCAGCACGCCCGTGAGCACCTCACGGTGGAGATGGCCCTCTACCTGCTGCGCGAGCTCGGCGACGACTACGGCTCGGACTCCCGGGTCACCAACGCCGTCAACGGCCGTGAGATCTGGATCGTGCCCGACCTCAACCCGGACGGCGGCGAGTACGACATCGCCACCGGTTCCTACCGCAGCTGGCGCAAGAACCGGCAGCCCAACTCCGGTTCCTCGGCCGTCGGCACGGACATGAACCGCAACTGGGACTTCAAGTTCGGCTGCTGCGGCGGCTCCTCCGGCTCCCCCGGCTCGGAGACCTACCGCGGCCGGGCCCCCGAGTCGGCCCCCGAGGTGAAGGTCGTCGCCGACTTCGTGCGCTCCCGCGTCGTCGGCGGCAAGCAGCAGATCAGAGCGGGCATCGACTTCCACACCTACAGCGAGCTGGTGCTGTGGCCGTACGGCTACACCACGGCCGACACCGCCCCGGGCATGACCCGCGACGACCGCGACGCCTTCGCCGCGGTGGGCCGGAAGATGGCCGCGAGCAACGGCTACACCCCCGAGCAGTCCAGCGACCTGTACATCACGGACGGGTCGATCGACGACTGGCTGTGGGGCAGCCAGAAGATCTTCGGCTACACCTTCGAGATGTACCCGAGGGGCTTCGGCGGCGGCGGCTTCTACCCGCCCGACGAGGTGATCGAGCGGGAGACGAGCCGCAACCGCGACGCGGTGCTGCAGTTGCTGGAGAACGCGGACTGCATGTACCGGTCGATCGGCAAGGAACAGCAGTACTGCTCCTGAACCGTGCGGTGCCGTCCGAGCGGGCGGCACCGGCGCAGGCCCGACGGGTTCCCGCCGGGCCTGCGCCCGTTCCTCCCTGCCGGAACGCCGCGGCCCCGCGCCCCGCCGATCCCGGTCGGCGTATCCGCCTCTTCCACGACCCGCACGGCTGCCGTCCGCGGACGGGGGATGACACGTCCGCCGGCCGTCGCCGTCCGGGACGTCGAGGCCGTCAGCGCACGGTCCGCGGGTGCTCCGGGTGCGGACCTCGTACGCGACGCGGGAGCACGACCAAGGGCCCGCCGGCGAGACCGCGCACACGACGCCACCGGCCGCTGCGGCTGCCGCGGTCACCCTGACGCGCCCACGGCGGTCGCGGCCTGGTCTGATGGGTCCAGAGCCCCGGCACCCGGCCGGGATGCCGGACTGTCCGAGCGCGCTGCTGCGCGACGCAGCGTCGCCCAGCACGCGACCGCACGCCGAGGAGGCAACCATGCCCGCCGACAACACCGTCGAAGGCCTCGACCGGCTCGCCCGCGAGACCGTCGACCACCGCTTCAAGGCGCTCCCCCCGGACGCCGAGGGCCTCACCGTCGGCGAGCTGGCCGCCCAGCGGCGCAACCTCTTCACCGGTGGCTTCACCACTCCCGTGCTGGCCCTCTCCGCGGAGGCGCTGGAACACAACCTCGCGCTGCTGGAGACCTACGCCGAGCGCCACGGCCTCGCGTTCGCCCCGCACGGCAAGACCTCCATGTCGCCGCAGTTGTTCGCCCGCCAGTTGGAGCGCGGGGCCTGGGGCATCACCGCAGCCGTCCCGCACCAGCTCCGCGTCTACCGCGCCCACGGGATCCGGCGCGTCTTCCTGGCCAACGAACTCGTCGACCCCGTGGCGCTGCGCTGGCTCGCCGGTGAGCTGGAGCGGGACCCGGACTTCCGGTTCATCTGCTACGTCGACTCCGTGCGCGGCGTGGAGCTGATGGAGGAGGCGCTGCGCGGTGCCGCCAGGCCCGTGGACGTCGTGGTCGAACTCGGCGCCGGCGAGGGCGCGCGCACCGGTGCCCGCACCGATGCCGACTGCACCGCCGTCGCCGGGGCGGTCGCCGCGGCGACGAACCTGCGGCTGGTCGGTGTCGCGGGCTACGAGGGCGAGGTCCCGGACGCGACGCCCGAGCGGGTGCGCGACTGGCTCCACCGGCTCGTCTCACTGGCCGTCACCCTCGACGAGGACGGCCGCTTCGCGGCCACGGACGAGATCGTGGTCAGCGCCGGTGGCAGCGCCTGGTTCGACACCGTCGCCGAGGTGTTCGCGGAACTTCCCGAACTGTCCCGCCCGGTGCTCAGGCTGCTGCGCTCCGGTGCGTACGTCTCCCACGACGACGGCCACTACAGGCAGCTGACACCGTTCAACCGGGTGCCCGAAGAAGGCGCGCTGGAGCCGGCGTTCCGGCTCTGGGCCCAGGTCGTTTCCCGCCCCACCGGGCAGCAGGCGTTCGCCAACGCGGGCAAGCGCGACGCAGCGTACGACCTCGACCTCCCCGAGGCCCAGGTCGTCCGGGACGCCCGGGACGGGTCGGTGCGCCCGGCCGCCGGCATCACCGTCACCGGGCTGTCGGACCAGCACGCCTGGCTGCGGACGGACGAGGACGCGGACCTGGAGGTCGGGGACTGGGTCGGCATGGGCCTGTCCCACCCGTGCACGTCGTTCGACAAGTGGCAGCTGATCCCGGTGGCCGAGGCGGACGGCACGGTGACGGAGTACATCCGCACCTTCTTCTGAACCACCCTCTGATCCTCGGGGCAGGCAGGCACGACCGGCCGGTCCCGACGGCCGATCACCGGGACCGGCCCCTATGTCCCGCCCGGCCCTCCCGGCCACCCCGACCCGGACAGCACCGATCGGGTGTGGTCGGCGAGTGGACACCGCGAGCGGGCCGAAGAGCTCGCGGGCGGCCACGACGCCTTCGCACGAGGGGCCGAGCGGCTGCCGGCGGAGGCCCGCGCATGGCGGCTCACCGAGATGCGGGAGGAGCGCGGCTACACCCAGGCGCAGGTAGCCGAGCGCATGGGCGTGAGCAAGGGGCGCGTGTCGCAGATCGAGAGCGGACAGGTGTCGGGGACCGACATCATGGCGCGCTACATCCAGGCGCTCGGAGGCAGCCTCGTGCTGGTGGCGGTCTTCGACGACGGCGACTTGCGCAAGGTCGGGTGAAGACCGGCGGGCGCACGCCACAGCGGCATCGCCGGCAGGGCGCCCCCGTGTCCACGTCCTGATGGACGGCACCTTGGTTCATCGAGGACGGGAAACGGACGGACGCCCTGGCGGGACGGTCGGTCCGCCGAGGCCGGTGAGCACCGGAGTCGCGGGGCGTCGGCGCAGGGCGACGAGCGCCACCGCGCAGGCCAGTGCCCCCAGCACGAAGCCGTACGGCGGGGTGTGCCCCGAGGGGGCGGTCTCGTACACCAGCCCGGCGGAAAGCACCATGAGCACCCGGACGAGCCTGGAGTCCCGGGCGGGTGCCGTCGCGGCGACGGCCGCCGTCCCCCAGAGCACGTACCACGGCTGCACCATCGGTGAGAGCGCCACCAGCGCCAGCAGCGACAACCCCAGGGCGTACACGGGATCGAGCGGCCGGCGGCCGCGCCACGGGAGCACCGTCCGGAGGGCGAGGAAGGCGATCACCGCGAGCGCGACGGCGAGGCCGATCGTCTGCACCGCGCCCTTCACGGCGCCGAGTTCGGCACCCAGGAGGGCCCGCGCGGCGAGGCCCGCGCCCTGGCCGAGGTCACTGGTCACCGACAGGGGCGTGTGGATGGTCCCGGCGACGCTCTGCGTCCGAAGCCAGCCGAAGCCGGTGCCGCCGAGCAGGGAGGCGGCGGCCACGACGGCGGCGGCCACCAGCCCGGGGCCGGGAAGGGCCTTCACCACGCGCCGCACCAGGGGCCCTTCGCCCCGGCGCACCGCGATCAGCCCGATGAAGAGCAGGGCGAGCGCCGCCGGGGACTTGACCATCACGGCGAGGGCGACGACCGCGCTGCCCGTCAGCGGCCTCCCGCGCAGCGCCAGCAGGACCCCGGTCAGCATGAGACCGATCATCAGGCCGTCGTTGTGCGCGCCGCCGACGACGTGCAGCAGCAGAAGCGGGTTGAGGACGGCCAGCCACAGCGCGCGGCGCTCGTCCGCCCCGCACTCGACGGCCAGACCGCGCAGCGCCCACACGATGAGGACGAGCGAGGCGACGGCGATCAGCCGCATCCCGAGGACGGCCGGCACGAGGGTGCCTCCCGTGACCCACACCACGGCCTTCGCCAGCAGCAGGAACACCGGGCCGTACGGCGCCGGGGTGTCCGTCCAGTGGCCTCCGACGCTCGCCGCCGCGGCGGCGCCGAGCGAGTCCGGGCCGAGCACCGACGGCCCGTGCGCGTACACGTCGTGGCCCTCGAGGACCATGGCTCCCTGGGCGATGTAGCTGTAGACGTCGGCGCTGTGGAGCGGTGGCGCGAGCAAGAGCGGCGCGGCCCACCAGCCGAGGGTGACGAGGGCGTGCCGGACACCGGGCCCCTTGCCGCCGTCACCGCCGCCGCCGTCCCTGCCGTCGCCGCCGCCGTCCCTGCCGTCGCCGTCGCCGTCGCCGTCGCCGTCGAGCAGCCTGCCGTACGCCCACCAGGCCAGCACCAGCAGCGTCAGCCCGGCGTACGCGAGGACGGCACCCGCCGTGGTCACCGCGGATCCGTACGTGCCCCACAGCCCCCAGGGCTCGCGCACCGGCAGGGCTCCGGCGACCGTGCCCCCGGCCGCCACGGCCAGCGCCCCGGCCGTCCCCAGCCGTCGCGCGCCGGCCGCACTCCGCATCCACATGAGCAGCAGGTCCGTCCCCACCAGGTCTGCCGGCCGGCGCCGGGTCGTAAGGACTGCCGAGCCTACAGCGCCTTCCCGGCAGGTTCGGCGGGCCGCTCACGGGGCCGCTCGCGGCCCGTTCAGCCGGGGCCGTCAGCGGGCGTGGAGCATGTAGGTGTTCTCCAGCTCGTCCTGCACGACGGTGGCCTTCTTGTCCGCCGTCCGCACGTGCATGTCCTCGTCCGGGGTGTGGGTGCGGAACCGCCAGCCCTCCGGCAGCCGCAACCGGTCGCCGAGGGAGGCCAGGGAGTCCGACGTCAGGCCCGGGTCCACGGTGTGGGAGTACGCCTGCAGCACGAACGTCCGGCCGTCGGAGTCCTCGAGGGTGTACACGGGCCTGCCGGCCTTCAGCACGTACTCGGTGTCGCGGTCCACGGTGGTGGTCACGTAGTGCTTCCCGCCGGCCCCGGCGGAGAAGTCGACGTCCGGGGGGATGCGCACATCGGCGGCCCAGCGGGCCTCAAGGCCGTCGAACTCCTCGACGCCGCCCCAGTTGTAGGTGGTGACCTCGTCGATCGTCCAGAAGCGGGGACCGTTCAGGAAGACGGCGGGGACGCCGAACCGCGCCGCCAGGGCGCCCGCGTCCAGCGCGTTCCACTTGTCGAGGGGGCAGTCGTTGAGGCCGTAGGTGGTGTAGACGGCGCCCTTGAGGCCGCCGTTCCCGTCCGGCGAGATCAGCACGACCTCGCCGTAGCGCTCGTCGCGCATGCCGCTCAGGTGCCGGGACGGCTTCGCCGGGTCGGACATGGCTCCTCCTTGTCACGGCCCGTCGTCCACGGCTGCGGGAACCGTGGCGGCGGGCCAGGGCCCGCCGAGAGGCGGGCCCGGGTCGTGACGCGCGTCGTCCACTCCCTCCAGATCAGCACACCCGGAACGCGCCCGCACGCCGTCGCCGATCTCGAACCACACCGTCTTCCCGATGCCGCACTCCCTCGGGTGGGCACCCCAGACGTCCGCGAGCGCGGCGACCAGAGCGAGTCCGCGCCCCGACTCGTCGTCCGGCCCGGCGGCACGCGGGCACGGCAGCACATCGTTCGCGTCCGACACCTCGACCCGCAGCACGCCGTCGCCGCCCAGCACGCACCGCGCCCGCACCTCACGGCCCGGCGGGACGCGGGCGTGCCGGCAGGCGTTGGTCACCAGCTCACTGAGCAGCAGCACGGCCGTCTCGGTCAGGTCGTCGGGGAGCTTCCACTCCCGCGACTGCTCGGCCAGGAACGCGCGGGCCCGGCCCGCGCTGCGCGGGCTGCGGGGCAGCCGCCACTCGATGTGCTGATTCATGGCTCATACGCTGCTGGCGCCGCCCCGGCCTGATGAAGTAACGACATGAGTACGCACGGTGGTTGTACCCGACGCGTACACCCGGGACGGGGAGGGCGACCATGACGGAGACCTGGCGGTACTGCGGCAACCAGATCAAACTGTGGCGGACGGAGGCGGGCGTCAGCCGCGAGGAGCTCGGCAAGGAGGCCAACTACGAGTACGAGACGGTGAAGTCCATGGAGCAGGGGCGCCGCAAGCCGAGCGCCAGGCTGCTCCAGGTCGCGGACCAGATGTGCGGGGCGCAGGGGAAGCTGCTGGCGGCGCTGGAGTTCCTGAAGCCGGAGCCCTTTCCGGCGCGGGCCAAGGAGTTCATGGCCATCGAGGCGGAGGCGGTCTCCAGACACGCTTACGACGCCCTCCTTATCCCGGGGCTGCTTCAGACCGAGGAGTACGCGCGGGCGTTGATCCGCGAGAGCCATCCGCCGCTGGACGACGAGACGGTCGAGGAGCGGGTGCGCGCACGACTGCAGCGCCAGGAGGCGCTGACGCGGAGGTCCGGCACGGTCTTCGGTTTCGTGCTCAACGAGGCGAGCCTGCGGACGATGGTCGGAGGTGAGAAGGCGATGAAGGGGCAACTGGAGCACATCCTGGAGGCGGGCGAACCGCGCAACGTGTCGGTGCAGGTCCTGCCCCGCGGCAGATGCAACGGCCTGGCGCTCAACGGCTCGATGGTCCTGCTGGAGACCGCCGAGCACGACCGCTACGCCTATGTCGAGGCACCGGAGACCGGCGCGCTCCACTCGGATCCCGGCACCGTCAGTGCGCTGACCGAGGCGCATGGAATGATCCGGATGCAGGCCCTCGGCAGCGGGGAGTCGGCGGACTTCATCAGGCAAGTGGCGGAGGAGCTATGAGCGACATACTCACGTGGTTCAAGTCCAGCTACAGCGACAGCGAGGGCGGCGACTGCGTCGAAGTCGCCCTGGAATGGCGCAAGTCCAGCCACAGCGACAGCCAGGGCGGCGACTGCGTCGAGATGGCCGCCTGCCCCCACACCGTCCACGTCCGCGACTCCAAGCTCGGCGAGGACGGCCCGCGCTTCGCCGTCGCCGGTGCCGCGTGGACCCGCTTCCTCGGCGGTGTCTCCGCATGACGACGAGCGCGCGCGTGCCCGGCCCCGCCGGTCTTCCCCTGCTGGGGTCGATGTTCGACCTCAAGCGGGACTCCCTCGGCACGTACCTCGCCGCCCGCCGGGCGCACGGCGACGTCGTCCGCTTCACCGCCGGGCCCCCGGGGCTGCGGATGGAGCTGTACGCGGTGTTCTCGGCGGAGGGCGCCCAGCAGGTGCTGGCGACCGACTCGGCCAACTTCCGCAAGGACAACGCCTTCTACCAGGAGGTCCGGGAGTCCTTCGGCAACGGGCTGCTGACCAGCCAGGACGAGGACTACCTGCGGCAGCGGCGGCTGATGCAGCCGCTTTTCACCCGCCGCCGCGTGGACGGCTACGCCTCCGCCGTCACCGAGGAGACCGCCGGTCTGCTCGACCGCTGGGCCACGGCCCCGGGCGGCACGGTGGACGTCGTCGACGAGATGACGGGGCTGGCGCTGCGGGCGGTGGCGCGCATCCTGTTCGGCACGGACGTCGAGGCGGCGGTCCCGGTCGTCGAACGCTGCTTCCCGGTCATCGGCGACTACACGCTCCGGCGCGGGTACTCCCCCGTCAACCCGCCTCGCAGCTGGCCCACTCCGGACAACCGCCGGGCCGCGTCCGCCACGGAAGAGCTGTACGGGGTGTGCGACCGGATCATCGAGGAGCGCCGCGCGGAGGGGGACGCGGCGAAGGGCGACGACCTGCTGACCCTGCTCGCCCGGGCGGAGAGCTCCGAGGACGGGGCCCTGGACGCTTCCGAGATCCGGGACCAGGTGCTGATCTTCCTGCTCGCGGGGCACGAGACGACGGCCACCTCGCTGGCGTTCGCGCTCCATCTGCTCGCCCGGCACCCGGAGCAGCAGTCCCGGGCACGTGCGGAGGCCGTGCGCATCCTGGGAGACCGCAGGCCCGAGGCGTACGACCTCGACGCGCTGCCGTACCTCACGCAGGTGCTGAAGGAGGCGATGCGGCTCTACCCGGCCGCTCCGGTCATCGGCCGCCGCGCGGTCGCCGACGCGGTCGTCGGCGGGCACACGATCCCGGCCGGTGCGGACGTGGTCGTGGCGCCGTGGGTGACGCACCGGCACCCCCGCTACTGGGAGGACCCGGACCGCTTCGACCCGGAACGGTTCGCCCCGGGCGCGGAGAAGGACCGTCCGCGCTACGCCTGGTTCCCGTTCGGCGGCGGGCCGCGCGCCTGCATCGGCCAGCACTTCTCGATGCTGGAGTCCGTGCTCGCGCTGGCCATGATCCTGCGCGGGTACGAACTGGAGGCGGTGGACGAACGGGTCCCGGTCGACGCGGCCATCACCCTGCGCGCCAAGGGCCCGGCGCGCTGCCGGCTGCGGCCCACCGGGGGCGGGTGACACCGGCCGCCCGAGGTCTACCCGCCGGCCCGGTCGGCTGTCCCGCTCCCGCGAATTCCGGACACGTCCGTCTGTCGGCGTCCCGGGAGCTTCCGCCGGACGACGGGTAGACCTCGGGCGGGGACGTACCAGGGACCGGTCGCTCGACGCGAGTGACCGACCCCTGGTGCGTGGCGCACCCGGCGAGCGGCAACGGCCACGGGCACGGGCACGGGCACGGGCACCATGCCACCGGGCCCGGCCAGGACACGGGAGATGGACGCGCCGCGCGGGGCTACGACGGCCCGGCCGCTCAGTTCACCCCGCGCGGCCGGAACTGGATGCTGATCCTGGCCCCCACGGCCCGGCTGGTCTTGGCCACCGCGTGCTCCCACGTCCGCTGGCAGGAGCCGCCCATGACGACGAGGTCGCCGTGGCCGAGGGCCTTGCGGACCGCTGTGCCGTGGCCGCTCCTGGGCCGGAGCGCCAGGTCGCGCGGGGTGCCGACGGAGAGGATGGCGACCAGCGTGTCCTCCCGGGAGCCCCGGCCGATGCGGTCGCCGTGCCAGGCGACGCTGTCGTGGCCGTCGCGGTAGTAGCAGAGCCCGGCCGTCACGAAGGGCTCGCCGAGTTCGGCGGCGTAGTGGGCGGTGAGCGCGTCGCGCGCCTCGGCCAGGACGGGGTGCGGCAGCGTCTCGCCCTCGCGGTAGTACGCGAGCAGCCGGGGCACGTCGACCTCCCGCTCGTACATCTGCCGCCGCTCCGCACGCCAGGGGACGCCGTCCGCCAGTTCCCGGAACAGCGCGTCGGCGCCGCTCAGCCAGCCGGGCAGGACGTCGAGCCAGGCGCCCTGGCCGAGCACCGTGCGGCGGACGTCCGTCAGCGGGCCGAGGCGGATCTCGTCGGTCTGGTCGAAGAGCGAACCCTGGAGATGGACTGACGGCATGCTTCCAGCGTACCCAGGAAACCGAACGTGTGAGCTATTCGAGGGGGAGCCTGCACCGGTCTTCCGACGGGCGGCCCCGGCCGGAGCCGCCCCCGCCGAACCCGAGGGTGTCCCAAAACACGGAGCGCGTCCCGCGGCGGGCCCGTAAGCTCGCGTCATGCAGGTGATCCAGTCGACCAAGCTCGCCAACGTCTGTTACGAGATCCGCGGCCCGGTGCTCGAGGAGGCGATGCGACTGGAGGCGGCCGGGCACCGCATCCTCAAGCTGAACACGGGGAACCCCGCCGCCTTCGGGTTCGAGTGCCCGCCGGCGATCCTCGAGGACATACTGCGGAACGTGGGGGACGCCCACGGCTACGGCGACGCGAAGGGCCTGCTGAGCGCGCGCCGCGCGATCATGAGCCACTACGAGACCAAGGGCATCCAGCTCTCCGTCGAGGACATCTACCTCGGCAACGGCGTCTCCGAGCTGATCCAGATGTCGATGCAGGCCCTGCTCGACGACGGGGACGAGGTCCTGGTCCCGGCGCCGGACTATCCACTCTGGACGGCCGCCGTGTCGCTCTCCGGCGGGACGGCCGTGCACTACCGGTGCGACGAGCAGTCCGACTGGATGCCGGACCTCGCGGACATCGAGCGGAAGATCACCGACCGCACCAAGGCGATCGTGATCATCAATCCGAACAACCCCACCGGCGCCGTCTACGACGACGAGATGCTGCGCCGGCTCGCGGACATCGCCCGCCGGCACAAGCTGGTGGTGTGCTCGGACGAGATCTACGACAAGATCCTCTACGACGGCGCCACGCACACCCCGACGGCCGCGATCGCGCCGGACCTGCTGGTCCTCACCTTCAACGGCATGTCGAAGAACTACCGGGTCGCGGGCTACCGCAGCGGCTGGCTCGCGGTCTGCGGCCCCAAGGCGCACGCCGCCTCGTACATCGAGGGCCTGACGATCCTGGCGAACATGCGGCTGTGCGCCAACATGCCCGCCCAGCACGCGGTGGCCGCCGCCCTCCAGGGACGGCAGTCGATCGAGGACCTGGTGCTGCCGGGCGGGCGACTGCTGGAGCAGCGCGACGCGGCGTACGACCTGCTGACCCAGATCCCGGGCGTGACGTGCGTGAAGCCCAAGGGCGCGCTCTACCTGTTCCCGAGGCTCGACCCACAGGTCTACAAGATCAAGGACGACCGGCAGATGGTGCTGGACCTGCTCCGGGCCGAGAAGATCATGGTCGTCCACGGGACGGGCTTCAACTGGCACGAGCCGGACCACTTCCGGATCGTCACCCTGCCGAACGCGACGGACCTGGCGGACGCGGTCACCCGGATCGGGAACTTCCTGGACGGCTACAGCCAGCCCTGACGAAGGGGACCTCCGGAGCGTGAACGGACCGGAACCTCCAGTTTCCGGACGCCACTCAACTTTAGACGCAATCCAAGCTAGGATGGCTCCAGAGCTACTGCAGGAGGCCGTCCCCATGTACGAACCGATCCGCTCCAAGTCGGTGCACTCGATGGCCGGCGAGTCCGACTTCCCCCACCGGACCCGTGAGGAGGAGCTGGACATCCAGCTCGCCGGTCATCTCGCCGCGCTCCTCGCCGTCACCGACGAACTCGGCCTCGGCACCGAGGCCGACCGCATCGCCGAGCAGGTCGGCCGGCTGCGCGGGGCACCGCCCGTCCGCCATGCCGGACTCACCGGCGCCGACCCGGCCGCCCTGCACCGCCGCGCCCTGGCCCTCGCCGGGCGCGCCCTGGTGGTCGCCGCCTCGCGCGCCGACACCGCCGCCGCGATCCTCGCCGCCGAGCGGATGGACGCGCACACCGCCGCCCTGCGCGACACGCGGCTGGTCGGCGCCCCCTGACGGCCCCGGTCCGCGTGCCACGAGACGCGCGGACCGGGCGCCACGTACTGGCCGCCGACCGACGACGGCTGCCGGCACCGGAGGGCTTGCGGCAGCGGACGGCTTCGGCCAGACGACGACTACCGGCCGCGGACGCCTTCCGCCAGACGACGACTACCGGCCGCGGGCCCGGACGGCTTCCGCCAGACGACGGCTTGCGGGAGCGGGCCTTGGTGGGAGAGCCGAGTTCACCGGCACGGTCGAACGCCGCGCGCCAAAGGCCGGGGCCCGCTCCGTACGCCTTTGTACGGTGCGGGCCCCGGTCTCAGCTCCGAGTGGGGGTTCAGCCCAGTCGGGCCACCAGCGCGCGGTACTCGTCCCACAGCTCCTTCGGGGTGTGGTCACCGAAGGTGTTGAGGTGCTCGGGGACCAGCGCGGCCTCCTCGCGCCAGACGTCCGCGTCGACCTTGAGCAGGAAGTCCAGGTCCTCGTCGGCCAGCTCCAGGCCGTCGGTGTCCAGGGACTCCCGGGTGGGGAGGATGCCGATCGCGGTCTCGACGCCCTCGGCCCTGCCCTCCAGGCGCTCCACGATCCACTTCAGAACGCGGCTGTTCTCACCGAAGCCCGGCCACACGAACTTGCCGGCGTCGTTCTTGCGGAACCAGTTCACGTAGTAGATCTTCGGGAGCTTGGACTGGTCGCCCCGTGCCGAGGCGGCCTGCCCGACCTTGATCCAGTGGGCCATGTAGTCGCCCATGTTGTAACCGCAGAAGGGCAGCATCGCGAACGGGTCGCGGCGCAGCTCGCCGACCTTGCCCTCGGCGGCGGCGGTCTTCTCGGAGGCGACGTTCGCACCCAGGAAGACACCGTGCTGCCAGTCGAACGACTCCGTCACCAGCGGGACCGCGGAGGCGCGACGGCCGCCGAAGAGGATCGCCGAGATCGGCACGCCCTTCGGGTCCTCCCACTCCGGCGCGATGATCGGGCACTGCGCGGCGGGGACGGTGAAGCGGGCGTTCGGGTGTGCGGCCGGGACCCCGGACTCCGGCGTCCAGTCGTTGCCCTTCCAGTCGGTCAGGTGGGCCGGAGTGTCCTCCGTCATGCCCTCCCACCAGATGTCGTTGTCGTCGGTGAGCGCGACGTTGGTGAAGACCGCGTTGCCCCACAGGGTCTTCATGGCGTTGGCGTTGGTGTGCTCGCCGGTGCCGGGCGCGACGCCGAAGAAGCCGGCCTCGGGGTTGATCGCGTAGAGGCGGCCGTCCTCGCCGAACCGCATCCAGGCGATGTCGTCGCCGATGGTCTCGACGGTCCAGCCGGAGATCGTGGGCTCCAGCATGGCCAGGTTCGTCTTGCCGCAGGCCGACGGGAAGGCGGCGGCCACGTACTTCGACTCGCCCTGCGGCGGGGTCAGCTTGAGGATGAGCATGTGCTCGGCGAGCCAGCCCTCGTCGCGGGCCATGACGGACGCGATGCGCAGGGCGTAGCACTTCTTGCCGAGGAGGGCGTTGCCGCCGTAGCCGGAGCCGTAGGACCAGATCTCACGGGTCTCGGGGAAGTGCGAGATGTACTTCGTGGAGTTGCACGGCCACGGCACGTCCTCCTGGCCGGGCTCCAGCGGCGCGCCGAGGGTGTGGACGGCCTTCACGAAGAAGCCGTCGGTGCCCAGCTCGTCGAGGACGGCCTGGCCCATCCGGGTCATGGTGCGCATGGCGACGGCGACGTAGGCGGAGTCGGTGATCTCGACGCCCAGCGCGGAGAGCGGCGAACCGAGGGGGCCCATGCAGAAGGGGACGACGTACATCGTCCGGCCCTTCATCGAGCCGCGGAAGATTCCCTTCTCACCGGTGAAGACGTCCCGCATCTCGGCGGGGGCCTTCCAGTGGTTCGTCGGGCCGGCGTCCTCCTCCTTCTCGGAGCAGATGAAGGTGCGGTCCTCGACGCGCGCCACGTCGGTGGGATCGGAGGCGGCGTAGTAGGAGTTCGGGCGCTTGATCGGGTCCAGCTTGCGGAACGTGCCCTTGGCGACCAGTTCCTCGGCCAGGCGGTCGTACTCGGCCTCGGACCCGTCGCACCAGACCACCCTGTCCGGCTGCGTCAGAGCTGCGATCTCGTCGACCCAGGCGATCAGTTCCTGGTGATTGGTGGGTGCGTTGCTGGGAGCCGCGATGTCGCGCGCCACGATTGCTCCTAAAAGAGGGGTTTGAGGTTGTTGCCCCGTGGGGGCTGCGACCCGGATGCTTCGTAGCTGCTCATCCGGTGCCGACCGCACTCATCTGATCATCCGTGTCCGGTGCCCATATGTCCAGAGGACCTCTCACGTGAGCATTACCACTCGGGGTCCGTCACCTACGGCCCCGTAGGTAGCATGCCGCCATGACTGCAGCCCCGCCCGCCGTGAACGAGATCGATCCACCGCCGGTGAAGCCGCGGTTGCGGGGCTGGCTGCACGCGGGGATGTTTCCCGCCGTACTGATCGCGGGGATCGTGCTGACGGCACTCGCGGACTCGACCCGCGGCAGGATCGCCTGCGGCATCTACGTACTCACCGCCTGTCTGCTCTTCGGTGTGAGCGCGCTCTACCACCGGGGCACCTGGGGGCCCCGCGCGACGGCCGTCCTCCGCCGGCTCGACCACGCGAACATCTTCCTGATCATCGCCGGTACGTATACCCCGCTGACGCTGCTGCTCCTGCCGGACTCCACCGGGCGGGTGCTGTTGTGGGCGGTCTGGGCGGCAGCGGTTGCCGGAATCGCCTTCCGGGTGTTCTGGGTCGGCGCGCCGCGGTGGCTCTACACGCCCTGCTACATCGCGATGGGCTGGGCCGCGGTCTTCTTCCTGCCCGACTTCATGCGCAAGGGCGGCATCGCCGTCCTCGTGCTCGTGATCGTCGGCGGGCTGCTGTACAGCGCCGGCGGGGTCATCTACGGGATGAAGCGGCCGAATCCGTCACCGCGCTGGTTCGGCTTCCACGAGGTCTTCCACTCCTTCACCCTGGCCGCCTTCGTCGTCCACTACGTGGGGATCTCCCTGGTCGCCTACCAGCACGCCTGAGCGAGGCCGAGGGGCCCTCGGACCGTCCTCGGCGGGGCCGGTGCCCGACAGTGACGGCCGCCCTGCTCGAGGCCGCGCTCGACCGGGCGGAGCGCGGCCGGCGGGACGACCCGGCCGCGCCCCTGGACGGTGCCCTCCCGCGCCCGGGGGACGGGCCGTCCCCCGGGCGCGGGAGGACCGGCTACCGCCTCAGGTCCCCCTTCCCGCAGGTCCGGCCGTCCCGGTCCGGGTCGAGCCGGAGCGGATCGTCCTTGCCGTTGACCTTCAGCCGGGCGTAGCCGTGCGCCGTGAGCCAGTCGCAGCGGGACCTGGTCGTCGCCTTCACCGGCGCAGGGAAGGCGAGCGGCACACAGACGTCGGCCGGGCCGTAGTGCCGGTCGCAGCCCGCGATCCTCGGGCCGACCGGGGCCGAGGCGCGCTTCTTGCCGTTCTTCTTGGGGGACTTGGCGAGATCCCCGGCGAAGTCGTGGACGTGCGCCGACGGGGCGTCCTCCGCGGCCCGCGCCGCCGCGGGCGGGGCACCCAGGTGCACCCACTCGGCCACCGACGGGATCCCGGCCGCGTCCACGCCGAAGAGCATGTACCAGCCGGGCGGGGCGAGGTTGGGGTTGCTGGTGACGTTCAGGTCGATCGTCCGGTCGTCCACCACGCTCATCGGAAGGTCCACGAACCGCTGGTTGGGGTCCGAGGAGTGGGTGACCGCTGCGGGGCGGATCAGCTCCGCCTTGGCGATCGGCCGGTCCACGGTGATCCGCTGGGTGTCGCCGTACTGCCACTCGCCGTCGATCACCGAAGTGATGCGCGGGCGCGGGCCCTTCAGCAGGTACGGCGGGGTGTAGATCGACACGTTGTGGTTGTAGGTGCCGTTGCCGGGGTTGTCCCCGACGGCCATGACCCGGCCGTCGGGCAGCAGGAACGCCGACGAGTGGTACGTGCGCGGGATCGGGTCGGCCGCGAGGCCCTCCTCGTAGGTGTCGGTCACCGGGTCGAAGAACGACGCCTCGTACACCGGGTCCGCCCGGTCGTGCAGCCCGCCGCCGGTCTCCAGCACCTTGCCGTCGGGCAGCAGCACCGCGGAGACGAACATCTTGCCCTCGTCACCGGTCTGCGGACGCTTGCCCTGGCCCTGGTCGACGAGGCCCTGCGGCAGCGGCGGACCGGCCGTGTACTGCGGGTTCGGCTGCTTGAGGTCGATGATGTCGGTGAGCCGGTTGGCGGCCGGGTTGGTCTCGTTGTTGCCGCCGCCGATGGTGAGGACCCGCTGGTCCTGCGCCGGGGGCAGCAGCACGCTCGCGCTCTCGTCGCGCTGGTCCTTGTTCCGCAGGCCCGGCACGTCGGTGATGGTGTTGGCGTCGTAGTCGTAGATCGAGGCGCCGGTGCCGGGGGTGCCGTTGCCGAAGACATGGCTGCCGGAGTAGAAGAGGCGGCCGTCCTGCATCAGGATCATCGACGGGTACAGGCCCCAGAACGACCAGGTCTGGTTGACCTGGTGGAGCGGCAGCCACCTGTTCTCGGCGGCCGAGAACTTCTCCGCCGTCACATTGCCCGTCGAGTCCTCCTTCAGCCCGCCGAAGGAGATGACGTCACCGTTGCCGAGGATCGTCGCCGACGGGTACCAGTGGCCCCCGTTCATGTCGTTGGTCCGCGTGTACGTCTCGGTCTCCGGGTCGAAGACGTACGAGTCCTTCAGGCCCTGGTAGCCGATCGTGCCGTCGGCCGACGGATAGCCCTTGTTGCCGCTCATCACCAGCACCCGGCCGTCGGACAGTTGGACGTGCCCGGCGCAGAACATGTCCGCGGGCGTCGGGATGTTCTTGTACGTCCCGGCCACCGGGTCGTACACGGCGGAGGTGAACGTCCCCGCCTCGAACATCCCCGGGTCGTTCCCGGAGCCGGCGATCAGGAGCACTTTTCCTCCCCCAGGGCCTCCGTCCTGGGAGGTACCCCCGTGCAGCACCACCGAGTGCATCGAGCGCACCGGGTTCTTCGTCGGCATGACGTCCCACCGGCCCTTGGCGCACTCCTCGGCCGTGGCCGTGCACATCGGGTCGGGCGTCGGCGGCGCGACCTCCTCCATCGCGTAGTCGTCGGTCGTGACGCTGCCGGTGCCGAAGACGGAGACGCCCCAGGTGATCTGGTCCGTGCCCGGCGGGATGGCCGGGGTGCGGACCTCGCTGCGGGTCCAGTCCCCCTCCATGGGGAGGGTGCGCAGATCGGTCCAGTACTGCCAGCCCGCGGTGGTGTCGTGGCGGAAGAGGGTGAGGGCGGTGTCCGGGGTCGTCGACTTGTACCAGAAGGACAGGTCGTACTGGCGCTCCGGGACGACGTGCGGGGCGCAGTCGGCGGACTCCGTGATCAGGGCCTTGCGGTCGCCGTCCAGCCGGCGGGTCAGCTCGACCTTCATCGCCGCGGAGCCGGTGTGCGCGTCAGCGGTGGTGGTGAAGGTGAAGTCGTTGTCCCCCCAGCCGGACTTGGCCCAGCAGAAGGGCATGTCTCCGCTGCCGGGGGTCTCGAATCCGGGGTTCCTGACGAGGTTGGGCCCCGCGGTGGCCGGCTGCTGCGCGGCGAGCAGCAGGCCGGAGGTCATGGCGGCGACGGCGAGCAGCGCGGTCGTCCTGCGGGTGCGTCCGGTGGATCTGCGGGTGCGTCCGGTGGGTCTGCGGGTGCGTCCGGTGGTGGGTCTGCGGGTGCGTCCGGGTGGCTTCAACTGGTGCTCCTTGCTGTGCCGGTACGGCTCCTTGCGGAGCGGCCTCCGCGCGGCAGGTAGACGAGCGCCTCGGTCCCGGCGAAGCGCAGGACGAACGTCGTGAGCAGCGCGAGCGTGGTGGCGGGCAGCACGGCCAGGTGGAACTGCCCGACGAGCAGGGCGATCAGTGGGATGCGCAGCACCAGGTCCGCGTTGGCGAGCAGCGCGAACCGGCCCACGCGGTCCGCCCAGTGGCGGTGGTGGCGCCGGTCCCGGAACAGCAGCACCTCGATGAGGAGGAAGTTCCACAGCACGCCGAACTGGTTGGCGAGGATCTCGGCGGGCAGATAGTGCAGACCGGCGGTCACCAGCGCGTGCAGCGCCAGCAGGTTGGGGACGAAGCCGGTGAGCCCGATGAGCCCGAAGGCGGCCATCCGGGCGAGCGGGGAGGCGGTGCGCAGCCCGACCAGATGGCGCAGGAAGCGCACGCCTTCCCTGGCCGTCGACTTGGACTCGCCCGCGAACCGGTCCTGGAAGACGAACGGCACCTCGGCGACTCCGCCCGGCCGGCAGCGCACGGCCAGTTCCAGCAGGATCTTGTAGCCGAGCGGCTTCAGCGCCTCGGCGCTCACCGTGGACCGGCGGATGGCGAAGAAGCCGCTCATCGGGTCGCTGATGCCGCGCAGGACGCGCGGGAAGAGCCCCTTCGCGAGCCAGGTCGCGCCGCGGGAGACGGCCACCCGGTAGCCGCCCGCGAGCCCGGCGCGGCTGCCGCCGGGCAGATAGCGGCTGGCGACGACGAGGTCGGCGGACTCCTTCTCGCCGGTGGCGACGAGATCGGGGACCAGTGACGGCGGATGCTGGAGGTCGGCGTCCATGACCACGATCCAGTCCGACCCCGCGGCCTTCATCCCCTCGACGACCGCGCCGCCGAGTCCGCCGTCGGGCGAGTCCCGGTGGATGACCGTGACGGGGAAGGGGCAGTCCTGCGCGGCCTCGGCGATCACCGCCGGGGTGTCGTCGGAGGAGTCGTCGACGAACACGACCTCGCAGGGGAGCCGCGCCGGCACGGAGTCGGTGAGCCGGTGCAGCAGTTCGCGTACGTTGGCCGACTCGTTGAAGGTCGGGATCACCACGGTGACGGCCGCCGGTTCGGCGACCCCCGCGGTCTCGCCGAGCGTGCCCTCGAACGCTCCCGGACTGCACCCCAGTCCGTCGGCCGGAGGTGTGTGATGGCTCGTCACGTGTGGTCAGCTCCCCCGATTTCTCGGATCTCGATACGGTCCTCGCCCTCGCCGAAGACGGCGACGGGCGTGGAGTGCTCCAGCGCGGCCCGCACATTGGGCAGATCGCGCGCGTCGCGGCGGACCGTCGGCGAGGCGACCACGTAGTCCAGGTCCCGCCAGCCGCGCGGCATGGTCTTCGTCACCGCCGGGTCGAGGTCGGCCTTGTAGAACCAGATGGCCCCGAGCCCCGGCTGGTACCCGGCGTGCACCAGGTCGAGCCAGAGGGCGTCGTCGACGAGCACCCGGGTACGGGCGGGTTCGTCGACCTCGGTGCTCAGCCACCGCGCGGCGGCCCGGTACGGGCCGTTGGCGTCGGCCGTCATCGCGGTGCGGTCGCCGTCGTACCAGCGCGGCACCACGTACACGGCCGCGGCGAGGGCGAGCACGGCGGCCGCGGACCGGCGGGCGAGCATGAGCGGCCGTTCTTCTCCGGGGCGCCGCCACCGGCTCAGCACCGCGTGCCCGACGCTCGCCGCCCCGCCGGCCAGCACCAGTGCCAGGAACGGCAGCGCCTGGATGACGTACATCGCGGGCAGATAGCCCGACGGGCGCATCGCGACGGCCGCAAGGACGGCCACGGCCAGCGCGGGCCCGGCGAGCGCCCGCGCGGTCACCGACCAGCGCAGTGTCAGGAGCAGCAGCGCGGCCCCGGCGAGCCCGCCCAGCGGCAGCACCCGGTCGTAGTAGAGCCAGGACCGGAGCACGCCGTTCGATCCGGTCCCCTCACTGAGGATGAACCCCGAGCCGGGCCGGCTCATCTGGTAGGTGATGCCCTCCCACAGCGACACATGGCCCTCGCCCGGCAGGAGTTCGCCCTTGAGGAGCGCGAACAGCGGGTAGGAGAAACCGATCAGGGCGCAGGCGGTGACGGCGCCCGTGACCGCGAACTTACGGGTGTCGCGGTGGCTGAAGCGCCACATCGTCACCAGCAGCGCGGGAAGGACGACCAGCATCGTCTCCTTGGTGAGCACCCCGGTGGCGGCGGCGAGCCCTGCCCCGAAGTGGTGCCACAGATGCCGGCTGGGCGAGGCCGCGAGGCAGAACGCCAGCAGCATCCACATCACGGCGAGGTTGTCGAGGAAGATCTCCCGCTGCAGGACCACGGACAGCGGCGACAGTCCGAACAGGGCCATCGCGAGCCCCGCCGCCCAGCGCGGCAGCCAGAGCCGGCGCGCCAGGACGTAGAGCAGGACCGCGCTCGCCGCGCTGATCAGCAGCATCGCCCCGCGCATCGTGGCCACCGTCATCGCGTCCGGCGCGATGAGCGAGGGGATCCAGGTCAGACCGGCGAGCTGGATCCAGCCGAGCGGCGGATGGTCGTACCAGTACGTGTAGTGGGCCAGGCCCTCGCCCTGCTGGACCGCCCACGCCTGGGCGAGGTAGGTGCCCTCGTCGTCACTGAGGGTCGGGAAGTGCTGGATGTTCCAGCCCTGCACCAGGAGGATCGCGGTCAGCAGCGCACCGCACAGGAGCAGGTCC
The DNA here is from genome assembly GCF_027460265.1 of Streptomyces sp. WMMC940. Taxonomy (NCBI): domain Bacteria; kingdom Bacillati; phylum Actinomycetota; class Actinomycetes; order Kitasatosporales; family Streptomycetaceae; genus Streptomyces; species Streptomyces sp. WMMC940. The sequence continues at coordinate 2,745,329 of NZ_JAPZBC010000001.1, forward strand.
GGCCGGGAGGACCGGAAGCGGACGACGGGCCGGACGGTGAGCCGTCTTGCGGGATGGGCGGAGCGGGCGGCCGCCACCGGTGGCGCCGCCGTGAGGGTGGAGGTCACGCGGGGACGTCCTCTCGGGTGAGGTGCGCGCCGACATGGCTGGTCAGCTCCCACTCGTTGCGGCCGCGCTGCTCGCGCCACACGGCCCGCACGGCCGCGCCCGCGAGGAGCACCTGGTAGAAGGGGCCGCCGCCGATGAGCTTGAGGTAGTGCGGGAAACGGACCCGCAGCCCGTACTGGGTTCCGAAGTCGTGCAGTCCGACGATCTCGAAGACGAAGGTCACCATCGCCGTGACCAGCGGCAGGAACGTGAGGAAGGCGACGCCGACGGGCACGTCGAGGAGGAGTGCGGCGGCGGCGTTGACGGGGATGACCACGCCCGTGAACGCCTGCATGAACGGCGTCATCAGCGTGTAGCGGGCGAGCATGCGCTGCCCCAGCGCGGGCAGTTGCCGCCAGTCCTTCTTCCGGTAGACCTGAAGGAAGCCCTGGTTCCAGCGGGTGCGCTGCTTCAGCAGCGACATCAGCGTGCCGGGGGTCTCCTCTCGGGTGACCATGTCGGCGTCGTACGCGACGACGACCTTCTTGCCGCGGCTGGACAGGCGCACGCCGAGGTCGCAGTCCTCGGCCAGGCAGTTCTGGTCCCAGCCGCCGGCCTCGCGCAGCACGTCGGTGCGGACGAAGACGGTGTTGCCGCCGAGCGGGATGAAGCCCTTGGCGGCATGGAGGTGGAGACGGGAACGGAACCAGAAGAAGTACTCCAGGCAGTTGCGCAGCGCGTACCACGAGGAGTGGAAGTTGATCAGCTGGACGCCGCCCTGGACGACGTCGGCGCCGGTGGCGGTGAAGGCGTGGTCGACGTGCGCGAGGAGCTCCGGGTGGACCTGGTCCTCGGCGTCGAAGACCCCGACGACGTCCCCGCGGCAGTGCGGGAGGGCCGTGTTCAGCGCCTTCGGTTTGTTCTTGGTCTCATGGGTGTCGACGACGACCCGTACCCGGTCGGGATCGCGGGAAGCGGCCCGCGCGGCGACCTCCGTGGTCTCCGGGTCGTCGTGCCCGACGATGACGATGATCTCGAAGTCGCGGTGGCTGGACTGCAGCAGCCTGCTGATGGTGTGTTCCAGCACCAGCTGTTCGTGCCGGGCGGGCAGCAGCAGGGAGAACGACAGTCCCCCCGTGCCCGCCGGGCTCTCGAAGCGTGTCGACGCGAGCGTCTCCGGTGTGCGCCAGGCGTGCATCTGCCACCAGAGCGTGAACGCCGCCATCCAGAAGAGCGCCAAGGAGACGGCGCCGATGAACAAGGACGTGAGCAATTGGCCCCCCAACGACAGGGGCGACCGCCACGGCAGGCCCCCTCGCCCGCCGCGCTCCTGCCCCTGAACCCCCCTGCGCGGCGCGGCGGGACCGCAGCGCGGACCCGCCGCATACGCAGCTGCTGTGTCAGCGGTGAAGAGAATAGGAGGATTGTGTGACTGTCGTACGCCTGTTTTGATGAATGGCGCGTTTCGGGCAGGTCACCGAAATCGCTCGCCGGCGGTCACCCCCGGGGCGCCAACTCCCGCCGTAGCGCCTCCACTTCGGTGACCGGTGCGGCACAGACGAAACGCCGGCAGACATAGGCCGCCGGCTTCCCGTCGACCAGCGGGCGGTCCGCGAGCAGCGGGAACTCATCACCGCCCGGCCCACCGGCGGCGACCACGGCGCCCGGCGCCGTCCCCAGCAGCGCGGCCCGGTGCAGACTCCGCATCCCGGTGTCACCGGGCGCTCCGACGACCGCCACCTCCCGCGGACCGTCGAGCAGCGCCTCCGCGGCGGCGAGCCCCCACCCGATGAACCGGGGGGCGCGCGGGCCGAGCGCCTTCACCACTCCCAACGCCCTCTCCGCCTCGCTGCGGTGGGCCTCCGAGCCGGTGTGCGCGGCGTAGGAGAGCAGCGCGCCGGCCGCGGCCGTCCAGCCGGAGGGAGCGGCGTTGTCCGTGGGGTCCTGGGGCCGTCGGATCAGCCGCTCGGCGTCGCGGGCCGTGTCGTACAACTGCCCCCCGGGGCCCGTGAACCGCTCCAGGACTCCGTCCAGCAGGAGGCCCGCGAACTCCAGCCACGCCCCCTCGCCGCTGACGGAGGCGAGGGCCAGGAAGCCCTCGGCGACATCGGCGTAGTCCTCCAGCACCCCGGCGTTGGCACCCGCACGGCCGTCCCTGGAGGTACGGGTCAGTCGCGCACCGTCGTCCAAGTGGAGCCGGACGAGCAGATCGGCGGCCTCCGTGGCACGCTCGACGAGGTCCGGCCGGTCGAAGTAACCGCCGGCTTCCGCCAGTGCGGCGATCGCGAGACCGTTCCACGCGGCGACGACCTTGTCGTCGCGGCCCGGCCTCGGCCGCTGATCACGCGCCGCCAGCAGCCGCTCCCGCACGGACGCGACCCTCCCGGAGTCGGCGACGCCCGCGTCCTGCGGAAGCCGGAGCACCGAGGAGCCGTGCTCGAAGGTGCCCTCCTCGGTCACGCCGAAGTACCGCATGGCGAACTCCGCGTCGTCCTCGCCCAGCACGTCCCTCAGTCCGCCGGGCGTCCAGACGTAGTACGCGCCCTCGGCGTGCTCACCGGAACCGTCGGGAAGAGCGCTGTCGGCGTCGAGGGCGGAGGCAAGGCCGCCTTCCGGCGTCCTTAGTTCCCGCACCATGAAGTCGGCGGTCTCCAGGGCGACCCGGCGGGCCAGGTCGCTGCCGGTGACCCGCCACAGATGTGCGTACACCCGGCAGAGCAGGGCGTTGTCGTAGAGCATCTTCTCGAAGTGGGGAGTCACCCACTCGCGATCCACCGAGTACCGGGCGAAGCCCCCGCCGAGCTGGTCGTAGATCCCGCCGCGGGCCATCGCCTCGCAGGTGTCGGCGGCCATCTGCAGCGCGCCCTCCGCGCCCGTGCGCGCGTAGTGCCGCAGCAGGAACTCCAGGACCATCGACGGCGGGAACTTGGGCGCCCCGCCGAAGCCGCCGTGCGCCGGGTCGTACTCCCGGGTGAGGCCGAGCAGCGCCTGGGCGAGCTCCTCCTCCCCCGGGGTTCCCTGGCCCCCGTACGCCAGGGCCCGTCCCGCCAGATCGCGGACGATCTTCCCAGCCACCTCGTCGACCTCGCCGCGCCGGTCCGCCCAGGCGGCGGTGACGCCCTCCAGGACCTGGCGGAACGACGGCATCCCGTGCCGCGGGGCGGGCGGGAAGTAGGTGCCGAAGTAGAAGGGCTGCGCCCCGGGCGTGAGGAACACCGTCATGGGCCAGCCGCCCTGACCCGTGGCCGCCTGCACGGCCTCCATGTACACGGCGTCCACATCGGGACGCTCCTCGCGGTCGACCTTGACGGACACGAAGTGCTCGTTCAGATACGCCGCGGTGTCGTCGTCCTCGAAGGACTCGTGGGCCATGACGTGGCACCAGTGGCATGCGGAGTAGCCGACTGACAGCAGCACGGGTACGTCGCGTCGTCGCGCTTCCTCGAAGGCCTCCGGCGTCCAGGGCCACCAGTCGACCGGATTGTCCGCGTGCTGAAGCAGATAAGGCGAGGTCACACCAGCCAACCGGTTCATGGGATCCAGCCTCTCACAGTGCCCGGCCGGGTCGGCGAAGCCCGCACGGGCCTGCCTGCGCCGACCTTTCGCACGGCTGGGGGAGCTCGCGCACGAGAAGGTGGGCACCGGCTTCGGCGACGCGGCCGCCTCCACCGGTGGCCGGGGCAGGCAGAACCGGTAGGCGTCGAGACGTCCTGGCACCCTTGCGCATCGAGCGTCCCGACATCAGCGGACAGGAGGCTGGACCCAGCAGCGCTGGACCCGTCGAGGCTCCTCGAAGGAGGTACGCCATGGCCGCCGAGATGGTGGCGCCCGAGTGGAGGCACACGCCGATCAGCGCGGAGCAGTACGGCTCTGGTCCGAGGAGCAGTGTGCCGGCATCGAGATCGTGGACGGAATGGTGGGCCGAGCCTCCAAGCGGCACAGCCAGCTGGCCGGATCCCGGCCAATGTCCTAGCCTCGCGCTTTCATGAAGCGGACTGTCCGACAGGTGATCAGGCAAGCAGAAAGTGCCTCTGACCAGCGAGAATGAGGATTGCTGAGGTCCTTGTTCCCGCCCCTGTCGGAGGCACTTTCCAGGTGAAGCAGCCTATCGGGTCCTATCCCCACGTCCTTGTCCGGGATGACGGCCGGGCCGTGGTCTCGCAGGCCGGTTCGGTCCTGCTGGTCGAAACGGTCCGCAAGATCGGCCTTGACCAGGCGATATCCACAGCCCTGACCCCGTGGCGGAGACCGCGAGCCGTCCACGACCCCGGCAAGATGCTCGTGGACCTTGCGCTGGCGGTCGCGCTCGGCGGGGACTGCCTCGCCGACATCGCGATGCTGCGGTGCGAGCCGGCCGTGTTCGGGCCGGTCGCCTCCGATCCGACGGTCTCCCGGCTGATCGACACCCTCGCTGCCTCCAGCGAGAAGGCGCTGACCGCGATCCGCACCGCACGTTCCGAAGTACGCAGGCGGGTCTGGGGACTGGCCGACGACCGTGCTCCGGACGCCGACGCTCAGGTGACCGTGGACCTGGACGGGGTCCTGGTCGTCGCGCACTCGGACAAGCAGGACGCGGCCCCGACTTGGAAGAAGACCTACGGCCACCACCCGCTCATGGGCTTCGTCGACCACGGCCCGGGAGGAACCGGCGAACCTGTCGCAGCCCTCCTTCGGCCCGGCAACGCGGGCTCGAACACGGCCGCCGACCACATCAGCGCCGCTCGCCTCGCCCTGGCTCAACTGCCCAAGAAGTACCGGCGGGGACGGCGGACGCTGATCCGCTGTGATTCCGCGGGCGGCACCCACGAGTTCGTGGCCTGGCTCGCCCAGCGCGGACGCTGGCTGTCCTACTCGGTCGGCATGGTGATCACCGAGGCCATCCACGAGCACGTTCTGAAGATCCCCGCATCGGCCTGGACACCCGCAATCGAGTCGGACGGTGAGGTCCGTGACGGGGCCTGGGTCGCCGAACTCACCGGCGACCTGCTCGACGGCTGGCCCAAGGGCATGCGGCTGATCGTCCGCAAGGAACGGCCCCATCCCGGAGCCCAGTTGAGGATCACGGACGCGGACGGCATGCGGATCACCTGCTTCGCCACCAACACCCTCAACCGGCCGATCGCCGGACTCGAACTCCGCCACCGGCTGCGAGCCCGCGCGGAGGACCGCATCCGGGCCGCGCGTGCGACCGGTCTGCGCAACCTGCCCCTGCACGACACCGCCCAGAACAAGGTCTGGCTGGAGATCGTCCAGATCGCCCTCGACCTGCTGGCCTGGATGCCCATGCTCGCCCTGACCGGCAAGACCCGGCTCTGGGAACCCCGCCGCCTGCGGTTGCGCCTGTTCTCCGCGGCCGGCCAGCTCGTCACCACCGGTCGGCGCCGCATCCTCCGCCTCGCACGCCATTGGCCCTGGACCCGCGAGATCACAGACGCCCTCGAACGGCTCGCACCCCTGCCAAACCCTGGCTGACCAGCGGACTCACCCGTCCCTACAAGAGAACGTGCCAGCCCGGAGGAGTGGAACCCGGCGTCCACCCGAGACGACACCCGGGCCCTGAACCTGCCCGGCCTCAGCCACCGACAACGAAATGGGCCCCCGACTCCGTCGGCGACCCATCACGAAAGATCGAGGCTACAATACCGGTGACTTTGGTGGTTTCTGGTCGTTGGGTGGGTTGTGCCAAGACCGGGTCAGGTGAAGTCGTCGGGGGTTGATCGGTTCTCGGATCGGATCGCGTTGGGGGTGCTGACGCGGGCGTTTCCGCCGGAACTGGTCGACGAGGTGGTCGCCGAGTGCGGCAGGGTCGAACAGCGGACGCGGCTGCTGCCGGCACGGGTGGTGGTCTACTTCGTCCTGGCGATGTGTCTGTTTTTCGGGCAGGGCTATGAAGAAGTGGCCCGGCTTCTGGTCCAGGGGCTGGAGCGCGAAGGCCGGTGGGTGAAGACCTGGCGGGTGCCCACGACGGCGGCGATCGGCCGGGCTCGTCTGCGGCTTGGTCCGGAGCCGTTGCGGGCCCTGTTCACGCGGGTGTGCCGGCCGGTGGCGGTTGCGCGAACGCAGGGTGCCTGGTACCGGCGGTGGCGGCTGGTCGCGGTGGACGGCACGGTCTTCGACGTTCCGGACACCGCGGCGAATGCCCAGTTCTTCGGGCGCCCCGGTACCAGTCGCGGGCAGGGCCGCAGTGCGTATCCGCAGGTGAGGGTGGCGGCCCTGGCCGAGTGCGGCACTCATGCCGTGTTCGCGGCCGAGGTCGGACCGCTCAAGGTCCACGAGAGCGTCCTGGCTCAGCGGCTGTTTCCCGTGCTGACGAAGGGCATGCTGGTGCTCGCCGACCGGGGCTTTTGCGGTCTCGACCTGTGGCGTGCTGCGAAGGCGGGCGGTGCGGACCTACTGTGGAGGGTCCGCAGCGTCGTGGTGCTGCCGGTCCTCGAAGCCCTCCCCGACGGGTCCTACCTGTCGGAGATCGTTGCCAAGCGGGACCACTATCGGCGCGCGGACCCCGAGCGGGTGCGGGTGATCGAGTACACCCTCGGCCCACGCGGTGGTGACGGCACCGTCTACCGGCTGATCACCACCCTCCTCGACCCCGCCCAGGCACCGGCCGAGGAGCTTGCCGCCCTCTATGCCCAGCGGTGGGAGATCGAGAACACCCTGGACGAGATCAAGAACCACCAGGGCGTCCCGGGGATGGTGCTGCGTTCCCGGTACCCACGCGGCGTCGAACAGGAGATCTTCGCGTTCCTGCTGGTCCATCACGCGCTGCACGACCTGATGCACCAGGCCGCTCTCAAGGCCGGGCACGATCCCGACCGGATCTCCTTCACCCGCACCCTTCGCGTCGTCCGCCGCCACGTGACCGGGCAGGCGGCGCTTTCCCCCCTCGCGACTGGCCTGGTCCACCGCCCAGAGCCTGCGTGAGATCACCGAACGGCTGCTGCCCGCACGGCGGTTACGCTCCAACCCCCGCGTGATCAAACGCAAAATGTCCAACTGGGCCCTCAAACGAGCCGAGCACCACGGCCCACCACGGCCAGACACCCCGACGGTCCGGCTGGTCGAGCCAACCAGAGCCACTTCAACCAGCCGGAAAACAACCTAAATCACCGGTATTGAGGCTAGACGGCCGATCTACCAGCCGAGTACCCGCCTCGGGGCCGACAGGCCCATTTACCATGCAGGCACCCTTATCACCCCTCGCACGGCCGTTTGTGTTCGGGCCCGTATGCTCACGGGGACCAGCCGGGCCTCTGTACCGCGCTGGCAAGCACACGAGGTGGATACACAGTGAGTGAAGGCGGTCAGCGGGCCACAGACCCGCTCGGCACGGTGTTGGTGATCATTCCGACCTACAACGAGGCCGAGAACATCGCATCGATTACGTCTCGGGTCCGTAGCTCGGTGCCGCATGCGCACGTTCTTGTGGTCGACGACAACAGTCCGGACGGCACCGGCAAGATCGCGGACGAGCTCGCAGCCGAAGACAGCCATATTCACGTTCTGCACCGGAAGGGCAAAGAAGGCCTCGGCGCGGCGTATCTGGCTGGGTTCGCCTGGGGCATCGAGAACAATTACGGCGTCCTGGTCGAGATGGACGCCGATGGCTCTCACCGCCCCGAGGAACTGCCCCGCCTGCTTACGGCGCTGCCCGGTGCGGATTTGGTGCTCGGGTCCCGTTGGGTACCCGGCGGGAGCGTAGTGAATTGGCCCAAGTCCCGGGAGTTCCTGTCGCGAGGCGGCAGCCTCTACTCCCGTCTGATGCTGGGAGTACCTATCCGCGATGTGACCGGCGGCTTCCGGGCGTTCCGCAAGGAGACCCTGGAAGGACTGGGTATCGCCGAGGTCGCCTCCCAGGGGTACTGCTTCCAGGTTGATCTGGCCTGGAGGACCGTGAAGTCCGGTTTCCATGTCGTCGAGGTGCCGATCACCTTCGTCGAGCGGGAGCGGGGCGACAGCAAGATGAGCCGCGCGATCGTGGCTGAGGCGCTGTGGCGGGTGACTGCCTGGGGCCTTGGCCACAGAGCCAAGGCGCTCCTACGACGCAGCTGATTTGAGGTCCGTCCTGCGGACCCCGCAGGACGGACCTCAAATCAGTGGGCGCTCCGGGCCATGGGCCGGCTGTCGGATGCGGTGGTGTCAACAGGAAGCTGCGGAACCCTCTCACGGTCCACACGCCCCTGGATGAGCTGGCTGAGCAGGAGCGGCAAACCGACGACGGCGATAACCCACACGTTGAGCATGAGCCGGTCGCCCTGACTGTCGACGGGGTGCGCGATCTCGGCCGCGATTCCAGTCAGTCCGACGGCCAGAACGATCCAGCCGAGCGCGCGGCTGTGGCGGAACAGGCCCCAAGTGCCGAGGCCGACAGCAGCGATAAGCCAGGGGCTGCGGACCTGCTCCTGAATCCAGTGGGTCCAGTAGTTGCCGTTCAGATCGACCAGCATGGGCCACGGGGCGGCGACATCGGGCTGGGCAAAGTGATCAGTGAAAGTGTCCTGCAACGTCTCGGTACTGCCCGGCAGGTTGTAGTGCATGCTGAGCGCACCGATCCCGAGAACCACGGCCACATTCAGGGCAGCCATCAAATACGTGCCCCGATGCCTAGTGCCAGCCACTAGTGCCAGGCACACCATCGCAGCGGCTGCCAATGCCCCCGCAATGAGGAGGAAGGTCGAGTACTTGACAGCCGTACCCACCACCATGGACCCGGTGAGCAGGATCGTTCCTGCGGTGAGGCGACGGTTGAACAGCCACCACGCACCCAACAAGGAAGTCATGATCAGAGCGAGGACAGGGCCCTCTGTGAGGGGATATCCACCCCACCAGCCGATCGGACAGGCGTAGAAGAAGGCCTGTCCGATTAGGGCGAACCTTGCAGGTGCCCCTACGGCGCGCAGCAGCAGGTAGGCAAAGAGGCCGCCGACAACGGTAAACAGGACCGAGGTGACGAGCAGTCCCGAACCCGCGCCGAACACGGCGACAAACGGCGCGGCCAGCACCGGGAACCCCGGCCGGACATCGAATATGCGCTCATAGCGAGGGCTGAGCGGTTTCAACCCGTCAGCCGACTCCGCCATGCAGGCGGAGAACCCTTTCCCCGGCGTGGGGTACGGAGCAGCGTCATCGCGCAGGTTCTCCGGCTTCAGCCCGTGGGAGCTGGCCTCCCGTCGCGTCTTGTCGTGACAGTACGCCTTCAACGCGGTCCGGTGCGCCTGCTCCGGAGAGTCACCGAGCAACTGCAGCGCGGCCTGGTTGTATCGGTAGGCGTCATTGGCCGGCGCCAGGGTGGGCCTGCCGATGATCTGGAGAATTATGTACGCGATGGCAATCAGCGCGGGGAGCATCCACCGGCGCGACCGACGTATGCTCTTTCTCCGGCGGGTCTCGGACGACCCCACATAGCCTGCTCGGGACCGAGAAACAGCAGAGAGGTCATTGGCGCTCATCACGGGCGGTCACATTACCCTACTAGCACCCTCGTGCGAATCCGCACATAAGCGGGCGCCCTCGCCGCGGCGCAGCCCACCGCACGCTCCGTCAACCCAGTAGCCCCCCGCCGGGACGGCGCCTTCACCGTCCGCCTTCTTGCTTTGACCGTGTCCTATCTGGTAAGGGAAATGAGTTGTTTGTAGCAGCAGAGGGCGGCGGCGAGGCTTAGGAAGGCCAGGTAGTTGCGGGGATGGCGCTCGTAGCGGTGGTTGAGTCTGCGGTAGCCGGTGAGCCAGGACATGGTGCGTTCGATGACCCAGCGACGTCGACCGATCCTGTCGAGGACCGCTTCGTGCAACCATCCCCAGACGCCGGCCCTGGGCCAGATCATGAACCGGCGATGGGCTGTGGATCTGGAGATGCCGAAGCAGGGCGGCAGAGCCACCAGGCGTAGCCGCTGACCAGCACATAGACGATCGTGGCGAACAGCGACTCGTCCGGCGTGTTCTGCGTTGCACCGCCCGGCGACCGTACCTTCGACGGCAGGATCAGCGGCTTCGCGATCTCCAGCAAGCCATCCGGAACAATCCAACTCCACGTACCCCGCCCCGTGAACCGTCCAACGGGCAACAGCCACATAGGACACGGTCTTACTGGACCAGTTCGATGTGTGGGTGGTCCGGGGATGCCGGACAGGCGTGGAGTTGGAGGTCGTAGCCACTGGCGACGTCGATCATGGTGAAGTTCGCAGGAGGGTAGCCGGGAGGGAGCGGCGTGGGGTTGGTCTGCTCCTCTTCGGGGTCCCAGCTTTCGGTGCCGGCGTTCGATTCGACGGTGGCGATGGTCAGGAGCGGGACCGCCTCGGTGCCGCATGCGGAGCAGATCCGGGGCAGGGGATCGGTGAGGCCCCAACGGGTCCAGCCACCGGTCTTCCAGCCGGGGGAGATGGACAGCATGTCCACGTAGAGCTCCTGCGGGGCGAGCTCGTAGGAGCTGTCCAGGGCTGATCCGGCCGCCTGCCACCTTCTCCAGTCGCCCAGTTCCTCCTGTAGCTCCTTACTCAGCTCCAGATAGCTGGGGTACTCGGTGACCTGCTCTGGTGTGAGCAGACACGGCGCCGGCAGATAGGTGGGGAACTGGATCGCGGGCGGCTCGGGAGGTGCGTCGAGTACGTCCGATACGGTCGCGGCGGTCCGCCAGAACAGTGCGGTCCTGGGATGTGCCGGGTGGTCGAAGGGGCACCACAGGACCTGGAGCACATCGGCCTCGGACTGCCCGGGCGGGCGCAGCAACGGGACGTCACGTACGTACAACTGGGCCACGGGCAGCATGGCGATCGGGCCCTCGGGCCACGGGCGGCCGGCCTTGATCCGCTCCTCGATCGCCAGCTCCTCGGGCGTGTACCGGGTCACCGGGGGATCGCCGCCCGGCCGGTTCGCCACCGCTGCGCGGATACGCCGCAGCTGCCGCACGTCCTCCGGCGAGAGGATTTCGTTCACCCCGTCCCACTCGTGCGGTCCCTCGCAGCGCGGCCACGGCTCGTCGGCGGGCCAGAGCATGGGCCCGCCGACGGAGCTGTCGTGCGGCGTGGGCGACCCGGGGCGGGGATGCAGCCGGGTTGCCGTGCGTGCCAGCGGGGCCAGTTGAGGGAAGAGCGCGGTGACGTCGAGCGGCCGCGGCGGGGTAGTACGACTCATGCTGGCTCCCGCAGGCACTAACCGGCTGTGATCAGTTTCCGAGGTTCAGCAGCCCGGTGTTCGCCTTGGTGTTGGGGACGTAGACGTTGGGGAACAGCTCCTCGGTCGACCCGTTCGCCCGTTCGATGCTAGCGGTCATCGTGACTCCCACCGGAATCGTGCTGGTGGCATCCCGGAAGACGGGGGTCACCTGGTAAAGGATCGCGTCGTTCGCCCCGAAGTCGGCTTCGCCGAGCTTCTTTTGAGCCATGAACTCGTAGGTCCGCATGCTGGGCGTTCCGGTGTTCATTCCCACCTGCCAGCAGGGGACGAGGTTGTTCTGCCCGCCGTCCAGGATCCCGCCTGGTCCACCGAGTCTGTTCGCGATCAGGTGACACCGGGCCTGACTGGTCACTGGAGGGTTGTCCTGGTTGAACTCGCCGGGACAGGGGGCCTCTCCTTTTGAGAGGTAAGGGCGCCGCTTTCCGCAGGAGTGGGGGCACGCCCGGCAGGACGATGCGATATCGCATTACTGTGCACCCAATTTCGAGCCCGATGATGAACATTCGGCCGTCAGCGACGAACTGGGGGATGCAATGAAGGAATACAGCAGAATGCCCGTGAAGCCGCAGCGCAAGCGGCTTGCGCGGCGCGCATTGGGCGCGGCCGCGGTCGGCGCCCTGGCTTGGATCACGGCTACCACGGGCATCCTCGGCGGGGCGTCGCAGCAGACGGGCCCCACCGCACTGGTCGCGGGGGACGCCCCCGGATACACGGTGGAGGACTTCAACTACCCGTACGCGGACAAGATCCTGGCCGAGAAGAACATCGTCCTCAAGCGCGGCGACGGGCACATCACCCCGGCCGACTGTGCGGGTGGCACCGACCTCCTGGGGATCCTGGCCCGTGACAGGAAGGACAAGATCTGCTTCAAGGTGGTGGGCGACTCCGGCTGGCTGACCCTGGAGATCCCCGCGGTCTACGCGATCAAGGGCAACGACTACACGACCGCGGTCGACATGACCGTAGGTACCGAGGAGAAGTCGTTCGACATTAAAAAGAACGCCTGGACCTCGGTGGGCGAGACCGCGGACGCAGAGGGCCGCGATCACATGCTCGTCGAAATCAGGTCCTCCAAGTAGCCGCAGTCAGCATCGACATGCTCACCGCTCCGCGGTCCTGTGCCCACGGGACGCGCGGCCCTTGTGCCTAGGAAGCCACATTCATGTACCTCTCCAGACGCCCCCGTCTCTCCGCGTTGGCCGCTGCCCTGCTCGCGGCCCCCGTCGTGCTGAGCGCTGCCCCCGCCACCGCACTCACCGGAGCCGACGCCCCGGCACAGCTGAACTACGTCGCGAAAATCAACGTCGGTGAACAGACCGCCTGCACCGGCACCCTCATCGACCCGCAGTGGGTCCTGACCGCGGCCACCTGCTTCGCCGCGGACGGACAACCCCCCGCAGGCAAACCCGCCATCACCACCACCGTCACTGTCGGCCGCACCGACCTGACCCAGGCCGGCGGCAGTGTCCTGTCGGCCATCCGGCTCGTCCCACATGCCGACCGGGACCTGGTGCTCGTCAAACTCGCCGCCAGGATCACCGATCCGGGCATCACGCCCGTCCGGTTGGCGACCACGCCCGCCACTGCGGGTGCGGAGCTGGTGAAGGCCGGATTCGGACGCACCAAGACCGAATAGGTGCCCGACAAGCTCCACACCGGCACGTTCACCGTCGCCTCGACCACGGCCACGACAGTGGACCTCAACGGCTCCGAAACACGGCGACCGTCTGCAAGGGCGACGCCGGCGGACCCGCCCTGCGCACCGTGAACGGCGCCACGGAACTCGTCGCCATCAACTCCCGTTCCTGGCAAGGCGGATGTTTCGGCAACGACCCCGCCGAGACCCGTACCGGTGCCATCGACACCCGTGTCGATGACATCAACGACTGGGTCGATCACGCCACCTCGCGCAATCCGGACGACCTCACCGGTGACGGCAAGGCCGACCTCGCGGCCATCAAGAGCGACGGCATTCTGTGGATCTACCCCGGCACCGGAAAGCCCGGCATGGACGCCTTCCCCAGCCGCTACCAGGTCGGCAGAAGCTGGGGACCCTACCGCATCATCTGAGCGGCGGGGATGACCTCCGATTCTCCCCCGCACTCCTCTCGAGGGTGCGGGGGAGATCCCGAACCATCGGCAGTACCGGCACCGGTCAGTACCCCGGCCGCGATATCACCGGCGACAACAAACCCGACTTTTCGGCGTCACGACAGCGCCCCGGCCATCGACCCGGGGGCGTTTCTGTGAACCTTGTCAGGCGGCTTCGTTGAGCGGCGCCTCGGAGGTCTCCAGGTACGTCCGTACTGTCGTGTAGCGCTCGGCGCTCCACTCGGGTGAGGCGGCAAGCTGGTCTGCGACCCAGGCGGCGATCTCAGCGTCGATGCGGTCCTGCTTCGTGCTCACGCGGTATCTCCTAGCGAAAGATCCCGGTAGGGGCTACCGGGTTGTCTTCATCTACTGGCACCAGTGGCATGCGGAGTAGCCGATTGACAGCAGAACGGGTACGTCGCGTCGTCGCGCTTCCTCGAAGGCCTCCGGCGTCCAGGGCCAGCAGTCGACCGGCGAGATGTTCACCGGCGCGATCAAGGCTTCCGCACCCTTCTCCGTCACCGTCGGCCCGGGTACCGCCTGGCAGCGTCCGCAGTTCCTCATGGCCGAGCACAGAGAAGAAGGCGGACGTCCCACCCCCACGGCGGAGCGGGGAGAGACCCGCATCTCTCCCCGCTCCCGCCGGGCCGGGTGCCGGCCCGGCGCGCCGGAGGACGGCTGCCGTCCGACGGCCGGCGGCGGCTCCCGGGTGGCGGTCGGCAGGAAGCGGCGCAGCGAGACTTCGTGATGACCACCCGGTGCCGCCACTCATCTGGCGGTCCTTCTCCTCGTGGTGTCCTCCTTCTCGCAGTCGGAACGGGGGACTTGGGTGTCTGCCAGGGGCACCTCCCTTGGTCGCCGTTGGGTCCGATACCGTCCGGCTGCCCTGGCCAATAATGGACAAACGTCCGCCAATCGGGTGGATCCTCCCTCGGTGGGCGTCCCGGAGGCGTGCGGTGGAACGCCCGAGGAGAGGGCTTGATCGCCGGACTCCCTCGCGTCGGCGTGCGTCTCGCAGGACACTTGGCACCGGAACGGAAGCGGAGGCTCTCGGAGGGGGACCGACATGCGGGACAGCCATCGGGCGGAAGCCGAGCGGCTGTTGGTACGGGCCGTGGAGGAGGAGGTGCGCCGCTCCGGCGGCCGGGCGGACTCCGCGGCGCTGCTCTCACGCGGCCGCGAGGCACTGGAGACCATGGCGGCGAGCGCGGACGAGGAGTACGCCGCGTACCGCCGCGCCGTGGAGGAGGCCGAGGCGGGGCACTCGTCCCTGGCCGAGCGGTTCAGCCGGCAGGACATGTCGACTCCCGTACTGGTCACGGCCGTCGCCGCCGCCGCCGCGATCGGGGCGGACATGGCACTCGGCACGGCGACGGGCACGGCGCTGGGCGCCGGCGCCGTCGTCATGGTCGCCGGGGCGGCGGCGACCGTCGCCAAGGTGACCGCCTCCCACTGGCCGGCGGCGCACCGCAGAGCCGGTGCGCTCGGACAGCCGGGCGGGCCCGAGCAGTTGCGGCTGCAGTGGCTGACCGCGCTGGAGGTCCGGGGCATCCGCCCGTTCCTGGACCAGCAGCGGATGCTGACGGCCGCCGCCGCCCGCCCGGTGAAGAAGACGGCGGCGGGCCCGCCGCTGCGCGGGGCGGACCGCAGCCAGGCGGCCCGCCGGCGCAATGTGCTGGAGCAGTCCTTCGCCCATCTCCCGGAGCCCGGCGGGCCGTTCGCCGGACGCCGGGAGGCGATGGCGCAGATCGCGCAGTGGGTGCACGCGGCGCGCGCGTCGACGGAGACGAAGCCGACGGTCGTGGTGCTGTACGGAGAGCCGGGGTCGGGCCGGACCACGCTCGCGGTGCGGGCCGCCCGTCAGCTGAAGGACCAGTTCCGGGGCGCGTGCCTGGTGGACCTGCGCGGCGGCTCCGCGGACGGGCGGCCGCTGTCGACCCGGGACGCGCTGCTGCACCTGCTGAACCGGCTCGGTGCCCCGCGCGAGCAGCTGCTGTTCCGGGAGCGGTCTTCAGCGGAGCAGCAGGTGCGCCGCCTCGGCGAGCTCTACCACCAGTACCTGACCGGCCTGCCCGTCACCGTCGTCCTGGACGACGCGAGCGACCCCGATCAGGTGCGGACCCTCGTCCCGGAGCGCTCGGACAGCCTGGTGCTGGTGACCGCCCGGGAGCCGCTGGAACTCCCGGAGGACGTCCCGGCGTGGGTGCACCGGCTGCCGGTGGAGGCGCTGGACGCGGCGGGTGCCGAGGAACTGCTCACGGCCTCCGCCGGGGAGCCGCTGGAAGACCCTTACGACTCGCGCTCGATGGACACGATCCGGGACCTGTCCGGCGGACTGCCCCTGGCGCTGCGGATCGCGGGCTCGTCCCTCGGCGCCCGCACCCCGCAGGCACTGGCCGCCGACCTCGGCGCCTACGGGCCGGTGGGGCCGGTCGAGCGAGCCCTGTGGCTGCGCTACACGGACCTCCCGGACCAGGGCCGCAGGCTGCTGCGCAGGCTGGCTCTCGCGGGCCGGGCGTCCCTGGGGGCGGCCGCGGCGTCGGCGCTGCTGGGCACCGACGAGAGCGAGGCACAGCGGCTGCTGTCGGAGCTGGCGCGCGCGGGACTGCTGGACCGTGTGCGCGGGGGTCCCTCCACACCGCCGGGAGTACCGCCACGTCCGCAGGGCGTCGGGGGAGCGGGGGGAGAGCGCTACCGGCTGCACGACGCCGTGCGGGCCTTCGCCCGGGAGCGGCTGCTGGACGAGGAGGAGCAGGCGGAGCGCACGGCCGCGCAGGAGCGGTTGGTCATCGGGTACGCGGAACTCGCCGACACGGTGATCCGGCTCGTCGACGGGAAGACCTCGACCCGTGCCGACATGTTCGCCCGGACGTCGGCCGGTCACGGCTTCTCCTCGCTGGAGGCGGCGCTGCGCTGGCTGGACGACGAGTCGAGCTTCATCACCGCGGCGCTCCGGCACGCCGAGGGCGTGGACCAGCGGGCCGTCCTGAACCTCCTGGGCGCCCTGTGCGACTACTGCCTGCTGCGGGGCGACCTCTACCGGCTCGGGGAGATCAACGAGCTGACGCAGGCCGTCGACCAGGGCCTGCTGGTCCGCTCGGTGCAGTGGCGCACGGGTATCGCCGCCCGGCAGCTCGGTGAGCTGGACAAGGCGCGCACCACCCTGTCGTCGGTGGTGGACCTGTACCGCGAGGCGCAGCACGAGGCGGGCGCGGCCCGGGCGCTGTGCTCGCTCGGCATCACGCTCCACCACCAGGGCAATCTGACCGAGGCGTCGGCGAAGCTGCGCGAGGCGGTCGAACTGCAGTCGTCCGAGGAGCTGGCCGCGGACCGGGCGTGGACCCTGCACGCGCTGGCGGCGGTGGAGCGGGACCGGGCCAACCTCGCCGAGGCCCGGGCGCTGCTCACGACGGCCGTCCGGCTGCACCGCGAGAGCGAGTCGCTGCACGGCGAGGCCTGGTCCCACTTCCAGTTCGGCCAGGTGCATCTGCGCATGGGCGCGGTGCCGGACGCGGAGTCGTCGCTGAGGCTGGCGCTGGACCTCTACGGACGGACCCAGGACGAGCGGGGCGAGGCGTGGGCGCTGACCCAGCTGGGCCGTGCCCGGCTGGTGGACGGCGATCCGTCACCGGCGGTCGAGCAGCTGAAGCAGGCCCTCGCCCGGCACCGCGAGAACGAGGACGCGCGCGGTGAGGCGTGGACCCTCTACTACCTGGGCCAGGCGCTGGAGGAGCGGGGCGAACGCGACCAGGCGGTACGCGAACTGGAGCGCGCCCGGACGATGTTCTCCCGGATGCGGGACGTGTACGGGCTGGCCTGCGCCCGCCACCACTCCGGCCGCGCCACCCGCGACCAGCGCGCGGCGCAGACGGGCAATCTGCGCAACTCCGGGTTCGCCCGCCAGCTCCTGGTCGACGCCCGCGCGGACTTCCAGCGCATCCGGGTGGCCCACGGGGAGGCGTGGACCTGTCTGGAACTGGCCGTGATCGACGCGGGCAACAGCCGCGCGGCCCAGGCGCTGGCGTTGTGCGACGAGGCGGCCGGGCTGTTCGCCTCGTACGGCGACCGCCGGGGCGCGGACTGGGCGGGCTTCCTGCGCTGCACGCTGCTGCCGTACGCCTCGGCGGGCGGGGTGGAGGTGGGCACGGTCGTCGCCCGGGAGGAGCTGGCCGCGCTCCGCGAGGCGTCCCACCCGGCCCGCGACGGCCGGCTGGAGGACTGCACGGAGGCGTTCGCCCTGGTCCTGGAGCGCGGGGTGCGGTTGGAGGACGACTGGCAGGCGTGGCAGCTCGGCATGGTGCCGGGCCGGCACGCCCGGGAGGTGATGGGAGTGCCCGTGGACTGAGCCGGTGTACTCACGCCGGCCGGTCCGGTACGGCCGGAAGGCCGCGGGCGCAGTCGTGAGCCGCCTCAGCGAGGACACCTCCCCGGTCCGGCACGACCGGAAGGCGGGTGACGGCCCGTCGACGCCGATGGCGGCGGCGCCGACGGCGCCGGTACCGCGTGGTGCACGCGGCGGTACGTCGTAGTGCGGCAGGGCCGCCGGTACCGCGTGGTGCACGCGGCGGTACGTCGTGGTGCGCGGGGGCCGGCGGTACGTCGTAGTGCGGCGGGGCCGCGGTGGACGCGGCACCGCCGGGGGCACGTACGCCCGGCCGATGTCCACGGCCGGGCCGCACGGTGCGGGACGGGCCCGGACGAGAGGCCCTACTCGCCCTTAGCCGGTTCGGCGGCGGCCCGGGACGCGGCGCCCGCCGTCGCGGCCGGCGCCGGGGCCTCCTCGAAGTCCACCCGGTTCATATGGCGGTTCATCGACTTCATCAGCAGCCAGACACCGGCCGCCATCACCGCGAAGACGATGAATCCGAGGACGCCGGGCGTCACCTTGTTCTCGTCGAGCTCCTTGGCGAGGGGGACGAGGTGCGTCATCGCCAGGCCTGTGCTGCTCATCGGTCGCTCCTTGTGTGGATGTACCGACCATACCCGGGCGTCCGCGACGCCCTCTCCCGGCCCACCCGCGGCCGGGAGAAGGAGTGGTGGAGGGTCGGGGGAACGGCCGGGTCAGGCCCGCTCGCGGACTCCGGCGAACAGGTCGTCCTCGGGCAGGGAGGTGTCGACGAGGGACTTGGCGAGCTCGTACTCCTCGGTCGGCCACACCTCCTTCTGGATCTCCATCGGGACGTGGAACCAGCCGCCGTCGGGGTCGATCTGGGTGGCGTGTGCGATCAGCGCCCGGTCGCGGGTCTCGAAGAAGTCGGCGCACGGCACGAACGTGGTGAGGGTCCGCTCGGCGCGCTGGAACTGCTTCCAGCGTTCCAGCCACTCGCCGTACGGGGACTCCAGGCCGCGCTCGAGCAGGGCCTCGTGGAGGGCGACGGTGCGCGGGCGGTTGAAGCCCTGGTTGTAGTACAGCTTCCGCGCCTGCCAGGCGGGGCCGTACTCGGACTCGGGGTACTTCTCGGTGTCGGCCGCGCCCTCGAAGGCCACCATCGTGATCTTGTGGGTCATGATGTGGTCCGGGTGCGGGTAACCGCCGTTCTCGTCGTACGTGGTGATGACCTGGGGACGGAAGGAGCGGATCTTCCGCACCAGCTCGCCCGCCGCCTTGTCGACGTCCTCCAGCGCGAAGCAGCCCTCGGGCAGCGGGGGCAGCGGGTCGCCCTCCGGCAGGCCGGAGTCGACGAAGCCGAGCCACTCCTGCTTCACGCCCAGGATCCCGCGCGCTTCGTCCATTTCCTTGCGCCGTACCTCGTGGATGTTCTCCTCGATGTACCGGTTGCCCTGGAGCTTGGGGTTGAGGATGGAGCCGCGCTCGCCTCCCGTGCAGGTCACGACCAGCACGTCCACCCCCTCGGACACGTACTTGGCCATCGTGGCAGCGCCCTTGCTCGACTCGTCGTCGGGGTGGGCGTGGACGGCCATCAGTCGCAGCTGCTCAGTCAAGACTCGATCCTCGGTGATGTGTCGCATCGGACGGCTTCTATAGTGACGGAAACCGAGGGGCGAAAATTCCGGCGTCTTTCGGGAATGAGAGGACGATCATGGGCGCGGTGCGCGAAGGGCTTCCCGAGGGCCGTTACGGGCGCTCGGCGGACGAACGCGCCGATCGCAAGCTCAAGGTCATCGGCGCGGTGCTCGGCGCCGGCTTCCTCGCCATGATCGCCTGGTTCGGCTACGACTACGTGAGCGGCCAGCGGATCAGCGCCGAGGTCATCAAGTTCGACGTCACCGCGGAGGACCGGGTCCAGGTTCATCTGGAGGTCCGCAAGGACGGCGACGCCCAGGGCTACTGCACCCTGCGTTCGCGGGCCGAGGACGGCTCCGAGGTCGGCCGCCGGGACGTCCGCTTCGACATGCGCGAGACGCGGGTGGACCGGGTCGTCACCGTGCGTACGACGGCGAGGGCGACGAGTGCCGAACTCGCGGGCTGTACCGCGGACGACGGGCCGAAGGGCTGACGTTTTCCCGGTCGCGTCGGCGCTGACCTGCGCGGACGTATTTTTGATGGCTTTCGGTCCTCCCCCTTTTCGCCGCCAATTGTTAGGCTCGTGGTTTCGCCCACTCGTGGAGGTACATCCTTCTGGGTAGGGCGATGCTTTGTATCCCCAGTACCTACGAGGAGCACCTGTGACCCAGACCAGCGAAGACGTCACCTGGCTCACCCAGGAGGCGTACAACCAGCTCAAGGCCGAGCTGGAGCACCTGTCTGGTCCCGCGCGCGTCGAGATCGCGAAGAAGATCGAGGCGGCCCGCGAGGAGGGCGACCTGCGGGAGAACGGCGGGTACCACGCGGCCAAGGAGGAGCAGGGCAAGCAGGAGCTCCGTGTGCGCCAGCTGACCCAGCTCCTGGAGAAGGCCAAGGTCGGCGAGGCCCCGGCGGACAACGGCACGGTGGCTCCCGGCATGGTCGTGACGGTCGCCTTCGACGGCGACGAGAGCGACACGGAGACCTTCCTGCTCGCCTCCCGCGAGTACGCGTCGGGCGACATCTCGACGTACTCGCCGCAGTCCCCGCTCGGCTCGGGCGTGAACGGCAAGAAGGTCGGCCAGGACGCGGAGTACGAGCTTCCCAACGGCAAGACGGCCATGGTGAGGATCCTCGAGGCCAAGCCGTACCAGGGCTGAGCCGCCGCGTCGGCACGGCCCCCGCACGCCAGAAGGCCCCGGCAGCGATCCGACGCTGCCGGGGCCTTCCGCCGTCCGCCGGGACGGTACGGAGAGGGGGTCGTGGGGTTCAGACCGCCGAGCGGTACTTGCGCACCGCGAGGGTGCGGAAGACCGACAGGATCAGCACCGACCAGATCACCGAAGCCAGCACCGGGTGCTGCATGGGCCAGGCGTCGGGCGCCTCGAAGCCGGGCGGCAGATTGCCGAACAACTCGCGGCACGCCTGCACCGTCGCGCTGAACGGGTTCCACTCGGCGATCGTCCGCAGGAAGCCCGGCATGTTGTTGGCGTCCACGAAGGCGTTCGAGATGAACGTCAGCGGGAACAGCCAGATCAGCCCGCCGGAAGTGGCGGCCTCGGGCGTGCGGACCGACAGGCCGATCAGAGCCCCGATCCACGAGAAGGCGTAACCGAGCAGGAGCAGCAGCAGGAAGCCGAGCAGCACCTTGCCGAGGTTCTCGTGGGTCCGCCAGCCGACGAGCAGCGCCACGACGGCGAGGACGACGAGCGTCAGCGCCGTCTGCACCAGGTCGGCGAGGGTGCGACCGGTGAGGACCGCGCCCCGGGCCATCGGCAGCGAGCGGAAGCGGTCGATGAGGCCCTTGTGCATGTCGTCGGCGATGCCCGCACCGGCACCCGCGGTCGCGAACGTGACGGTCTGGGCGAAGATGCCCGCCATCAGGAACTCGCGGTAGGCCTGGGTCGAGGTGGAGGCACCGACCTGGATGGAACCGCCGAACACGTACGTGAAGAGCACCACGAACATGATCGGCTGGATCATCCCGAAGATGATCATCTCCGGGATCCGGGTCATGCGGATCAGATTGCGCTTGGCGACGACGAGCGAGTCGCTCACCGACTGCACGATGCCGCCGCGCGGGCGGGGCGCGGCGACGCGGTCCGCCGCTTCCTGGACGGTGGTCACTTCACGGCCTCCTTCCCGGCCTTGCGGTCCTTGCCCTGCCGGGCGGCCGGCACCTCGCCGCCGTCCTCGGCGCCCTGCTCGGCATGGCGGCCGGTCAGGGAGATGAAGACGTCGTCGAGGGTCGGGCGGCGCAGACCGATGTCGTCGATCTCGATGCCGGCGGCGTCCAGTTCGCGGATCACCTCGGCGAGCAGCTTGGCCCCACCGGTCACCGGGACCGTGAGCCTGCGGGTGTGCTCCTCGACCGCGATGTCGCCTGCGGCCGCTCCTTCCGCGCCGAAGCGGCGGAGGATGCCGCGGGCCGGGGCGATCTCGTCGGGCCGGTGGACGACGACCTCGACTCGCTCACCACCGGTACGGGCCTTGAGCTGGTCCGCGCTGCCCCGGGCGATGACCTTGCCGTGGTCGACGACGCAGATGTCGTCGGCCAGGTGGTCGGCCTCCTCCAGGTACTGCGTGGTCAGCAGCAGGGTCGTACCGCCGCCGACGAGCTCCTTGATGACCTCCCACAGCGCCTGGCGGTTGCGGGGGTCGAGACCGGTCGTGGGTTCGTCCATGAACATCACGGGTGGTGAGACGACGAGCGCGGCGGCGAGGTCGAGGCGTCGACGCATGCCGCCGGAGTAGGTCTTCGCCGGGCGGTCGGCGGCGTCGGCGAGGTTGAAGCGCTCCAGCAGCTCTCCCGCCCTGGCCTTCGCGGCCCTGGCGTTCATCTGGTAGAGCCGGCCGACCATCTGCAGGTTCTCGCGGCCGGTCAGGTACTCGTCGACCGCGGCGAACTGGCCGGAGAGCCCGATCGACCGCCGGACTTCGTTGGGGTTCTGGAGGACGTCGACGCCCGCCACGACGGCTCTGCCGCTGTCGGGGCGGAGCAGGGTGGTCAGGACGCGCACGGCGGTGGTCTTGCCCGCGCCGTTCGGGCCGAGGAGCCCGAGGACGGTGCCCTCGGGAACATCGAGATCAACTCCGTCCAGAGCCCTTACCTCGCCGAAGGTCTTGACCAGACCCTCGGCGTAGATGGCGCCAGGCATGTGGGTACTCCCAGTCAGGTGGTGGCGGCGGTGCTTACCGTTTGCTCACTTCGGGCGATTGCTGCGCAAGCTTAGATTTCGCCAACCGCCGGCGCAGGCGAATTTACGACCCGGCCGCACCATAACGCGATACAACGCGATACTCAACCCTTGCGACGCACGGCCGGTCGCGGGAACTCGCGCACCGCCGCACCGGCCCACGCCTGCCGGGCGCGGGCCGGGCGGGCGCGGGCCGGGCGGGCGCGGAACGGCAAGGGGCCGCGCACCCGGCCGTCGGGTCACCCGACCGCGTGGTAGCCCGCCTCCCGGAGCGCCTCCGCGACCTCCGCGCAGTGCTCGGGCCCCTTCGTCTCCAGATGGAGCTCCACCTCGACCTCCGTCAGGCCGAGCCGCGGATCCGTCCGCACGTGCCCCACGTCCAGAACGTTCGCATCCGCCACTGACAACACCCCCAGCAGCGTCGCCAACGCCCCCGGCCGGTCCGGCAGACGCAGCCGCAACGACAGGTAGCGGCCCGCGGCGGCCATTCCGTGGCGCAGGACGCGCTGCATCAGCAGCGGGTCCACATTGCCGCCCGACAGCACCGCGACGACCGGTCCCTGGTACGCCGCCGGGTCGGTCAGCAGCGCCGCGACGGGACTCGCCCCCGCCGGCTCGACCACCAGCTTCGCCCGCTCCAGGCACAGCAGGAGCGCCGAGGAGAGCGCGTCCTCGGAGACCGTGCGCACGTCGTCGACCAGGTCCTCGACCAGCGCGAACGGGACGTCCCCCGGCCGCCCCACCTTGATGCCGTCCGCCATCGTCGCCGGGGACTCGATCGACACCGGCCGCCCCGCAGCGAGCGACGGCGGGTACGCGGCCGACCCCTCCGCCTGGACCCCGACCAGCTTCACATCGGGTCGCAGCGCCTTCACCGCCACCGCGATGCCCGCGACGAGACCGCCGCCGCCGACCCCGACGACGATCGTCCGCACCTCCGGGCACTGCTCGAGGATCTCCAGCCCCACCGTGCCCTGCCCGGCGATGATGTCCGGGTGGTCGAAGGGATGGATGAAGACGGCACCGGTTTCGTGCGCGTACTCCTGCGCCGCGGCCAGGGTCTCGTCGACGACATGGCCATGCAGCCTCACATCGGCGCCGTAGTCACGGGTCGCGGCGACCTTCGGCAGCGGAGCCCCCTTCGGCATGAAGACCGTGGAGTGCACACCGAGCAGTGAGGAGGCGAGCGCGACGCCCTGCGCGTGGTTGCCCGCCGACGCCGCGACGACGCCGGCGGCCCGCTCCTCGGGCCGCAGCCCCGAGATCCGCACGTAGGCGCCGCGCAGCTTGAACGACCCCGTCCGCTGGAGGTTCTCGCACTTCAGGTGCACCGGGGCCCCGACCAGGCCCGACAGGTGACGGCTGCCTTCCATGGGCGTCAGCCGCGCGACCCCGGAGAGCATCTTCTGGGCGCCCCGCACGTCGTCGAGGATGACCGGGTGAAAGGGGCCAGTGGTACGGAAGCTCATGACAGCAAGTCTCGCAGCTCAGCGGCGGGACGGCGGCCCCGGGAAGGCGGCCGTCCGCAGGTTTCCCCAGGGCCGGTACGCACCCGCCCGGCTGCGCGTACTCTGTCCCCCACCAACCGACCACCGCACGAGAGAGCCCCCCGTAGCCATGCCCACATCTCAGGACATGACGACTGATCTTGACGCCGGTCTCCTCGATGCCCTCCAGCACCAGGTGGCCGTCTTCGCACGCAGAGCCGAGCAGACGCGCCTGGGCGGCGTCGGCCAGGTCCGCAACTCGATGGACCGCGCCGCCTATCTGCTGCTCAACCGGCTCGACCAGGAAGGACCGATGGGCGTCAAGGCCCTCGCGGCGGGCATGGGCATCGACTCCTCGACCGTCACCCGCCAGGTCGCGCCGCTCGTCGACACCGGCCTGGTGAAGCGCACGTCCCACCCGGAGGACGGCCGCGCCGTCGTGCTGCAGCTGTCTCCCCGCGGCCTGGCCCGCCTGGAGGAGGTCCGCGCCTCGCGGCGCGAACTCATGGCCCAGGTGACCGGCGGCTGGACTCCGGAGGAGCGGGAATCGTTCTGCACCCTGCTCACCCGTTTCAACTCGGCGCTCTCCGCCCGGCAGGCCGGGCTGCCCGCCGAAGTGACGGAGACGTCCCCGACCTCTTGACCGGGACCGCCGCCTGCCCTGGTATGAGGACGTGCGCGAGAGCCGGGAGTCCACGCTCACCGGCCGCCGCGCCCGCGAGTTCGAGGCATTCGTCGCGGGCGCCGGTGGCCGACTGCTGCATGTCTCGACCCTGCTGACCGCCGAGCCCTCCGGCCGGTGCCCCCGGGCCCAGCGGCTGCTGCTCGGCGCTCTGGCCCACATGTACGCGGAGTGGGACCGGCTGCGGGACGAGGATCCGTACGACCTCACCCGCCAGGAGCTCGTCACCCGCTTCGCGCGCAGCGCCTGGCGCCTGCACCGGCGCTCCCGCGTCCGGGACACCGGGTCGGAGCGCGGGGTGCTCGCCCGGCTCGGTCCGCAGGAGCGGCTCGTCGTGGTACTGCGGCTGTACGAGGGCGTACCCGAGGAACAGACGGCCGCGCTGCTCGGACTGCCGGTGGAGCGGGTCGGCACGATCGGCACCCGCGCGGTCTCCCTGCTGCGCGGCACCCGCCCGCCGCGGCCGCGCCGGACCGGCGACCGGGCGGACGCCCGATGAGCCGCCCGGGACGCAAGGAGGAGGAGATACGGCGGATGCTGGACGTCCCGCACCCGCTCGTACCGGCCGATCTGCACGTCCGGGCGGCGCGCCGCGGCGCGCGGCTGCGCCGGCGGCGCCGCACGCTCAACCACGTGGGGTGCGTGCTGCTGGTGGTGGCGGCGATCGCCTTCGCGATATGGGCGGTGGCCGTCGAGCCGTGGGTCGCACCGCCCTCGGCGACGACCCCGGAGATCGACGGCTGGTGAGGGTCGCGCGGTCCGGACCTATCCTGGAACCAGCGGCGCAACGCCCCAGCACCAGGAGGTCGCCATGACCAGGAAAGTTGCCGACTGCCGCAAGTTTCCCAGCGAGACGGACTGCACGCTCACCATCTCGGGCGAGGAGGACGAAGTCCTGCGAGCCGCCACCGACCACGCCGTCTCCGTCCACGGTCACACCGAGTCGCCCGAACTCCGCGAGCAGATACGCGGAATGCTCGAGGACGAGAAGGTCGGCGCCTGACCCGCAGTCAGATCACTCGCCCCGCGGACCGCATCACGCACACCGCATCACGCACACGAGAAGCCGACCGGGCACACGAGTCCTGCCGGGCGCACGAGTCGGAACGTTCACCGCCGACCGTACAGCGGACCGCGCGCCCGGAGGCACGGGGGGCACCCGCCCCCCGAACTCGCCGGCCGGACACGCGGCCCGACCGTCACCGGCCCAGTGCCTGCTGGAGGTCGGCCAGCAGATCGTCCGCCGACTCGATGCCCACCGACAGCCGCACCAGGTCCGCCGGGACCTCCAGCGCGGAGCCGGCGACACTGGCGTGCGTCATCCTGCCCGGGTGCTCGATCAGCGACTCGACACCGCCCAGGGACTCGCCGAGGGTGAACAGCCGGGCACGGTTGCAGACCTCGACGGCCGCCTCCTCGCCACCCCGGACCTGGAAGGAGACCATCCCTCCGAAGTTCCGCATCTGCTTCGCCGCGATCTCGTGCCCCGGATGCTCCTCCAGCCCCGGGTACAGCACCCGCGTCACCTCGGGGTGGCCGCTGAGCATCTCCGCGACCCGCGCCGCGTTCTCGCTGTGGCGGTCCATGCGCACCGCGAGCGTCTTGATGCCCCGCAGCACGATCCACGAGTCGAAGGGCCCGGCCACCGCGCCCATCGCGTTCTGGTGGTACGCCAGTTCCTCGCCGAGACCGGCGTCGGCCGTGACCAGCGCCCCGCCGACCACGTCCGAGTGACCGCCCATGTACTTGGTGAGCGAGTGCACGACCACGTCCGCACCGAGCGCGAGGGGCTGCTGCAGGTACGGACTGGCGAAGGTGTTGTCCACGACGAGCCTCGCCCCGGCCGTGCGGGCGATGTCCGCGACGGCGGCGATGTCGGTGATGCCGAGCAGCGGGTTGGAGGGCGTCTCGACCCAGATCACCTTCGTACGGTCGGTGAGGGCGGCCCGCACCGACTCGGGGTCGGAGGTGTCCGCCACCGAGTACTCCACGCCCCAGCGCCGCACCACCTTGGCGAACAGCCGGAACGTGCCGCCGTAGGCGTCGTTCGGGATCACCACGTGGTCGCCGGGCACCAGCAGCGCGCGCAGCAGGCAGTCCTCGGCGGCGAGCCCGGAGGCGAAGGCGAGGCCACGGTTGCCGCCCTCCAGCGCCGCGAGGTTCTCCTCCAGCGCCGTACGGGTCGGGTTGGCGCTGCGGCTGTACTCGTAACCGCCCCGAAGCCCGCCCACACCGTCCTGCTTGTAGGTGGACACCTGGTAGATCGGCGGGACGACCGCACCGGTCAGCGGGTCGGCGGTGTTGCCCGCGTGGATGGCGAGGGTCTCGAAACTGTGCTGGTCGCTCATGCGACCCGAGCGTAGTCCCCCGTCGGGCCTCCGGGCGCTCCCCGGCCGGTTCCCATCGCTCGGCCGTCCGGGACAATGGCCCCATGGAGATTCTCTGGTTCCTGATCGCGCTGGGCCTGCTGGCCGCGGCGATCGGCCCGTTCGTGATGCGCCGCCGCCACGCCGTACGACAGGTCGCCCCCGGTTCGCCGGACGCCGCCGACCCCGCCGCCTACGGATTCGTGCGCCAGGAGGAACTCGACCTGCGGCTGCCCGGGCCCGACCAGGACCTCCTCGACGTGCTCGACCTGGTGCAGCGCACCCAGGACTGGCGGGCCGCGTCCCAGCTGCTCGCGGGCACCGAGAAGGAGGGCGAGCGGCGCTGGCAGCGGGTGCAGGCGTTCGCGGGCGCCGCGTCGCTGGAGCTCCAGCACCAGCCCGGGACCGGGGGATCGTGGCTGCGCGCCTGGCGCGCGGAGTCGCCGAAGGACGCCGGCGGCGCCGCCGTCCACGCGGAGTTCCTGGTACAGCAGGCCTGGCGTTCCTCCGGCGGGGCCGGCAGCGACGACTTCCGGATCATCCTGGAGGAGGCCCGCTCGGTGTGCGGGGAGGCCGCACTGCTCGCGCCGGGCGACCCCGTCCCGTACATCACCGAGCTGGCCGTGGCCCGGGGGCTCGGCTATTCCCACGAGCAGTTCGACCAGGTGTGGGCCAAGGTGATCGACCGTGCCCCGGCGCACATGGGCGCCCACCTCGCGGCCCTCCACTACTGGTGCGAGAAGTGGCACGGCTCGCGGGAGGAGGCCGACCACTTCGCGACCACCTCGGCCGCCCGCGCGCCCCAGGGCTCGCTGCTGTCCGCCCTGCCGCTGTTCGCCGTGTTCGAGCACCTGCCCGAGGTCAACCTGGTCTCCGGCTTCTACCAGAGCGCGGTCGTCACCAAGGCCGTGGAGGGCGCTCTGCACGCCGCGCACCACGCGTCGGCGAACGACCCGGTCCTCCCCCACGTCCGCCATCTGCTGATCTTCTTCCTGGTCAGGTCCGAGCGCTGGGCCGAGGCCATGCACCAGCTGGTCCACGTCGACGGCCACGTCGGCGCCCTGCCCTGGACCCACGGCAGCGACCCGGCCGGTGAGTACACGGTCTACCGGGCGCTCGCGGTCGCGGGCTACGAGGCGAACGGCGGCAGCCCGGCGACGCTGCCGCACTGAAGGCACGGAACGGCTCGGCGGCCGGCCGCTCCGGGCCACGGGGGAATCCCCCGGGCCCGGAGTGCGTTCTGAGGGGTGCAACCACTCCCGGAGGAGATTCGCATGTTCCTGAACCGCCGCGTCCCTGAGCTGCCCAACCCCGCCCAGGCCCTGCGCGGTCGCGAAACCCCCGAGTTCGACGTCCCCGCCCGCCACACCGTCCTCGGCAACCCGCTCCTGGGCCCCTACCCCGAGGGCCTGGCGGTCGCCGACTTCGGGCTGGGCTGCTTCTGGGGCGCCGAGCGCACGTTCTGGCGGATCGACGGTGTGTGGACCACACTCGTCGGCTACCAGGGCGGCTACACCCCGAACCCGACGTACGAAGAGGTCTGCTCGGGCCTCACCGGCCACACCGAGGCCGTCCGCGTCGTGTACGACCCGTCGGTCGTCTCCTACGAGCAGCTGCTGAAGGTCTTCTGGGAGGCCCACGACCCGACCCAGGGCTTCCGCCAGGGCAACGACGTGGGCACCCAGTACCGCTCGGCGATCCACACCCACACACCGGCCCAGGCCGAGGCCGCGGAGGCCTCCCGCGTCGCGTACCAGAAGGTGCTGACGGGCGCGGGACACGGCACGATCACGACGGAGATCCTGGCCGCGGAGGGCAGGACGTTCTACCCGGCCGAGGGATATCACCAGCAGTACCTCGACAAGAACCCGGCGGGCTACTGCGGTATCGGAGGGACGGGTGTCTCCTGTCCGGTCGGTGTGGCCGGGGCCCCCGGGAAGTGACCTTCCCACTCCCCGATCCCGTACATGCATGAGCGGCTGACCCGCCTCTGGCACGACCGGTGGCGGGTCGGCCCGCAAGAGACCGTGCTTGCCGTCGAGATCACCCGCGAGGGCTTCGAGTGGGCGCTGAGCAACGCGTGCCTGTCGAGTTACGTCCGTGGGCTGCACTCCGACCGCAGCGCCTGGCAAAGCCGGCTGAAGCGGGCACCGGCCCGCGTCCAGTGGGACCCCGAGCGGGATCTGCGCCTGCAGCCGCTGCCGTACCGCTCGCTGCAACTCGGGCTCTCCGGCGAAGCCGTACGACGCTACGCGGACGAGTGGACGGTCTCCGTCAACGACGTGACTCCGCTCGCCCGTGAGATCCACGCGCTCGTCAGCAGCGGCGACCTGGACTCCGCGACCCGACTGCTGCCCCACGAGCGACCGTACCCCGCCGGGGACGAACTGATGGCCGATCCGAGTTCGTGACGGGACGCGTTCGTCCGGGGTACGGCTGCCACCCGTGCCACATGGCACCACCGGCTCGCCGGGGCGGGGGTTTCCTGCCCGGTGAGTACGGGCGGCATCCCTGATCACGTGGTGGCGGAAGTGGAACGTGGCCCCGCGTGATCCGCTGATCATCGTGGTCCGTATCGTGCCGCCGTTCGTCGCACTGCGGCGGACGCACGGCCGGGCACACCACTCGCCGGCAGATCGCGCTCGCCCTGCTCGTCCAGGATGCCGTATGCGTCGCGACCGTCAGACGTGGCCCTGCGCCGGTAGTTCCAGGCGGAGTTCGTAGCCGCCGTCAGCCGTCGGGCCCGAATCGACCGTGCCGCCCAGGAGCTCGGCGCGCTGGCGCAGGCTGACGAGGCCGTAGTGGGCGCTGGGGAGGGGCAGGGCGGGCCGGGTAGGGGCCGTGTTGGTGACCGTCACGCGGACCGCGCCGCCGTCGTGCCGCACACGGACCGTGGCCGTGGCGCCGGGCGCGTGCTTGCGGACGTTGGTCAGGGCCTCCTGGACGGTGCGGTAGACGGCGCGCTGGACGGTCACCGGCAGCCCGTCCGGTCCCGGCGTCCCACCGGCCGGCGGCGGAGCGGCGGCGGCTCCGCCGAGTGCCGGTCCGGCCGGCGGCCGGTGGCCCGAAGGCGGCAGGTCCGTGTGCAGCTCGGCCTGGATGCCGCTGCCGTCCACCAGCCGCTGGAGGTCCGCCATGGACGGCTGGGGGGTGAGTTCGGCAGGACGTCCGCCGGAGGCCCGCAGGACGCTGACCATGTGGCGCAGCTCGTCCAGGGTCTGCACGCTCAGCCGCCGGATCGTGGCCGCCGCGTCCCTGACCTCGGGGTCGCCGGTGCCGACCTGGAGCGCTCCGGCGCGTACGGCGATCAGGCTGACCTGGTGGGAGACCACGTCGTGCATCTCGCGGGCGAGCTGGGCGCGCTCCTTGGCCAGCACTGTCTGGGTGGTCAGCAGCCGCTCGTGGTCCCGCGCCTCGGAGATCTCCGCCAGCCGCAGCGAGAGGTCGCGCCGGGTCTGGACGAGCTGGCCGAGGAAGACGGGCGCGGCAGCCGTGGCCGCGGTGTAGCCGAGGGTGATGAGGGTGGAGGTCTTCGTCAGGTCCAGCTCGGGCGACGGCAGCGAGATCATGTCGCTGACCGTGAAGGCCAGCGCGCAGACGGCGAGCAGGATCCGGCGGCGGGACAGCGAGGCGAGAGTGTAGAGCGCGGCCAGCCCGGCGAAGATCGCGTCGTTCAGGGCGACGGCGGGCAGCGTGACCAGGAAGACCAGTAGCGGCACCCGGCGGCGCAGCGCGAGGGCGAACGCGGCGACCAGGGCGAAGCCCAGGCGCAGCGGCTCGGCGGTGGTGACGTTGACCCAGACGTCGAGCAGTGCCACCCCGACCAGCGCGGCGTCCATCACGGGGGGCGGTACGCGGCGGGAGGTCATGGCGCCTCCTGGTCCCGGGGCGGTCTGAGCAGGCCGGCCCGCTCGGCGAGCAGGGCGGCCTGAACCCGGCCGGCCACTTCGAGTTTGGTGAGGATGGCGCTGACGTGGTCCTTCACCGTGCCGGTGCCCAGGTGCATCCGGGCGGCGATGTCGGCGTTGGAGAGTCCCTCGGCGATCAGCACGAGTACGGCGCGTTCCCGGTCGCTGAGCCGGGCGATGCCGCGTGCGGCGGCCTCCTCGGGGCCCGCGTCGAGATAGCCGTCCACGACGGTCCTGGTGACCTTGGACGACAGGACGGTTCCACCGTCGGCGAGGGTCCGCACCAGGAACGGCAGTCCCTCGGGGTCGGTGTCCTTGAGCAGGAAGCCGGCGGCACCCGCGCGCAGTGCCGTCGCCACGTACTCGTCCATGTCGAAAGTCGTGAGCATGGCGACTACTGGAGGGTGCTGCAGGCGGCGCAGGCCGCCGAGGACGGTGAGGCCGTCCACGTCCGGCATCCGGATGTCCAGCAGTACGACGTCGGGGCGGGACTCCTCGGCGGTCCGGACCGCCTCGGCGCCGGGGACCGCGGCCACGACCTCGATGTCGTCGGCCGCGTCGAGGATGTGCTGGAAGCCCGTGCGGATCAGGGCCTCGTCGTCGACCACCATTACCCGGATCACGCGTGCTCCGCTCGCCATGCCCCGTGGGACCACTGTCCGATTCGTACCATGGCGAGCGGTGAGCCGCGCGGGTGAGCGGGGTGGCGGGCCGTCCGGGCGCCGGTGGCGGACCGCCGTCTCCGGTCCCCGGCCCGGCGACGAGGGCGGCTACGCGTACGACGTGGTGACGTGTACGACCGACCGGCACGCCCGACACGTGCGCGCACGAGCACGACGAAGGCGGTGGCCCCGGTGCGTTCGGGTGCCACCGCCTTCGTGCGGCGGGTTCGGTGGACGAGTGGCTGGTCCCCCGGGGCGGGCCGACGGGCCCGGTGCGGGATCAGACCGCCGAGCCGGCCTTCCAGTCCGCCCAGCTCATGTTCCAGCCGTTGAGGCCGTTGTCGGGCTGGATCGTCTTGTCCTTGGAGTTCTTGACGACCACGACGTCACCGATGATCGAGTTGTCGTAGAACCAGGCCGCGGGCTGCTTCGGGTCGCCGGCGCCCTTGACGTCGTTCAGGCCCACGCAGCCGTGGCTGGTGTTGGCACTGCCGAAGATCGAGTCGGCGCCCCAGTAGTTGCCGTGGATGAACGTGCCGGAGGTGGACAGCCGCATGGCGTGCGGGACGTCCTTGATGTCGTACTCGCCCTTGCCGTCGTCGTCCGTGAAGCCGACGGTGGCCCCGTTCATCCGGGTCTCCTTGAACTTCTCCGAGATGACCATGCGGCCGTTGTAGGTCGGGTTCTCGGGCGAGCCGGCGGAGATCGGGATGGTCTTGACGGTCTTGCCGTCCTGGGTGACCGTCATGGTCTTGGCGGCGGCGTCCACGGTGGAGACCTGGTTGCGGCCGATGGTGAAGGTCACCGTCTTCTGCTGGACGCCGAAGACGCCGTCGGCACCCTCCACACCGTCCAGGTTCAGCTTCAGCGTGACGGTGGAACCCTCCTGCCAGTAGTCGTCCGGGCGGAAGTCCAGCCGCTGGGAGTTGAACCAGTGGCCGACGACCTCCTGGCCGCTGCTGGAGGAGACGGTGATGCCGGACTGAACGGCCTTGCGGTCCGTGATCGCCTTGTTGAAGTTGATCGAGACCGGCATGCCGACGCCCACGGTGGAGCCGTCCTCGGGCGTGAAGTTGCCGATGAAGCTGTTGTCGGGCGAGACCGTGGTGAACGAGGAGTTCTCGTGCGCCTCGCGGCCCTTCCCGTCCTTGGCGGAGGCCGAGATCTTGTAGACGGTGGCGCGCTCCAGCTGCCCGTCGGGCTTCCAGCTCTTGCCGTCGCCGCTGAGCGTGCCCTCGACGGCCTTGCCGTCGCCCGTGGTCATGGTGACCTCGGTGAGCGTGCCCTCGCTGACGGTGACCTTGGCGTCGTTGTTGATGCCGGCGTTGGTCGCGCCGTTCTTGGGCGAGATGACTATTCGGGCGTCCGAGGCGTCCTTGGCGGCCGCCTCGTCCACCTGCTCCTGCGACTTCTTCGCCTCGGCACCGGGGCCGTCGGCATCGGCGCTGCTGCAGCCCGTGAGTACCAGTACGCCGCCGAGCAGGGCGGACACGGTCAGACGTCCGCGCCGCTTGCTGTCCGTCATCACACGCTTCTCCATCGTCACCGATTTACCTGCGATCTCTATCAAGAAGACCCAAAACGTCCCGCCCGGTTCCAGTCCTGGCGGATTTTGTGGGCAACACCACTCATCGACGCGTCCGAGGGCGCGCCGGTTGCGGTCGCGCGCCCTCCCGTTTCGGGTTCCGGCGATCCTTCACGACTTTCCTGTGAACCCGCACGGCGGGGACGGGCCCCGGTTCGCCGCCCGCGGCGACCGGGGCCCGGTCGGTCCGCCCGGCTCCCGTCGCGTCACGGGCGCCCCGCGCGGTCCGCCCCGTCGTCCTGCCCGTCCTCGTCCGTCTCCCCGTCTTCCTCGTCGATATCCCAGTCGTCGGCGTCGGGGTCGTAATCGATCTGCTCACAGCTCCACGACGCCTGGGCGAGTTCCACGCCGGGAACGTCGCCGATCAGGTCGAACGGGTCGACGAGGTACGCC
The DNA here is from genome assembly GCF_027460265.1 of Streptomyces sp. WMMC940. NCBI lineage: Bacteria > Bacillati > Actinomycetota > Actinomycetes > Kitasatosporales > Streptomycetaceae > Streptomyces > Streptomyces sp. WMMC940. The sequence continues at coordinate 2,778,920 of NZ_JAPZBC010000001.1, forward strand.
AGGGCCTCCGCGGAGTCTTCGCTCACGGACGAGGAGGAGTGCGCGCGCTCCTCGTCCGGCATGAGTTCGTCCGTCTCGATACGGTCGAGGGCCGCCCCGGCGAGCTCTTCCGGTTCGGCAACCTCCAGCACCAATTCGACGTGTAGCCGCACATAGCGTGATGTCTCAGAAGTGGTCATACGACGGAGACTAGAGCGCGGGGCCTCCCGACTTTCCTGCGACCCGCTGCTTTCATTAGCATCGCCGGAGCATCGCCTCACGCGGTCAATTGGCCGCTGTCACAAGGGGGATCGTTTCCCGTGCCCGTCGCTCGTCGTCCGCTGCTGACCGCCACCGCGGCCGGTTCCCTGCTCTGTGCGCTGTGGTTCGTACCCTCGGCGAACGCCACGGCGGACGGTGAGCAGCGGCAGCCCGACCGGTCCCGGTCCGGCCATTCCGCTTCCGCCGTCGTCGACGGCACCCGGGACTCGGACCCGGCGGGCGGCGCGCCGGCCGTGCCCGACGCCGGGGACGCCGGGGACACCCCCGCCCCGGGCGGCGTCCCGGCGGGCGCCGAGGGCCCGCAGGGGGGCGCGCAGGGCCTGTCGCTGGCGGACACCGGAAGCGTGGACACGACGCCGTATCTCGTGGGGGGCACGCTCTTCCTCGGGGTCGGTGCCGGGTTCGTGAGCCATGCCGCACGCAGGAGCGCCGGCCGGCTGGACTGACCTGCCGCGGGCGGCCCGGAGCGGGGCGGTCCACGCCCGCCTCGGCCCCTCGGACCTGCCGGAAGGGCCTCCCCGCACGGGGAGGCCCTTCCGGCAGGGACGGGCGGGGACTGCGGTGGCAACGGGCGCCGCCCGCTGACGGCGGGCCGTCGAGGGAGACGACGGGCGGCTGCGGAAGCCCTACGAGCGCCGAGGCAGGCCCACGGCGCGGCCACGCACGGCCACGGGAGCCGATGCGGCACCCGCCCTTCGCTAGGCCAGTGGACCGGTCACCGACTCCACGGCCCCGATCAGCCGCCCGTCCCGGACGAACGCCTCTGCGGCTGCCAGGTCCGGGGCGAGGAAACGATCCGGCCCGGGGCCGTCCACGCCCGCCGCACGCAGGGCCGCGATGGCCGCCTGGGTCGCGGGGGCGGGAGTGAGCCCGCGACGCAGTTCGATCGCCCGGGTCGCCGCGTACAGCTCGACGGCGATGATCCGGGCCAGGTTGTCGACGGCCGTGCGCAGCTTGCGCGCGGCCGACCAGCCCATGGAGACGTGGTCCTCCTGCATCGCGGAGGAGGGGATCGAGTCGGCGGAGGCCGGGACGGCGAGCCGCTTCATCTCGCTGACGAGGGCCGCCTGTGTGTACTGGGCGATCATCAGGCCCGAGTCCACGCCCGCGTCGTCGGCGAGGAAGGGCGGCAGGCCGTGCGAACGGTTCTTGTCGAGCAGCCGGTCGGTGCGGCGCTCGGCGATGGAGCCGAGATCTGCGGCGGCGACGGCGAGGAAGTCGAGCACGTACGCGACGGGCGCGCCGTGGAAGTTGCCGTTGGACTCGACCCTGCCTGCCCCGGAGCCTCCGCCGGGCAGCACCACCGGATTGTCGATGGCGGCGGCGAGTTCGCGGTCGGCGACCAGGGCTGCGTGGGCGATGGTGTCCCGCCCGGCACCGGCGACCTGCGGTGCGCAGCGCACCGAGTAGGCGTCCTGGACCCGAGGGGCCTCTTCCTCCTGGAAGTGGCCGGTCAGTTCGGAGCCCTTGAGCACGGCGCTCATGTTGGCGGCCGCGGCGGCCTGGCCCGGGTGGGGGCGGATGGCGTGCAGCTCGGGCGCGAGGACCTTGTCCGTGCCGAGCAGGCCCTCCAGCGTGAGGGCGGCGGTGATGTCGGCTGAGGTGTAGAGCCTGCGCAGGTCGGCGAGAGCCATGATCAGCATGCCGAGCATGCCGTCGGTGCCGTTGAGGAGGGCGAGGCCCTCCTTCTCGTGCAGTTCGACGGGCTCGATGCCGTGGGCGCTGAGGAGTTCACCGGCGGGGCCGACGGTGCCGTCGGGGCCTTCCGCGTCGCCCTCGCCCATCAGCGTCAGCGCACAGTGCGACAGCGGCGCGAGGTCTCCGGAGCAGCCGAGGGAGCCGTACTCGTGCACGACCGGCGTGATCCCTGCGTTCAGGACGTCCACCATGGTCTGTGCGACCTCGGGGCGTACGCCGGTGTGCCCGGAGGCCACGGTCTTCAGCCGCAGGAACATCAGGGCGCGGACGACCTCGCGCTCGACGTGCGGGCCCATGCCGGCGGCGTGCGAGCGGACGATGTTGCGCTGCAGCTGGGTGCGCAGGTCGTGACCGATGTGCCGGGTCGCCAGGGCGCCGAACCCGGTCGAGACCCCGTACACCGGCTCGGGCTTCGCGGCCAGGGCGTCCACGATCGCGCGCGCGGCGGCGAGCGCGGAGAGCGCGTCGTAGGAGAGCTCGATCCTGGCGTTGCCGCGGGCCACGGCGATGACGTCTTCGGCGGTGGTCCCGGACGTCCCCACCACGACAGTGTGCATATCCATATTCAGCACCCTACGGATTGAATCTCTCTCTGTCACGGGGTGGGCGGCCCCACCGGCCCCGGCGGGAACGACCGCCCGGCACGCGCAGCACGGAAGCACCCAGCGACGGCGCGCGCCACGGCCGCGACTCAGTGGGGGGCGTCCCGGAAGCGGCGGCGGTCCTGCGGCGACGACGGCGGGGTGTCCGCCAGCGGGAGCACCGCGTCGTCCCGGCCCGCGACCACCGGCCCCGTCGCCCGGGCGGCCTTCGCACGGTACTGCGCGGCGTCCGCGAGCCGGAACAACCGGCGGGCGGAGCGGACCGCGCCGATCGGGTCGCCGGTGGACGCGACGCCGCACGCGACCCCCTCCCCCAGTTTCAACTCACCGGCCCGCTCGCAGAGTTCCTCGGCGACCTTCACGACGTCGTCGGCGGACGGGCCCGCCGCGAGCAGACAGAACTCGTCGCCGCCGAGCCGGGCGGCCAACGCCCCCGGCAGCATCGCACCGCACAGCGAGAGCACCGAGCCGAAGCGCTCCAGCAGCCGGTCGCCCGCCGCGTGGCCGTGGGTGTCGTTGACCCGCTTGAGGCCGTTGAGGTCGCACACCACCAGCGAGACCACCGAGCCGTCCACCCGGTGCCGCTCCAGCAGCTCGTCCAACCGGACGTCGACGGCCCGCCGGTTCGCGAGCCCGGTCAGCGGATCGGTGAACGCCAGCCTGCGGACCTCCTCCAGCCGTTCCTGCTGAGCGATCCCGGCCGCCACGACCTGGGCGAGCACGGTCGCGAAGTCCGCGTCGTCCCGGTCGAACACGGCCTCTCCCGCGGGACGGGCGACGTACAGCTCGCCCCAGGCCCGGCCGTGCAGCACGATCGGCGCGACGACACAGCAGCCGCGCCCGCGCTGCCTCAGCGCGTCGACCCGCTGGTGGCTGTAGCCGTGCTCGCCCTCCGCCGCGCCGTCCGCCGTCTCCACCCAGGCGCGCGGGGCACCGCCCCCGGCCCACTGCTCGTGCAGGAACTCGGTGATCTCCGGGAAGCGGTGGACCGGATAGGTCTCGCCGTCCGGGAACTCCTCCTCGTCCGGGGCGCGGGCTCCCGCGTTCACGAGAACCTTCAGCCGCCCCCGGTCCCGCTCCCAGACGGAGAGCGCGGCGAAGCTCCCCCTCAGCGCGTCGCACGCGGCCGCCGCCGCGCCACGCCACAGCTCCCGCGGTGTGCGTGCGGCCGCCATCGCCTGCGCCAGCGCCACGACGGCTCGCAGCCGGACATCCTCACCCATTACCCCAGCTTAGGGATTTTCGTATGGGTTTCACTCGCCGGGCCACTCCGGCTTCCGCTTCTCGTTGAAGGCCGCGACACCCTCGGCCCGGTCGCCGGAGAACGCCACCGAACGCCATGCCGCGTCCTCGACGTCGAGCCCCGCCCGCAGGTCGAGCCCGTGGCCGAGACGCAGCGCCCGCTTCGCGGCCCGCAGGCCGACCGGGGAGTTGGCGGCCATCCGCGCCGCCAGGGCGAGGGCGGCGGGACGGGCGTCGTCGGAGAGCTCGTCGACCAGGCCCAACTCCCGGGCCTCGGACGCCTCCACGCGCCGCGCGGTGAACACCAGCTCGGCCGCCCGCGCCGCCCCGACGCGCCGCGGCAGCAACTGCGTACCGCCGCCGCCGGGGATCACACCGACGGACACCTCGGGCAGGCCGACGACGGCCGTCGCGTCGGCCACGATCACATCGCAGGAGAGTGCCAGTTCGAACCCGCCGCCCAGCGCGAACCCGTGCACCGCGGCGATCGTGGGCATCGGCAGTTCCAGCACTCCGGTGTACGCGGCACGGGCGGTCGGGCGCTGCCGGACCAACTCGGCGTCCGTGAAGGAGTTGCGCTCCTTGAGGTCGGCACCGACGCAGAAGGCCCGGTCGTTCGACGAGGTCACGACGGTCACCCGGACCGACCGGTCCGCCGCGAGCGCGTCACAGGCCGCGGCGATGGAGCCGGCCATCTCCGTGGAGACCGCGTTCATGGCCTTGGGCCGGTCGAGCACCAGCTCGGCGACGTGCCCGCCCTCGTGGCGGCGCACGGCGACGAACTCCCCGAAGCGCTGCTCGGACACGCTTTCGGACCCGACCTCGGAGCTGACCTCGGACATGATCGACGACCTCCCGGTTAACGATGGTTCACCGGCAGGAGATCCTAGGCCGGGCGCCGCGTCAACAGCCAGGGCTCCACCACGCCGAGCCCGCGCACCGGCCGCTGCCACATGGGCTGCAGCGCGAAGCGGTACGACGGGGGCTCCTCGCCCTCCTTCTCGGCGGCGGCCGCCGCCTCCGCGGCCTCCGCCTCCGACACGGGCGCGTCGCCGGTGCGCGCCAGCTCCTCCGCGAACGCCCCGTCCACCAGGACGGCGTCCTTCGGCGCTATCGAGGTCAGCCGGCTCGCCAGGTTCACCGTCGTACCGAACACGTCGCCCATCCGGGTCGTGACCGTCCCGAAGGAGATGCCGACCCTCAGCGCCGGCATGGTCTCGTCGTGCGACAGCGTCTCGATCAGCCGCATCGCGATCTCCGCGGCCGTCCCCGCGTCGTCCCCGGCGAAGAGCACCTCGTCCCCGAGAGTCTTGATCAGTCGGCCGCCGTGCGCGGCGACCAGGTCGGCACAGGTCGTCTCGAAGGCCTCGACCAGCTCGCCCAGCTCCTCCTCCTCCAGGCGGCGGGTGAGCCGGGTGAAGCCGACGAGGTCCGCGAAGCCGACCGCGAGCCGCCGGTCGACCATCTCCTCGTCGTCCGCGGCCTGCACGACCCGGCCGGTGGCGGCGGCCAGCTGGCGGCGCCACACATAGACGAGGAACTCCTCCAGCTCCGGCAGCAGCAGCTCGACCAGGGGATAGGTGACCTCGGTGCGGGTCATCCCAGGCTCGGGCGGTTCGGTGAGGCCCTCGAGGAAGGAGTCGATCTGCCACTCCGCGAGCCGGGCCGTGGTCTGGCCGGTGGACCGTGCCACCTGGACCGCCATCGGCTCGCTCAGCAGCCCGGCCTCGACCAAACCGGCCAGTCGGCGCAGCGCGAGCACATCGGCCTCGGTCAGGGCCTTGGCCTGGCCGATGTCCGCGAATCCCATGGCCCGCCAGAAGCGGGACGCCAGGTCCATGGAGACCCCGGCGGTCCTGGCGGCCTGAAAGGGGGTGTAGCGGCGGTCCGCGCCCAGGATCAGCTGTTCCAGCCGGATGGCCAGCGGATCCTTGGTCGGCTCGGCCGTGTGGTCCACCTCGTGGTGCGGCGTCGGGTGGACGTCCGACGTCTGCCTCCGGCCGGAGCCGCCCCCGGAGGAGTCCGCCCCGGCGGACACGCCCCCGCCGGAGGGCTCCGTCCCCGGCGCGCTCCCGCCCGGGGACTCCGCGCCGGAGGCGCTGTCGTCGACGGTCACCGGCCGCCTCCTGCCCGTTCCCTGCGCACTGCCCTGCCGATCTGTCGTGCGTGCCGGTCCGCGTACGGCCGCGGGAAGCCCGGCGCGGCCTCAACGATACGGCAGGTGTGCCCTGGCTCACGTCCCGGTGGCGCGGCCCGTCCGGGGTGTCCGGCCCGTCACTCCGGACGGCCGCACCCCCGGTCACCGGCCGTTCGGCCGCAGGTGGACGATGTCGCCGGCCCCGATGGGGTGGTCCTTGCCGTCGGGAGTGGTCACCACGAGCCGCCCGTCTCCGTCGATCGCGACCGCCTCGCCGATCAGGCTGCGGTCGCCGGGGAGCTCGGCGCGGACCGTGAGCCCCAGCGTCGAGCAGCCGGCCGCGTACGTCTCCTGCAGCCGCGAGACGTGGGCGTCGCCGTTGGCCGCCCGCCAGGTGCCGTACCAGTCCTCCAGCGAGCGCAGCAGCGCCCGAAGCAGGGGGTCGCGGTCGGTGGAGACCGCGTTCGCGAGGGCCAGGGAGCCCGCCTGCGGGACGGGGAGCTCGTCCTCACGCAGGGTGACGTTGATCCCGATGCCGATGACGACGCCGTCGCCGCCCACGCGCTCGGCGAGGATGCCACCGGCCTTCCGCTCCTCCCCGCCGACCTTCACCATCAGGTCGTTCGGCCACTTCAGCGCGAAGTCGGCCCCGGCCGCCCTGGCAAGGCCCGTCGCCGCGGCGACACCGGTCAGCAGCGGCAGCCACCCCCAGCGGTCCACGGGCACGTCGGGCTTCAGCAGTACGGAGAGGAAGAGCCCGGAGCGAGGGGGTGCGGTCCAGCTGCGGTCGAGACGGCCGCGGCCGGACGTCTGCTCCTCGGCGACGAGCACGGCCCCCTCGCCGAGCTCCGCGGCCCGGGCCGCGAGGTCGGAGTTGGTGGAGCCGGTCGCCTCGACGACGTCGAGCGAGGTCCACAGCCCGCCGGGGCGGATCAGTGCGCGGCGCAGGGCGGCGGCGTTGAGCGGCGGGCGGTCCAGGTCGGACCAGCGGCCGCCGGTGGGGCCGCCGGTGGACTCGTCGGACGGGCTGCCGGAGGTGTCGTGAGGCGTCATGCCGCACAGCTTGGCCCCATCCGTCCCCGGGACGCGAACCGCGGGGACGGACCGTGTCGGGCCCTGTGCGCAAGCACTACGGGGTGTGGCCAACGCCGCACTGCCGAACGGTATCCGCGCCGATACGCTACGAGTCAGTAGCCAGACCTCTCCTTACGTAGCCAACACCCCCGTGACCAGGCAGGGAGCCGCATCCCGATGTCCGAGCCGGCAGAGCACCAAGAGATCGACATCCACACCACCGCTGGCAAGCTCGCGGATTTCCAGCGCCGTGTCCACGAGGCGACGCACGCGGGCTCCGAACGCGCGGTCGAGAAGCAGCACGCCAAGGGCAAGCTGACCGCCCGTGAGCGGATCGAACTCCTCCTCGACGAGGGGTCGTTCGTCGAGCTGGACGAGCTCGCACGGCACCGCTCCACCAACTTCGGACTGGAGAAGACCCGCCCGTACGGCGACGGCGTCGTCACCGGCTACGGCACGGTCGACGGCCGGCCGGTGGCCGTGTTCTCGCAGGACTTCACGGTCTTCGGCGGGGCCCTGGGCGAGGTCTTCGGCCAGAAGATCATCAAGGTGATGGACTTCGCGCTGAAGACCGGCTGCCCGGTCGTCGGGATCAACGACTCCGGTGGCGCGCGCATCCAGGAGGGCGTCAGCGCGCTGGGCATGTACGGCGAGATCTTCCGCCGCAACACCCATGCGTCCGGGGTGATCCCGCAGATCTCCCTGGTCGTGGGCCCCTGCGCGGGCGGCGCCGTGTACTCGCCCGCGATCACCGACTTCACGGTGATGGTCGACCAGACCTCGCACATGTTCATCACCGGACCGGACGTCATCAAGACGGTCACCGGCGAGGACGTGGGCTTCGAGGAACTGGGCGGCGCCCGGACCCACAACACCACGTCCGGTGTCGCCCACCACATGGCCGGCGACGAGAAGGACGCGATCGAGTACGTCAAGTCGCTGCTGTCGTACCTGCCGTCGAACAACCTGTCCGAGCCGCCGTCCTTCCCCGAGGACGCCTCCCTGGAACTCACCGCGGAGGACCAGGAGCTGGACACGCTGATGCCGGACAGCGCCAACCAGCCGTACGACATGCACACGATCATCGAGCACGTGCTGGACGACGGTGAGTTCCTGGAGACCCAGGCGATGTTCGCGCCGAACATCGTCACCGGCTTCGGACGGGTCGAGGGCTTCCCCGTCGGCATCGTCGCCAACCAGCCGATGCAGTTCGCGGGCTGTCTCGACATCGACGCGAGCGAGAAGGCCGCCCGCTTCGTGCGCACCTGCGACGCGTTCAACATCCCCGTGGTCACGTTCGTCGACGTGCCCGGCTTCCTGCCGGGCGTGGACCAGGAGTACGGCGGCATCATCCGGCGCGGCGCGAAACTGATCTACGCGTACGCCGAGGCGACCGTGCCGCTGATCACCGTGATCACGCGCAAGGCGTTCGGCGGCGCGTACGACGTGATGGGCTCCAAGCACCTGGGCGCCGACCTGAACCTGGCCTGGCCGACCGCACAGATCGCGGTGATGGGCGCGCAGGGCGCGGTGAACATCCTGCACCGCCGCACGCTCGCCGCCGCCCCGGACGCCGAGGCCCAGGAGAAGCTGCGGGCCGAGCTCATCACGGCCTACGAGGACACGCTCCTCAACCCGTACGTGGCCGCCGAGCGCGGCTACATCGACGCCGTGATCATGCCTTCCGACACCCGCGCCCAGATCGTGAAGGGCCTGCGTCAGCTGCGGACGAAGCGGGAAAACCTTCCCCCGAAGAAGCACGGCAACATCCCCCTGTAGATCCCCGAGGACCGCGAGGAGCAGTGATGATCAGGGTCGTACGGGGAAACCCGACCCCGGAGGAACTGGCCGCCGCCCTGGCGGTGGTCCAGGCACGCGCCGCCGCGACGGCCTCCGCCGTGTCCGGCGCGCCGCTGCCGCCCGAGGAGTGGTCGGACCCCGCCCGAATCGCCCGGGCCCGGGCACTGCGGGTGGGACCGCGGGCGTGGACGCGGACGTACTGGCCGGGCTGAGCCCGCGAGCGGGGGTTCACGAGGGCTCCGCCGCTCCGTGATTGGTCCCCTGCCACCGGGGCGCCTGAGTATCCGTACTCAGGCGCCCTTCGCGTCCCGCCGCCACGATCGGAACCATGCTGTGGTCCGACCCGGAGAACGAACCCCCGCAGGAAATGCGCGACATGCAGGCGATGATGCGCCGCGCGGGCGTCCTGCTGGCGCTTGCCATGATCGTCGCGATGTTCGTCGTCGGACTGCGCTGACGGGCGGGAGGGGACGGGACGGGCACGAGGACCGGCTCCAGCGACGAGACCGCTCTCCTGCCGCGGGTACGAGGACGTGCACCCCGGACACCGGCACGGAAGGGGCCCGGTACGGGAACGGCTCTCCGGCCGCAGGTACGAGGACGGGGACGGGGACGGGCTGCGCCGGCCGGGACGGCGGTTGCCGTGCGCACCGCCGTGCCCCGGGCCCGGCGCCCTCACCCGGGGTGGGTTGCCGCATCGCCCTCCGGGCCGTCACCCGGGCCGCCTACGATGGCCCGCATGACCGACCAGCGCCGCCGTCTCGTCCTCGCCTCCGCCTCCCCCGCCCGCCTCGCGCTGCTCCGGGACGCCGGGCTCGCCCCGGAGGTCATCGTCAGCGGCGTCGACGAGGACGCGCTGACCGCGCCCGGCCCGGGCGCGCTCGCGCTCGTCCTCGCCGAGGCCAAGGCGAACGTGGTCGCCGCCCGCCCCGAGGCCGCCGGCGCCCTCGTCATCGGCTGCGACTCCGTGCTCGAACTCGACGGTGAGGCCCTCGGCAAGCCGGCCGACGAGGAAGAGGCCACCGCCCGGTGGAAGTCCATGCGCGGCCGTGCGGGCGTCCTGCGGACCGGTCACTGCGTCGTCGACACCGCTACCGGCCGCCGCGTCTCCGCGACCGCCTCCACCACGGTCCGCTTCGGCGACCCGACCGACGCCGAGATCGCCGCGTACGTCGCGAGCGGGGAACCGCTTCACGTGGCGGGCGCGTTCACGCTGGACGGCCGGTCCGCCCCGTTCGTCGACTCGATCGAGGGCAGCCACGGCAACGTGATCGGACTGTCGCTGCCGCTGCTGCGCCGTCTGCTGGCGGACCTGGGGATCGGCATCACGGACCTCTGGACCTGACGCGCGGGGGCGGGGCGGGCAGGTCCGGGGGCGCGGTGCGGTCCACGCCCGCCGGGGCGCACCCGGACGCGGCCGGGCGGACGCCGACCGCACCGGGCCGGCGGTCGCCCGCGGCGCGGCGCCGGGCCCGCTCCCGAAGGACTCAGGCCGTGGCCGGACCCTCGCCGACGACGGGCCCCTTGTCCATGGAGACCGACGTGCCCGTACCGCCGGGCCCGGCCTCTCCCCCACTCGCCTCGGGTTCCGTGCCGCCGTACTGCAGCAGGGCGAGCACGATCAGGCCCAGTACCACCATCAGGAACGCGAACGCGTGCCAGCCGACCAGCCCCACGGTCAGCGCGCCGAGCACGCCGTGCACCACCGCGCAGCTGACCAGGAGCACCCGGCCCCAGCGGCCGGGACCGCGGTCGCGGACGGCGGCGATGAGGAAGAGCGTGCCGCACAAGGCGAGGAAGAAGCCGAAGGCGCCGCCCATCACCCAGGTGCCGGCGGCCATGACATCGGGGTCGAGGCCGTCCACGGACATGCTCTGGCCGTTCACGAAGGTGGCCATGATGCCGTTGATCACGACGATGCCGACGGCTTCCAGATAGAGCACGATGGCGGCCACCACGGCCACCGTTCTGCGTACCACGGCGCCCACCCCTTAGCTTCCCGGCCTCTGTTACCAGCAGTACGAACGACACGGCGAACGCTACTAACGGGTAAACCCGTGGACAAGGGTTCGGGCAGGGGCAAAGAATCATTCGGCCATTCGTAGGGACTCCACAAAGAAACGCGCGTCGCCGCTGACCGCTGAGGCAGAGACCTTGACCACACCTGACGGCTACTCTGCACAGGAGAAAACAGACGTACCGTGGTGCGACAAGGGCATTCACAGCACGGCCACGCCCCGGATCACCCTCCGTGTGGGGAAGCTCACGACTGGGAACGGGTCGAAAGGCCGTGGAGGTAGTCCCTAAACTCAGCGTGTTTCAGCGAAGTCTTCGGCGCGGTGACCCGCCGAGTGCTCCGGCCGGCACGCCCGGACGGGGGACCGGCCCGCGGCGTAGCCGCGAACCGGGGCGTCACCCCCGGGACAACAGCAAGGAGGGAGCCATCGTGCGCAAGGTGCTCATCGCCAACCGAGGCGAGATCGCTGTCCGCGTTGCCCGTGCATGCCGGGACGCCGGGATCGCGAGCGTAGCCGTCTACGCCGACCCGGACCGTGACGCTCTGCACGTCCGCGTGGCCGACGAAGCGTTCGCCCTGGGCGGTGACACCCCGGCCGCCAGCTACCTGGACATGGCGAAGGTCCTCCAGGCCGCCGCCGACTCCGGCGCGGACGCCATCCACCCCGGGTACGGCTTCCTCTCGGAGAACGCCGACTTCGCCCAGGCCGTCATCGACGCCGGGCTCATCTGGATCGGCCCCCCGCCCGCCGCCATCCGCGACCTCGGCGACAAGGTGGCGGCCCGTCACATCGCCCAGCGCGCCGGAGCCCCGCTGGTGGCCGGCACCCCCGACCCGGTCTCCGGCGCGGACGAGGTCGTCGCCTTCGCCGAGGAGAACGGCCTCCCCATCGCGATCAAGGCCGCCTTCGGCGGCGGCGGGCGCGGCCTGAAGGTCGCCCGCACGCTGGAGGAGGTCCCCGAGCTCTACGACTCGGCGGTGCGTGAGGCCGTCGCGGCGTTCGGCCGCGGGGAGTGCTTCGTCGAGCGGTACCTGGACAGGCCTCGCCACGTCGAGACCCAGTGCCTGGCCGACCAGCACGGCAACGTGGTGGTCGTGTCCACCCGTGACTGCTCGCTGCAGCGCCGGCACCAGAAGCTGGTGGAGGAGGCCCCGGCGCCGTTCCTCACCCAGGAGCAGAACGCCGAGCTGTACCGTGCCTCCAAGGCCATCCTCAAGGAGGCCGGCTACGTCGGCGCGGGCACCGTGGAGTTCCTCGTCGGCAACGACGGCACCATCTCCTTCCTCGAGGTCAACACCCGCCTGCAGGTGGAGCACCCGGTCACCGAGGAGGTCACCGGCATCGACCTGGTGCGGGAGATGTTCCGCATCGCCGACGGCGAGAAGCTGGGCTACGACGACCCGCCGCTGCGGGGCCACTCCTTCGAGTTCCGCATCAACGGCGAGGACCCCGGCCGGGGCTTCCTCCCGGCGCCCGGCACCGTCACCTCCTTCGTCGCGCCCTCCGGCCCGGGTGTCCGCCTGGACGCGGGCGTGGAGTCCGGCAGCGTCATCGGCCCCGCGTGGGACTCGCTGCTGGCGAAGCTGATCGTCACCGGCGCCACCCGTGAGCAGGCGCTGCAGCGTGCGGCGCGTGCCCTGGCCGAGTTCCAGGTCGAGGGCATGGCCACGGCCATCCCCTTCCACCGCGCGGTCGTCTCGGACCCGGCCTTCGCCCCGGCGGGCGGCACCCCGTTCAAGGTCCACACCCGCTGGATCGAGACCGAGTTCGTCAACGAGATCAAGCCCTTCGCCGCCCCGGCCGACGCCGAGGCGGAGGAGGAGCCGGGCCGCGAGACGGTCGTCGTCGAGGTCGGCGGCAAGCGCCTGGAGGTGTCGCTGCCGTCGTCGCTGGGCATGACCCTGGCGCGCACCGCCGCGGCCGGCGGAGCGCGCCCCAAGCGCCGCGCGGCCAAGAAGTCCGGCCCCGCCGCCTCCGGTGACACGCTGGCCTCCCCGATGCAGGGCACCATCGTCAAGATCGCCGTGGAGGAGGGCCAGGAGGTCAAGGAGGGCGACCTCGTGGTCGTCCTGGAGGCCATGAAGATGGAGCAGCCGCTGAACGCGCACCGCTCCGGCACCGTGAAGGGCCTCACCGCCGAGGTCGGCGCGTCGGTCACGTCCGGCGCGGTGATCTGCGAGATCAAGGACTGACACCACCGCCACCCGCCCCTGTGCGGACGGGGCCCGCCGAAAGCATCCGGCGGGCCCCGTCCGCGTTCCGGCCGAGTACCGAGCGGGCTCGCACCCCCCGCACCGATGGCATGCTGGGTGCCATGACGACGAGTACGGCGGCCGGCGCCACAGCGGGCGCGGTACGGCCGATGCGGGCCGACGCGCGCCGCAACTACGAGCGGCTGCTCGTCGAGGCGCGCAAGGCGTTCGCCGAGCACGGCACGGACGCCTCCCTCGAGGACATCGCCAGGCGGGCGGGCGTGGGCATCGGCACGCTGTACCGCCATTTCCCGAACCGGCACGCACTGATGAACGCGGTCTTCCAGGACGCGCTGGCGTCACTGCTCAACCGGTCCGGGGAACTGGCCTCGGCGGACCAGCCGTGCGCCGCCCTGGTGGAATGGCTGCGTGCCATCATCACTCATGCGGGTGAATACCGCGGGGTGGCCCGGGCACTCATGTCGGCCTCGCACGACGCCAGTTCCGCCCTCTCCCAGTGCAGCGTCCCCCTGCGCGACGCGGGCGCCCGGCTCCTGTCCCGCGCCCAGGAGGCCGGCGCGGTCCGGTCCGACGTCTCCATCACCGACCTTCTCCAGCTCACCAACGCGATCGCCCTGGCGGCCGAGCAGGCCCCGTCCGACCCCGAACTCGCGGACCGACTGCTGATGCTGACGTTGCGCGGTCTGAAGGCATAGCCCCTGGCTCCCCTCGTCGATGAGGGGGCTCCTCGGTGTGCCGGTGGGGCTCTGCGGCGGACCGGCCGGGCCGGGGGCGGCGCGCCCCGCGAGGCCCGCCCCGGGGCCAGGGGACTCGGCTCCCCCGTGCGGCCCCGGCACGGCGCCGCCCGCCGACGCGGCCCGGGGCCCGGCCGTGCGGTCGCCCCCGAAGGGCCGCGGCACCGACAGTGGCCCCGCGCCCTCGGCGCGCCCTGCGCCGGCACGGTCGCAGCGCCCACCCCGGCCCCTGGTCCCAGGCATCTCGCCCCCGGTCCCGACAGCGCGGTGGTCCGGCGCCCTCAGCGGCGGCGCAGGTCCGCCACGCGCCGCTCCGGGGGATCGGCCGCGAGGGCAGCGGCCGGACGGAGCGGGGTGGTCGGGTGGGTCGTGCGGCGCTGGCCCGGGAGGGGGACCTCACGGCGCGGCTGGGTCGCGTCGGTCGCCGTGCCCGCCACGGCGACCTGCACCCCCTGGTCCGCGAGCGCCTGCAGCTCCGTCGCCGCCCGGTCGTCGTGCTGCGGCGGCTCGTCCGTCACCAGGCGGGTGATCACGTCGGTCGGCACGGTCTGGAACATCGTGTCCGTGCCCAGCTTGGTGTGGTCGGCCAGCACGACGACCTCGGAGGCGGCCTGCACCAGCGCCCGGTCCACGCTCGCCGACAGCATGTTGGACGTGGACAGCCCGCGCTCGGCCGTCAGACCGCTGCCGGACAGGAAGGCCCGGGAGACCCGCAGCCCCTGGAGGGACTGCTCCGCCCCACTGCCGACCAGCGCGTAGTTCGAGCCGCGCAGCGTGCCGCCGGTCATGACGACCTCGACGCGGTTGGCGTGCGCCAGCGCCTGCGCGACCAGCAGCGAGTTGGTGACCACGGTGAGCCCTGGGATCCGCGCGAGCCGGCGGGCCAGCTCCTGCGTGGTCGTGCCGGCGCCGACCACGACGGCCTCGCCCTCTTCGACCAGACCCGCGGCGAGATCGGCGATGGCCGTCTTCTCCGCGGTCGCGAGATGGGATTTCTGCGGGAAGCCGGATTCTCGCGTGAATCCGCCCGGCAACACCGCACCGCCGTGCCGGCGGTCGAGCAGTCCTTCTGCCTCCAGGGCCCGCACGTCCCGCCGTACGGTCACTTCGGAGGTCTGGACGACGCGGGCGAGCTCACGGAGCGAAACCGCCCCGTTGGCGCGCACCATTTCGAGGATCAATTGACGACGTTCTGCAGCGAACACGAAACTGACAGTAACCCCAGCGGTCGATGCTTTTCAGCACTTTGCGCCGAATACGGGAAGTTGCCCACACAGGTGTACCGGAAGTGGTATAGCGACGCTGCCCTATCGTCCCGGCTTGCCGGGGTTGATCCCCCGCGACTCCCGCGCTACGCCCCGCCGGTCGCCTTCCGGGTGTGCAACTGGCGCGCGACCTCCGCGATCGAGCCGGACAACGACGGGTACACGGTGAAGGCGTTTGCGATCTGTTCCACCGTCAGGTTGTTGTCGACCGCGATCGAGATGGGGTGGATCAGTTCCGAAGCGCGCGGCGCCACGACCACTCCGCCGACCACGATGCCGGTGCCGGGCCGGCAGAAGATCTTCACGAAGCCGTCCCTGATGCCCTGCATCTTGGCGCGCGGGTTGCGCAGCAGGGGCAGCTTGACGACCCGGGCCTCGATGACGCCGCCGTCCACGTCCGCCTGGGTGTAGCCGACGGTCGCGATCTCCGGGTCGGTGAAGACGTTCGAGGAGACCGTCTTCAGGTTGAGCGGGGTCACCGCGTCGCCCAGGAAGTGGTACATGGCGATACGTCCCTGCATCGCCGCCACCGAGGCCAGTGCGAAGACGCCGGTGACGTCGCCGGCCGCGTACACGCCCGGCGCCGTGGTGCGCGAGACCTTGTCGGTCCAGATGTGCCCGGACTCGGTGACCTTGATCCCGGCCTCCTCCAGGCCCATGCCCGCGGAGTTGGGGATGGCGCCGACGGCCATCAGGCAGTGGGTGCCGGTGATGACCCGGCCGTCGGCCAGCGTCACCTCGACCCGGTCGCCGACCCGCTTGGCGGACTGGGCGCGGGAGCGGGCCATGACGTTCATGCCGCGGCGCCGGAAGACGTCCTCGAGGACCGCGGCGGCGTCCGGGTCCTCCCCCGGCAGCACCCGGTCGCGGGAGGAGACGAGCGTGACCCGGGAGCCGAGCGCCTGGTAGGCGCCGGCGAACTCGGCACCGGTCACGCCCGAGCCGACCACGATCAGCTCTTGGGGCAGCTCGTCCAGGTCGTACACCTGGGTCCAGTTGAGGATCCGCTCGCCGTCGGGCTGGGCGTCGGGGATCTCGCGCGGGTGACCGCCGGTGGCGATCAGCACGGCGTCGGCGGTGAGCGTCTCCTCGCTGCCGTCCGCCGCGGTGACGACGACCTTGCGGGAGCCGTCCAGGGCCTGACCGTCCTCCAGCCGCCCCCGGCCGCGCATGACGCGCGCGCCCGCGCGGGTCACGGAGGCGGTGATGTCGTGGGACTGGGCGAGCGCGAGCCGCTTGACCCGGCGGTTGACCTTGCCGAGGTCGACGCCGACGATCCGGGCGGCCTGCTCGATGTGCGGGGTGTCGTCCGCGACGATGATGCCGAGCTCCTCGTGCGAGGAGTCGAAGTTGGTCATCACCTCGGCGGTGGCGATCAGGGTCTTCGAGGGTACGCAGTCGGTGAGTACGGAGGCTCCGCCGAGGCCGTCGCAGTCGACGACGGTCACCTCCGCGCCGAGCTGGGCGGCCACCAGAGCCGCCTCGTATCCGCCGGGTCCGCCACCGATGATCACGATCCGGGTCACTGGGGTTACGCCTCGCGCTCTCGCTCTGCCGGGTGTCCGTCACCTCCATTCTCCCGCACGCGGGAACCTGCTTCGCGCGGGGGGCTCTCCCGGGCCGGGAGCGGACCGGGAGGGAACGGGGGGAGAGGAAGGGGAGACCCGGCGCGGACGCGGGACCTGCGGGTACGGGCCCCGGCCCGTACGGCGGCACCCCTCCCCGCGGGTCCGTCCCGGGGGATCGGGGCGGGCGGCCACCGCTTCCCCTCCCGTACCCTCGATCCCATGTCGCTCTACGCCGCGTACGCCGGCAACCTCGACGCGCGGCTGATGACCCGCCGCGCACCGCACTCCCCGTTGCGCGGCACGGGCTGGCTCAACGGCTGGCGGCTGACGTTCGGCGGCGAGCAGATGGGCTGGGAGGGGGCGCTGGCCACGATCGTGGAGGCCCCCCGCTCGCAGGTCTTCGTCGCGCTCTACGACATCGCCCCGCTCGACGAGGACTCGATGGACCGCTGGGAGGGCGTCGGGCTCGACATCTACCGCCGCATGAGGGTCCGGGTGCACACGCTGGACGGCGAGGAGCCGGCCTGGGTGTACGTCCTGAACGGGTACGAGGGCGGGCTGCCCTCCGCGCGCTACCTGGGCGAGATCGCCGACGCGGCCGAGTCCGCGGGCGCCCCCCACGACTACGTGATGGAGTTGCGCAAGCGCCCCTGCTGACCGGGGCGCCGGGAGGTCCTCCCCGAGGCGCGCACCCGTTCCCCGCCCCGTCGGGCCGTGCGCCCGGCGCGCTTCCGTACGCCTTTGTGCGTTTCCACGAGGAAACGGTTGCAGAGTCGTGAGCATCGTCATCTACGCGCGTAGGGTTTCTCAGGCTAGGCTTTTCTCGTGAACGTTTCCCTTACCCCGGACCCCCACGCCGCCGCCGACGCCGCGGCCGCGCGCCTGCGAGAGCTGACCGGCGCCGAGACCCACGACGTCGCCCTGGTGATGGGCTCGGGCTGGGCGCCCGCAGTCGACGCCCTCGGTGCCCCCGACGCCGAGTTCCCGGTCACCGAGCTGCCCGGCTTCCCGCCCCCGGCGGTCGAGGGCCACGGCGGCAAGATCCGCTCGTACCGGATCGGTGAGAAGCGCGCGCTCGTCTTCCTCGGCCGTACGCACTACTACGAGGGCCGCGGCGTCGCCGCCGTGGCGCACGGTGTGCGCACCGCGGTCGCCTCCGGCTGCAAGACCGTCGTCCTGACCAACGGCTGCGGCGGTCTGCGCGAGGGCATGCGGCCCGGCCAGCCGGTCCTCATCAGCGACCACATCAACCTCACCGCGGCCTCGCCGATCGTCGGCGCCAACTTCGTGGACCTGACCGATCTGTACTCGCCGCGGCTGCGGGCGCTGTGCAAGGAGGTGGACCCGACGCTGGAGGAGGGCGTCTACGTCCAGTTCCCCGGCCCGCACTACGAGACCCCGGCCGAGATCAACATGGTCCGCGTCATGGGCGGCGACCTGGTCGGCATGTCCACGGTGCTCGAGGCCATCGCGGCCCGCGAGGCCGGCGCCGAGGTGCTCGGCATCTCCCTCGTCACCAACCTCGCGGCGGGGCTGTCGGGCGAGCCGCTGAACCACGAAGAGGTCCTGCAGGCGGGCCGCGACTCCGCGGCGCGGATGGGCGAGCTGCTGACCCGGGTGCTGGCCCGGATCTGACGGGTCTCGCCGCCCCGGCGCCGGCCCGGCTCCGGGCCACGGCCCCGCCTGCCGGGCACACCGCCCGGAGCGCAGCGGGACGACACGCCGCCCGGAACGGGCAGGCGCAGGCGTCGGCGCTGCCGGGCACACAGCCGGCGGCGCTCACGCTCACGACGACACCAGAGAGGCACATCACCGTGGCGCAGGACCTGATCGCGCAGGCCCGGGCTTGGCTGGCCGAGGACCCCGACGCGGAGACCCGCGACGAACTGGGCCGGCTCATCGAGGCCGGGGACACGGCGGAGTTGGGCGCCCGGTTCGCCGGGACCCTGCAGTTCGGCACCGCCGGTCTGCGCGGGGAGCTCGGGGCCGGGCCGATGCGGATGAACCGCGTCGTCGTCATCCGCGCCGCGGCCGGGCTGGCCGCGTACCTCAAGGCGCAGGGTCACACCGGCGGCCTGGTCGTGATCGGCTACGACGCCCGCCACAAGTCCGCGGACTTCGCCCGCGACACCGCCGCCGTCATGGCCGGCGCCGGACTGCGGGCCGCGCTGCTGCCGCGCCCGCTGCCCACACCCGTGCTCGCCTTCGCGATCCGGCACCTGGGGGCCGTCGCCGGCGTCGAGGTCACCGCCAGCCACAACCCGCCGCGCGACAACGGCTACAAGGTCTACCTCGGGGACGGCGCCCAGATCGTGCCCCCGGCCGACGCCGGGATCGCCGCGGCGATCGAGGCGGTCGGCAGCATCCACGACCTGCCGCTCCCCGAGAGCGGCTGGGAGACGCTCGGGGACGAGGTCCTGGATGCGTATCTGGAGCGCACCGACGCGGTCCTGAGCCCGCGCTCGCCGCGTACGGCCCGTGTGGTCCACACGGCCCTCCACGGCGTCGGCGGCGACGTGGTTCTGGCGGCCTGGGAGCGGGCCGGCTTCCCCACCCCCGTGCTCGTCGGCGAGCAGGCCGAGCCGGACCCCGACTTCCCCACGGTCGCCTTCCCCAACCCGGAGGAACCGGGCGCGATGGACCTCGCGTTCGCGAAGGCGCGCGAGGTCGGGCCGGACCTCGTCATCGCCAACGACCCCGACGCCGACCGCTGCGCCGTGGCGGTCCCCGACGGCAGCGCGGACGGCGGCTGGCGCATGCTCCACGGCGACGAGGTCGGCGCGCTGCTCGGCGCCCATCTCGTCCGCAAGGGCGTGTCGGCGAAGGACGCGAGCAGCACCTTCGCCACGTCGATCGTGTCGTCGTCGCTGCTCGGCCGGATCGCCGCCGCGGCCGGGCTCGGCTACGAGGAGACCCTGACCGGCTTCAAGTGGATCTCCCGGGCGGAGGGCCTGCGGTACGGCTACGAGGAGGCGCTCGGCTACTGCGTCGACCCGGACGGCGTGCGCGACAAGGACGGCATCACCGCCGCGCTGCTGGTCGCCGAACTGGCCTCGGAGCTGAAGGCCGAGGGCCGTACGCTCACGGACCTGCTGGACGACCTCGCCGTCGCCCACGGTCTGCACGCGACCGACCAGCTGTCGGTGCGCGTGGAGGACCTGGACGTCATCGCGGAGGCCATGCGCAGGCTGCGCGGGAAGCCTCCCGTGGCGCTGGCCGGACTGCGGGTGGTGTCGGCGGAGGACCTGTCGAAGGGCACCGAGGCGCTGCCGCCCACGGACGGTCTGCGGTACTACCTGGAGGGCGAGTACGCCGCCCGCGTCATCGTCCGCCCGAGCGGCACCGAGCCCAAGCTCAAGTGCTACCTGGAGGTCGTGGTCCCGGTCGGTCCGGGCGAGCCGGCCTCCGCGCGGGCCCGTGCCTCCGAGGTCCTCTCGGCCGTCAAGCGGGACCTGGCCGAGGCCGCCGGGATCTGACGGCCCGCCGGGCCGGAGCTCCCCGCCCGCGCCCGGCCAAGGCCGGGCGCGGGCGCCGTCTTCTTGCGGGTGATTTCCGTACGGCAACCGACCTACCTGCCCGTGCCCCTGGCGTGCCCCGCGGGCGAGGGTGGCCCCGGTAGCGCCCGCCGAATCACCGGAGCACCCGTGCCCCCGACCGCAACCCCCCACGCCACCGTCCCCGCCTCCCGCCGGGCACCCGGCTCGGGAGGCGGCGCCGTACCCGGCGGGGAGAGCCGGCTGCTCCACGCACTGAACCGGGCCGCCCCGGCGCTGCTCGGCTATCTGGCCGTACGGCTGACGGGGCTCCTGGTGCTCGCGCGGTGGGCCCACCTCAAGGGCGAGAGCCTCTGGCCGACGCTGGCCGCCTCCTGGGACTCCCACTGGTACCTGGGGATCGCCGACCACGGTTACCACCGCGAGCTCGGACCCGCCCCGAACACCAACAACCTGGCGTTCTTCCCGCTCTACCCGGTGCTGGTGAAAGCCGTCGCGGCGGTGGCCCCGGGCAGCCGCGCCTCGGTGGCCCTGGCCATCGCGGTGGTGGCGTCCGTCGCCGCGGCGTGGGGCGTCTTCGCGGTCGGCGAGCGGCTGCACGGCCGGCGTACCGGGACCGTGCTGGCGGTGCTCTGGGGCGCCATGCCCGTCGCGGTCGTCCAGTGGATGGGCTACACCGAATCGCTGTTCACGGCGCTCGTGGCCTGGTCGCTGTACGCGGCGCTCACCGGCCGCTGGCTGTGGGCCGGATGGCTGGCGGCCCTGGCCGGGCTCACCCGGCCGACGGGCGTCGCTATCGCCACGGCGGTGACGGTGGCCGGGCTGGCGGCGTTCGTCCGCGGCCGCGGCCGGCGCGCCCTCGTGGGAGCGTTGCTCGCCCCGCTGGGATGGTGCGGCTACGTGGCCTGGGTGGCGCTCCGCCTCGGGCGCTGGGACGGCTACTTCGCCGTGCAGCGGCACTGGGCCAATGTGTGGGACGGCGGGAAGGTGACGCTGGAGGAGCTCACGCAGCAACTCGCGTACGACGCGGACCCGCAGTTGCTGATGCTGCTCGTCTCCGTCGTCCTGGTGCTGGCCACCGGGCTGTTCCTGCTCTGTCTCGCCGACCGGCAACCGCTGGTGCTGGTGGTGTTCACGGGTGTGCTGCTGCTCATCGTCCTCGGCAGCGGCGGCGTCTACTTCCCGCGCGCCCGGTTCCTGCTGCCCGCGTTCCCGCTGCTGCTGCCCGTCGCGGTGGCGGTGGCGCGGGCGCGGAGGGCGGCGGCGCTGCTCGTCCTGGGCGGTGCGGTGCTCTCCTCGGCCTGGCTGGGCGGGCATCTGCTGCTGGTGTGGCAGGGCCCGCCGTGACGGGCACGCGGCCGGCTCCGTGCCGGGCCGTGGTGCGCGCACGCGCGCACCGGGCCGGGGAGGCGTGCGCCGGCTCAGCCGACCGCGAGCAGGACGAGCAGGGCGACCGCTCCCACGACGACCGGGCCGGCGATCTCGTACGCCCAGCGCACCTGCGGTTCTCCCGTCGCGGTCGGCCGGTGCGCGGCCCGCTCGGACAGCTCCCTCAGTTCGGCGATCGTCCGGTCGCCGGGCGCCATGTGCGACGCGCCGCCTGCGGTGGGTGCGCCGCCCGGTGCGGTGGTGCCCCCGGCATCGCCCGCGGCGGCCCTCGACCGCCTGCGGGCGGCCGTCTTGCGCTGCCGCAGCGACACCGGCACGGCCCACAGCTGGTACTTCGCGCCGTCCTCGGTGAAGACCTCGCTGGAGTACGCGGCGCGCACCTGCGCGACCGTCCGCCAGGGCAGCACGATGGTACGGAAGGGGTTCCTGATGCGGAGCCGGTCGTCATTGGCGAAGACCGCGGGCCGCAGCGTGAAGGCGACGATCAGCGGCACCAGCACCAGGAGCCCGGCGAGCGCGACCCAGGGCGTGAGCCCCTCGCCGCGGACGAGCGCGTCGCCGCCGATCCAGCCGGTGAGCGCGAGCAGCAGCACACCGGCCGCGATGCCGGAAAGCGAACGGTAGGCGCGGTCGGCGTGGACCGGCTCGGCGGTCGGCTGCTGGGGGCTCTTCATGCTCACGATTCTGCCGCATGGTCCCGTGGCGCCCGATGAACGAGTCCCCGGCGCCCCCTGTACAGGTTGCTACGCGCGTAGATATGCTGGTCTGGTGACCATGCCCACCATTGCACCTGCATTCGCTGACGTGACCTCGTCCGACAGCGCACTGCGCCGCTTCCTGCACGGGCTGCCCGGTGTCGACGCCGTCGGCCTGGAAGCGCGCGCCGCGTCTCTCGGCACCCGCTCCATCAAGACGACGGCCAAGGCGTACGCCATCGACCTGGCCATCTCGATGATCGACCTGACGACGCTGGAAGGCGCGGACACCCCGGGCAAGGTCCGGGCGCTCGCCGCCAAGGCCGTCAACCCCGACCCGACCGACCGCTCCGCACCGAGGACCGCCGCCGTCTGCGTCTACCCCGACATGGTGGCCACCGCCAAGGCCGCCCTGGGCGGTGCGGACGTGAAGGTCGCCTCCGTCGCCACCGCCTTCCCCGCCGGCCGCGCCGCCCTGGACGTCAAGCTCGCGGACACCCGCGACGCCGTCGAGGCCGGGGCCGACGAGATCGACATGGTGATCGACCGCGGCGCCTTCCTCGCGGGCGACTACCTGAAGGTCTTCGAGGAGATCCGCGCCGTGAAGGAGGCCTCCGGCCCCGCCCGACTGAAGGTCATCTTCGAGACCGGCGAGCTCTCCACCTACGACAACATCCGTCGCGCCTCCTGGCTCGGCATGCTGGCCGGAGCCGACTTCATCAAGACGTCGACCGGGAAGGTCGCCGTCAACGCGACCCCGGCCAACACCCTGCTCATGCTGGAAGCCGTCCGCGACTTCCGCGCGCAGACCGGCGTACAGGTCGGCGTGAAGCCCGCCGGCGGCATTCGCACCAGCAAGGACGCCATCAAGTTCCTGGTGCTCGTCAACGAGACCGCGGGCGAGGACTGGCTGGACAACCACTGGTTCCGATTCGGCGCGTCCAGCCTGCTGAACGACCTGCTGATGCAGCGCCAGAAGCTGGCGACCGGCCGCTACTCCGGCCCCGACTACGTGACGGTGGACTGAGACCCCATGACCATGGACAAGCATTCTGTCTTCGAGTACGCGCCCGCACCCGAGTCGCGGTCGGTCGTCGACATCGCCCCGTCGTACGGCCTCTTCATCGACGGCGAGTTCACCGACGCCGCCGACGGCAAGGTCTTCAAGACCGTCTCCCCCTCCACCGAGGAGGTCCTGTCCGAGGTCGCCCGGGCGGGCTCCGAGGACATCGACCGTGCGGTGAGGGCCGCGCGCAAGGCGTTCGAGAAGTGGTCCGCGCTGCCGGGCTCCGAGCGCGCCAAGTACCTCTTCCGCATCGCCCGGATCATTCAGGAGCGCTCGCGCGAGCTCGCCGTCCTGGAGACCCTGGACAACGGAAAGCCGATCAAGGAGACCCGCGACTCCGACCTCCCGCTGGTCGCGGCGCACTTCTTCTACTACGCGGGCTGGGCCGACAAGCTCGGCCACGCGGGGTACGGACCCGACCCGCGGCCCCTCGGCGTCGCCGGCCAGGTCATCCCCTGGAACTTCCCGCTGCTGATGCTGGCGTGGAAGATCGCCCCGGCGCTCGCCACCGGCAACACCGTGGTGCTGAAGCCCGCGGAGACCACCCCGCTGTCCGCGCTGTTCTTCGCCGACATCTGCCGCCAGGCCGGGCTGCCCAGGGGCGTCGTCAACATCGTCCCCGGCTACGGCGACGCGGGCGCCGCGCTCGTGGCCCACCCGGACGTGAACAAGGTGGCCTTCACCGGTTCGACCGCGGTCGGCAAGGCCATCGCCCGCGAGGTCGCGGGCACCGACAAGAAGCTCACGCTGGAGCTGGGCGGCAAGGGCGCCAACATCGTCTTCGACGACGCCCCGATCGACCAGGCCGTCGAGGGCATCGTCGGCGGCATCTTCTTCAACCAGGGCCAGGTCTGCTGCGCGGGCTCCCGGCTCCTCGTCCAGGAGTCGATCCAGGACGAGCTGCTCGACTCCCTCAAGCGGCGGCTGTCGACGCTGCGCCTCGGCGACCCGCTGGACAAGAACACCGACATCGGCGCCATCAACTCGGCCGAACAGCTGGCCCGGATCACGGCCCTCGCCGAGACCGGCGAGGCCGAGGGCGCCGAGCGCTGGACGGCACCGTGCGAACTGCCTTCGTCCGGCTACTGGTTCGCCCCGACGCTGTTCACCAACGTCACCCAGGCCCACACCGTCGCCCGTGACGAGATCTTCGGCCCGGTGCTGTCGGTGCTGACGTTCCGCACCCCGGACGAGGCCGTGGCCAAGGCCAACAACAGCCAGTACGGCCTGTCGGCGGGCATCTGGACGGAGAAGGGCTCCCGCATCCTCGCGGTGGCGAACAAGCTCCGCGCGGGTGTGGTGTGGGCGAACACCTTCAACAAGTTCGACCCGACCTCGCCCTTCGGCGGATACAAGGAGTCGGGCTTCGGCCGCGAGGGCGGCCGCCACGGTCTGGAGGCCTACCTCGATGTCTGAGTCGACGCGTCTGTCCGTCTTCAAGACCTACAAGCTGTACGTCGGGGGCAAGTTCCCCCGCAGCGAGAGCGGCCGGGTGTACGAGGTGACCACAGCGACATCAGCCGGCGGCGCGGCGGGCAAAGGCAGGTGGCTCGCCAACGCGCCGCTGTCCTCACGCAAGGACGCCCGTGACGCGGTCGTCGCCGCACGCAAGGCGTTCGGCGGCTGGTCGGGCGCCACGGCCTACAACCGCGGCCAGATCCTCTACCGCGTCGCCGAGATGCTGGAGGGCCGCAGGGAGCAGTTCGTCCGCGAGGTGGCCGACGCCGAGGGCCTGTCGAAGTCCAAGGCGGGCGCGGTCGTGGACGCCGCGATCGACCGCTGGGTGTGGTATGCGGGCTGGACGGACAAGATCGGCCAGGTCGTCGGCGGGGCGAACCCGGTCGCGGGCCCGTTCTTCAACCTGTCGACGCCCGAGCCGACGGGTGTCGTCACCGTCCTGGCCCCGCAGGAGTCGTCCTTCCTCGGGCTGGTCTCGGTGATCGCCCCCGCGATCGCGACGGGCAACACGGTCGTGGTCGTCGCCTCGGAGCGGGCCCCGCTGCCGGCGCTCTCGCTCGGCGAGGTGCTGGCCACGTCCGATCTCCCCGGCGGCGTGGTCAACGTCCTCTCCGGCCGCACGGCCGAGATCGCCGCCCCGCTGGCCGCGCACCAGGACGTCAACGCGATCGACCTCACCGGGGCCGAGGCGCAGCTCGCCAAGGAGCTGGAGGTGGCCGCCGCGGACAACCTGAAGCGGGTGCTGCGGCCCCGCGCGGAGGACTGGACGGCCGACCCCGGTACGGACCGGATGACGGCCTTCCTGGAGACCAAGACGGTCTGGCACCCCACGGGTTCGCTGGGGGCCTCCGGCTCGGCGTACTGAGCCGCCCCGCGGTGCGCGCACCGCGCCGCACGCTCGGCGGGCCCGCGGGGAGCGATCCCCGCGGGCCCGCCGAGCGTGCACCCTCCGGTCAGCCCGGGATCAGCCCGCCGAGCAGCGGGCCGGCGACCGGCACCTCCCGCGGGCTGCCCAGGGACCCGGTGACATGCCGGGTGTCGAGCGCCCTGAAGTCGGCGACCTGCGTGCCGACCCCGTTGTCGAGCGGGTCCGCACCGGTGTGCGCCAGCGGGTTCAGCGGAACGCTCTCGACGGGCGCCCCGACGTACCCGACGCTGTCCGCGAGGGCGTTCACGGTCGCCGAGCCGTGGCCGTCCGCGTGCGCCGCCTGGGCCGGTGCGGCCCCGGCTCCGAGCGCCGCGCCCAGCGCGGTGACGGTCAGCCCGGCCGCCCTGAGGAATTTCGTGCCTGCCATGGAATCCTGCCTCCAGAAGTAACCGGTCGACGACGCAGCGTAGTTGTGATGTGACGCTCGATACCAACCGGACCTCCGGGGGATCCCACGCACGGGTCAATGCCTCACACTGGTGTCCCGTGAGTTCCCAACCCCCGCCGACGCGCGTCGTCCTGCTGTCCGGGCCCTCGGGTTCCGGAAAATCGTCCCTCGCCGCCCGCTCCGGCCTCCCGGTGCTGCGCCTCGACGACTTCTACAAGGAGGGGGACGACCCCAGCCTTCCGCTGATGGCGGGCACCACGGCCGTCGACTGGGACTCCCCCGCCTCCTGGGACGCCGACGCCGCGGTCCTCGCGGTCGCGGAACTGTGCCGTACGGGACGGACGACGGTCCCCGTGTACGACATCGCCACCAGTTCCAGGACCGGCGCCGAGTCCGTCGACATCTCCCGTACGCCGCTCTTCGTCGCGGAGGGCGTCTTCGCCGCGGACCTCGTGGACCGTTGCCGGGATCTCGGCATCCTCGCGGACGCCCTGTGCCTGCGCGGACGGCCCTCGACGACCTTCCGCCGCCGACTCCTGCGGGATCTGCGCGAAGGCCGCAAGTCGGTGCCCTTCCTGCTCCGGCGCGGCTGGCGGCTGATGCGCGCCGAACGCGGCATCGTCGCCCGCCAGACGGCGCTGGGCGCCCACCCCTGCGGCGCGGACGAGGCGCTGGGCCGTCTCGCCACGGCCGCCGCGAGCCACTGCCGCCGCGCGCCGGCGAAGGAAGCGGTGTAGGGAGCCCCCGCCCCCGGGGAGCCGTCCGCCGACGTGGCGGCGCGCGGGCGACGCCCGCTGCTCGGGCCCCGCCGCGGACGCGCGAAGCGGGGTCGTACAGAACCCCCGGTTCTGTACGACCCCGCTTCGTTCCCCCGTGGATCCCCCGTGATCCCCCGTTCCGCCTTCAGGCCACCAGCTCGCCGAAGGACTCTTCCTCGTCACGACCGAAGCTGAGGGCGTCGTCCTCGCGCATCCGGCGCAGGGAGCGCCAGATGCTCGACTTCACCGTGCCGACACTGATGTCGAGGATCTCCGCGATCTCCGGGTCCGTGCGTCCCTCGTAGTAGCGCAGCACCAGCATCGTGCGCTGCAGCTCGGGGAGCCGGGCCAGGGCCTGCCACAGGACCGCGCGCAGCTCCGTGCCGCGCATCGCGTCCGTGTCGCCCGCCGTCTCGGGAAGCTCCTCGGTCGGGTACTCGTCGATCTTGCGCCGGCGCCAGGCGCTGATGTGCAGGTTCGTCATCGTCCGGCGCAGGTATCCGCCGACCGCCGCCTTGTCGCTGATCCGGTCCCACGCCCGGTAGGTGGAGAACAGCGCGCTCTGCAGCAGGTCCTCCGCCTCGTAGCGGTCACCGGTCAGGTGGTAGGCGGTCGCGTACAGGGAGGCGCGGCGCTCCCGGACGTAGGCGGTGAACGCCGCTTCGGCGTCCGCCCGCTCCCCGGGAACGCTCCGCTCCCCCGCTGCCTCCCCGTACGCGCTTCCCCCGTGGCCCCCCTCGGCCCTGGCGTCGACGACCGTCATGCAGGACGTGCGTCCCTGCTCGGCGGTCGACGGCCGGTACTGGCGCCCGGCGCCGCGAACGCACCCCCGCCCGTTCACGGCGCCGGACTTCTCGGTGTTCCGCACGACGTCGTGGAGACGTGTGACAACCGCGCTCGAAGACGTGCTGTGCAGTGCGTTCATCCCGCGCCCCCCGTCGGTAGGAGTCCGTTCGTGCCTTGTGGAGAAGACTCTGCCCGGGGGACTTCACACCGCTGTCCGCCGACTGTCACAGGCCTGTCACAGGGCCCCGTGTCCCTGGCGGGACGGGCCGGAGCGGTCCGGCGGTCGAACTGTCGGGGCCGCATGGGCCAGAATGACCTCCGTGCCATTCCTGTTGCTGATCGAGGACGACGACGCCATCCGCACGGCCCTCGAACTCTCCCTGTCACGCCAGGGCCACCGTGTGGCCACCGCGGCGACGGGCGAGGACGGCCTGAAACTGCTGCGCGAGCAGCGGCCGGATCTGATCGTGCTGGACGTGATGCTGCCAGGCATCGACGGTTTCGAGGTGTGCCGGCGGATCAGGCGCACGGACCAGTTGCCGATCATCCTGCTGACCGCGCGGAGCGACGACATCGACGTCGTCGTCGGGCTGGAGTCGGGCGCCGACGACTACGTGGTCAAACCGGTGCAGGGGCGGGTGCTCGACGCCCGGATCCGCGCCGTGCTGCGGCGGGGTGAGCGCGAGTCGACGGACTCGGCGACCTTCGGCTCGCTGGTCATCGACCGCTCCGCGATGACGGTCACCAAGAACGGCGAGGACCTGCAGCTCACGCCGACCGAGCTGCGCCTCCTGCTGGAGCTGAGCCGCCGGCCCGGTCAGGCCCTGTCCCGCCAGCAGCTGCTGCGCCTCGTGTGGGAGCACGACTACCTGGGCGACTCCCGGCTGGTGGACGCCTGCGTCCAGCGGCTGCGGGCGAAGGTGGAGGACGTGCCGTCCTCGCCGACGCTGATCCGCACGGTCAGAGGTGTGGGCTACCGGCTGGACACGCCTCAGTGAGCGGTGCCGCAAAGAGGGCCATACTCGCGGGACTTGGCTGGACCAGTCTCAGACTGCGCCTCGTCGTCGTGTTCGGCATGGTCGCGCTGACCGCCGCCGTGTCCGCGTCCGGGATCGCGTACTGGCTGAACCGGGAGGCCGTGCTGACCCGTACGCAGGACGCGGCGCTGGGCGACTTCCGGCAGCAGATGCAGAACCGTGCCGCCTCGCTGCCCGCCCGCCCCACGGAGAGCGAACTGCAGACGACGGCGGAGCAGATGGCGGGCGGCACCGCCGGCTACAGCGTGCTGCTGCTCGGGGAGCGGGCCGCCGGCAAACCGATCGTCGGCGCCTCCGACCCCGACGTCTTCACCCTCGACGACGTGCCCGCGGAGCTGCGGAAGGCGGTGAACGACCAGCCGCATCTGTTCTGGGTGCGCACCCAGCGCGGCAACACGCCCTATCTGGTGGCCGGCACGCGCGTCGTCGGCGGCGGGCCCACGGGCTATCTGTTCAAGTCCCTCGACCAGGAGCGCCAGGACCTGAACTCGCTGGCCTGGTCGCTGGGCATCGCCACGGCCCTGGCCCTGGCCGGCTCGGCGCTGCTGGCCCAGGCCGCCGCGACCACCGTCCTCAAGCCGGTCCAGCGGCTCGGGCAGGCGGCCCGTCAGCTCGGCGAGGGCAAGCTGGACACCCGGCTGCAGGTGTCCGGCACGGACGAACTGGCCGAGCTGTCCCGGACCTTCAACAAGGCGGCGGAGTCGCTGGAGAAGAAGATGGCGGACATGAGCGCGCGGGAGGAGTCCAGCCGCCGCTTCGTCGCCGACATGTCGCACGAGCTGCGTACGCCGCTGACCGCGCTGACCGCCGTGACGGAGATCCTGGAGGGCGAACAGGACGCCCTCGACCCGATGATCGCCCCGGCCGTGGAACTGGTGGTGAGTGAGACGCGGCGGCTGAACGACCTGGTGGAGAATCTGATGGAGGTGACCCGCTTCGACGCGGGCACCGCGCGACTGGTCCTCGACGACGTCGACGTCGCCGACCAGGTCACGGCCTGCATCGACGCGCGGGCCTGGCTGGACGCCGTCGAACTGGACGCGGAGCGCGGCATCATGGCCCGCCTCGACCCCCGCCGCCTCGACGTCATACTCGCCAATCTGATCGGCAACGCGCTGAAGCACGGCGGTTCGCCGGTGCGGGTGGCGGTGCGTACGGAGGGCGAGGAACTGCTCATCGAGGTACGGGACCACGGTCCGGGCATTCCGGAGGAGGTCCTGCCGCACGTCTTCGACCGGTTCTACAAGGCGAGCGCCTCGCGTCCGCGGTCCGAGGGCAGCGGACTGGGGCTGTCCATCGCGATGGAGAACGCCCTGATCCACGGGGGCGGCATCACCGCGGCCAACTGCACGGACGGCGACGGCGGTGCGGTGTTCGTGCTGCGGCTGCCCCGTGACGCCTCCGACATCACCCCGGAGGGCCACGGGCGGGCGGCGTCCCGGGAGCGCGAGGGCGAGCAGGAAGAGGAGGGCGGCGCACGGTGAGCCGAGTACATGGGTCACGCAGGGTCCCCGCGCCGGAAGCGGCGGCCGGCACCGCGGACGCGACCGGGCCGGGCCGGAGCCCCGCACGGCCCGCGCTGCGCCGGACCGCGGTGGCCGTGGCCGGTGCCGTCGCCCTCGCTGTCGCCGTGGGCGGCTGCGGGATCAGGACCACCACGGTCCCGGTCGAAGCCGGCGCGGCGCCCTCCCGGGTGCCGTGCACCCTCTCCGGCAAGGAGACCGCCACCGGGACCCAGCCGCAGATGCCGGTACGGGTGTACCTGGTGTGCGCGTCGGCGCTGGAGGCGGTGGACCGTACCGTCCCGATCGCCGAGGGACGGACCGGCGACCGGGTGCGGATCGCCCAGGCACTCCTCCAGGAGCTGCGGGAGGACCCGTCGGAGACCGAGCGGGAGGCCGGGTTCGCGAGCCTCGTACGGGGGCCGCTGACGGTCTCCCCGCCGCGTGACGGCGATCCTGCGGGCACGCTGCGGCTGAGCCGGCAGCCCGAGGACCTGCCGCCGGCGGCGCTGGCGCAGCTCGTGTGCACGCTGGCGGAGAGCGAGGCGGCGAGCGCGGGCGGCACGGTGGTGCTCGCGGGACCGGGCGAGTACGTGCCGCGCGGCTACCGCTGCACGGACTCGGTGAAGCAGCGTCCCGACACGGCCCTGCCGACCGCGGGCCCGTTGCCGTCGCCGGCCGCCTCCTGACGAGGACCCCGGCGGGCGATGACTCCGGCGCGACCGGCACGGAACCGATCCCGCCGGTCGCCGCGTCTTGGGGGGCGTGCAGCGTCAAGGTTCGGGCGGCAGTGCCGCCATCCGCTTCCGCGTGGCAGGAGGCGTCCTCCTGCTCGCACATCTCGCTCTCGTGGCGTGGCTGACGCTCCGCCCGCTGGATGTGCCGTGGGTGACGGCGGCGAACCTGGAACCGCTGGCGGGCATCAAGGCCGACCTCGCGGCGGGCCCCCTCCACGCGCTCCGTCGGATCGGCGAGGGACTGCTGCTCCTGGCGCCCCTCGGGATACTGCTCCCGATGGCGGGCGGCAGGCTCGCCGTCTCCCCCTGGGCCTCACTGGCGCGCACGGTCGCGGCGGGGGCGCTGCTGTCCCTGGGCATCGAACTGCTCCAGACCGCGGTGCCGGGCAGGGTCGTCGACGTGGACTCGCTGCTGCTCAACACCGCCGGGGTGGCGCTGGCCCATCTCCTCGTCGTTCCCGCCGGTCGGGCCCGGCTGCGGCGCGGGGGCTCGGGACGGCGGCCGGCGGGCCGTGGGAAGGACCGGGGACCCCTGCTCCGGGAGGACGCTCCTCAGGGGCCCACCCCGACGATTCCCAGGGTCGGGATCGCCCCCTAGAGCGACGCTTGTTCCGATCGTTCCGGGTGAACATGGAGTCATCGGGAGCCCGACGGAGCGGCTTCCACGTAGGACTCGTGAAGGAGCACACCATGGCCGCACTTGCCCGCCCCCGCGACGGACGGATGATCGGCGGAGTGTGCGCAGCGCTGGCACGGCGCTTCGGCACCTCCGCGACCACGATGCGCGTGATCTTCCTGGTGTCCTGTCTGCTGCCCGGCCCGCAGTTCCTGCTGTACCTGGCGCTGTGGCTGCTGCTGCCGACGGAGAAGAGCGCCCCCACCGCCTGGTGACGACCGCCGCGACCACGCGCAGGAGGCGCGCACCCGGGCGTCCCGGGTGCGCGCCTCTCGTCGTCGGCGGTCGCGCCGTGGGGCGCCCTCGCCGGTGACCGGACGCCGCGCGCGCCGGTCACACGGGCAGCGGAAGACCGTTCAGCGGGAGGCCGTTCAGCGGCAGACCGCTTGCCGGCAGGCCGCTGACCGGCAGACCGCCCAGGAGGCCGCCGGCCGGGGCGGGCGTGGGCAGGATCCTGGGGCCGGACTGCTGGGCCAGCTCCTCGACGGCGGGCAGCGCGGTCGGCTGGACGGCGGAGAGGGCGTCCACGGGCGTACCGACGTCGGGGAGGGACGTCGTGGCCGACGCGGAACCGGCGGCGGCAGCGGCGAAGGCGGCGCCGAGAGCGGCGACACCGAGGGTCTTGGCAGCAGCTTGCTTCATCAGGTGTGTTTCCTTGGGGAGGGGAATTGCACGGCTTTGCAAGCTAGCCAGCGCCGCCACGGCCCCGCAAACACCCGGGGAAAGGAAAAACGACCGGGGGTTGACACTCCCGGCCGTTTCCACATCACTTCGGTTCAGCCCTTTTTCGCGGCGGAACCGCTGGTCGTGGCGGTCTGTTGGAAAAGCCACTCCGACCTGAGCTCGGCGTATCCCGGCTTGATGACATCATTGATCATCGCGAGCCGCTCATCAAAAGGAATGAACGCCGACTTCATCGCATTGACCGTGAACCACTGCATGTCGTCGAGCGTGTAGCCGAACGTCTCGGTCAGCAGCTCGAATTCGCGGCTCATACTCGTGTTGCTCATCAGCCGGTTGTCCGTGTTCACGGTGGCCCGGAAGTGCAGCCGTCGCAGCATCCCGATGGGGTGCTCCTCGTACGAGGACGCGGCGCCCGTCTGCAGATTGGACGTCGGGCACAGTTCGAGCGGGACCCGCTTGTCCCGGACGTACGCGGCGAGCCGCCCCAGCTTCACGCTGCCGTCGGCGGCGACCTCGATGTCGTCGATGATGCGGACGCCGTGGCCGAGACGGTCCGCGCCGCACCACTGGAGGGCCTGCCAGATGGACGGCAGCCCGAATCCCTCGCCGGCGTGGATCGTGAAGTGGTTGTTCTCGCGCTTGAGGTACTCGAACGCGTCGAGGTGGCGGGTGGGCGGGTAGCCGGCCTCGGCGCCCGCGATGTCGAAGCCGACGACACCCGCGTCGCGGTAGCGGTTGGCGAGTTCGGCGATCTCCAGGGCCCGGGCCGCGTGCCGCATCGCGGTCAGCAGGGCACCGACCCGGATGCGGTGGCCGTTGGCGCGGGCCCGGCGTTCACCCTCCCGGAAACCGTCGTTGACCGCCTCGACGACCTCCTCGAGGGTCAGCCCCGCTTCGAGGTGCTGCTCCGGCGCGTATCGCACCTCGGCGTACACGACACCGTCCTCGGCGAGGTCCTCGGCGCACTCGATCGCGACGCGCTTGAGGGCCTCCCGGGTCTGCATGACGGCACAGGTGTGCGCGAACGTCTCCAGGTAGCGCTCCAGCGAGCCGGAGTCGGCCGCCTCGTGGAACCAGATGCCGAGCTTGTCCGGCTCGGTCTCGGGCAGGGCGTCGTAGCCGACGGCGCGGGCGAGGTCGATGACGGTGCCGGGGCGCAGCCCGCCGTCGAGGTGGTCGTGCAGAAGAACCTTCGGGGCGCGGCGGATCTGGTCCGTGGTGGGCCCCTGGTGCCCGGGGGCGCTTCCCCGGGAGGATGCGTGGGGTGTCTGGCTCGTCATCTCCGCACTCTAATCCCTACGCGCGTAGAAGGCAGATGCACGAATCACCTGTCGATACGTAACAGTGACCGTGCGGACGGGTGGAGTACACCCGCCCTTCTGAGAATGTTCTGCCGTGACTCCACCCACGCGTGAACGCGCGGGCTTCCCGTGGCGGTGGCCGGGCCCTGTTGAGGACGTTCGACGCGCCGACGTGGTCCGCGTCCACGGTGAACCCGCGCGCCGTGCAGGTGAACTGCGCTCGGGGACGCGGTCCTCCTCCGCGACGTGCCCGCAGGACGGGCAGGTGCGGGAGGTGCCGCGGGGGTGGTCCACGGCGATGACGTTCCGACCGGTGCTCCCCCATCGGCTGAAGTCGGTGGTCCCCTTGCTCAGGAGGATTGATGGCACACCACGCACTGCCCCGGTGGTGGGGGCGCACGGGCGCGACGGGAACGCCCCGTGCCCGGTTCGAGGGGAACGCGGCACGAGGGGAACGGCGGGACGGCACGGCCGCGCAGGCCCGGCTGGGCCGGGCGGTCCGGCCCCTCGGAGAGGCGGCGGACGGCGTCGTCACCGGAGTGGTGCTGGTACTGCCGGACGGTGAGCCCGAGTCGGCACGCGGCCCGTCCGCGGTCTCCCGCGCCTCCGCCCTGCCGCTGGCGCGCTCCCTGGCCCGGGCGGGC
This sequence comes from Streptomyces sp. WMMC940, assembly GCF_027460265.1. Classification (NCBI taxonomy): domain Bacteria; kingdom Bacillati; phylum Actinomycetota; class Actinomycetes; order Kitasatosporales; family Streptomycetaceae; genus Streptomyces; species Streptomyces sp. WMMC940. The sequence goes on from NZ_JAPZBC010000001.1 coordinate 2,813,075, forward strand.
CGCGCGGACGGCCTCGTCGCCCACGTCGTGCGCTACGGCGGACGCGGCTGGAACGGCACGGACGCCCGGCTCGCGACGGACGCGTCCTGGGCGGCGGACGAGGCGGTGCGGCGCTACGGCGACGTCCCCGTCTGCCTGGCCGGACAGGGCATGGGAGGGCGGGCGGCCCTGCACGCGGCGGGGCACGGCGCCGTCAACTCCGTGCTGGCTCTCGCCCCCTGGCTGCCGGAGGACGACGTCGCGGCGCAACCCGAACCGGTGAAGCAGCTCGCGGGCCGCCGGGTGCTGATCGTGCACGGCACGAACGACGCGAGGAGCGATCCGGAGCTGTCGTACCGGCTGGCGGAGCGGGCGAAGAAGACGAACCGGGACACATGCCGGTTCGAGGTCCATTCGGACGGGCACGCGCTGCGGCAGTACCAGGCCGAAGTCCGGGCACTGGCAGCGGACTTCGTCATCGGCTCCCTCCTGTCGCGCGCCTACGCCCGCCCCGTCGCGGACGCGCTCGCCGCGCCGCCGCCACTGGGACTCCGGATGCCGCTCGCCGCGGGCTTCGGGAGGGCGCTGCGCCACTGACGGCAGGGGCGCCGCCGTGCGGTACGCGCGTACGCGGCAGCCGGCGGTACGGGGACGCCGCTCCGGCGTCCCCCGCGGGGCGTCGCACTCGGGTGCGCGGGCGCGTTCGCCGGTGCGGCCGGGCCCCCGTAGCGCGGCTCAGTCCGGAAGCAGGTTGCCCCGGCGCGACAGCAGGAACTTCTTGAACGCCGCCACCGGCGGAGTGTCCGCGAGCCCGTCCAGCCATGCCACCCCCACCTCCCGGATCGCCCGCGGCGCCGTCACCGTCAGCTCGACCACCCCCGGCCGGGGCACCGCCGGCGGGGGCAGCAGGGCCACGCCGAGACCCGCGGCGACCAGGCCGCGCAACGTCTCGGCCTCCTCCCCCTCGAACGCGACGCGCGGCGAGAAGCCCGCCTCTGCGCACAGCGCGTCGGTGATGCGGCGCAGCCCGTAGCCCGGTTCGAGGGTCACGAAGGTCTCGTCCGCCGCCTCGGCCAGCCGGACCCGTTTCCGGGTGGCGAGCCGGTGGTCGTCGGGCACGACGAGCCGCAGCCGCTGCTCGTCCAGGCGCCGGGCGACCAGGTCGGGTGCGTCCGGGACCGGCGAGGTGAGGCAGAGGTCGAGCTCGCCGGCGCGGAGCCGCTCGATCATCGCCTCGCCGTAGTTCTGCACGAGCGTGAAACGGATCCGGGGGTGGTCGACGCGGAACGCCCGGATCAGTTCGGGCACGGTCTCGGAACCCATGGTGTGCAGGAAGCCGAAGGCGACCTTGCCCCCGGACGGGTCGGCGTCGGCGCGTACCGACTCCGCCGCACGCTCGACCTCGCCGAGTGCCCGCTCCACCGAGACGAGGAAGTCGCGACCCGCGGGCGTCAGCGACACGGTGCGGCCCTTGCGGGTGAACAGCGTCACGCCCAGGTCCTGTTCGAGGCGGACCATGGCGCGCGACAGGGTCGACTGGGGCACGCCGAGTTCCTGCGCGGCCCTGGTCACATGCTCCTGCCGGGCGACCCCGGCGAAGTACGCCAGCCGCGGCGCGAGCAGCAGCCGCATGTCTTCTTCGTAACTACTCGGTGACAGGCGAGCCTGTGAGCTGTATTCATGCGCCATGGGAACGATTAAAGCCGTTCCATGCATTGGACGCATCAAAACGGTGCGCCTACCTTCGAGGTATGCCTTCCGCAAGTACCGGGGCACCCGCCACCGTGGGTGCCCTCCCCTCGCCGTCCCCCGAACCCACCTCGTCACGGCTCGCTCCCGGAGTCCCCGGCTACCGGCGGATGAGCTTCGCGCTCTTCTCCGCGGGCGTCGCCACCTTCGCCCTCCTCTACTCCACCCAGGCCCTGCTGCCCGCCCTGTCCGACGACTTCGGCGTGACGGCGAGCGAGGCCAGCTGGACGGTCTCCGCGGCCACCGGGGCACTCGCCCTGTGCGTGCTGCCGCTGAGTGCGCTCTCCGAGCGGTTCGGCCGGGTGCGGCTGATGACGGTGTCCCTGGTGGCGGCGACGGCCCTGGGGCTGCTGGTGCCGTTCGCGCCCGGCCCGGAGTGGCTGGTGGCGCTGCGCGCGGTCCAGGGCGCGGCACTGGCGGGCATCCCCGCCTCGGCGATGGCCTACCTGGCGGAGGAGGTGCGCCCGAAGGCGCTGGTCGCCGCGATCGGTCTCTTCGTCGCGGGCAACAGCATCGGCGGGATGAGCGGCCGGATCGTGACCGGCTGGGTCTCGCAGGCGTGGGGCTGGCGGGCGGCGCTCGCCGCGGTCGGACTGATGGCGGTCGTCTGCACCGTGGCGTTCCGGCTGCTGCTGCCGAAGGCGCGGAACTTCACACCCGGTTCGCTGAACCCCGGGGCGTTGGCGCGCACCGTCCGCGGTCATCTCTCCGACCCGCTGCTGATGCGGCTCTACGGGATCGGCGCCCTGTTCATGACGGTCTTCGGCGCGGTCTACACCGTGATCGGCTACCGCCTCGTCGGAGCCCCGTTCGGTCTCCCCCAGGGTGTCGTCGGCTCCGTCTTCCTGGTCTATCTGGTCGGCACCCTCTCGTCGGCCGCCGCGGGGCGTCTGGTGGGCAGGCTGGGTCGGCGCGGTGCGCTCTACCTCGCGGTCGGCACGACGGCGGCGGGTCTGCTGCTGTCGCTCGCCGACTCGCTGACCGCGGTGCTCCTGGGCCTGGTACTGATCACGGCCGGCTTCTTCGCGGGGCACGCGGTGGCCTCCTCCTCGGTCAGCCGCACCGCGACGACGGGCCGCGCCCAGGCCTCGGCCCTGTACCAGTCCGCGTACTACCTGGGCAGCAGCCTGGGCGGCACCCTCGGTGCGGTCGCCTTCCACTCGGGCGGCTGGGCAGGCACGGTCCTGCTGGGGCTGCTCGCTGTGCTCGGCGTCGTGTCGATCACGCTGTACGGGACGTACGCGGCCCGGGCCCGGGAGAGCCGGCCGATGCTCTCTGCGGCGGCAGTTCGCCACTGAGGCTCGTGTGACGGCGGCCCCGGAAATCCGCCGAATCCGTCTCCTCCTCCCTACAACCGCGGCTCCCCCCTACGCGTCCAAAGGTCAAGGCAACCGCACCGGGCGTACAGGGGAGTTGGTGACCGTGGGCCGCACAGCACACTGGGGGACCGTACGGAGACGGGGTGGTGTCGCCCTCGGCGTCACCGGGCTGGTGGTACCGCTGGGTCTCGCGCTCGGCGCGGCGCCGGCCCTGGCGGCGTCGTGCACGACGTCGACCGGGCCGTACCAGAAGCAGGTCGAGAAGTTCATGGGCCTGAAGGTCGACGGGCGGCAGTCGCCGTCCGACTGCAAGGCGATCCAGACCTTCCAGCGCTGGCACGGGATCACCCCGACCATCGGCTACGCGGGTCCGGTCACCTGGCGCACGATGAACACCATCCTCGCCCAGCGGGCCGCGGGCACCACCCCGAACAGGGCCGGCACGTGCCCGACGAACAAGGGGCGCATCGCATGTGTCGACCTGACCAGGCAGCTGAGCTGGATCCAGGACGGTTCGAAGCTGAAGTACGGGCCGGTGCCGGTGCGGACCGGGCGGGACGGCGCGGAGACCCGGACCGGCGCCAAGCGGGTCTACTACCGCAGCGCCAACCACTGGTCGACGATCTACAAGGTGTGGATGCCGTACTCGCAGTTCTTCGACGGCGGGCAGGCGTTCCACTCGGTCACCAAGAGCATGTACAACCCGCCGGGCTCCGGCGGCTGCGTCAATATGCGACCGGCGGACGCCAAGGCGTACTGGAACCTGCTCAAGAACGGGGACGACGTGTACGTCTACGGCCGCAAGCCCGGAACCTGACCCTCGTTGTCAGTCCCCTCCGGTAGCGTCCGAAGGGCTGGTGCGGACGGCGACAGGGGCGGAACCATGGGTGATCCGGCAACGACACGGGACCTCGAGTCCCGGCTGGAGGGCTTCCGGACGGAGCTCACCGGTTACTGCTACCGCATGCTCGGCTCGGCCTTCGAGGCGGAGGACGCGGTCCAGGACACGATGGTGCGGGCCTGGAAGAGCCTCGAGAAGTTCGAGGGGAGGTCCTCGCTGCGTTCCTGGCTGTACCGCATCGCCACGAACGTGTGCCTGGACATGCTGAACGCGGGCAACCGCCGCGCCCGCCCGATGGACCTGACCGCCGCCACCCCGGTGACCCAGGCGCAGCTCACCGCCCGTCCGGAGATCACCTGGCTGGAACCTGTGCCGGACGGGCGGGTGCTGCCGTCGGTGGCCGACCCGGCCGACACGACGGTGGAGCGCGAGTCGATCAGGCTGGCGTTCGTCGCCGCGCTGCAGCACCTGCCGCCGAAGCAGCGCGCGGTGCTGATCCTGCGGGAGGTGCTGGCGTGGAAGGCCGCCGAGGTCGCCGAGCTGCTGGGCACGTCCGTCGCCTCGGTCAACAGCGCGCTCCAGCGGGCCCGTGCCACCCTCGGCGAGTACGACCCCTCGGACTCCGATCCGGCGGACCCGCTCGACCAGGAGCAGCAGAAGCTGCTGGAGCGCTATGTCGCCGCCTTCGAGGGGTACGACATGCAGGCGCTCACGGCACTGCTGCGCGAGGACGCGACGATGTCCATGCCTCCGTACGACCTGTGGCTGCGCGGCCACGACGACATCGTGGGCTGGATGCTCGGCGTCGGCGAGGTGTGCCGCGGCTCGAAGCTGCTCCCCACGGTGGCCAACGGCTCGCCGGCCTTCGCCCAGTACCACCCGAGCCAGGACGGCGAGGGGTACGAGCCCTGGGCGCTGATCGTGCTGGAGGTCGCTGGCGGCCGGATCGGCGCGATGGACTTCTACCTGGACACCAAGCGCTGGTTCCCGCTGTTCGAACTGCCGGAGCGGCTCAGCGCCGGGGGCTGACCGGCGCGGGCAGGTCCGGGTCGTCGTCGCCCAGCCCTACGAGGGCGAGCAGGGTGAGCAGCTCGTGACCGGCGTTCGCCAGTCGCAGCTCCCGGCCGAGTCGGCGGGCGGTGAGCCTCAGCCGGGCGACGGCCTCGACGGCGGTCAGATCGGCGACGGTCAGCCGGGCCGCGTCGCACACGACCTCCCGGCCGGCGCGGCCCCCGGCGGCTCGTCTCCGCAGCAGGGCGCACAGCAGCGGCACATCGGCCGGGGTGATCCGGCCGACGAGTTCCAGAACGATCGGCTGCCGAGTGCTCTCCACACGAGAGGAGACCGCGCCCGCGACGACAACTCATCGGATCGGCGCGGTCACTTCCCGCGTGGGGCCCGCGCGCACGGCAGGCCGGGCGGGAAGTCAGCCGACGGGAAATGCGCCCGTGTCGATCGTGAGGTCGTAGGGGGCGGGGATGTGGAGTCCTTCCCCGTACTTCACCGTGTCGAGCACGCGGTGCATGGCGGTCTCCTCTGTCGGTGCGTCACCGAGTCCAGCATGCCGAACGGGACCGGCGGCCCATCACCGATCCCGTTCGCCCGAAAACAAGCACCGGGCTCCTGCCCGCGCCCGTCCCATTAGGCGATGCGCTCCAGCACCACCGGGGTCGCCTCGTGCGAGGTGCCCGGTGCGGCGATGTCGAAGGAGCCCTCCAGGGACTGCAGGGCGTAGTCGAACTTCTCGGGGGTGTCCGTGTGCAGGGTCATCAGCGGGGCGCCCGCGGTGACCTCGTCGCCGGGCTTGGCGTGGAGCTCGACGCCCGCGCCCGCCTGCACCGGGTCCTCCTTGCGGGCCCGGCCCGCGCCCAGGCGCCAGGCCGCGACACCGACCCCGTAGGCGTCGAGCCGGGTCAGCACGCCCGAGGCCGGAGCCGTGATCACATGCTGCTCGCGGGCGACCGGCAGCGCGGCGTCCGGGTCGCCGCCCTGTGCGGCGATCATGCGGCGCCAGACGTCCATCGCCGAACCGTCGGCCAGGGCCTTCGCCGGGTCGGCATCCTTGATGCCGGCCGCGTCGAGCATCTCGCGGGCCAGTGCGAGGGTCAGCTCCACGACGTCCGCCGGGCCGCCGCCCGCCAGCACCTCGACGGACTCGCGGACCTCCAGGGCGTTGCCCGCCGTGAGGCCGAGCGGCGTCGACATGTCGGTCAGCAGCGCGACGGTCCTCACCCCGTGGTCGGTGCCGAGGCCGACCATGGTGGAGGCGAGCTCGCGGGCGTCCTCGATGTTCTTCATGAAGGCGCCGGAGCCGACCTTCACGTCCAGGACGAGCGAGCCCGTGCCCTCGGCGATCTTCTTGGACATGATCGAGGAGGCGATCAGCGGGATGGCCTCGACCGTGCCGGTGACGTCGCGCAGGGCGTACAGCTTCTTGTCGGCGGGGGCGAGCCCGTCGCCCGCGGCGCAGATGACCGCACCGGTGGTGTCGAGTACCCGGAGCATCTCCTCGTTGGACAGCAGCGCCCGCCAGCCGGGGATGGACTCCAGCTTGTCGAGCGTGCCGCCGGTGTGGCCGAGGCCGCGGCCGGACAGCTGGGGCACGGCTGCGCCGCAGGCGGCGACCAGCGGGGCCAGCGGGAGCGTGATCTTGTCACCGACTCCGCCCGTGGAGTGCTTGTCGGCGGTCGGGCGCGAAAGCGACGAGAAGTCCATGCGCTCGCCGGACGCGATCATCGCGGCGGTCCAGCGGGCGATCTCCGTACGGTTCATGCCGTTCAGCAGGATCGCCATAGCCAGCGCCGACATCTGCTCGTCGGCGACCTTGCCGCGGGTGTACGCGTCGATGACCCAGTCGATCTGCTCGGGGGTGAGTTCGCCTCGGTCGCGCTTGGTGCGGATGACGGAGATGGCGTCCATGTGCTTGGGGTCCTTCCGGGTGCGAACCAGGTGGTGCGAAAAATGTCGCGGCCCCTCCGCCGGAGCAGCGGAGGGGCCGCCGGGTCATGGCCCTGCGGGGCCTAGCCGAGCTTCTCCGGGCCGAAGGCCAGGGGCAGCATCTCGGAGAGAGGCAGGATGCCCGCCTCGGTCTCCAGCAGCAGACCGGGGCCGCCGAACTCGTACAGCAGCTGGCGGCAGCGGCCGCACGGCATCAGCACGTCGCCGTTGCCGTCCACACAGGTGAAATGCGTGAGCCGGCCACCGCCCGAGGCTTGCAGCTGCGAGACGAGCCCGCACTCGGCGCACAGCGACAGTCCGTACGAGGCGTTCTCGACGTTGCAGCCGCTGACCGTGCGGCCGTCGTCGACGAGGGCGGCCGCGCCGACCGGGTAGCCCGAGTACGGGACGTACGCGTGGGACATCGCGTCCCGCGCCGCCTCGCGCAGGGCTCCCCAGTCGACGGCGCCGGCGTCGGCCGCCGGCGCGGGGCCGTGCGTCACTTGCCCTGGCCCTTCTTGTACGGCTGTCCGATGACCTTGGGTGGCCGCAGACGCTGCGCCGACAGCGCGAGCACCAGAAGGGTGGTCACATAGGGCGCGGCGTCAACGAACTGGCTGGGCAGCGCGTCGGTGAGCCCGTACCAGGCGAAGAGCAGGCCGGAGACACCGAGGCAGATACCGGCCTGCCAGTGCTTCCTCTTGTACAGCTGCCAGGCGAAGACCAGCACCAGCAGGATCGCCAGGAGCAGGAGCATGGCGTGGACGTTCTCGGCGCCGCCACGCAGCTTCAGGCTGTCGGTGAAGCCGAACAGTCCGGCACCGAGCGCCAGTCCGCCCGGCATCCAGTTACCGAAGATCATGGCGGCGAGACCGATGTAGCCTCGGCCGCCGGTCTGGCCCTCCTGGTAGATGCCCGTGGAAACGATGGCGAGGAACGCGCCTCCGAGTCCGGCCAGCGCACCGGAGACGATCACGGCGATGTACTTGTACTTGTAGACGTTGACGCCGAGGGACTCGGCGGCGACGGCGTTCTCACCGCAGGACCGCAGCCGCAGACCGAAGCCGGTGCGCCACAGGACCCACCAGGTGGCGGGGACGAGCAGCAGCGCGATGACGGTCAGCAGGGAGAGGTTGGTGACCAGTCCGCCGAGCACGCCCGCCAGGTCGGAGACGAAGAACCAGTGCTTGGCCTGCAGGTCCGCCAGGGCGTCCGAGAGCCCGGGAATCGTGATCTCGGTGATCGCGTCGATGCGCGGGGACTGCTTCGAGGAGCCGCCCGGCGCCTCGGCGAAGGTGAAGTCGGACAGGTAGCGGGTGGCACCGACGGCCAGGATGTTGATGGCGACACCGGAGACGATGTGGTTGACGTTGAACGTCACCGTCATGATCGCGTGCAGCAGGCCGCCGAGCGCGCCGCCGATGATGCCCACCGCGACGCCCGTCCAGGGGCCCCACTGGTAACCCGCCCAGGCGCCGAACCAGGTACCGAGGATCATCATGCCTTCGAGGCCGATGTTGATCACGCCCGCGCGCTCCGCCCAGAGGCCACCGAGACCGGCGAGACCGATGGGCACGGCAAGCTGGAGGGCGCCGGACACCTGCCCGACCGAGGTGAGGTCGTCGGCGCCGCTGATGACGCGGACCAGCGAGAACAGTGCCAGACCGCCCGCGATGATGAGCAGGATCATGGGCACGGAAAGGGTGCGACGGGCGCGCTTGATGGGCGCCGCGCCGGCCGGGACGGCCGTGGTGGTCGTCACGCGGCCACCTCCTCACGGTTCTTGCGGGCCTGGGCGGCGAGTTCCTCGCCGACCTTCTGCTGCTGGCGGCGGAGCCCGTACTGGCGGACGAGTTCGTAGGACACGACGACCGCGATCACGATCAGGCCCTGCATGATGATGGAGATCTCCTTGGGGTACCCGGCGAGACCGAGCCCTTCCGCCGTCTTCTCCAGGAAGGAGATGAGCACGGCGGCGAAGAAGATGCCGATGGGGCTGTTGCGGCCCAGCAGCGCGATGGTGATGGCGGTGAAGCCGACACCCACCGGGAAGCTGAGGCTGTAGGTGTGGGTCTGCCCCAGCAGCATCGGCATGCCGGCGAGGCCCGCGACCGCACCCGAGATCAGCATGGCCGTCATGACCATCTTCTTGGCGTTGACGCCACTCGCCTGCGCCGCGGACTCGCTGGCGCCGGTGGCGCGCAGGTCGAAGCCGAAGCGGGTGCGGTTCAGTACGAACCAGTAGACGAGGCCGAGTGCGAAGGCGACGAAGGTGAAGCCGTAGATGGTGCCGCCTTCGAGCTCCAGACCGGGGACCCAGCCGGACTCGGCGATCTCCCCGGTCGTCAGGTCGTTGGAGCCCTCGGGCTGCACACCGAGGTTGGCGGGCAGGATCAGCCAGGCGATCAGGCTGGTCGCGATGGCGTTCAGCATGATCGTGGAGACGACCTCGCTGACCCCTCGGGTCGTCTTCAGGAGGCCCGCGATACCGGCCCAGAGCGCGCCGACGAGCATGGCGACGAGCACGATCAGCGCGACGTGCAGCGGGCCGGGCAGCTCGACGGAGGCGCCGACGACGGCCGCCAGCATCACCGCGAGGCGGTACTGGCCGTCGACGCCGATGTTGAACAGGTTCATCCGGAAGCCGATGGCGACGGCGAGGGCGGCGAGGTAGTAGATGCCGCTCTGGTTGAGGATGTTCACCTGGACATCGGTGAACTCGACCTGCTCCGCCATCAGCTGGTAGGGCTCGATGGGGCTGAGGCCCGACGCCAACAGCACCACGGAGGTCAGCACGAAGGCGACGACCAGGGCGAGCGCCGGCCCGGCGAAGCCCAGGATCAGCCGGTCCTTGTCGAATTTCTTCATCGGCCCTCACCGGTTCCGTTCTCGTGGTGCTCAAGGTGGCCGGTGGCGGCGCCGGTCATGGCCGAGCCCAGCTCCTCGGGGGTGATCGTGGCGGGGTCGGCGTCCGCGACCAGCCGGCCGCGGTACATCACCCGCAGGGTGTCGGAGAGCCCGATGAGCTCGTCCAGGTCGGCCGAGATCAGCAGCACCGCGAGACCCTCGCGGCGGGCCTCGCGGATCTGGTCCCAGATCTGTGCCTGGGCGCCGACGTCCACACCACGGGTGGGGTGGGCGGCGATCAGCAGCTTGGGCGCGTGGCTCATCTCGCGACCGACGATCAGCTTCTGCTGGTTGCCGCCGGAGAGGGAGGCTGCGGTGACGTCGATCCCGGGGGTGCGGACGTCGTACTCGCGCACGATCCGCTCGGTGTCCTTGCGGGCGGCCTTGAGGTCGAGCAGGCCGTTCTTGCTGTTGGGACGCTCGGTGACATGGCCGAGGATACGGTTCTCCCACAGCGGGGACTCCAGCAGCAGACCGTGCCGGTGGCGGTCCTCGGGGATGTACCCGATCCCGTCCTCGCGGCGCTTGCGGGTCGGCGCGTGGGAGATGTCGGCACCGTCGAGGGTGATCACGCCGCCGTCGGGGTCGCGCAGGCCCATGAGCGCCTCGATGAGCTCGGTCTGGCCGTTGCCCTCGACTCCCGCGATGCCCATGACCTCACCCTTGTGAATGGTGAGGGTGATGCCGGCGAGGACCTCGCGGACGACGCCGTCGGGGTCGACCGCGGTCAACCGGAGGTTGTCGACGTCGAGCATCGGCACATCGGTGACCGTCGACTCGCGCGTCTCCGGCGAGGGGAGCTCGCTGCCGACCATCAGCTCGGCCAGCTGCTTCGGGGTGGTGGTGCGCGGGTCGGCGGTGCCCACGGTCGTGCCGCGGCGGATGACGGTGATGTCGTCGGCGACCGACAGCACCTCGCCCAGCTTGTGGGAGATGAAGATGACCGTGAGTCCCTCGGCCTTGAGCTCCCGCAGGTTGTCGAAGAGCGCGTCGACCTCCTGCGGGACCAGCACGGCGGTCGGTTCGTCGAGAATCAGAGTGCGGGCACCACGGTAGAGGACCTTGAGGATCTCCACGCGCTGGCGGTCGGCGACGCCGAGCTCCTCCACCAGGACGTCCGGGCGGATGTTCAGCCCGTACGCGTCCGAGATGTCCTTGATCTTCTTCCGGGCCTTGGCGCCGATGCCGTACAGCTTCTCGCCGCCGAGGACGACGTTCTCCACCACGGTGAGGTTGTCGGCCAGCATGAAGTGCTGGTGGACCATGCCGATGCCGGTGGCGATGGCATCGGCCGGGCTGTGGAAGCTGACCTGGTTGCCGTCGACCGTGATGGTGCCCTCGTCCGGCTTCTGCATGCCGTAGAGGATCTTCATGAGGGTCGACTTGCCGGCACCGTTCTCACCGACGAGGGCATGGACTGTGCCCTTGCGGATGGTGATGTCGATGTCGTGGTTGGCGACGACGCCAGGGAAGCGCTTGGTGATGCCGTGCAGTTCTACGGCAGCAGCAGCCGGCGGCGATGACGGACTGGACGCGTTGATGACGCACTCTCCTTGGAGGAAGGAGCGAGAAGCAGGGGCAGGGCAGGCGTGGGGGCGGGCTGTTCCGCGGTCGGGGGTGGTGGCGAAGCTATCGCGCCCGAAAGAACTCTACGCGCGTAGCAGCAACAAAGAGCGAGAACCGGCGGACGGAACCCGGTCCGGGTCCGGAGGGGCTGCTTCGCGCCGCCCCTCCGGACCCGTGGGCCCGTGGTTCCCGTCGCCCGGTTACGGTGCGGTCTTGACCGTGACCTTGCCCGCGACGATGTCGGCCTTGGCCTTGTCGATCGCGGCGGTGACCTCGGTCATCTTGGTGAAGGCCGGGTTGGAGGTGGCCAGGCCCACGCCGCCCTTGTCGAGGCCGTAGCGGACCTCACCGGACTGCGGCTTGCCGTCCTTGACCGACTTGATCAGGTTGTAGACGGCGCCGGACACGTCCTTGGTCACCGAGGTGAGGATGTAGTCCTGGTACTGGGCGAGACCCCGCTGCTTGTACTGGTCGGAGTCCACGCCGATGGCCCACTTCTTGGCCTTGGCGGCGGCCTCGATCGAGCCCGAGCCGGCGAGACCGGCGGCGGCGTAGATCACGTCGGCGCCCGCGTCGAGCTGGCCCTGCGCGGCGGCCTTGCCCAGGTCCGGCTTGGAGAAGCCACCGAAGTCCGGCGGCTGGGTCAGGTACTGGACCTTGACGTTGACGTTCTTGTTGGTGTCCTTGACACCCTGGACGAAGCCGGCCTCGAACTTCTTGATCAGCGGCACCTCGACGCCGCCGATGAAGCCGACGGTGTTGCTCTTGGTGACCTTGGCGGCGGCGACGCCGGCCAGGTAGGAGCCCTGCTCCTCGTTGAAGACCAGGTTGGCGATGTTCTTGCCGGTCTTGGAGGTGTCGTCGATGAGGCCGAACGTGGTGTTCGGGAACTTCGGCGCGACCTCGGCGATGGCCGGGGCGTAGGCGAAGCCGACGCCGATCACCGGGTTGTTGCCGGCCCGCGCCAGCGAGGTGAGGCGCTGCACCTTGTCCGGGTCGCCCTCGCCTTCGCTCGGCTCGGCCTCGGCGCCCGTGATGTCGAGCTCCTTCTCGGCCTTGGCGAGACCCGCGTAGGCGGCGTCGTTGAACGACTGGTCTCCGCGGCCGCCGATGTCGTAGGCGATGGCCGCCTTGGCACCACTGCCCGATCCGGCCTCGGACGAGGACTTGCCGCCACATGCGGTGGCGGACAACGCGAGTGCCGTGGACGCGATGCCCACGGTGGCGATCCTGGTGATCCGGCGCACTAGAGGCTCCTTTTAAACCTGACCGAAAGCGCCACTTCCGGCGCTGGTTTTGCGGCGATCGTAACGCGCGTAGATGTCAGGTAAAGACGTGTTCGACAGCCGTTATCGGATCGTCGCGTTGGACGAACGTAAGGTGAACTGTCTGGTTACGATCGGTGGTCGTCCAGGAGCGCCGCCGCCGTGAAGAGCTCGACGCCGACGCGGATCGCCTCCTCGTCCACATCGAAGTCGCCCCGGTGCAGGTCGAGGCGGGAACTCGAGCCGGGAGCGCGGACGCCGAGACGGGCCATCGCGCCCGGGACGTGCTCCAGGTACCAGGAGAAGTCCTCGCCGCCGAGGCTCTGCTCGGTGTCCTCGATCGCCTGCGATCCCCGCCGTGCGGCGTGGGCGTCGTGCAGCAGTTCCGTGATCACGGGGTCGTTGACCACGGGCGGCACCCCGCGGATGTAGTTGATCTGGGACTTGGCGCGGTGCAGCGTGGCGATCTCGTCGACCGCCGCGTGCACCAGGTCCGGGGCCTCGCGCCAGGCGGGCAGGTCCAGACAGCGGACGGTGCCGGCGAGTTCCGCCTGCTGCGGGATGACGTTGCAGGCGTGCCCGGACTCGATACGGCCCCAGGTCAGGGCCAGTCCGGAGCGGGTGTCCACCCTGCGGGACAGCAGTGCCGGGACCTCGGTGACGATCTTGGCGGCGGCGGTGACGAGGTCCGTCGTCAGATGCGGACGCGCGGTGTGGCCGCCGGGGCCGTCGAGGGTGATTTCCAGCCGGTCGCAGGCCGAGGTGATGGGACCGATGCGCAGTCCGATCCGGCCGACGTCGACACGGGGGTCGCAGTGCACGGCGATGATCCGGCCCACGCCGTCCAGCGCCCCCGACTCGATCGCGTCGGCCGCGCCGCCCGGCAGCACCTCCTCGGCGGGCTGGAAGATCAGCCGCACCGGGTGGGGCAGCAGGCCCTGCCGGTCGAGGTCGGCGAGGACCAGTCCGGCACCGAGGACCGCCGTGGTGTGGACGTCGTGGCCGCAGGCGTGGGCCCGGTCCGGCACGGTCGACCGGTACGGCACACCGGTCTTGGTGTCCGGGATCGGGAGGGCGTCGATGTCGGCGCGCAGGGCGAGCATGGGCCGGACCCGGTCCGTACCCACGTCGCACACGAGTCCCGTGCCCGTCGACAGCACCTGCGGGCGCAGGCCGGCGGCCTCCAGCCGCGCCTTGATCGCGGCGGTCGTGCGGAACTCCTGGTTCCCGAGCTCCGGGTGCATGTGCAAGTCCCGGCGGAAGGCGATGAGTTCGGTGCACAGGGCGTCGGACAGCGTGCCGGGCAGAACGTAGTCGCCGGGCAACTCGGCTTCGCCGGGGAGGCCGGCGTCGGGCTCGCGGGACATCAACTGGTTCACCCGTTGAAGAGTAGGCCCCTTCAAGGCCCAACTAACTCGAGATCAACAAAAGTTCAGCCCTATAGGGGGAAGAAAATGCGTCTGACGACGCTTGACCGTCGTTCGGTGTGGGTAAGCTCACCCGCTCCTGACCACGATATGGACACTCCGGCCTCCTGTCGCGTCCAGGTCGGCCGTACGGGTACCCCTGGCCGGGTGGACGGAACGTCCGTACGCCGGTCCGGCCCGCCCTCCGGGACCCTTCCGTACGGCCCGGCCCACCGCCCGTCCGCGCGGCACCGTCCGCGCCCGAGCGGGTCGGACCGCTCCTTCGCCTCCTGGTCCGTTCGGGCCGGGCTCCGGGCCACTCCTACCGGATTGTGACCACCCCCACCGGTCTCCGGTTCTCCGGGGCTCCGGGCCGCTCGTGGTTCTCGGGTTCCGGTCCTTCCGGCTGGGCCCCGCGGGTCAGGCGGGCGCCGAGAGCCGCTGCACGTGCCGCGCCGTGCCCGTGACCCCCGCGAGGAAGCCCTGGGCCCGCGGTGACGCCGTGTCCCTGAGCCATTCCGGGGCGATGTCGCACACCGCGACCGTCACACCGGTGCCGGCCAGCGCGAGCGGCAGGGTGTGCACGACGGTGGAGGGGAAGCTCACCACCGTACGGCCGACCGGCCCGCGCCGGGCGATCACCTCCAGCGGCAGATCGGGCCGGACGATCTCCAGACCGGTGTCGGCCGCGAGCCGGTGCAGCTTGTCCGTGCCCTCCCGGCGGTGGGCGAAGTAGCGGGTGGCTCCGTGCGTACGGGCGAGCGAGGCGACGGCGTCCAGGTAACGCTGGAGATCGACCACTCCGGTCTCCACGAGCGAGGTGCCCACCAGGTCCGCGCCCCGGGTGAGCAGCGGTGGGCCGAACCGCGAGCGCGTCCAGCGGAACCGGTTGGGGGTGACGGCGATGCCGTCCGGCGCTTCCTCCACGGGCATCGCGGTGAAGAGCTCGACCTCCCGGCAGCGCGACGGCGTGAGCCGCCGGCGGGCGGCCGCCGAGACCGGCGCGAGCAGCAGCTCGCGCGGGCCGCGGCGGCCCCGCCGGTGCCAGCGCACCAGCCGTTCGCCGCGCGTCAGCTGCGCCACGAACTCCATGGTGGCCGTGCCGTCGTCGACCACGGTCAGCCGCCGGGTGCCCACGAGGGTGAGCAGGAGCTGCACATACCGGGAGAACGGGTCGCCGATGACGATCCGCTCGGCCCGGCGCAGCACGGGGCCCAGCGCGCGCACGGTCCGTACGACCGCGTCCGCCCCGCCGCGGGCCTCCTGCCAGCGCACCGTGATCCCCTCGTCGCGCGCCAGCTCCGCCATCCGGCGCAGTTGTCCGCGGGACATCGGATCGGTGGGCGAGAGCACGACGACCGTCAGGTCGCCGCCCCGGTCAGCCGCGCTGCGGGCGGCGCCCGGTCCCGGCTGCGCGGGTATCGCGGGCAGTGCGGGGGTGTGTGCCCACTCCAGGACGTTCAGCAGCTGGACCGGGCTCTCGACGAAGGCGAGGTCCATGGGCGTCAGACCGCGACCGGCTCGGCCCGCTCGCTCTGCTCTGCCTCGGCGACGACGCCGGGGACGCGGCGGAGCTTCCTCATCGGGGCGAGCTCGGACTCGTAGACCTTCTTCACCCCGTCGCCGAGGGCGGCCTCGATGGTGCGGATGTCGCGGACCATGCGCTGCAGACCACCGGGCTCGACGGAGGCGGCCTGGTCCGAGCCCCACATGGCGCGGTCGAGGGTGATGTGGCGCTCGACGAACGCGGCGCCGAGCGCCACGGCCGCGAGGGTGGTCTGCAGACCTGTCTCGTGGCCGGAGTAGCCGATCGGGACGTTCGGGTACTCCTGCATCAGGGTGTTGATGACGCGGAGGTTGAGCTCCTCGGCCTTGGCCGGGTAGGTCGAGGTGGCGTGGCAGAGCACGATGTTCTCGCTGCCGAGGACCTCGACGGCGTGCCGGATCTGCTTCGGCGTCGACATGCCGGTCGACAGGATGATCGTCCTCCCGGTGGCGCGCAGCTCGCGCAGCAGCTCGTCGTCCGTGAGGGACGCGGAGGCCACCTTGTGGGCGGGGACGTCGAACTTCTCCAGGAAGGCGACGGCCTCGGTGTCCCACGGAGAGGCGAACCAGTCGATGCCGCGCTCACGGCAGTGCTCGTCCACGGCGCGGTACTCGTCCTCGCCGAACTCCACGCGGTGGCGGTAGTCGATGTACGTCATCCGGCCCCAGGGGGTGTCGCGCTCGATGTCCCACTGGTCGCGGGGGGTGCAGATCTCCGGGGTGCGCTTCTGGAACTTGACCGCGTCGCAGCCCGCGTCGGCGGCGGCGTCGATCAGCGCGAGGGCGTTGTCCAGGTCGCCGTTGTGGTTGATGCCGATCTCGCCGGTGATGTAGACGGGCCGGCCGGGACCGGCGGTCCTGCCGCCGAGGGTGCGCAGACGGGAGTTCATGAGGGGTTCCTTACGGTTCGGCTTACTGGGCGGGAGTGCTGAGGGTGGGACCGAGAAGCCAGGTGGCGATCTCCCGGATCGCGCCGGCGCCACCCGGGGTGGTGGTGACGGCACGGGCGGCGGCACGCACGGAGTCGTGCGCGCTCGCCACGGCGACGGGCCAGCCGACGAGCCCGAAGCAGGGCAGGTCGTTGACGTCGTTGCCGGCGTAGAGGACCCGCTCGGGCGCGACCGCGTTCTCCGCGCACCACCGCTGCAGGGCGGCGTCCTTGCGGTCGATGCCGTGCAGGACGGGGAGGCCGAGCTTGCGGGCTCGGGCTGCGACGACGGGGTTCTGTTCGGTGGAGAGGATCAGCAGCTTCAGTCCGGCACGGCGCAGCGCGGCGATGCCGAGGCCGTCGCCGCGGTGCACTGCCACGAGTTCGCGTCCGTCGGAGTCGACGAGGACGCGGTCGTCGGTCTGGGTGCCGTCGAAGTCGAGGACGACGGCGTCGACGTCCGCGCGGGTGGGGACGGTCACCTGGTCGAGCAGCGGCGCGAGGGCGCGGGCCCGGGCGAGGTCGTGCGGGTCGTCGATCTCCAGGACCCGCGCGGGGTCGGTCTCGACCAGCGCGGTGCGCCCGAAGAAGCGGTGTCCGTGGAGGCGGAGGCCGCGGGCGTCCATCGCGTACGCGGCCCCGGTCTCGAGGAAGTCCTCGGGTCGGTCCTGCCGCCGGGGGCGGTGGCTCTTGTCGTGGTTGACGCCGTGGCCGCCGTCGGCGGTACCGGCGGCGGCGGGCGTGCCCGTCGCCGGTTCACGGCGCCAGACGAAGGCGTGGAAGGGGGCGACCGTGACCGCGGTGTCGGCGCCGTCCTTCGCCACGGCGGAGGCGACCCGGTCGATGTCGTCGGCGGTCAGGAAGGGGCTGGTGCACTGGACGAGGAGGACCACGTCGACCCTGCGGCCGTGCTCCGCCTCGTAGGCGTCCATGGCGTGGAGCACCGCGGACTCGCTGGTCGCGGTGTCGCCCGCGATGTCCGCCGGACGCTCGACGCAGTGGACCCTGCCGGCCGCGCCGGCGGCCGCTCCGGCCGCCCGCGCGGCGTCCGCGATCGCCGGGTCGTCGGTGGACACCGCGACATCGGTGACCAGGGGGGATCCGGTGCAGGCCCGTACGGCGCGCGCGACGAGCGGCACGCCGCCGACCGCGGCGAGGTTCTTGCCGGGCACGCCCTTGGAGCCGCCCCTGGCGGGGATCACGGCGAGGACGGTGGTCATGAGGTGGAGCTCCTTCGGGCTCTCGGAACGGTCACAGCTCGCCCATGCGGCGGATGACGGGCGCCACGCGCTGCACGCCGTGGCGGTAGGCGCCGCGTGCCGCCCCGCGGACCGCGTCGCGGACGAGGCGGCGCACCCCGGTGGGACCGGCGGCCGGCGCCGTTCCCGGGAGCGGGCTGCCGTCCGGGGCGAGACGGTGGCGGGCGAGGATCGCCGGCAGGTAGCCGGGCGCCGTGGTGGGGGTGTAGTAGGGGGTGACGGGCGGGAGCTCCGGCCGGCGCAGCAGTGCGGCCACGCGCTCGCGCGCCTCGTCGAAGGCCGTCCCGTACCGCCCGTCCGCGGCGACGCCCTGCCGGGCCAGCCACTCCTCGTCGGGTACGGGCCGGTGGTCCCGGTCCAGCCGGTCCCAGGAGGTGAGCAGCCCGGAGCCGAGGAAGTGGTGGTTGCCGAGCGCCTCGCGCACGCCGAGATCGGTGAGGATCGCGGTGGGGATGCGCCGGTGGAGCGCTTCGAGCGCGGCGGTCGAGGAGACGGTGACCAGCAGGTCCGTCCGGTCCAGGACCTCGCCCATGTGCCCGTACACGAGGCTGAGGTTCGGCGGCAGTCCGCCGGGGAGCCGCTCGGCGAGCCTCTGGTACGGCACTTCCTCCAGGTGCGTGGTGTGCTCGCCGGGCCGGGAGCGCAGCTTGAGCAGCACCTCGCGGGAGGGGTGGAGCCTCGCGTGCCCGGCGAGCCGGCCGAGCAGGTACTCGCGATCGGACCGGCTCTCGGGGACGGACGGCTGGACGGCGAAGACCACCGTGTCCCGGTCGTCCCTCCGCTCGTACGGGGCGCCGCCGAGGAACGGCAGCGCCGCCTCGGTCACCGGCGAGGCATCGGCGCCGACGCCCTCGTAGACCGCGCGGAACCGTTCCGCGTCGTGGCGGGAGTTGGCGAGGACGACGTCCGCACCGTGCCGCAGCAGCAGTCCGTCGGCGAGCTTCTCGTAGACGACGCCGACGTAGCCGGTGACCAGTACGGGTCGGCGGGGCAGCCGGAGGGCCGCGATCCCGTGGAGCACGGCCTGAACGGCGCCGCCGACGAGGGCGAGGACGACGACGTCGTACGCCTCGTCGCGTATCGCGCGGAGGAACTCGGCGGCGGTGACCTCGCGCACGGTGTCCGCGGCGACCCCGACCTCGGCGAGCTGCCGCGCGGTGGGCGTCGCCCGCCCCCGCAGCAGGAACCCGGCCGGTTCGGCGGAGGCCGCCGGGTCGTCCCCGGCGGCTATCCGGTGCGCGGTGAGCGCACCCCATTTCCACCGGGTGTCGGAGTCGGCGAGCACGGCGACGCGCGGCGCCTGGCTGGTACGTGATGGCACGCCGAGGACGTTAGGAAGGCATTCGGCTCGGCGGCCCAACTCGGCAGCAACAAAGGGTTAACAGCGCGTCGACGAAGGACGAAAGGGCCCGGGGACCGTCCGGGTTAACAATTCCGCCGCACCTTGTTCACCCGCCGTCCCTCCCGCGGTCAGAGCGAATGACGGAGCCCGCGCCTAATGTCCGGCGCGTGGTCAAGCTCTCGGTCATCGTGCCCTTCTACAACGTCCAGGCCTATGCGCCCGACACCCTCGCAAGCCTCCGGGCGAACGCCCGGGAGGACTTCGAGTTCCTGCTCGTCGACGACTGCTCGACGGACGGGACGCCGGAGATCCTGGAACGTGCCGAACGCGGGGTGCCGGGAGCGGTCCTGATCAGACACGAGCGCAACGGCGGGCTCGCCACGGCCCGCAACACCGGTCTGGACGCCGCCCGCGGCGCGTACATCACCTTCCTGGACGGCGACGACTGGCTGGCCCCGGGCTACTACGAGCGGCTGCTCGCGGCCGCCGAGGAGCTCGGCGTCGACTTCGTCCGCACCGACCACGTGCAGTGCACGGCCCGGGAGCGCAAGGTCTTCCGGGTGCCCGTCGGCCGCCGGAACGAGGTGCTCCGGCCGCGTGACGCGATCCTGCCCGCCGACCGGTCCACCTCCGTCGACTACCCCATGGCCTGGGCCGGGATCTACCGGCGCGAGCTGCTGGACCAGGGGCTGCTGCACTTCACGGACGGCCTGCGCACCGCGGAGGACCGGCCCTGGATCTGGCGGCTGCACCGCGGGGCGGAGTCCTTCGCCGCGGTGGGTCTGCTGGGGATCTTCTACCGCCGCGGGGTGGCCTCGTCACTGACGCAGATCGGTGACGTCCGGCAGCTGGATTTCATCAGGGCTTTCGACCAGGTACTCGAAGAAGCCGCAAACGATCCGGAATCCGGGCGGCTTCTGCCGAAAGCCGTCCGGACCTATTGTGCCGTCATTTCCCATCACCTGGGATCGATCGAGAGGTTCGAACCGTCCGTGGCCCGGAAATTGCGTTCGATGAGCGCGGACGCCCTGCGCCGTATGCCGCAGGACGTTCTCCAGGACGCCCTCGACGGCATGGACGGCGAACGCTCCTCGCGGCTGCGCAGGCTGCGCCGGCGTGCGACGGGCGCCGCTCACTCCGGCGCGGCGGGAGCGGCCTGATGGGTACGACGAGCACCGGACCGGGCACCGCACGGACCACGCAGATCTTCTTCGCCTCCACCCTGTACGGCGCGGCGACGCTGGCGGCGGCGCTCGACAGCGGCTGCTTCGCGCCGGCGGACCGGCGGCTGCTGCTGGTGAGCAACAACGCGACGACGCCGGAGACGGCGCCCCCGGTCGACCGGATGCCGGGCTTCGAGCGGCTGCGCGGACGCTTCGACGATGTGCTGTCGTGGAACGAGGCGATCGCACCCTTCCACCCGGCCGGCTGGTCGCCGCGCCCGGACGACGTTCCGATGTGGGAGCGGTATCTGCGGATGCTGTGGGCCCTCGGGGACGACCGGATCGAGCTGGCACTGGAGTCCATCCAGGTCAACCCCGCGCTAGCGGTCGCCCAGTTGTTCCCCGACGCCCGCCTCGACGTGTACGCGGACGGGCTGATGAGCTACGGCCCGACGCGCAACAAGATCGATCCGCTGGTGGGCGAGCGGGTGCGCAGGCTGCTGCACCTCGACCTGGTGCCGGGACTCACGCCGCTGCTGCTGGAGGAGTTCGGCGCCCGCCCGGAAACGGTGCCGACCGAGGCGTTCACCAAGGTGGTCGCCGAACTCGCCGCCGACGCCGAGGGCATGGGAGCCACGGCGGACGGCACGGAAGCGGCGGTTCCGGCAGACGGGGGCGCGGGGCCCGCGCTGCTGCTCGGGCAGTACCTGGCGGCCCTGGGCATCCTCACCGCGGAGGAGGAGGAATCCCTGCACGTGCGGATGGTGCGGGGCGCGGTCGCCCACGGCCACCGCCGGCTCGTCTTCAAACCGCATCCGACGGCGCCGGCGGCGTGGTCGCGGACCCTGGAGCGCGAGGCGGAGGGCCTGGGCGCCGAACTGACCGTGCTGGACCGGCCGGTGCTGGCGGAGGTGCTGTACCGGCGGCTGAGGCCGGCGCTGGTGGTGGGGTGCTTCTCCACGGCGCTGCTGACCGCGAGCACGTTCTACGGCATCCCGGTCGCACGGGCCGGGACCGGGCCGCTGCTCGACCGGCTGAAGCCGTACCAGAACAGCAACCGGGTGCCGGTGACGCTGGTCGACGCGCTGGTCCCGGACCTGGAGACCGGCCGCCCCGGTGCCCCGCGCCCGGCGGACGAGGAGGTGTCGGGGCTGGTCCGGGCGGTCGGGTTCGCCATGCAGCCGCAGATCCGGGCGGATCTGCGCGGGGCGGCGGAGGCGTATCTGACGGCCCGTCTCACCGCGGGGAACGCACGCTACTTCAAGCGCCGCCGTCTGACGGTCCTCGGCCTCCCCGGCGGTCTCCCGGTCCCCCGCCACGCGGCGATCCGCCGTATGGCCCGCAGGGTCCGCCGCATCAAGCGCGCAGCGCTCGGCTGAGGCTCCGCCGCGGGAGCGGGCGCGCCGGGACGGGGCCTGGCCGCGCCCCGCGTCGCGGTCGCCCCGGTGCGGGGCGACCGCGATGCCCCTCCCCAGTGCGGCGAGGACCGCGTGGAGGCCCGCCCCGCGCCGCTGCCGGCACCGGAGTGACGGCTGGGGCAGCGACCGGCGGCGGCCTGCGAGGGGCCTGGTCCGGTTCACCCGGCCTTGACGGCCTGTCGAGGGGAAGATGCCGACGCGGAGGCGAGGACGAGGAAGCTGCTCGCCGCGTAGAACAGGGCCGGTCCTGCGCTGAAGACGCGCAGATGGGCCTTGAGCGCCTCGTGGTACTCGGCCTCCGTGAGTGACACCCGTTCACTCTGCAACGTCGTGTTGTTCCAGTACGTGTAGTAGTAGCCCGACGCGTCCTCCTTCGCGTCCCTTCCGCCGCCGGTTGCACCACCCGCGAGTGCCAGGCAGATGACGATCCCGTAGGCGAGCTTCAGGGACAGCGGCAGCAGCCACACGTACCTGGCCAGCCGCCCCGCGTTCGCCGGTCCGAACAGGGTGCCCGCGGCGCCGGAGGCGAGGCTGCGGACGAAGGCGACGCCGAAGACCGGGAAGACCAGGACGAACAAGCCGATTACGAAGCTCTTCGGGACGATGTACCCGCCGGGCAGCCAGGTCGAGGCCATCGCCAGCAACGCGATCCCGCAGAGGCTCAGTGCCAGAACGAAGTGCACCCTGTAGCCGCCCCGCAGCTCCGGCATGGCGATTCCCTCTCGTGAGCCCCTGTCGGTGCGGACAGCTTGCAGCACTTCGGCGGTCCGGGAGAGGCCCTGTGTCGGCAGGTGCAGTGAGGCGGTCTTTGCCGGAGGCGGGCACGGATGGGGTGGCCGAGCGGGGGTGGAAGCGGCTGTCACTTCAGGGCGGCGGACCGCCTCAGGCGGACGGGTCCGCCCGCCGTGCCCGTCGGGCGCCCGGAGATGCGGACGGGCGCGAACCCGGCGGTGCGCACCATGGAGGCGGACCGGGCCCCGGCTGTGCGATCCGGCTCACCGGCCGGTGCGGAGAGGTCATGCGCTGCTGAACGACAGCTTCACCGCGAAGCCGAGGAACAACGCGCCCGCCGCCGAGGTCGCGCCGGCCGACAGCCGCTTGCGGCGCCGGAAGGCGGCGGCCAGATGGGTGCCGGTGAAGATCAGCAGGGTGAGGTAGAGGACGCTCGCCACCTGGGCGAGTCCGCCGAGCACGGTGAAGGACACCGCCGGATAGGCATAGGAGGGGTCGACGAACTGCACGAAGAAGGCGATGAAGAACAGGATCGCCTTCGGGTTGAACAGGCTGATCACCAGGGCCCTGCGGAACGGCCGCTCACCCGGCGCGGACGCGTCGGGCGCCCGTCCTCCCCCGGGTTCCGTCAGCTCCCGACGCGACCGCCACATCGACCATGCGGCCCGCAGCATGCCCACTGCCAACCACGTCAGATAGCCCGCGCCGGCGAACTTCACCACCGAGAAGAGCACGGCGTTGGCCTGGAGCAGCGAGGCGACGCCCGCCGCTGACAGCACCATCAGCACCGTGTCGCCGCACCACACGCCCGCGGCGGCCTGGTACCCCGTGCGCACCCCTCGACGGGCGGCGACCGAGAGCACGTACAGCGAGTTGGGCCCCGGCAGGAGGATGATCAGGACAAGTCCCGCGAGATACGTCGGCAGATCGGTGACACCCAGCATGAGGCGGAGTGTCGCACACGGGTACGACACTCCGCCTCTGCGTTCCGGATGGCGGAAAGTCGATCAGAACACGTCACTCGGGACGTACGTGCCCCACACCTCGCGGAGGGTGTCGCACACCTCGCCGACCGTCGCCCGGGCCCGCAGTGCCTCCTTCATCGGGTACAGGACGTTGTCCGTGCCGGCGGCGGCCTCCCGCAGCTCGCCGAGCGCCGCGTCCACGGCGGACCGGTCCCGATCGGCCCGCAGTCCCGCGAGCCGCTCGGCCTGCCGGGCCTCGATCGCGGGGTCGACGCGCAGCGGCTCGTACGGCTCCTCCTCGTCTAGGGTGAAGCGGTTGACGCCGACGACGACGCGTTCGCCGGTGTCCGTCTCCTGCGCGATGCGGTAGGCGTTGCGCTCGATCTCGCCCTTCTGGAAGCCGCGTTCGATGGCGCTCACCGCGCCGCCGAGGTCCTCCACCTTCCGCATCAGCTCCAGCGCCGCGGCCTCCACGTCGTCCGTCATGCTCTCCACCACGTACGACCCGGCGAACGGGTCGACGGTGGCGGTGACATCGGTCTCGTACGCGAGTACCTGCTGGGTGCGCAGCGCGAGCCGGGCCGACTTGTCGGTCGGCAGCGCGATCGCCTCGTCGAAGGAGTTGGTGTGCAGCGACTGCGTGCCGCCGAGGACGGCCGCGAGCCCCTGGACGGCGACGCGCACCAGGTTCACCTCGGGCTGCTGCGCGGTGAGCTGCACCCCGGCGGTCTGGGTGTGGAAGCGCAGCATCAGCGACCTCGGGTTCCTGGCGCCGAACTCGTCGCGCATCACCCGGGCCCAAATACGGCGCGCGGCGCGGAACTTCGCGACCTCCTCCAGGATCGTCGTTCGTGCCACGAAGAAGAACGACAGCCGGGGCGCGAAGTCGTCCACGTCCATCCCCGCCTCGACGGCCGTCCGGACGTACTCGATGCCGTCCGCGAGGGTGAAGGCGATCTCCTGCGCGGGGGACGCGCCGGCCTCGGCCATGTGGTAGCCGGAGATCGAGATCGTGTTCCACTTCGGGATCTCGGTCCTGCAGTACTTGAAGATGTCGGCGATCAGCCGCAGCGAGGGCTTCGGCGGGAAGATGTAGGTGCCCCGGGCGATGTACTCCTTCAGCACGTCGTTCTGGATGGTGCCGGTCAGCCTGTCCGCCGGCACGCCCTGCTCCTCGCCGACCAGCTGGTAGAGCAGGAGCAGCAGCGCGGCGGGCGCGTTGATCGTCATCGACGTGGAGACCCGGTCCAGCGGGATGCCGTCCAGCAGCACCCGCATGTCGTCGATCGAGTCGACGGCCACGCCCACCTTGCCGACCTCGCCGTGCGCGATCGGCGCGTCGGAGTCGTGCCCCATCTGCGTCGGCAGGTCGAAGGCCACGGACAGGCCGGTCGTGCCGTTGGCGATGAGCTGCTTGTACCGGGCGTTGGACTCGACGGCCGTGCCGAAACCCGCGTACTGGCGCATGGTCCACGGGCGGCCCGTGTACATGGACGGGTGGACACCGCGTGTGTAGGGATACGAGCCCGGCTCGCCCAGCTTCTCGCGGGGATCCCACCCTTCGAGGTCGTCCGGTCCGTAGACCGGCTCGATGGGCAGACCCGACTCGGACTCGCGCGCCATGTGGTGTGCCTCCGGTGGGGCTACTCGCCGGTACGGAACTCTCGCGACGGACCGTACCGGCGGGTCTGCGGGCAACGACTCGCCCCCTGCTGGGACCTTGCTCACAGCATGCTCCTTCGACCGCAACCAAGCACGGCCGTGAAGCATCCCTACTCACACAACCTCAGGGGGGCACCTATGCACCGTACGTCCGTTCTGCACAGATCGCTCATGTCCCTCGCGGCCGTGGTCCTGGCCGCCGGGTGCACGAGCCAGGGGGCGGCCGGGGGCAGTGCCGAGCCGCCGGCCGCACCGGCCGGTGCGGCCGGCCCGTCGAAGGCTCCGTCCGCCCCCGTCACCGCCGTTCCCGCGGCCGACGACGCCAAGCCCCCCACCCCGTCCCCGTCGACGCCGGGCGCCCGGACGCCGGAGCCGAGGGTTCTGATGACGGAGGGCGCCGAGAGCGAGCAGGTACGCGAACTGCAGGCGCGGCTGCGCCAGATCGGCCACTTCCACCGGAGCCCCACCGCGTTCTACGGCTCGATGACGGCGAAGGCGGTCAGCGGATTCCAGCGGAAGCAGGGGCTCGCCGCCACCGGTTCGGTCGACGAGACCACCTGGCAGCGACTGCTCGGCGCGACCCGCAAGCCCACCGCCGACGAACTGCGGCCCGCGACGACCAACACGCTCGACGAGCCCGATCCCCGGTGCATGAGCGGACGCGTGCTCTGCATCAGCAAGGAGAGCAGGACGCTCGCCTGGATGATCGACGGCACGGTCGTGGCGGCGATGGACGTGCGCTTCGGCTCGGAGAACACGCCCACTCGTGAAGGAACGTTCAGCGTGGGCTGGAAGGCCGAGGAGTGGGAGTCGACGCTCTACCACACCCCCATGCCGTACGCGATGTTCTTCAGCGGCGGCCAGGCGGTGCACTACTCCTCGGACTTCGCCGCCCGCGGCTACGACGGGGCCTCGCACGGCTGCGTCAACGTCCGTGACAAGAAGAAGATCGCGTCGGTGTTCGGCCAGGTGAAGGTCGGCGACAAGGTCGTCGTCCACTGGTGAGGCGGCGCGGACCCGACGGGCGGCCGGCCGGCGCCGTAGGCGCCGCGCGGGCCGGACGGAAGGAGTGAGGAGGCGCGGGCGGGACCGGGGGAACGTGCCCCGCCCGCGCCTGTGTGCTCTGAGCCGTGGGTACGGGGGGAACCCCGGCTCAGGCATCGCCGATGACCAGTCGGCTCACTTAGTACTGCGTCACCCAGCCGAAAAACGTCACACCTGGCCGGAAATTTTTGCCACGCAAGGAAAATCGCAGGTCAGCGGTCCAGCGCGACCCCGAACGCGCCACCCGCCGCGCGGTCACCGCCCTCAACCGGCTCGGCTACACCGTCACCCTCAACCCGAGGGAGGACGCGGCCTGACCGGAAACCCAGACGCCCGGCGGCCCACAGCCACCGGGCACCCAGCCCTGCCCAAACACTCCCTGACCTGCACCTATTTACGCGTCAGAGCGTTGCGATCGGGAGCGTGCGCACGGCGTCCGCGGGCAGTCGGCCGCCGGCGGGGAGAGCGCCGGACTCTCCGGGCAGCGACGGCCCGGGGACTGACGCACCCGGCACCGCGGGCCGGAACGCGGGCCGCACGGAGGTCGGCGGCACGAGGGGCCGCTCGACGGTACCGGGCCGCACGGAGGTGGGGGGCAGGAACGGGGAGCGGGGGAAGCCAACCGGACCGGAGCCGTCGTCGTCGCCGTCGTCCCCGCCGCCGTCCCCGTCGTCGCCCTCGCCGTCGTCGCCGCCCTTGCCGCCGTCGTCGCCCCTGCCGTCGGCGGACAGCATCCGGTCGCAGAACCGCTTCACACGGTCCGCGCCCTGCGCCGCGGCCTCCAGCTTGCGTTTGCGCTCCTCGTCCAGGGTGCCGTTGCGGTAGTCGCGACAGGCGTCGGCGGTCTTGCGGTACCAGTCCCTGCCGTTGGTGCCCCCGTCCGTGCGGCTGTCGTGCGGCGCGGTGGACTCGTCCCGCCCCGGACCTGCGCCCTGCCCGTCCCCGGGTCCGTCCGGGGTGTCGGTGCCGCCGGAGGCCGCGGGGGCGCTCGGCGAGGGGGTGTCCGCGGGCGACGGCAGGTCGGGGCTGCGCAGCTCGTCGGGTGCGGGCTCGGAGGTGACCGGCCCGGGGGTGACGGCACCCGAGACGGAGGAGGCGGGTGCGGGCTGAGGACCGCCGAACGGAGTGGGCAGCACCCCGACCCCGGCGGCGACGGCCACGCCGCCCACAGCGAATCCGGTGAGCGAGGCCGCCAGCCCCCAGCGCAGGGACCGGCTCCAGGAGACCGGCCGCGTCTCCGGCGTCAGCCGCACCGTCGGCAGCAGCTCCGCCGCGCCTCCGTCACGTGCCTTGCGGAACGCGGCGAGCGCGGCGTCCTCGCCCCTGAGGGGCTCGGTCACGGGCTCCTGGGCGCGCGCGTCGTCGAGCAGCTCGGCGAGCCGAAGGGCCTGGTGACGCGCGTCAACGCCGAGGGGCTCGACCGGTTCACCGCGGAGCAACCGCTCCGCCGCCTCCTGATCGAGCCATTCGTAACGCTCGTCGGCCATCACATGTCCTTCTGCGTCCGCAGACGCGAATGCGTCACACCGGTGGAGCGCTTCACGCCGGAGCGAACGGTGCGCGGGGACGGTACGGCGCCGAGCTCGGTTCCGCGCCCAGGAGCCCCTGACGTCTCTCCGTGCCCCGTTCCATGCTCGGCCCCCAGCAGCTCCGCGAGCCTCTTCAGCCCCCGGTGGGCCGCGGTGCGCACCGCGCCGGGCCGCTTGCCGAGGGTCTTCGCCGCGGTCTTCGCGTCGAGGCCGACGACCACGCGCAGCACGACCGCCTCGGCCTGGTCCTGGGGGAGCTGGGCGATCAGGGCCATGGTCCGGCCGGTCGACATGGCCTCCATGGCCTCGCCGGCGGTGTCGGACTCGGCCGGCTTCCCGGTCAGTTCGGTCTCGTCCCCGCCGACCGCGGGGCGCCTGCCGCGCATCCGGATGTGGTCGAGGGCGCGGTTGCGGGCGATGCGCGCCGCCCAGCCGCGGAAGCGGTCGGCGTCACCGCTGAACCTCTCGAGGTCCCGGGCGATCTGCAGCCAGGCCTCGGACGCCACGTCCTCGGCCTCCAGCTCGCCGACCAGCGTCCTTATGTATCCGAGCAGCCGCGGATGAACGGCGCGGTACACAGTCCGGAAGGCGTCCTCGTCCCCGTCCTGCGCCGCGCTCACCGCGGCGGTCAGCTCCGCGTCGTCCCCCAGCACTCCCACTACCCGTTCGTCATCGCGGCTGGTCACCACCGCCGCACACCCCAAGCGCGCAGCGCCACGCTACGTCCTCCGCGGGTGCCGCGTCCATGTCTTGTACAACCTGCAACATTCTGCGGCGGCGTGCGGTGTGACAGAAAACGCACCTGCGGCGCTGAGAGAAGTACGGGGCCGCTCCGCGGCTCTGGCGGACGACGGCCGGGGCCTCTCCTGTGGGGGGTGGCGGCCCCGGTCGTCTCACGTCGGACCGCTCCGACCCGGCATCGCCCGGGGCGCGGGCTTCCGCGTGACCAGCCATGACCGACGCATCCGGGCCTCCACCCGGTCCACCCCGGACCGGTGCGGCCCTCTCCACTCGGCGCGTGCCGTACTGGGTCGCGGTGTGGCCCGGCGCGTGGTGCCGCACACCGGCGGGAGGCCCCGCCGGGGCCGTGTCCACGTCACGAGCACGGTCGATCGGCGACAAACCCCTCAGTGCACCACCTGGGCGAGGTCCGCCGAAGCTGCGGGCTGCCAGTCCGAACGCCGAGCCGCCGAGAATGAACCAGGGATTCCAAAGGGCGAGCGTCCAGAACCTCTGTGCGGCACTGATCTCGCCGACGGTCGGCCCTCCGGCGATGAGCAGCACCTCGACGAGAAGGCCCCGGGCCGGCAGCAGCACGCAGATCGCAACGCCGAGCCACCGAGCGCACGCCACCGGCGCCGTGCACGCCGCGGGGACGGCCGCACGGGCGTTGGGCCGGGCCGCCGACCTCCGCCCCGCCGCCATCACCGTCATCGACCGACCCGTAGCGACCAGGAGCAGTCAGAAGCAACGAGGGAGGCCCGTCCGGACGCGCCCCGGTCGGGCCCGTGGGCGTCACTCGGGAACCGCGCCGTACCACCGCCAGGACTCCAGGCGTTTGCGGCCCGGCAGTTCGCCCCGGCCCGTCGCCCAGAGGAGGGTGTCCCACCGGTCCGTGTCCGTCGGGGCGTACGGGAAGAGGCGGGCGAGGACCCGGGCGCAGAGGCCCGCCGGCGGGGACCAGCCGAGGCCGAGGCCCTGGGCCACGTCATGGGTGTGGACGAGGGTCTCGACCACACCCATGGCGGCGAAGCCCTCGGCGTCGGCCGTCCCGAAGGTGTGGTACGCCCGGGCCTCCGCGGGGGCCGTGCGGACCATCGCCGTGAGCATCCCGCCACAGGCGTCGAGCACCCGGAGCAGGCCCCGGGGGCCGGCGGCCCGGTCGGCGAAGGTGACGTTCGCCGGTCCGCCGTCCCGGCGCGCCATCCAGTCGAAGGGGATGTCGTCGTCCAGCGGCGGGGACTCGGGGCCCAGTTGGGCGGCGTAGGCGAAGAGGTCGTCGGCGAGATGTTCGACGGTCTCCCAGCAGGTCCACTCCAGGGCGCCGGCCCTGGCTTCCCAGTCGGCGCCGAGACCGGCCCGCAGGGTGGCGAGCGCAAGCCTGACGGCGTGCTGCACGTCGTCGGCGGTCACGGGCGCTCTCGTCGGTTCCTCTGATGCGTCTGACACACCTGACGCGCGATCAACGGCCATGACCGGACCGTACCAATGCCCGGGGAACGGGAGTTCGGGGCGATCCTTATCGGACAGCTCGTCGATCACCCGTTCATTCCGGGCGTCACCGTCACGGCCGTAGCGTCATTGCACACCGTATGCCCGCCGTTTCCTTATGCTCCGGCCCCATGAGATGCCGCCCTGTGGCCTTCACCGCCGCGTGCACCGCCGCCGTCTGCCTCACCGGGCTCACGGCCGCCGCGCCCCCCTCGGCTCCCCTCTCCCCGTCCGTCTCCCCCGTCCCGTCCGTCGCTTCCCCGGCGCACGGTCCGGGCACACCCGGCTCGGGCGAGGTCCACAGCGTGCCCGTGCCGGGCACGGACCCGGCGCGGCGTGAGCTCCCGGCGCGTGCCACCGAACCGTTCAGCCTGGTCGGCGTGACCTGGGACGACCCGAACGCGGAACTCGGCGGCACCGTCGAGGTCCGCACCCGGGACAGCCGTACCGGTGTCTGGTCGTCCTGGCACACGCTCGACATCGACCTGCGGACGCCCGAGCCCGGCCCGGGACAGGTCTCCGCGGAGCTGCGGGCGGGCAGCCGGCCGCTGTGGACCGGACCGTCGGACGGGGTGCAGCTGCGGGCCGAGGGGGCGTCGCTGCCCCGTGGGCTGCGAGTGGAACTGGTGGACCCGCAGGGCGGCGACCCGGCCCCGTCGTCCGCCCGTGCGGAGGTGCCGGCGGGCGCTCCGGCGATGACCACGCGGGCCGGCTGGGGCGCGGACGAGTCCAAGGTCGGTGGGCCGCCCACCTACAACTCCACCACCAAGGCGGTGTTCGTCCACCACACCGCCGGGTCCAACACGTACCAGTGCGCCGACTCGCCCGCGATCGTCCGGGCCGTCTTCACCTACCACGTGGAGGGCCAGGGCTGGAACGACATCGGCTACCACTTCCTGGTCGACAAGTGCGGCAGGATCTTCGAGGGCCGGGCCGGCGGCATCGACCGGCCGGTCCAGGGCGCCCACACGTACGGCTTCAACATCGACACGAGCAGCGTGTCCGTGATCGGCGACTACAGCACGGCCACCACCACGCCCGCGGTCCGCGACGCCGTCATGAGGGTCGCCTCCTGGAAGCTCGGCCTCTACGGGCTGGCCCTCAACGGGACCACGACGCTCACGGCGTCCGTGGACAACGGCAAGTTCCGGCGGGGGCAGCGCGTGACGCTCCCGCGGCTGCCGGGACACCGCGACGCGTACCCGACCGAGTGCCCCGGCGGTCATCTGTACGCCGATCTGCCCGCGATCCGCGCGGCAGCCGCGGCACGGGGCGAGGGACCGGGCGATCCGGACGCCTCCCCGGTGCCCTGGCCGCTGGACCCCGGGTCCGAGGCGGCGGCCGTCGTACCGGACGGCGCCGAGGAGCAGGACTCCGTCGGCGGCGACTTCGACGGGGACGGCGACCGGGATCTGGCCGTCGCCTACCGCACACCGGAGGGTGCCACCCCGCTCGTCGTGCTGAGCAACCCCGAGCGCGGACGCCGTACCGCCTCGCCGACCGTCCTGATGGGTGCCGGCGGGACCGCCCTCGCCTCGGGCGACATGAACGGCGACGGGTACGACGACCTGGCCGTGTCCACCGGGCGCGGGATCGTGACCTACCACGGCTCGCCCACCGGTCTGAGCACCGCCGGCGCGCCCTCCCTCGCGGTGGGCGCGGACGCCGGGGCGCTGACCGCGCAGGACCTGGACGACGACGGCTACGCGGATCTCCTCGCCGGTCCCGACGTGATCGCGAGCGGCGGGCCGCTGGGGCTCGCCGTCCCCGGGAACGAGCCGGCCGCGACCGCCCGGTGACGCGCCGCGGGGCGGCTCAGCCCTGGGCCCTCGCCCGCCGGGACAGGGCCGCGCGCAACACACGGCGGCCCTCCGTCGAGAGGTCCAGGGCGCGGCGGAGGGCGGCGCCGTCCGGACTGCCGGCGAGGATCTCGAGGATCTGGATCTGGCGGCGCTCCTCGCCGGCGACGAGCGGACCCCCGGTGCCGCCGGACGGGTCGAGTTCCCGGTGCAGTTCGAGCGCGAGGGCGGAGCACGCCGTCGCCCACTCGCCGAGCGGTCCGGTGGCCCACTCGGACGGGGCTGCGGCGATCATCCTCCGCACCGGTGCCCATGCCTCGCTCGACGCGTCGTCGACGGGCGTCTCGTCGAGTGCCGCCCTCGCCGCGGCCAGCTGCCCGGCCCAGCCCTCCTCGCCCTCGGAGACGCCCGCCCACAGGGGCCGCAGCACGTCGGGCTCCTCGTCGAGCAGGGGCTGGCAGCGGTCCAGACACGCGAGACCGCTCGCGGCCAGGCTCCGCTCGTCCGCTTCCGCGATCAGTTGCACCAGGCCCATCGACGCCTCCCCGACTGTGCGTTCGCAGTACGTCACTTACAGCGCCGAGTGGCCGAAAATCGTCACCCGGGCGGCCGAAGGACCACCCGGATGTTTCCGTTTTCGACCGGGTTCAGGCCGTCGGCACGGTCCGGCCCGCGACGGCCTTCGCGTGCTGCATCGACGTGAGCCTGCGGACGAAGAGGACGGCGAGCACCGCGGCGACGATGTCGAACCCGGCGCCGGCCAGCACCAGCGCCGCCGCGTCGTGGATCGCTTCGGGGTCCTGGGCCCTGTCGTACGTCCTGCTCGCGTACCGGTCGAAGACCATCGACCAGACCCAGGCGCCCCACCAGGCATTGAGGAGGCCGCGGCCCTTCGCCTCGCCGCCGTAGGGGTCGGTGCGGCTCGCGCGCAGTACGTCGGCGGCGATGCCCCGCGGGATCCACAAGTTGGCGATGGGGATGAACCAGGCCCCGATCGCCCAGCCCGGGGTCCTGCGCTGGGCGTCGGGCGCGAAGACCTCCGCGTTCTGCCGGACGCGGTGGAACCAGACGATGAAGAGCGTGCCCGCCGCCACCACGGCGGCGACGTACAACACACTCGATCCGGCCATCGCGTAGTCGGCGCGGCTCGCCGCGTCCTCGTCGAAGTCGGCCGCGCCGGAAGTGACGCCGCTCAGGAACGACCGCATGTTGAGCGAGGCCGCGACGATCAGGAGGTCGACCACGACGACGACACCGAGCAGCGCGGTGACGGCGTACGAGAGCCCCACGGGCGAGCGGAGCGCACGGCCGGGCGCGGACGCCGGCGGTACGGGCACGGGTACGGGCGCAAACGTCATGAAAGGTTCCCCCCACGGGACACGGTGAATCCGGGCGAGCCCCTCCCCAGGGCAGCGCGGCGAACAACCGTACGAGAACGGTCGGCCTCCGGACCTTAACCTCAGCCGAGCCTGTCCGCCAGCGCGTCGAACTGCGCCCACGTGAGCGCGGGCGGCCCCGGCGTCCACAGCTTCTGGGACACCGCGCGCAGCGGCATGCGGATGCCCGCCGCCACCTGGTCCTGGGTCTGCGCCCGGGCGCGGTCGCCCCAGATCGCGAGGCGCCCGCCGAGGATCTGGTCCGAGTAGCGCTCCGGGACCGGAGCCGTGCCCCGCAGCACGAGCGGCGTCCACTCCTCGTAGATGCGCCGGCCCGTCGGGTACGTGAACTCATTGGGCTCACCGAGCACGTAGTAGAGGTACTCGTCGTTGAGGTTGACGACCTTGCGGCCCTCGGCCAGGTACTCGGCCGGCGGCCTGGCCCCGATCTCCTTGCCCGTCCAGTACTCGACCTCGATGTCCTTGTCGGGCGAGACCGCACCGCCGCGGAAGAAGCCGTCGTTCCACGCCTTGGGCTGCTTCTGCGCGGCACGCACCACGGCGGCCCGGTCGTTCAGCCAGCCCGTCGCCAGGTCCTGCACCGTGGCGTTCGGCCCGTACTTCCGCTCCGCCGCACGGGCCAGCTGCGGGTACGACGCCTGCGGGTCGCGCACGGTCAGCGCCTGGTACTCGTCGGCGCCGACGTGGAACCAGCGACCGGGGAAGAGCCGGGAGTACTCGCGCAGCAGGTCGTCGACGATCCGGGCGGACTCCGGATCGGAGATGTCGATGGCGCCCTGCCGGGGCACGCCCCGGACGTCGCGCAGCTGGAGCCGGGGGTGCGCCCGCATGACCGCGCCCAGGTGCCCGGGCGAGTCGATCTCCGGCACGACGGTGATGTGCAGGCTCCGCGCGAGGGCGATGATCCTGCGCACCTCGGCCTTGCCGAGGTGCTCCGGGGAGACGACCTCGGGATGGGTGTCGGAGGCGATCCGGAAGCCCTGGTCGTCGGAGAAGTGCAGGCCGAGCACGTTGAGCTTGAGGTCGGCCATCTCACGCAACCGGGCCTCGATCCAGCCGGGGGTGAAGTGCTTGCGCGCGATGTCGACGTTCAGACCGCGCTGCGGCCGGTCGGGCCGGTCGCGGACCACGCCCTCGGGCATCGTGCCGCCGGAACGGACGGCCTGCTTCAGGGTGCGGGTGCCGTAGAAGACGCCGGCCTCGTCCGGCCCCGTGATGCGGACGCGGTTGTCGCGCGCGGTGAGCGTGTACGACTCGGGCGCGCCCCCGCCCGTCGTATCGAGCGAAAGTTCGATGTCGCCGGCCTTCACCGGCCCACTGTTGCGGAAGCCGGTCTTCAGCTCCCCGGCCAGCAGCCGGCCCTCGTCCGCCAGCGCCTCGCTCCCCTTGGCGACCACGACGGCGCTGCCCGCCGCCGGGCGCCAGCCCGGCCCGCGGGCCGCCTCGTGGGCGCGCACGGAGGGGATCGTGCGGGGGGCGGTCGAGAGCGGGTACGTCTTCGTCGGGGAGGGGGTCGGAGCGGCCTCCGCCCGCGGCGTCCCCTGGGCCCGCTCGGCGCCCGCGGTGCCGCCGGCGCCGCAGGAGGCGACCGCCGACAGCGCCGCGGCGGCCGCGACGACCGGGGCCGCGCGCCGCACCCTCCGGGAATGCCACATCACGAAAAACCTCCTCCTCATGAAGAAGCATGACGAACAAAGCCTAATCGGGTGATTCACCCCGACGTCGTCCACGGTGCGCACCGAAACTCTCCCGTCCGGGTGAAATTCACGCATCCATCGGACACCTTCTGGCGCGCCTCGATAGCGTTGCAGCTCAACCACCCCACGCTTCCCAGTCGCACCGGAGCCCACGCTGTCCAGCGAATCGCACACCGGCCTCCCGCAGCGACCGCCCACGCTCCCCCCGGCGGTGCGGATCCCCGCCCCCGCCGGTCCCGCCTCCCCGGCGCCCGTCCCCGGGCCCCGCCAGGCCACCGGAGCGCACCTGCCCGGCCTGGAGCGCTTCAACACCGCCCCGGCGGCCGCCACCACCGCAGCCCTCCTCAGCTGCTGCGGGAGCGACCGCTGGGCCCGGCGCGTCGCCGCCCACCGCCCCTACCCCGACCTCGGCGCCCTGCTCGCCGCCGCCGACGAGGCCAGCTACGACCTCGCCGCCGCCGACCTGGACGAGGCGCTGGCCGCGGAGTCGTCGTCCGGGCTGCACCCCGCCGCCCCGGCGGCCGCGCACACCGCCCTGCGCGCCGCGCATGCCGCGTACGAGGCGAGCTTCGGCCACGCCTTCGTGATCTGCCTGGACGGCTTCCGGGCCGACGAGCAGCCCGACCAGGTGCTGGCCGGCATCCGCTCGCGACTCGCCAACGATCCGGACGAGGAGCGCGTGGTCGCCGCCGACGAGCTGCGCCGGCTCGCCCGGGCCCGACTGGCACACGCAGTGGCCAATCATCCCGGACACCCCGATTCCGGCCATCCCGGAGGCCGCCCCGATAGCCCGTCCGTGCCTGTTTGATCACACCAGCGGACCCCGGGCGAGGGATCCGACAAGTCGTCGCTACGATGGCGAGGGCCGGTGGACCGTACCCGGCCGGGCCAGACCGACAGAGCTGTCACCTTGGTAGGACGCTGGCGGCCGGCTCCAATCCCCGCTCCCGGAGGGTTTTTCCGTGCCGGCTGGAACGCTGTACCGCGGCCGGGAAGGTATGTGGTCCTGGGTGGCTCATCGAGTCACCGGCGTCCTCATCTTCTTCTTCCTGTTCGTACACGTGCTGGACACCGCTCTCGTCCGTGTCTCCCCCGAGGCGTACGACGAGGTCGTCGCGACGTACAAGACGCCGATCGTCGCGCTGCTGGAGTACGGCCTGGTGGCCGCCATCCTCTTCCACGCGCTGAACGGCCTTCGCGTCATCGCTGTGGACTTCTGGTCCAAGGGCCCGCGCTACCAGAAGCAGATGCTCTGGACCGTGATGGGCATCTGGGTCGTCCTGATGGCCGGTGCCGTCTACCCGGTGCTCGGCCACGCCGCACGTGAACTGTTCGGGAGCTGACGCCAGACATGTCCGCTGAGACCTCTTCCGCGATCGGCGCCGTCGAAGGCGCCTCCTACGGCCCCGACAACCCCGCGCCGTACATCGAGCCCCCGCGCAAGCGGACGGGTCGGACCCCGCGGTCGACCCGCGGCAACTTCGAGATGGCCGCATGGCTCTTCATGCGCCTCTCGGGCGTGGTCCTCGTCGTCCTGGTCATCGGCCACCTGCTGATCCAGCTCGTTCTGGACGGCGGGGTCTCCAAGATCGGCTTCGCGTTCGTCGCGGGCCGCTGGGCGAACCCGTTCTGGCAGGTCTGGGACCTGCTGATGCTGTGGCTGGCGATGCTGCACGGCGCCAACGGCCTGCGTACCGTCATCAACGACTACGCCGAGCGGCCGAACACGCGTCTGTGGCTCAAGGGCCTGCTGTACACCGCCACGGTGTTCACCATCCTTCTGGGCACGCTGGTGATCTTCACCTTCGACCCGAACATCCGCTAGGACGGGGCTGAGGTTCCACACCATGAAGATTCACAAGTACGACACCGTCATCGTCGGCGCCGGCGGCGCCGGCATGCGCGCCGCCATCGAGTCGACGAAGCGCAGCCGTACCGCCGTGCTCACCAAGCTGTACCCGACCCGCTCCCACACGGGCGCCGCGCAGGGCGGCATGGCCGCCGCGCTGGCGAACGTGGAGGAGGACAACTGGGAGTGGCACACCTTCGACACGGTCAAGGGCGGTGACTACCTGGTCGACCAGGACGCCGCCGAGATCCTGGCGAAGGAGGCCATCGACGCCGTCCTCGACCTGGAGAAGATGGGCCTGCCGTTCAACCGGACGCCGAACGGCACCATCGACCAGCGCCGCTTCGGCGGCCACTCCCGCAACCACGGCGAGGCCCCGGTCCGCCGGTCCTGCTACGCCGCGGACCGCACGGGCCACATGATCCTCCAGACGCTGTACCAGAACTGCGTCAAGGAGGGCGTGGAGTTCTTCAACGAGTTCTACGTCCTCGACCAGCTGATCACCGAGGTCGACGGCGTCAAGAAGTCGGCCGGCGTGGTCGCCTACGAGCTGGCCACCGGCGAGATCCACGTCTTCCAGGCGAAGGCCGTCATCTACGCCTCCGGCGGCACCGGCAAGTTCTTCAAGGTGACCTCCAACGCGCACACGCTCACCGGTGACGGCCAGGCGGCCTGCTACCGGCGCGGCCTGCCGCTGGAGGACATGGAGTTCTTCCAGTTCCACCCGACGGGCATCTGGCGCATGGGCATCCTCCTCACCGAGGGCGCCCGCGGCGAGGGCGGCATCCTCCGCAACAAGGACGGCGAGCGCTTCATGGAGAAGTACGCGCCCGTCATGAAGGACCTCGCCTCCCGCGACGTCGTCTCCCGCTCCATCTACACGGAGATCCGCGAAGGCCGCGGCTGCGGCCCCGAGGGCGACCACGTCTACCTGGACCTGACGCACCTCCCGCCGGAGCAGCTGGACGCCAAGCTCCCGGACATCACCGAGTTCGCGCGTACGTACCTCGGCATCGAGCCCTACACGGACCCGATCCCGATCCAGCCGACCGCGCACTACGCGATGGGCGGCATCCCGACCAATGTCGAGGGCGAGGTCCTGGCGGACAACACCACCGTCGTACCGGGCCTGTACGCCGCGGGTGAGGTCGCCTGCGTGTCGGTGCACGGCGCCAACCGCCTCGGCACCAACTCGCTCCTCGACATCAACGTCTTCGGCAAGCGGGCCGGCATCGCCGCCGCCGACTACTCGGCGAAGGCCGAGTGGGTGGACCTGCCGGAGAACCCGGCCTCCCTCGTGGAGGAGCAGGTCGAGCGCCTGCGCAACTCCACGGGCGCCGAGCGGGTCGCCGAACTGCGCCGCGAGCTGCAGGAGACGATGGACGCCAACGTGATGGTGTTCCGTACGGAGCAGACCATCAAGACGGCCGTCGAGAAGATCGCCGAACTGCGCGAGCGCTACAAGAACGTGTCCGTCCAGGACAAGGGCAAGCGGTTCAACACGGATCTGCTGGAGGCCGTCGAGCTGGGCAACCTGCTCGACCTGGCCGAGGTCATGGCCGTCTCCGCCCTGGCCCGCAAGGAGTCCCGCGGCGGTCACTACCGCGAGGACTTCCCGAACCGCGACGACGTCAACTTCATGCGCCACACCATGGCGTACCGCGAGGTCGGCGCCGACGGCACCGAGACCGTGCGTCTCGACTACAAGCCCGTCGTCCAGACCCGCTACCAGCCGATGGAGCGTAAGTACTGATGGCTACCCCGACCATGGACAAGGTGGAGGCAGAGTCCGTCTCCTCCCCCTCCTCCCCGTACATCACGGTCACCTTCCGGATCCGCCGCTTCAACCCGGAGATCTCGGACGCGGCGGTCTGGGAGGACTTCCAGATCGAGATCGACCCGAAGGAGCGCGTGCTCGACGGTCTCCACAAGATCAAGTGGGACGTCGACGGCACGCTGACCTTCCGGCGCTCCTGCGCGCACGGCATCTGCGGCTCCGACGCGATGCGGATCAACGGCAAGAACAGGCTCGCCTGCAAGACGCTGATCAAGGACATCAACCCGGAGAAGCCCATCACGATCGAGGCCATAAAGGGCCTGACGGTCCTCAAGGACCTGGTCGTGGACATGGAGCCGTTCTTCCAGGCGTACCGGGACGTCATGCCGTTCCTGGTCACCAAGGGCAACGAGCCGACGCGCGAACGGCTGCAGTCGGCCGAGGACCGCGAGCGGTTCGACGACACCACCAAGTGCATCCTGTGCGCCGCGTGCACGTCGTCCTGCCCGGTGTTCTGGAACGACGGGCAGTACTTCGGCCCGGCGGCGATCGTCAACGCGCACCGCTTCATCTTCGACTCGCGTGACGAGGCGGGCGAGCAGCGCCTGGAGATCCTCAACGACAAGGACGGCGTGTGGCGCTGCCGCACGACGTTCAACTGCACGGACGCCTGCCCGCGTGGCATCGAGGTCACGAAGGCCATCCAGGAGGTCAAGCGCGCGCTGATCACCCGCCGCTTCTGAGCGAAGGGTCAGACGCTCCGTCAAGGGCCCGTTTCTGTACGCTCGCCGTACGGGAACGGGCCCTTGCCCTGTGTTTCCGTCACGCGTGCTTGTGCCGTGCCAGCTTCTGTCATGCGAGAGCGGGGACCGATGAACCAGCCGAACCCCTACCAGGACGGCGGCGACTACCAGTGGGGTCCGGCGGAGCCGCCGGGCGCACCCCAGTACGGCCACGGCTTCGCCCCGGCGCCGCTCGCACATGTGGGCGGCCCCGGCGTCCCCCTGCTGGCGATCGGTGACATCGTCGTCCTCCAGGACTCCATCGTGACCCCGAACGGGACGCTGCCGCTCAAGGGGGCGGTGTGGAACGTGACGGACATGTCCCGCACGGAGGAGCGGATCCCCACCGTCGGCGTCGTGCTCGCGGTCGTCTTCGCGGTCTTCTGCCTCCTCGGGCTGCTCTTCCTGCTCATGAAGGAGCGGCGGACGACGGGCTACATCCAGGTCGGCGTCACCAGCGGCGGCCGCCATCACACGACGCTGGTCCCGGCGACCGGCCCGGACACCCTGTACTGGGTCATGGACCGGATCAACCACGCCCGTGCGCTGAGCGCCTGACGCCCCCGGCCCGGCCCGGGCACGACCGGGCGGACCGGGCCACAAGGCGTCAGACGGCGGGCGGCACCGGCTCGGCGGCGCCGTGCCGGTGGAGGACGCTGTCGCGCAGGAAGTCCCGGAGCAGGTCCGTCACCTCGGCCGGACGCTCCAGTGCGGGGAGATGCCCGGCCCAGGGGAGCTCCACGGCGCGCGCTCCCGCTATCAGCTCCGCGAGGCGGGCGGACATGTCCCGGAAGTCGTCGAGGTCGTGCCGGCCCGAGACCACGACGGCGGGGGCGGTGATCGCGGCCGGGTCGACGGGGGGCTCGTCGTCGTCCACGGGCTCCGCACCGGCCTCCTCCGCCTCGGCGTCCGCCGCGAGCTGGAGCTCGAAGGCGTGCCGCTGCATGGCCCGTACGCGGCCCCGTACGGCCTCGTCGGCCTCCGGGCCCAGCCAGGTGGCCACGTTGAGCTCCACGGCCGCGTCAAGGTCGCCGGCGTCCAGCAGCTCGTCCTCCTCCTCGTCGAAGGCCAGCAGGCCGGGCCCCGGTTCGTGGCCGGGCAGCGCGGCGCAGAGCAGGGCGAGCGCCGTCACCCGGTCCGGTCGGCTCGCGGCGATCTCGACGGCGACCCCGCCTCCGAACGAGGCCCCCACGAAGGCCGCGCGCCCGATCCCGAGCGTGTCCAGAAGAGCGAGGACGTCGTCCGCGTCGCGGTAGGGGCGCAGTGCCTCGGCCGGGGTGTCGCCGAAGCCCCGGAAGTCGGGGCAGACGACCCGGTACCCGGCCCCTGCCAGCGCGTCCCGTAGGTCGTCCCACATCCGGCGGTCGCAGACCGAGGAATGCAGGAGCACCACCGCGGGGCCGTCCCCCGCCACATCGTGAGCAATGGTCATCCGGCCGACCCTACGGGCCACGAGCGGGCGGCGCCCCTCGTTTTCCCGCACCCCGAAGCGACTTGAACACGTTCAAGAAGAGGGCTACAGTCCTCGACAAGACCTTTTGAACACGTTCAAAGGAGGGTGGGGAATGGACCTCGCTGTCGTCGCGTACGTCGTCTACCTGCTGATCAGCGTCGCGCTCACCATCTGGGTGGCCCGCACGCTCAGCCGGAACGGACGGATCTTTCTCTCCGACGTGCTGCACGGGAACGAGCAGCTCGCGGACGCCGTGAACCATCTGCTGGTGGTGGGCTTCTACCTCGTCAACTTCGGCTTCGTCGCCCTCTACCTCAGCCAGGACGACGCCGTGGCCGACGCCCGCCGGCTGTTCGAGGCGCTCTCGGTGAAGCTCGGGGTGGTCCTGCTCGTCCTCGGGGTGATGCACCTCGCCAACGTCTACGTGCTCAACAAGATCCGCCGGCGCGGTGTGATGGAACGCGAGCACACCCCGCCGGTTCCGCCGCAGGGCTGGACCGGACCGGCCGACAAGGGTCCCTGGGCCGCGCCCGCGACGGGTGCGTGAGCACCGTGGGGGTCCCCGTGAAGCGGCTGACCGTGCTGTACGACGCCCAGTGCCCGCTCTGCGTCCATCTGCGCCACTGGCTGCTGCGGCAGCGGCAGCTCGTCCCGCTGGACCTCGTCCCGGCGGCGTCCGTGGAGGCCAGGCGTCGCTTCCCGGCCCTCGACCACGAGAGCACCCTGAGGGAGATCACGGTGATCGGCGACCGGGGCCAGGTCTACCGGGCCGCCTCCGCCTGGATCGTCTGCCTCTGGGCACTGGCCGAGCACCGGCCCAAGGCCCACTGGCTGAGCACCCCCGCCGGCCGGCCCTTCGCCAAGGTGACGGTCCTCGCCGCGGCCAAGTACCGGGAGATGACGGCCGCCTCCTGCGAAGGGCGGTGCGAGGTCCCGGTCCCGCCCGGCTAGGCTCACTCACCGTGAACGACGTGACGGACGAGAAGCAGGACCGGGCCGGAAAGCCCGCGAAGAGCGAGCAGACCCGCACCCTCATCCTCGAGACCGCCCTCCGGCTCTTCCAGGAGCGCGGCTACGACAAGACGACGATGCGGGCCATCGCCCAGGAGGCCGGGGTCTCCGTGGGAAACGCCTACTACTACTTCTCCTCCAAGGAACACCTCGTCCAGGGCTTCTACGACCGGATCGCCGAGCAGCACCGGGCGG
The DNA here is from genome assembly GCF_027460265.1 of Streptomyces sp. WMMC940. Lineage (NCBI taxonomy): Bacteria > Bacillati > Actinomycetota > Actinomycetes > Kitasatosporales > Streptomycetaceae > Streptomyces > Streptomyces sp. WMMC940. Next base: position 2,854,802 of record NZ_JAPZBC010000001.1, read on the forward strand.
CTGTCGCGGAGGTCCTGGACGGCGGCGAGAAGGACCTCGTGGCACGTATCCGGGGGGTCCTGCTCGCCTGGCTGGACATCGCCGAGCCCTACCACGAGTTCGCGTCCCAGTTCTTCAAGAACGCGGCCGACCCGGACAGTCCGCTCAGTCCCTTCTCCCCGGAGTCGGAGGGCCCGCGGGAGGCGGCCATCGACGTCCACCGGCAGGTGCTGTCCGGGGCCTCCGTCAAGGTCGACCCCGAACTGGCCGACGCCCTCCCGCGGTTGCTCTGGCTCCAGCAGATGGGGCTCGTCCTGTTCTGGGTGTACGACCGCTCCGAGGGCTGCGCCAACAGCCGCCGCCTCGTCGAGCGGCTCGCGCCGGTCACCGCCCGGGCGGTCTCGCTCTCCCGGTTCCGCATCCTGCGCCCCCTCGTACAGGAAACCCACGAGTTGCTGCGGGACTTCATGCCGACGGCCGCGGGCATGGCCGCCTCGGGCATGCCCGGGCGGAAGGCGGACCGGAAGGCGGACCGGAAGTCCTCCGCCGCGGACGACGGCGGAGGTGGGAGCGGAGGGAAGGAAGCGAAGGAGAGCCGGGGCAGGGGCCGCCGCCGGGAACGCGGGACGGCGTGAACCCGGCCGGACGGCTCGCGCGGTCCTTACGTGCCGGCGGGGCGTGCTCCTTCCTCCGACGCGGTACGGGTGGTCCCGGTTGCGGTCAGGCCTCGCGGGAGGCGAGCTCCACCACGGTGATGTCGGAGGGGGCGCCGACCCTCACCGGCGGTCCCCAGGCCCCGGCCCCGCGCGAGACGTAGAGCTGGGTGTCGCCGTACCGCTCCAGACCCGCCAGGGTCGGATTGGCCAGGTCCGCGATGTAGTTGGCGGGCCAGAGCTGGCCGCCGTGGGTGTGGCCGGAGAGCTGGAGGTCCACTCCGTGGCGCACGGCCTCGTGGATGACGACCGGCTGGTGGGCGAGGAGCACGGCGGCACGGCTGCGGTCGCGGTCGCCGAGCGCCCGTGCGAAGTCCGGGCCCTGGCCCTCGCGTTCGCCCGCCACGTCGTCGACCCCGGCGAGGTCGAAGCCGGCGATCTCGACGCGGTCGTTGCGCAGCGGGGTCAGTCCGAGCTCGCGCACATGGTCGACCCAGGCGTCGGCGCCGGAGAAGTACTCGTGGTTGCCGGTGACGAAGAACGAGCCGTCGCGAGCGCGGAGCCCGGCGAGGGGTTCGGCGGCGTTTCCGAGGTCGGCGACGCTGCCGTCGACCAGGTCCCCGACGACGGCGACGAGATCGGGCTGCGTGGCGTTGATCGCGTCCACGATCCGCAGGGTGTGGGCGCGGCCCAGGACCGGCCCGAGGTGGATGTCGCTCACGACCGCGATCCGGTAGCCGTGCGTGCCCCGCGCGAGCTTCGCGAGCGGCACGGTGACACGCTTCACGCTCGGTCCGCGCAGGACGCCGTACGTCCCGTGGCCGACGGTCGCCGCGGCCGCGGCGACGGCCGCCCCACCGACGATCCGCGCCACGAACAGCCTGCGCGACACTCCGGCCGCGGGGCGCCCCTCCTCCGGCGGAGCGTCCGGTGCTTCGGGTGCTTCGGGTGCGTCGGGTGCGTCGGGTGCCGGACCGCCGTCGGTGCGGGCGGCTCCGCCCGGCGTCTCCTCGACCGCCGCGGCGACCGCGGTGGCCGTTCCCGGACCGGCGTCGGACGAGGCCGGTTCCGCGGCCGTCGCGGGGCCTGCGGTCGCGGGGCCTGCGGTCGCGCCGCCGGACGGACGGCCGGCCGGGCCCGGGACTGCCTGGTTCACGGACGCCCCGGGGGGCGCGGACGTGTCGGGCACCCCGGCCGGCGGGGTCCCGGGTGCACGGCCGCCCGCACGGCGGACCAGGGCACGGCGCAGGAGGGGGCGCACGGCCTCGCCCGCCACCAGGGCGAGCGTCAGGTACAGCAGCGCGGCGAGCCAGAGGTAGCCCGGCCACGCGAAGGTCTGCTGAAGCCAGAAGGGCGCGTCCGCCCGGCTGGAGACGAACGCGCCGACGGTGAGCAGCGGCAGCACGACCACGGCCGCCGTGCCCGTACGGCGGGCCGCACCGGGCCCGGCCGTCGTGTCGCGGACCAGGCGCCGCCAGACGTACCAGTGCACCGTCACCAGCAGGGTGACGACGGCAGCGATCACAAGCAGGACGACCAGCACGGCACCGTTCCCCTATTCGCGGTCGCGGCGCAATGCGCGTACGCCACGCAACCCGATGACCCCGACGGCCGTCCCCAGGAGCAGGGACGTGACGGCGAGCAGCAGATGGACCCAGAAGTACGCAGTCGGGTCACCGGCGTCGTCGAAGGCGAGGCCGCTCGCGTCCTGCCACAGGTTCTTGACGAAAGTGACCCAGATGACCCAGCTCCACACCCCGAACGCGAGCAGGAACCAGGAGACGGGGCGACTGAGCTTCATGGACTCAGTATCGCCGCAGTCCCCTGCACCGGAGCGGCGGGGTCCGGTGCCGCCGGAAGCCGGTTCCGCGCCCGCGGCAACCGGAGCCTCGGCGTCCGCCCCGGGCCGGGCTGGGCTGTACCGGCGGAGCTCGCGGCGGGTCACCCGGCCGGTGTCGGAGCCGTCGTCGCCTCCATGTACGTTCTCGTCCGTGTCTGCCTTGAGGAAGACCGCACTGACGGTCGCCGCCGCCGCGTTGCTGCCCGCGCTCACCGCCGTACCCGCGACCGCCGCGGCCAAGGCCGGCACCCAGGACGAGAAGGCCCCCAACCCCCCGTCGGTGATGTCCACCGTCGGCGGCGCGCAGCTCGGCAGGCCCGGCACCCAGGTCAGGCTCGCGGCGGGCGCGCCCGTCCTCCCCAAGGGTGTGACGGGCCGGTCCTGGATCGTCGCGGACGCCGAGAGCGGCGAGGTGCTGGCCGCGCACAACGCGCACTGGCGCCTGCCTCCCGCCTCCACGCTGAAGATGCTGTTCGCGGACACGGTGCTGCCCAAGCTGTCCAAGGACCAGAAGCACACGGTCACCCGGGGCGAGCTCGACGGCGTCGGCGTGGGCAGCAGCCTCGTGGGCATCAAGGAGAACCAGACCTACTCCGTCCACGATCTGTGGCTCGGGGTGTTCCTCCGCTCGGGCAACGACGCGGTCCACGTGCTGTCCGAGATGAACGGCGGCATCCCGCGGACCGTGCAGGAGATGCAGGAGCACGCGGAGGAGCTGCAGGCCCTCGACACCCATGTCGTCACGCCGGACGGATACGACGAGAAGGGCCAGGTGTCGAGCGCGTACGACCTGACCCTGATCGCCCGGAGCGGTCTGCAGAAGAAGGACTTCCGGGAGTACTGCGCGACCCCCCGCGCCCAGTTCCCGGGCGAGCAGAAGCCGGGCAGGAAGCGCGAGTCGTTCCAGATCCAGAACACCAACCGCCTGCTGACCGGTGACTTCGGCGTCGCCCCGTACCAGGGCATCGCGGGGGTGAAGAACGGCAGCACCACGCTCGCCGGATCCACCTTCACCGGGGTGGCGGAACGCAACGGCAAGGTGCTGCTGGTCACGGTGATGAACCCGTCGTCGAAGGAGGGCCACGCGGTCTACAAGGAGACCGCCCGGCTGCTCGACTGGGGCTTCGCCGCGGCCGGGAAGGTGGAGCCGGTCGGCGAGCTGGTGCCGCCGAAGTCGGCGGACACGGGCGCGACGGGCGACTCCGACGGGCCTTCGCCGGCCGGTGAGGAGGGCGGGCAGAGCCGGCACGGCCCGGACGAGGCGTCCGCCGCAGGCCACGGCGAGTCCACGGGCGCGGGCATCGCCGTCTCGGTCGCCATCGTCGCGCTGGTGCTGCTCGCGGTCGGCGGGTTCCTGGTCAACCGGCGCTGGCCGCTGCCCGATCTGGCCCGTCGTCTGCCTCGCCGCTGACGGGTTCCTCCGCGCCGGAGCCGCTGCCCGTCGCCGTCCAGGCGGCGCAGTACAGCAGCAGCTTCGCCGTGAAGTTGATCCACAGCAGCAGGGCGACGGGCACACCGAACGCGCCGTACATCGAGTTCGCCGCCACCCCGGAGATGTAGCCGCTGAGCAGCAGCTTCAGCAGCTCGAAGCCGATGGCCCCGATCAGCGCCGCCACGATCAGCCGGCGGCGCGGGGGATGGACGCCGGGCAGCAGTGTCAGGACGTACAGCAGCATCAGGAAGTCGGCGACGACCGCGACGACGAGGGCGGCGGTCTGCAGCAGCATGCCGCCCGCCCCGTCGCGGTCGATGCCGATCTGGTCCGCCGTCCAGCCGACGGCGGTGGACCCGAGCGCCGACGCGGCGAACGATGCCAGCACCACGGCGCCGAGGCCGAGCAGGACCACCGCGTCCTTGCCCTTGCGGACCAGCGGGTTGCCGTCCTCCTTGTCGTCGAGACCCCAGACGACGCGCAGGCACTCCCGCATCGAGCCGACCCAGCCGATGCCGGTGAGCAGCAGCAGCGCACCGGCGATCAGTCCGACGGTGCCGGCGTTGTCCACCAGCGCGCCGAGGTCGAGCTGGTCCGAGATGCCCGGCACCTGCTCGGTCAGCTTCCCTTGCAGGGACTTCAGCCGCTCCTTGCCCACGAGCCCGGCACCGATCGCGGCGGCGACGGTGATCAGCGGGAACAGCGCGAGGAAGCTGATGAAGGTGATCGCCGCGGCCAGCCGGGTCCAGCGCGCCTCGTCGAGCGTCTCGTACGAGCGCCATGCGTGCGTCCGCATCAGCCGCTGCACGAGTGGTCCGATGCCGGGAAGCCGGGTCAGCCAGTCCATGGCCTACGCCTTCCCCCGACCGGCTCCGTTGATCCGAAGACGAGCGTCCGGGTCCCCCAGAAGCGCAGACAGGTCGCGAGGAGCATGCCCACGCCCAGACCTGACACGGTGTCGGCACGGGCCGAGGTGAAGCCGAGGACGTGGTGGGACACGGCGAGGCAGAGCAGTTGGACGAGGGCGCCGGCCGTGTTGACCCCGAAGAAGGCGGCGCAGTCGCGCCAGGCGACCCGGCGGGCCCGCCCCCGCCCGCCGTAGGTGCCGAGCGCGTTGCCCAGGTAGGCGACGGTGGAGCCGGCGAGGAAGGACAGGGTCTTGGCCGTCAGCGGCTCCCAGCCGAACCGGCCGCGGAGCGCCAGGAAGAGCACGAGGTCGACGGCGTAGGCGCAGCATCCGACGAGCAGGAACGAGACGAGTTCCCGCCCGTCCGGCCCGCCGGTCCGGGCCCGGGGGCGGGGGAGCGGGTGGAAGAGGGGCGGCCGGTGCAGCGGCTCTGTCACAGGCCCGCGACCGCCATTCCGTAGATCGCCAGCCAGGCCAGTCCGATCACGGCGAGCGGCCGGTCGCGCAGGACGACGTCCTCGGGGGCGCCCGCGGCCCCCCGGTCGGCGAAGACCGCGTACCGCAGCACGGCCAGGATGAACGCGATCATCGAGAGCTGGCGCCACGGCAGCAGCGAGCCGTCGGCGCTCCCGCCGTCCTCCAGCGCCCAGAGGCAGTAGCCGAGGACCGCCACACCGGCCGCGAGCTGCCACACGAAGCGGAGGTAGCCGGTCGTGTACGAGGTGAGCAGGGCCCGGGTCGCACCGGCGGAGCCCTCCATCTCGACGGCTTCCGAATAGCGCTTGGCGGCCACCATGAAGAGCGCCCCGAATCCGGTGGTGATCAGGAACCAACGGGACAGCGGAATGGACAGCGCCACCCCGCCGACCATGGCGCGCATCAGGAACCCCGTGGTGACGATGGCGAGATCGACGACGAGGACGTGCTTGAGCCGGACGCAGTAGGCGATCTGCATCACCACGTACGCCGTCAGCAGCGCGGCCGTCAGGGTGTTGCACAGGACGGCCGCGGCGGCGGTCGAGGCGACGGCGAGCAGCGCCCCGGCACCGTAGGCGACGGGCACCGGCACGTCCCCGCGGGCCACCGGGCGCCGGCACTTCGCGGGGTGCGCGCGGTCGGCCTCCGCGTCCAGCGCGTCGTTGATCAGATAGACGGCGGAGGCGGCGGCCGTGAACAGCAGGAAGACGAGGCCGAGTTGGCCGGCGGTCTGCCGGGACACCAGCTCCCCGGCGGCGGCGGGCGCCGCCCCGACGAGCACGTTCTTGATCCACTGGCGTGGTCTGGCGGTCCTGACCAGACCGATCGGCAGGCTCAGCGGACGTCGCCGTCCGCGGCCGTTCCCGCCGGACGGCAGCGGCGGCCGTCCGGGCTCCCCCGGCTGTTCCAGCAGTGCGGTGCTGCGCTCAGACACGGCGTCCCCCTGCGGGCCGGCACCCTCCCGCGGCCCGCAGCCAGGCCGTTGCGCCGTGTGCCAGTACCCCTCCGAGCAGCGCCCCCGCGGCCACATCTGTGGGGTAGTGGACCCCGGCGACCAGGCGGGACACGCACATGGCCGCGGCGAGCGGCGGGACCAGCACGCGGCCGGCCGGACGCAGCACCCCGAAGGCCACGGCGGCTGCCGCCGCCGAGGTGGCGTGCGAACTGGGGAAGGAGTGCCGCCCCGCGGTGCGCACGAGGGGTTCGCCCGTTGGCAGCAGGGGCCGGGGGCGCCGCACCACGCGCTTGACGCCCATGCTGGTCAGATGGGCGGCGGCGATCAGGGCTGTGCCTCGCAGCCAGCCGTCGCGCCGCTCGCGGTCGGCCGCCGCACAGACCAGGCCGCCCGCCAGCCAGAGCGCGGCGTGCTCACCGCCGTGCGAGAGCGCGCGGGCCGCTGCCGCGACCCGGGGCTCGTCGCCGCAGCCGCGCAGCACGGCCAGCAGCCGCCGCTCGGCGGCGGTCCAGCCCACCGGCCCCTGCCCGCGGCCGGGCCGCCGGGCCTGTGGATCGTCCGTGTTCCGCGGGTCGATCGGATCGCGCGGGCCATGCGGGCCCCTCTGTTCCGGCCGGGGTGTGCCTTCGGCGTCTCGCATCTGCCGCCCCTTTCGATGCACCAGGAACGACTCTTCTCAACGTGAGGCCGAATTTTGCGGTCATATTTTGGGACACTCGTTTAATCACCCGTTTCGGCGAGTCAGGGACATTAAGGAGAAAACCCTTGTAAGGGGCGATACCGTCGCGCGCATGTCTGCCGAGTGCGTCCCCGTCGCCCCCGCCGAGCACGCCGCCCCGACCGCGCCCGCGACCCCCTCCGGCCGGGACGACGATCTGCCGGTGCCGGTGACCGGATGGGGGCGTACCGCAGCCACCGCGGCGCTGCTGGTCAGCCCCCGGACGCACGAGGAGGCCGTGGCGGCCGTGCACCGATGCGGCAACCGCGGCACCATCGCCCGCGGGCTGGGCCGGGCCTACGGGGACGCGGCGCAGAACGCGGGCGGGAGCGTCCTCGACATGACCGGCCTGGACCGTGTCCGTACGATCGACGCCGAGCGCGGGGTCGTCGTCTGCGACGCCGGGGTCAGCCTCCACCGGCTGATGGAGGTGCTGCTGCCGCTCGGCTGGTTCGTACCGGTCACGCCCGGGACCCGCTACGTCACGGTCGGCGGCGCCATCGGCGCGGACATCCACGGCAAGAACCACCATGTGTCCGGGTCCTTCTCCCGCCATGTGCTCTCGCTGGAACTGCTGACCGCGGACGGCGAGGTGCGTACGGTGGTCCCCGGCACGGAGCTCTTCGACGCGACGGCCGGCGGCATGGGCCTGACCGGCGTCGTCCTCTCCGCCACGATCCGGCTGCACCCCGTCGAGACGTCGTTGATGTCGGTGGACACCGAGCGCGCCGGCGACCTCGACGACCTGATGGCCCGTCTGACCGCCCATGACGACCGCTACCGCTATTCGGTCGCATGGATCGACCTGCTCGCACGCGGGGCGGCGACGGGCCGCGCGGTCCTCACCCGCGGGGAGCACGCACCGCTGGACGCGCTCCCTGCGCGCGCTCGACGCCGTCCACTGGAGTTCCGCCCCCGGCAGTTCCCCCCGGCGCCCGCCTTCCTCCCCGAAGGGCTGCTCGGCCGCGCCTCCGTGTCCCTGTTCAACGAGCTCTGGTACCGCCGCGCCCCGCACGCACGCCGTGGGCAACTGCAGAGCATCCCCGCCTTCTTCCATCCGCTCGACGGCGTTCCGCACTGGAACCGCGTCTACGGCCGGAGCGGCTTCGTCCAGTACCAGTTCGTGGTCGGCCACGGGCAGGAGGAGGCGCTGCGCGAGATCGTGCGACGCGTCTCCCGGCACGGATGCCCGTCGTTCCTCGCCGTGCTGAAGAGGTTCGGCGAGGGCGACCCGGGCTGGCTGTCGTTCCCGATGCCGGGCTGGACGCTCGCCCTGGACCTACCCGCCGGGCTGCCGGGCCTCGGCCCTTTCCTGGACGGGCTCGACCAGGTGGTTGCCGACGGCGGCGGACGGGTCTATCTGGCCAAGGACTCCCGGTTGCGGCCGGAGTTGCTGTCAGTGATGTATCCGGGCCTCGACCGCTTCCGGGCGCTGCGCGCACGGCTCGACCCGCGCGGGGTGTTCGTGTCCGACCTGTCCCGCCGGCTGTCCCTGTGACCTCGGCCGGCCCAGCACCCATGTGACGCAAGGAGCACGCACCATGAAGGACGCCTTCGGAACCCCCCAGACCCTGCTCGTCCTCGGCGGCACGTCGGAGATCGGCCTGGCCACCGCGCGAAGGCTGGTGGCCCGCCGGACCCGTACGGTCTGGCTGGCCGGCCGCCCCTCCCCCGCGCTGGACTCCGCCGCCGACGGACTGCGTGAACTCGGCGCCGACGTACGCACCGTGGTCTTCGACGCCCTGGACCCCACCGGGCACGAGGAGGCCCTCGGCAAGGTCTTCGCCGAGGGCGACATCGACATGGTGCTGCTCGCGTTCGGCGTGCTGGGCGACCAGGCGCACGACGAGGCCCGGCCGCTCGACGCGGTCCGCGTCGCCCAGACCAACTACACCGGAGCGGTGTCCTCCGGGCTGATCTGCGCCGGCGCACTGCAGGCGCAGGGGCACGGCTCGCTCGTCGTGCTGTCGTCGGTGGCGGGCGAGCGGGCCCGGCGGGCCAACTTCATCTACGGCTCCAGCAAGGCGGGGCTCGACACCTTCGCCCAGGGGCTCGGCGACGCCCTGCACGGCACGGGCGTGCACGTGATGGTCGTCAGGCCCGGATTCGTCCGGTCGAGGATGACGGCGGGGCTGGTGGAGGCGCCCCTGGCCACGACGCCCGACCAGGTCGCGCAGGCCATCGAGAAGGGGCTGCGGCGGCGCTCCGAGACCGTGTGGGTCCCGGGGGTACTGCGGGTGGTGATGTCGGCGCTGCGGCACGTCCCCCGGCCGCTGTTCCGCCGCCTCCCGGTCTGAGCGGTCCGCGGTCCCACGGGGAGACCACGGCCCACCGCGACCGGGTGCGTCCGCTCCGTCCGAGGTGCCGTGCACCGGGCGCCCCGGTCCGTGCCTTCGTCCGGGCCGCCCGCGGTCATGGGAGCGCGGCGGGCTCCGGGAGCGGCGGTGCGGCTCGGCAGCGGGATCAGTGGTGCGTCGGGGCCGGTGCGTCGACCGGGGCGCTCTGCGGCGGGACACCCGGCACGGAGCCACCGCCGAACGCGTACTCGCGCAGCTTCCGCCACACCCCGTCCGCGCCCTGCTCGTAGAGGGCGAAGGAGGTGCAGGTCCACGCGGCCTCGTAGCCGGCAAGCTCCTCGTACGCCCGGTCCATCGCCTCCTCGGCGATGCCGTGGGCGACGGTCACATGCGGGTGGTACGGCCACTGCAGCTCGCGCACGAGCGGTCCCGAGTCGTCCCGCACCCGCTGCTGGAGCCGGGTGCAGGCCGCCGCGCCCTCGACCACCTTGACGAACACCACGGGTGACAGCGGGCGGAACGTGCCCGTGCCGGACAGCCGCATGGGGAACGCCCGGCCCGCCGCAGCGACCCTCGTCAGATGCGCCTCGACCTCGGGCAGGACCGACTCGTCGGCCTCGGTGGGCGGAAGCAGGGTCACATGCGTGGGGATGCCGTGCGCGGCGGGATCCCCGAAGCCGGCGCGCCGCTCCTGGAGCAGGCTGCCGTAGGGCTCCGGGACCGCGATCGAAACGCCGAGCGTTACGGTCCCCACGTCGTTCTCCTCATCCGGGTTCTGGGTGGTCTGCGCAGCCGCCAGTGTGACGCCTGCGGCCGTGGTCCCGCCAGGGCCCTTGGCCCCGGTGCCCGGCGGAACCGGGGTCGTCAGTGCTTGGCGGGCAGGAATCCCACCCGGTCGTACGTCTGCGCGAGGGTCTCCGCGGCCACTGCGCGGGCCTTCTCCGCGCCCTTGGCCAGCAGCGAGTCCAGCGTCTCCGGGTCGTCCAGGAACTCCTGGGTGCGCGCCCGGAACGGGGTGACGAAGTCGACCATGACCTCGGCGAGGTCGGTCTTGAGCGCGCCGTACCCCTTGCCCTCGTACCTCAGCTCCAGCTCCGCGACGCCCGTGCCGGTGAGGGTCGACAGGATCGTGAGCAGATTGCTGACGCCGGGCTTCCCGGCCGGGTCGAAGCGGATCACCGTGTCGGTGTCGGTGACGGCGCTCTTGACCTTCTTCGCGGTCGCCTTCGGCTCGTCGAGCAGATTGATCAGGCCCTTGGGGGTGGACGCCGACTTGCTCATCTTGATCTGCGGGTCCTGCAGGTCGTAGATCTTCGCCGTCTCCTTCAGGATGTACGGCTCGGGGAGCGTGAAGGTCGGGCCGAAACGGCCGTTGAAGCGTTCGGCGAGATCGCGGGTGAGCTCGATGTGCTGCCGCTGGTCCTCACCGACCGGCACCTGGTCCGCCTGGTACAGCAGGATGTCGGCGACCTGGAGGATCGGGTAGGTGAAGAGGCCGACGGTGGCCCGGTCGGCGCCCTGCTTGGCGGACTTGTCCTTGAACTGCGTCATGCGCGAGGCCTCGCCGAAGCCGGTGAGGCAGTTCATGACCCAGCCGAGCTGGGCGTGCTCGGGCACATGGCTCTGGACGAACAGCGTGCAACGCTCCGGGTCGAGGCCCGCGGCGAGCAGTTGGGCGGCGGCCAGGCGGGTGTTGGCGCGCAGCTCGGCCGGGTCCTGCGGGACCGTGATCGCGTGCAGGTCGACCACCATGTAGAAGGCGTCGTGGGTCTCCTGCAGGGCGACCCACTGGCGGACCGCGCCGAGATAGTTGCCGAGGTGGAACGAGCCGGCGGTGGGCTGGATTCCCGAGAGCACACGAGGACGTTCAGAGGCCATGTCCAGCATTCTCTCAGGTGGCGCCGACAGGTCGGGAACCGATCGGCGGCGCGTGGTGCGTCGAGGGTGCGGCGTTCGGGAGGGGACCACGCGAGGGGGGCCGCACTCCGGCCCCCGTCGACTCGGCAGCGGTGATCACGCGCATGCGTTCCGGGAAGCCCGAGTCGGATGCGGGGCCGGGGGCGCGCGGACACCGGTGGCACCGCGCGCGGCGGTGGCCTGCGGCGCCGGCGCCGGCGTGGAGGGCGCGGTGCCGTCCGCGCTCTGCGGGGCGTAACGACAGCGCGGGGCCGGGGGCGCGCGGACACCGGTGGCACCGCGCGCGGCGGTGGCCTGCGGCGCCGGCGCCGGCGTGGAGGGCGCGGTGCCGTCCGCGCTCTGCGGGGCGTAACGACAGCCGGGACGGTTCCGGGACGGCGCGGCCTGCCGAGCCGCGGCGGCGCCGGCTGCCGCGGATCGGGGGGCGCAGTGAGACGAGGAACACAGTGCGGTGGGCCGTGCGGCGCGCGAGCCCGCCGGGCGGGAAGCGCGACCGCCGGGCGGCCGGAGCCGCCGGTACCGGACGCGGCGGGGCCGGACCGGACCGAGCCGGACGGAGCCGGGAACGGAAACGGCCCGCGGACGGGCCGGGAGCCGCCGGAACCGGACGCGGCCGGGCCCGGACCGGGTGCACCACCACGCCGCCCGACCGGCCCTGGGACGGCCGCACACGCCCGACCGCGCGAGGACGGCCGCGCCCGGGTGGGGCGGGCCGGGAACGGAAACGGCCCGCGGACGGGCCGGACCACCGGAACCGGACGCGGCCGGGCCCGGACCGGGTGCACCACCACGCCGCCCGACCGGCCCTGGGACGGCCGCACACGCCCGACCGCGCGAGGACGGCCGCGCCCGGGTGGGGCGGGCCGGAGGGCGTGGCGGACGGGATCGCCGGGGACGCGGGAGCGACCGTCGGGTCAGACCGGCAGGCCGGGCGCCGGGAAGGCCGCCATGAGGTCGCGGACCTCGGCCCGGATCGCGGCCAGGGCGTCCTCGTCGCCCTTGCGGGCGGCGGCCACCCCGCGGTCGATCCAGTCCGCGACGACCGGCATGTGCTCCGTGGTGAGGCCGCGGGACGTCAGGGAAGGGGTGCCGACGCGGATGCCGGAGGGGTCGAAGGGCTTGCGCGGGTCGTAGGGGACGGTGTTGTAGTTGACCACGATCCCCGCCCGGTCCAGGGCCTGTGCCGCGACCTTCCCCGGGACGTCCTTGGACGTGAGGTCCATCAGCACCAGGTGGTTGTCGGTGCCGCCGGAGACCAGCTCGAAGCCGCGCGCGACCAGGGCCTCGGCCAGGGCCTTGGCGTTGGCGACGACGGCGTGGGCGTAGCCGCGGAAGGAGGGCTGGGCCGCCTCGTGCAGGGCGACGGCGATGGCGGCGGTGGTCTGGTTGTGCGGACCGCCCTGGAGGCCGGGGAAGACGGCCTTGTCGATGGCCTTGGCGTGCTCCTCGCGGGACATCAGCATGGCGCCCCGCGGGCCGCGCAGCGTCTTGTGCGTGGTCGTGGAGATCACGTCGGCGTGCGGGACCGGCGAGGGGTGGGCGCCGCCGGCGATCAGGCCGGCGATGTGCGCGACGTCGGCGACGAGGACGGCGCCCGCCTCGCGGGCGATCTCCCCGAACGCGGCGAAGTCGATGGTGCGCGGCAGGGCGGTGCCGCCGCAGAAGATGACCTTCGGCCTTTCCCCGAGGGCGAGTTCACGCACCTCGTCGAGGTCGATGCGGCCGGTGTCCCGCCGGACGCCGTACTGGACGCCCCGGAACCACGTGCCGGTGGCCGAGACGCCCCAGCCGTGGGTGAGGTGGCCGCCCATGGGGAGGGCCATGCCCATCACGGTGTCGCCGGGCTCGGCGAAGGCGAGGTACACGGCCAGATTGGCCGGGGAGCCGGAGTAGGGCTGGACGTTGGCGTGCTCGACGCCGAAGAGGGACCTTGCGCGGGCGACGGCGAGCCGCTCGACCCGGTCGATGTTCTGCTGGCCCTCGTAGTAGCGGCGCCCCGGGTAGCCCTCGCTGTACTTGTTCTGCAGGACGGTGCCGGAGGCCTCCAGCACCGCCTGGGAGACGTAGTTCTCGCTGGGGATGAGCCGCAGGGTGTCGGCCTGCAGACGCTCCTCGGCCCCGACGAGCGCGGCCAGTTCGGGATCGGCGGCGGTGAGCGCGGGATGGCGGGCGGGCGTGGCGGGCACGGGCATGGCGTCCTCCGGGCAGATGGCGGGTGCGTCCGGGGTGCCCAGGCGGGCGGCACCTCGCAGGTTCTGCCGCACACGGCTCCCCCGCGGTTCGTTCCGCGTACGCCAGTCGCCGTGCGTACCGTCCACCCTACTGGTGGTGGCCCCGGGGCACGGCCACGGGTTCGCGAACGGCGGGGGAACGGGAAGGTCTCCGGCGGACCGCACCCGGAAGCCCGATGTTTCTTCATACGGTGGGCGAGCGACGATAGAAAAGGGGCACGCAGCCCGGCCCCGGTCCGATCGGGCGCCCCGCGCCGCAGTGGACCCACGCCGCAGTACGAACGGAGACCCCGTGTCTGCAACGGAGAGAGCCATCGCCTCCGCGGAGGCGCACAGCGCCCACAACTACCACCCGCTGCCCGTCGTGGTCGCGACGGCGGACGGTGCGTGGATGACGGACGTCGAGGGGCGCCGCTTCCTCGACATGCTCGCCGGTTACTCGGCGCTCAACTTCGGCCATGGCAACCGGCGTCTGATCGACGCCGCGAAGGCCCAGCTGGAACGGGTGACGCTGACCTCGCGGGCGTTCCACCACGACCGGTTCGCCGACTTCTGCACCCAGCTCGCCGAGCTGTGCGGCATGGAGATGGTGCTGCCCATGAACACCGGGGCGGAAGCGGTCGAGACCGCGGTGAAGACGGCCCGCAAGTGGGGCTACAGGGTCAAGGGCGTCCCGCCCGGCCAGGCGAAGATCGTCGTCGCGGCGAACAACTTCCACGGCCGTACGACGACGATCATCAGCTTCTCCACGGACGCGGAGGCCCGGGCCGACTTCGGGCCCTACACGCCGGGCTTCGAGATCGTGCCGTACGGCGACCTCACCGCCCTGCAGGCCGCGTGCAGCGCGAACACGGTGGCGGTGCTGCTGGAGCCGATCCAGGGCGAGGCCGGGGTGCTGGTGCCGCCGGCCGGCTATCTCGCCGGGGTGCGGGAGCTGACCCGCGAGCGCAACGTCCTGTTCATCGCCGACGAGATCCAGTCCGGTCTGGGCCGCACCGGACGGACGTTCGCCTGCGAACACGAGGGTGTCGTCCCCGACATGTACGTCCTCGGCAAGGCCCTCGGGGGCGGTGTCGTCCCCGTGTCGGCGGTGGTGTCCTCCTCCGAGGTCCTCGGGGTCCACCGGCCCGGCGAGCACGGCTCCACCTTCGGCGGCAATCCGCTGGCCTGCGCGGTGGCGCTGGAGGTGGTCACGATGCTGCGCACCGGCGAGTTCCAGCAGCGGGCGAGCGAGCTGGGCGACCATCTGCACCATGAACTCGGGCTGCTGGTGGGCGGCGGCGCGGTGGACGCGGTGCGCGGGCGCGGGCTGTGGGCCGGTGTCGACATCGCTCCCTCGCGCGGCACGGGCCGGGATATCTCCGAGAAGCTCATGGACCGCGGTGTCCTGGTCAAGGACACACACGGCTCGACGATCCGGATCGCGCCGCCGCTCGTGATCAGCAAGGAGGACCTGGACTGGGGCCTCGACCAGCTGCGCGCGGTACTGGCGGGCGAGTGAGCGGAGTCCGGGGAGGCGGCGTGTCCTGACCGGCACGTGAGCGACGGGCGGTGGTCCCGGGCCCGGCCGGCCCGGGACCACCCCCGGCTCCTGGCGGCGCCTTGGCCCACGGCCCGGACGGCTCCGCCCGTCGGTGGACCCCGACCGAGCAGCTGATTCCGCCGGTCGACTGGACCTCCCGGCCGGCGTTTCCGCCCGTCAGAGGATCACATGAGGCAGGAAACGGGCGTACTCGTCCGTGACCAGCCCCGCGGACTCGCGGATGCCGAGTCCGGCCGCCTCGTTCTCGACGACCCAGGCACCGAGCACCACGCGGTTCCCCCCGCCGGAGCCGTCGCCCTCGGGTGCCGTCAGATCGGGGAGCGGCGCCAACTGCTGGTAGCAGCAGGGCTCGTCGCGCACCTCGGGCGCCGCTCCCGGCTCGTGGACCGTGATGCCCGAGCCCTCACGGCCCAGCAGCGGTTTGGCGACCCAGCCGGTGGAGGCGGCGAGTTCGCGCGGGCCGTCGAGATAGGCGGGCAGCAGGTTCGGATGACCGGGGTGGAGCTCCCACAGCACGGCGAGCAGCGCCTTGTTGGACAGCAGCATCTTCCAGGCGGGTTCGATCCAGCAGGTGCTGCCCGTGCCACCGCCGTTGTCCAGGGTGTCCAGGACGTACGGGCCGAAGCGGTCCGTCGTCAGCCACTCCCAGGGATACAGCTTGAAGCAGCTGCGGATGAAGCGGAGCCGCTCGTCCACGAAACGGTCCGACAGCCGGTCCCAGCCGATCTGCTCCACGGACAGCGCCTCGGTGGTCAGCCCGGCCTGCTGCGCGGTCTCGCGCAGATACGCGACCGTCATCAGGTCCTCGCCCAGTTCGTCGCCGTCGGAGTGCACGAAGTGCAGCGGGCCGGGCGGCAGCAGCGGGGCCTGCCGCTTCCAGGCGTCGACCAGACGCTCGTGCAGCGAGTTCCACTGGTCGGCACCCGGGAAGCGGTCCTCCATCCAGAACCACTGGGGGCTGGCCGCCTCCACCAGCGAAGTGGGCGTGTCGGCGTTGTACTCCAGCATCTTGGCCGGCCCGGAGCCGTCGTAGCGCAGGTCGAACCGCCCGTACAGGGACGGCAGTTCGGCGCGCCGCTGCCAGGACTCGGCGACGAGGCGCGCCAGTCGGGGGTCGGTGATGCCGAGGTCCGCGAAGCGGTCGTGCTCCACGATGTGGGCCGCCGCGGCGAGACACATGGCGTGCAGTTCCTCGACGACCTCCTCCAGCGCCTCGACCTCCGCCAACGAGAACGTGTAGTAGGCGCTCTCGTCCCAGTACGGCCGCAGGGAACCGTCCGGGTAGCGGGTGAGGGGATAGACGAGTCCCTGCTCCTCGACGATCCGCTGCCAGCCGGGGCGGGGTTCGATGGTGTGCCGCTCCATTGCCGCCGGGCCGCTCAGCCGCCGCCGGAGCCGGAGCAGCCGAAGCCGCCGCGCTCCACCGCGGCCTTGTCGAAGCTGCCGCCCGACACCCTGCCGTTGGACTTGCTGCCGCCGTAGTAGTAGGTGCCGCTTCCGCTGCCCTTGTCGTCGTCGCACTCGTAGCTCGGCAGCACCTCGCGGGTGACGGGGTCGACGCAGCGCTTGTCGGGCTCCGAACCGCACGAGGTGATCGCCGTCGCGAGCACTCCCATACCGCCGAGCACCACCGTGCTCGACCTCAGCCTGCGACGTGCCATCCTCCGGGCCTCCCCCTCGGCGTTCGGACATTTCCAGCCGGACGACCGGCCGCCGGACAGACTAGAGGGCGCCTCCGGAAGTCCGTAACCGGGTCCGCGAACCCTCCACGTCTAGAGTCGTTTTGTGATCTTTGGAATGCTCTGCGCCCTGGGTGCGTCGGTCTGCTACGGCACGGCCACCGTCCTCCAGGCCGTGGCGGCCCGGGCGGCCGCCGGCCAGGACGAGGGCGCGTCCCGCGCGGGGGTGGACCCCGCACTGTTCGTGCGCGCGGTGCGCCAGTGGCGCTACCTCCTCGGACTCGCCCTCGACGGGGCGGGCTTCGCGCTGCAGGTCGTGGCACTGCTGCTGGTCCCCATCTACGTGGTCGGCGCGGCACTGGCGGCGAGTCTGGCCGTGACCGCGGTACTGGCCACGCGCGTGCTGGCGGCGCGGCTGAGCCGGACGGAGTGGACGGCGGTCGTCGTGGTCTGCGCGGGGCTCGCGTTGCTGGGGCTCGCCTCGGGGCCGGAGGGCAGGGCACCCGCACCGCCGTGGCTGGAATGGGCGCTGCTCGGCACGGGGGCCGGCGTCCTGCTGTGCGGTGCCGCCGCCGGCCGGCTGCCCGGACGTTCGCGCGCGCCGGCGCTGGGGGTGTGCGCGGGGCTCGGCTTCGGGGTACCGGAAGTGGCGGTCCGGCTGCTGGAGCGGCCCTCGCTCACCGATCCGGCGCTGTACGCGTTGCTGCTCGGCGGCGCGGCGGCGTTCCTGCTGCTCACTTCGGCGTTCGCACACGGCTCCGTCACCACGGCCACGGCGGGGATGGTCGTCGCGGAGACCATCGCCCCGGCAGTCGTGGGGGTGGTCTGGCTGGGTGACCGCACCCGCGAGGGCCTGGCCTGGCTCGCGGTCCTGGGCTTCGCCGTCTCCGTGGCCGGTGCGCTGGCGCTGGCCCGCTTCGGCGAGATCCCGGCCGCGGCGTCGCCGTCCGGCTCCTCCGGGGCCCCGCCCGGCGACCGCGACCGCGGCTGACCCGGCCCCGGGCGGTGCCGAGGCCCGGCACCCGGCCGTGCGAGGGGCGTCAGGAATCCGCCCGACCAGGCGGTCGGGAGCTCCACCGGATCCGTCCGCCACTCCCGCTGCGCCGACGGTCCGACCGGTCCGGACCGGTCGCAGCCGGGCGGTGTGCCTGAGAGGGCGTCAGGGAAGCACCCGGCACAACGCGTCCAGTGCCCCCGACCAAGCGCTGTCCGCAGGGGTGCCGTAGCCGACGACGAGAGCGTCCGGGCCCGGCGGGGCGGACGGGTGCCGGAAGCGGCCGAGGCCCTCCACGGCGAGGCCCTGCCAGGCGGCGGCCTGGACGATCGCGCGTTCGGTGCCCGGCGGGAGTTCCAGCACCGCGTGCATCCCGGCCGCGATGCCGCTCACCCGGATGTCCGGAGCGTGTTCCGCGAGCGCGTCGACGAGCTGGTCGCGGCGGCGGCGGTAGCGCAGCCGCATGGCCCGCACATGGCGGTCGTAGGCACCGGAGGCGATGAACTCGGCCAGGGTCAGCTGGTCCAACGAGCCCGAGGACCAGTCCGACACCCCCTTCGCGGCGGCCACGTCACCCACCAGCGCCTCCGGAAGGACCATCCACGCCAGCCGCAACCCCGGAGCCAGGGACTTGCTCGCCGTTCCGAGGTACACGACACGCTCGGGATCCAGTCCCTGGAGGGCGCCGATGGGCTGGCGGTCGTACCGGAACTCCCCGTCGTAGTCGTCCTCCAGGATCAGTCCGCCGGTGCCGCATGCCCAGTCGACCACGGCGGTGCGCCGGTCCGGGGGCAGTGCGACCCCCATCGGGAACTGGTGGGCGGGCGTCAGCAGCACCGCTCCCGGGCCCGTGGAGGAGGCGAGATCGCCGGTGCGGGTGCCGCGCTCGTCGAAGCGCAGCGGGGACAGCCGCAGGTCGGCGTCGGTCAGCCGCTTCCAGTGGATGTCGAGCCCGTACGCCTCGACCGCCACCTCCCTCACCCGGCCCCTGAGGCCGGCCGACGGCGCGCCGGCCCGCAGCACCGAGCCGAGCAGCATCAGCCCGTGGACGTAACCCGAGCAGATCACGGTGCGCTCCGGGTCGGCGTACACGCCACGGGCCCGGGCCAGGTAGTCGGCGAGGGCGGTGCGCAGTTCCACGCGGCCGCGTGGATCGCCGTAGCCGAAGGCCTCGTGCGGGGCGGCCGTGATCGCGCGGCGGGCAGCCCTGAGCCACTCGGCGCGGGGGAACGACGCCAGGTCCGGCGATCCGGGCATCAGGCTGTACGCGGGGCGGCCGCGCGCCGGGCCGGGGCGCGGCGGCGACGGTGCCGGCCTGCTCGGGGCGGCGCGCCGGGCCACCCTCGTGCCCGAGCCCTGCCGGGCGGTGAGCCATCCCTCGGCGACGAGTTCCGCGTAGGCGTCGGCGACGGTGTTGCGGGCGATGCGGAGATCGGCGGCGAGCGTCCGCGAGGACGGCAGCCGGGTGCCGGGGGCCAGCCTGCCGCTGCGGACGGCGTCCCGCAGGGCGTCCATCAGCCCGGTCCGCAGGCCGGTGCCGCGCAGCTCGACATGGAGGTCGGCGCCGGCCCCGGATCGAAAAGTGGCCCAGTCGTTCGTCATGGAAATGGACCATAGCGATGTGTCATCTTCCGCGTACTGTCGATGACATGCCTGAGACCGAGAACGACTTCAACCACGAGCACAGCCCGCGCATGCAGTGGGCCGAGCACGCCCCCGCGGTGTACAAGGCCATGGTCAAGCTGGACGCGGCCGCCCGGCAGGGGGTCGACCCCACGCTGCTGGAGCTGGTGAAGATCCGCGCCTCCCAGCTCAACCACTGCGCCTTCTGCCTCGACATGCACACCAAGGACGCCCTCGCGGCGGGCGAGTCGGTGGATCGGATCATCCAGCTGAGCGCCTGGGAGGAGTCGCGGCACTTCTACACGGCCCGGGAGATCGCGGCGATCGAGCTGACGGACGCCGTGACGGTCCTGACGGACGGGTTCGTCCCGGACGAGGTGTACGAGAGGGCCGCGAAGCACTTCGAGGAGGCGGAGCTGGCGCAGCTCATCGCGGCGATCGCCGTCATCAACACGTGGAACCGCTTCGCCGTGACGACGCGGATGGCGCCCGGCCACTACACGCCCGGCCAGTACAAGCGCTGAGGACGCGATGTCCGTGGAGGGCTTCCGCGAACTGCACCGCGGACGGGCACCCGAGGACCCCCTGGTCCTGCCCGGACCGTGGGACGCGGCCGGCGCACGCGTCCTCGCCGAGGCCGGCTTCCCCGCCCTGGCCACGCCGAGCGCGGCCGTGGCCGCGTCACTCGGGTACGAGGACGGGCGGACGCCGCCGGGCGAGATGTTCGGGGCGGTCGCCCGGATCGTCCGGGCCCGGTCAACGCCCTGAAGTCCCCCGGCGGCCCGAGCGTCCCCGTCCTGGGGGGGGTCCGGGAGTCACCCGCGTCACCTTCGGCCCCGGTCTCCTCCTGCGGACGCTCGACCGACTCGGCGAGTGCGCGGCGGAGCTGCGCGGCTGACCGCCGGCGCACGCACGAGCGAAGACGCCCGACACGGGCCGACCCGGGCCGGCCGGTCCCGCGCCTCACCGGGCGGGACCGGGACGCGGTCGCGGCGGCCGGCCCCGGACCGCGGCCGGCCGCGGTGCGCGGCCCTGACGTTGCGGGGTCCGCGCGCCGCGCCCGGGGCCTGACCGACGAGGCCCGGGGCCCCGTGGTCACCGCGTCACTTCTTGGGGAGCCACGCCTTCCAGGTGGCCTCGTTCTCCTTCACCCACTTCTCGGCCGCGGCCTCCGGCGACATCTTCTCGCCGGCGATCATCAGCGCGACCTCGTTCTGCTGCTCGGTCGTCCACTTGAAGTTCTTCAGGAACTCGGCGGCCTCGCCGCCCTCCTTCGCGAAGTCCGCGTTGAGGAACTTCTGCAGCGGTGTGTTCGGGTAGGCGCAGGCGACCTTCTCCGGGTCGGCGTCGCAGCCCTCCTTGTACTCCGGCAGCTTGACCTCGACCATGTCGATCTGGGCGTTCAGCCACTGCGGGGTCCACCAGTACGTGATGAAGGGCTTCTTCGCCGCCGCGTACTTCTTGATGGCCGTGATCTGCGCGGCCTCGGAGCCGGCGTACTTGGTCTTCAGGTCCAGCTTCAGGTTCTTGATGATCGCGTCGTCGTTGGTGACGTAGTCCGGCGAGCCCTCGAGCAGTTCGCCCTTGTCGCCGCTCTCCGCGGTTCTGAACTCCTTGGCGTACTTGTTGAGGTTCTTCCAGTCCGTCACATCGGGGTGCTCGTCAGCGAAGTACTTGGGGACGAACCAGCCGATGTGCCCGGTGACGCCGAGGTCACCGCCCTTGACGACGGTCTTCTTCGTGTCGACGTACTGCTTTTCCTCCTTGGGGTGGCCCCAGTCCTCGAGGATCGCGTCGATGTCGCCCTTGGAGAGCGCGTCCCAGGCGAGGACCTCGCCCATCTGCTGGGTCTTGACCTTGTAGCCGAGCTCCTTCTCGAGGATCTGCTTGGCCACGGCGACGTTCGCCTGGGCACCGACCCAGGACGGCACGGTCAGCTTGACGGTCTTGTCACCGCCGGCCGTGTTGCTCTTGCCGGTCTCGGCGGCTCCGCAGGCGGTGAGGGAGAGGACGCCGAGGGCTCCGGCAACGGCCACGGCGGTACGAAGGGTACGGACGGTGCGCATGGTGCTCCTGTCGAGTGATCTGAGAGGGGTGGGTCAACGGGGGGTGCGGGAGGTCCGCTGGGTGACGCGGTCCAGGACGAGCCCGAGGCAGACGATCGCGATTCCGGCCGTCATGCCGAGGCCCATCTCGCCCCGGGACAGGCCCTTGATCACGTCGTAGCCGAGCGCGCCTCCACCGACGAGTCCGCCGACCACGACCACGGCGAGCACGAGCACCACGCCCTGGTTGACGGCGAGCTGCAGTGCCGGACGGGCCAGCGGCAGCTGGACGCCGAACAGCTGCTGACGCGTGGACGCGCCGAGCGAGCGGGACGCCTCCACGGCGGCCGGGTCGACTTCGCGCAGCCCCTGGGTGGTGATCCGCACCACCGCGGGCAGCGCGTACACGACGGCCGCGACGATCGCCGAGGTGCGGGTGGCGCCGAAGAGCGCGACGACCGGAATGAGGTACACGAACTGCGGCATCGTCTGCATGGCGTCAAGCAGCGGCCGCACCCATCGTTCGAGGCGTTTGGCGCGGGCGCACAGCACCCCCGCGAGGAAGCCGAGCACCAGCGTGAGCACCAGCGCGGCGAGCACCTGCGAGAGCGTGTTCAGGGACCTGGTCCACACGCCGAGCACGCCGATGGCAGCCATCGCCGCGGTCGCGGTGACCGCGGAGACCCAGTTGCCGACGAGCCAGGCCGTGGCGGCGACCAGCAGCAGGACGGACCACCAGGGCAGCCAGACCAGCCCGTCCCGCAGCGGGTTGAGGACCCACAGCGTGAACTCGCGCGCCCAGACCTCGGTGAAGGTCAGGTTCGCGGTGATCCACTCCTGCGCCTTGTTGACGGGTGTGGAGATGTCGTACGTCCAGGCGTCGGGCCAGGCCGTGGTGCGCACGGCCGCCGCGGCGGCCACCGCGGCCGCCACCAGCGCCCAGGCCCGGCCGCCGTGCAGCCAGCTCCCGGCGGCGCCCGGTGTGCCGGTGCCGTCGCCCGCGGCCGCCGTCGTACGGTCCAGCCAGACCGCGATCAGCACGATCGGGAGACCCGCGGCGAACGCCTTGCCGACGTCCGTGGTCGCCAGTGCCGAGTACACCTCCTCGCCGAGACCTCCGGCGCCGACGAGTGCGGCGATGACCACCATGGACAGCGCCATCATGATCGTCTGGTTGAGGCCGAGGAGCATCTGCTTGCGGGCGAGCGGCAGTCGCGCGGTCCACAGTCGCTGCCGGCCGTTCGCGCCGAGCGAGACGGACGCCTCCAGCGCCGCCGGGTCGGCCCCGCGCAGTCCGAGTGCGGTGAGCCGGGCCATCGGCGGGGCGGCGTAGATGACGGTGCAGAACAGCGCGGCGGGCGTCCCCGTACCGAAGACGAGCACGAACGGCAGGAGGTAGGCGAAGGCCGGCATCACCTGCATGGTGTCCAGCACCGGGCGCAGTGCCCGGTCCACCCGGTCGGAGAGACCTGCGGCGAGACCGATCAGCGCGCCCAGCACGGCCGCGATCGCGACGGAGACCACCATCAGCGCGATGGTGAGCAGCGTCGCGTCCCACATCCCGAGCAGTCCGCAGACGGCGAACGCGCCGAACGCGGTCAGCGCGACGCGCAGCCCCCGCCGGCCCAGCCCGGCGGACCGCCAGGCGACGAGCACGGCGGCGGCCATGACACCGAGCCAGCCGAGGGCGTCGAGCCCCTGGTAGACGGCGTTGACGGCATCCGTGGCGGTATTGGACAGGTGCAGCAGGAAGTACAGGAAGAGCGGGTGGCTGTCGCGGTTGTCGACGACCCACTCGTTGGCCGCGTCGAGCGGCCCGGATATGTCGGCGGTCAGCCCGGCGGGCCAGCCACCGCCGCCGAGCAGGACGGCGCCCAGCACGAGGAGCGCGGCCAGCACGCCGCCGCCCGCGAGCAGCTTGCGCCGGCGCCGTATGGCGTCACGCAGGCCACCGGACTGCTCGTTCCGGGCCTCGCCCGCGGCGGTGCCGGCCTTGGAGACGGTCGTGACGGTGGCGCTCACCGGCCCCACCTCCCGGTACCGGCGGCGGGTTCGCGCATGGGGCGGCACCCGGTGTGGACGGCTTTTCTCATGCCGCCACCTCCTGCGCGGGAACGCCCGCGACGACCCCGAGGAGCGCGGCGTGGTCCACCACGCCCAGGCAGCGCCCGTCCTCGACGACGCGGACGGGGCCGCCGGAGCGGGCGACCGCCTCGATCGCCTCGGAGACCGTCGCGCCGGGGGCGACCGCGGGCCCGTGCTCCGCCTCGGTCGCGTCGTTCGCGGGGCGCATCGCCGTGCGGACGGTCATGACCTGCTCGCGCGGTACGTCGCGGACGAAGTCCCGTACGTAGTCGTCGGCGGGCGAGCCGACGATCTCCTCGGGCGTGCCGAGCTGGACGATGCGCCCGTCCCGCATCAGGGCGATCCGGTCCCCGAGGCGCAGCGCCTCGTTCAGGTCGTGGGTGATGAAGACCATCGTGCGGCCCTCCTCACGGTGCAGCCGGATCACCTCCTCCTGCATGTCGCGGCGGATCAGCGGGTCGAGCGCACTGAACGGCTCGTCGAAGAGCAGTACTTCGGGGTCGACGGCGAGTGCGCGGGCGAGGCCGACGCGCTGCTGCTGACCGCCGGAGAGCTGTCCCGGACGGCGTTCCTCCAGCCCGGCGAGGCCGACCTTGGCGACGACCTCGGCGGCCTTGGCCCGCCGCTCGGCCTTGCCCATGCCCTGGATCTCCAGCCCGTAGGCGACGTTGTCGAGGACGGTGCGGTGCGGCAGCAGGCCGAAGTGCTGGAAGACCATGGCAGCGCGGTGCCGGCGCAGCTCGCGCAGGCGTGCCTTGTCCATCGAGAGCACGTCCTCGCCGTCGATGGAGATCGATCCGGAGGTGGGTTCGATCAGCCGGGTCAGCGTGCGCACGAGCGTGGACTTGCCGGAGCCGGAGAGGCCCATGACGACGAAGACCTCGCCCTTGCGCACGTCGAAGCCGACGTCCCGCACGGCGGCCGTGCAGCCGGTGCGCTCGCGCAGCTCGGCGGGGCTCAGCCCGGCGAGCTCGGCCGAACCGGGCACGCGGTCGGCCTTGGGACCGAACACCTTCCACAGGCCGCGCACCGCGAACACGGGCGGTTCCGGGTGCACGGCGCCGCTGTCGGTGGTGCCCCCGGCCTCGGTGCCGGTGTCGGTCGTTTCCTTGGTGTCGCCGTTCATCGTGCCTCACTTCCCGTCGGCGTCAGCAGATCCGCACATTTCTCGCCGACCATCAGCACCCCGATCATCGGGTTGACGGCCGGCATGGTCGGGAAGACGGACGCGTCGGCGATCCGGATTCCTTCGAGCCCTCTGACCTTCAGGTCCGGGGCGACCACGGCCAGTTCGTCGGCGTGGGAGCCCATCCGGCAGGTGCCGGCCGGGTGGTAGACCGTGTGAGCGACCTTGCGCGCGTACTCGCTCAGCTCCTCGTCGCCGGTGACCTCCGGCCCCGGGCAGACCTCCCGCTTCAGCCAGCCGGCCAGCGGTTCGGACTTCGCGATCTCCCGGGCGATACGGATGCCGTCGACGAGGGTCCGCCCGTCGTAGTCGTCCTCGTCGGTGAAGTAGCGGAAGTCCAGTGCGGGCTTGACCTCGGGGTCCGCGCTGGTCAGGTAGAGGCGGCCGCGGCTGCGCGGCTTGGGGATGTTGGGCGTCATCGACACGCCGTGCGCGGGTCGTTCGTAGCCCAGCCGCTCCGGGTTGTCCGTGAACGGGATCTGGTAGAAGTGGAACATCAGGTCGGGGCCGCGTTCGTCGTCGTCGCGGCGCACGAACAGACCGGCGTCCGAGTCCATCGCCGAGTTCTCCGGGATCGGCCCGTGGGTCTCCCAGACGATCACCGACTCGGGGTGGTCGAGCAGGTTCTCACCGACACCCGGCAGGTCGTGGACCACGGGGATGCCGAGGGCCTCCAGATCGCCCTTGGGCCCGATGCCGGAGTGCATCAGCAGCCGCGGGGTGTCCACGGCCCCGGCGCAGACGATCACCTCGTGCCGCGCCCGGACCAGCCGCTCCTCGCCGTCCCCGGTGCGGACGTGCACACCGCGGGCCCGGGTGCCGTCCAGCTCCAGCCGGTAGGCCCAGGTCTCCAGCAGCAGGGTGAGGTTGGACCGTTCGTCCATCACCGGGTGGAGGTACGCCACCGACGCCGACGAACGCTTGTTGTTCTCGGGGTGGTACGCGAGGTCGAAGAATCCGACGCCCTCGTGGAACGGCTTCTTGTTGAAGCCCTCGACGCGCGGTACGCCGAGCGCCGACTGGGCCGCCTCCACGAAGTCCCGGGCGATGGCGTTGCGGTCGGCCTCGTCGACCGGGACGACGTTGTTGAGCAGCTTGCCGAAGTACGGGTCCATCGCGGCGGCGTCCCAGCCGTCGGCCCCCGCCTCGGCCCATTCGTCCCAGTCGGACGGCAGCGGCTTGAACGCGATCAGGGTGTTGTGCGAGGAGCAGCCGCCGAGCACCCGGGCGCGGCTGTGCCGGATGTGGGAGTTGCCGCGCGGCTGTTCGGTGGTGGGGTAGTCGTAGTCGAGTTCCCCGCCGAGGAGGCCCATCCAGCGGCGCAGGGTGAGGACGTCCTCGCGGTCCACGTCGCTCGGGCCGCCCTCGATGACGGCCACGGTGACATCCGGGTTCTCCGTCAGGCGGGAGGCGATCACCGATCCTGCGGTGCCGCCCCCGACGACGACGTAGTCGTACTCGTAGTCGTGCTCGGTCATGGTGGTGGTTGCTCCTGCTCCCCGTGATCAGCCCGCGAACCAGCGCACGGGGCGCGGGGCGAGGTTCTGATAGATGTGCTTGGTCTCGCGGTACTCGGCGAGCCCGGCCGGGCCGAGCTCCCGGCCGATGCCGGACTTGCCGAATCCGCCCCACTCCGCCTGAGGCAGGTACGGGTGGAAGTCGTTGATCCAGACGGTGCCGTGGCGCAGCCGTGCGGCCACCCGCCGGGCCCGTCCGGCGTCGCCGCTCCAGACGCCTCCCGCGAGCCCGTACTCGGTGTCGTTGGCGAGCGCGACGGCCTCGTCCTCCGTACGGAAGGTCTCGACGGTGAGGACCGGGCCGAAGACCTCCTCGCGCACGACGCGCATGGTGCGGTCGCACCGGTCGAGGACGGTCGGACGGTAGAAGTACCCGGGCCCGTCGGGGCGCTTGCCGCCGGCGCGCAGCACCGCCCCCTCGGCGAGTGCGGAGGCCACGTACTCCTCGGTCTTCGCCAGCTGCTGCGCGGAGACGAGCGGGCCGCACTCGACGCCGTCGTCCGTGCCCCGGCCGAGCCGGATCAGTTCGGCGCGGCGGGCGAGTTCGACGACGAAGCGGTCGCGGAGGGACTCCTCGACGATGAGGCGGGAGCCGGCGGAGCAGACCTGGCCGCTGTGGATGAACGCGGCGTTCAGTGCCTGGTCGACGGCGGTGTCGAAGCCCTCTTCGTCGGTGCAGGCGTCGGCGAACACCACATTGGGGTTCTTGCCGCCGAGCTCCAGGGCGACCTTCTTGACGCTGTCGGCGGCGGCCCGCATGACCTTGGTGCCGCTGGCGAGCCCGCCGGTGAAGGAGACGAGGTCGACGTCGGGGTGCTCCGCGAGGCGGGCGCCGACCGGGTCGCCGGGGCCGGTGACGAGGTTGGCGACGCCGTCCGGGAGCCCGGCCTCCGACAGGAGCCGGACCAGCGCGACGGTGCTCAGCGGGGTGATCTCGCTGGGCTTGACGACGAAGGTGTTGCCGGCGGCCAGGGCGGGCGCGATCTTCCAGCTCGCCTGCAGCAGCGGGTAGTTCCACGGCGTGATCAGACCGCACACACCGACCGGCTCGTGCACGACCACGCTGTGGACGTCCGGCGAGCCGGCGTCCACCACTCGACCGTTCTCGTTGACGACGAGATCGGCGAAGTAGCGGAAGGCGTCGGCGACGCAGTCGACGTCGACGCGGCCTTCCTCCACGGTCTTTCCGGCGTCGCGGCTCTCCAGGCGCCCGAGTTCCTCGCGGTCCCGCTCCAGCAGCCCGGCGACCCGGCGCAGCAGTGCCGCCCGCTCGGCCACCGGCGTACGGGGCCACTCCCCCTCGTCGAACGCCTGGCGCGCGGCGGCGATCGCGGCGTCGGTGTCCTCGGCCCCGCCTTCCGCCACCACCGCGAAGGGCGTGGCGTCAGCGGGGTCGAGGATCTCGCGCGTGGCGCCGGAGACGGCTTTGCGCCATTCTCCGGCCACGTGGATGGTCAGTTGTGCCGACACGTCGCGTTTGGCCTTCCATTCCCGTTATGTCTCTCACCAGCAAGGACTGGCGAGCGGATCGCCTGCCCCGGAGGGCGGAAAGCATGCGCGACGGGTGGCCGGAAGTAACGCGTGTCACTCTCCGGGGAGGCTGTCGTCCGACTCGTCACGGACGGTGAGCCGGGGTGCCGGGAGGGCGCCGTCCAGGCGGAGACCGCGCCCCCGCCCACCGATCGAGGCCGCCGTCGGCACTCTCTTGACTTCCGACAAATCGGGAGGAAACTGGTCTTTACACCAGAAAACCGCAGAGAGCCGCACCCCCTCGGAAGAGACGTCTTGCCGACGGGCGTGACCCCCTCGGCTCTGGCTAGGCCCCCGGCGAGAAGAGCGAGGACCAGCGGGATCGGCGACGACCGGTCCGCAGGAAATCGTCCGGATCACCGGGGACTGTTCTGTTCCGGGGCCTTCTCCCGGATCGGCTCCCGGCCACGGCTGCCGCCTTCCGGCCGACCGCCGACCGCCGAACCGCGCACCGCCGTCGGCGGACACCGCGGTCCCCTTGCGGCCGTCCGGCACGGGCGGTCACGGAAAACGCCTGTGGGGCGCCGCGCGATCGCGCGGCGCCCCACAGGCGCTCGACCGGGTACGGGTACCGGACGTCAGATGAGACCGAGGCCGCGAACCGCCTCGCGCTCCTCCTCCAGCTCCTTCACCGACGCGTCGATGCGGGTGCGGGAGAACTCGTTGATGTCCAGGCCCTGGACGATCTCGTAGGTGCCGCCCTTGCAGGTGACCGGGAAGGAGGAGATCAGACCCTCCGGGACGCCGTAGGAACCGTCCGACGGGATGCCCATGGAGGTCCAGTCGCCCTCGGCGGTGCCGTTGACCCAGGTGTGGATGTGGTCGATCGCGGCGTTCGCGGCGGAGGCGGCCGAGGAGGCACCGCGGGCCTCGATGATCGCGGCACCGCGCTTGGCGACGGTCGGGATGAAGGTGTCCGCCAGCCAGGGCCTGGTCGTCGATGACCTCCGCGGCGTTCTTGCCCGCGATCTCCGCGTGGAAGACGTCCGGGTACTGGGTCGCGGAGTGGTTGCCCCAGATGGTGAGGCGCTTGATCTCGGAGACCGGGGCGCCGGTCTTCGCGGCCAGCTGCGACAGCGCGCGGTTGTGGTCGAGGCGGGTCATCGCGGTGAAGCGCTCGGCCGGCACGTCCGGGGCGGCGGCCTGCGCGATGAGCGCGTTCGTGTTGGCCGGGTTGCCCACGACGAGGACCTTGATGTCGTCCGCGGCACGGTCGTTGATGGCCTTGCCCTGCGGCTTGAAGATGCCGCCGTTCGCCTCCAGCAGGTCACCGCGCTCCATGCCCTTGGTGCGCGGGCGGGCGCCGACGAGCAGCGCCACGTTGGCGCCGTCGAAGGCGACGTTCGGGTCGTCGCTGATGTCGATGCCCTGCAGCAGCGGGAAGGCGCAGTCGTCGAGCTCCATCGCCGTGCCCTCGGCGGCCTTCAGGCCCTGCGGGATCTCGAGGAGGCGGAGCCTGACCGGCACGTCCGCGCCGAGCAGTTGGCCCGAGGCGATGCGAAAGAGCAGCGCGTAGCCGATCTGGCCGGCGGCGCCGGTGACGGTGACATTCACGGGAGTGCGGGTCATGGCGATCTCCGTAAGACAGCTGGCGGTGGGGGTCCCTGCCCCTGGTGCTGGACATCTCCACCGTAGTGATCGGCACCGCCGCGATCGACGCGATCGGCGTGACCGACGCGTACGGCGCCGGGGTGGCACCGGTCCGCGACGATCGGCACCGACGGCACCGATCACGGTGATCGATCTCTCGACGTGAAGAGATATCCAGCGGTCAGGCTATCGGACCCGGGCCCCCCGGAACCCCCGGACCCTTGTGGTGCGGCTCACTGGAGCGGGCTACTGCTCCGCCGTGCAGCCCTCCGTGCCGGTCGTCAGCGTGGCGCACGCCTTCGCCTCGGACTCCGCGGCCACGGCGACCATCGGGGTGTAGGCGTCCTTGTCCGCGTTGACGAGTCCGTTCTCGCTTTCCGCGCCGGCGCTTATCCGCACCTGATCGCCCGGTGTGGCCTGGGTGATCCGCGCCCAGGCGGCCCCGCAGGTCCTGCTGTAGCGCACCTCGACGACGGCGGTGCCGACGGTCGCCCGGGAAGCCGTCGTGGCGAGCTGTCCGCCGCACCCCATGTTCTCGGGGTCCTGGCCCGTGCAGTCGGCGCCGACGCACTTCACGCCCGCGGGCAGCTCCGGCGCCTGCGTCGTCGGGGCCGCGGAGGGCGACTTGGCCACGTCGCCGCCCGGCTCGTCGCCGCCACCGCCGAGGTCGGTCAGCAGCACCGCTGCCACGATCACCAGCAGCGCACCGAGGAGCCCGGCCACGAAGACCGTCGTCCTGCGCCGTCCCTTCCCCCGGCCCGGACCGCCCGGCGAGGCGGGTGCGCCGGAGTAGGAGGGCCCCGACGGTTTCCCGGCCCGTCCCGATCCGCTGCCGGGCTGGGCGGGCACGTGAGGCCGGTCGCGCGGGCCGTCACCCGCCGGCGCGGCCGTGGTCAGTCCGCCGGCGCGGCCGTCCCGGGCCGCCGGCCCGTTCGGCCCGAACTCGCCCAGCGCGGCCCGCGCCTGGGATATCCGGATGGCCTCCATCGTCATGTCGTGGCGCATCTCGGCACGGCTCCAGGCGCGCTCGGCCAGCTCCCACATGGTCGTGAGGTGCACCGGATTGGTACCGGTCACCTCGGCGAGCGCGACGATCGCGCGCTTGGGTGCGAGCAGCCGTCCGTTGAGAAAGCGCTCCCACGACGTCTTGCTGTAACCGGTCCGGTCAGCGACCGCGGCGATGCTCAGCCCGCTGCGGTCGACGAGCCTGCGCAGCTGGCTCGCGAACTCCCTCACCTGCGGATCGAGTTCTTCCGGTAGCGCCTTCCAACGAGGCATTGCCTCCCCCTTGTCCCCCGAGTACGTGCCTGATGTGCCCCGCGCCGTGGTGCCCCCCGCCACGCCCCGGGTCCGCGTCGTGCGGACTGTCCGGAGGGACGCGCGAAGCCAGGATGACAGTTCCTGGCGCCGGGGCGCACGGGGGCATTCGGGACGATGCCGTACCCCGCGTCCGCCGCCGTTCCGAAAGCCGGCCTCAGTCTCGCATCCGTTGCCCGACGATCACACCATGGCGGAACGGTCACTTCCGTGCCACAGGCTCCCGCCGTCCCTTGTGGACCGTTTGGCGCGTGCATGACCCTGGATCACGCGACGGCGCCCGTCCTCCTCGGGGGAGGGGACGGCCGCCCTCGCCCACCGGGCCGGGCGGACGGGGCCCGCTATCGCACGGTGAAACGGACCGCTTCCTCCAGGAACGGGATCTCCAGCCACGGCTGCGGCTGGACCATCAGGGCGAGCAGCACGATGACGGTGCCGAGCAGCCCGTACGTGACCATGTCGGTGAAGCGCGAGCGCACCGCCAGCATGCCCACGGACGGCAGCACCCGGCGCAGCACCGTGCCGGTCAGCAGCGCGACTCCGACGAGCATCGTGCCGACCCTGAACGCCTGCTCGAACGGGTCCGCGCCGACGATCAGCAGACCGAGCGCCGCGAGCCCGAGGACCGTCAGCAGCGGCCACTGGCGCGCGGGCGCCGGGGCGTCACCGGGGGCGGCGCGTCCGCCCCCTTCCGGACGCGCGGTGTCCCGGGTGACGGCGGGCGGGCGACGCGACCTGCTCGTGGCCCGCTCTCCCGCACCGGCCGGGTCTCCCGCCGGCTCCCGGCGGGTGTCGTTCGACGGTCCTTCCCCGGCGGCAGCCGCCCCGCCGGCGATCGCCGTGGGGTCCGCGCGGTCGGCGCCGCTCGCCGAGCCGTTCGCAGAACGGTTCGACGCCACGCGGTCCGCGGCAGGGGCGGCGCCGTCCGGTGCACCGCGGTCGCGCCGGACGGCGCCCTCGCCGTTCAGCGGTACGGGCTCGTCCGACGCCTCGGGCCGGGTGGCGTTCGGGCCGGATGCCGACTGGTCCGTGCGCTCGGCGCCGTTCGCCGGCGGGGCCGTACCGGGCCTGCCCGGGGCAGGCGCCGGCTCGTCCCGCGGGCCGCGGGACGAGCCGTTCGCGCGGGCCGGCCGGCGGCCCGCCACGGGGTCCGCGTGGTTGTCCGGGGTGCCCATGGGTCTCAGACCGCGGCTGCGAGCTCGGCCGCCTCGACGACGTTGACGAGGAGCATGGCGCGGGTCATCGGGCCGACACCGCCCGGGTTCGGCGAGAGCCAGCCGGCGACCTGCGCCACGTCCGGGTGGACGTCGCCGACGATCTTCCCGTTGCCGTCGCGGCTGACGCCGACGTCCAGCACGGCGGCGCCCGGCTTGACGTCCTCGGGACGGACCAGGTGGGCCGAGCCCGCGGCGGCCACGATGATGTCGGCCTGGCGCAGGTGCGAGGAGAGGTCCCGCGTACCGGTGTGGCACTGGGTGACCGTGGAGTTCTCGGAGCGGCGTGTCAGCATCAGCGGAAGGGAACGTCCGATGGTGGTGCCCCGGCCCACGACGACGACGTGTGCGCCCTTCAGCTCCACCCCGTACCGGCGCAGCAGCCGGATCACGCCGTTCGGCGTGCACGGCAGCGGGGCGGGCTCGTTCAGCACCAGACGGCCCAGGTTCATCGGGTGCAGGCCGTCCGCGTCCTTCGACGGGTCGATCAGCTCCAGCACCCGGTTCTCGTCGATGCCCTTCGGGAGGGGCAGCTGCACGATGTAACCGGTGCACTCCGGGTTCTCGTTCAGCTCGCGGACGGCCGCCTCGATCTCCTCCTGCGTGGCGGTCTCCGGCAGTTCGCGCTGGATGGAGGCGATGCCCACCTCCGCACAGTCGCGGTGTTTGCCGGCCACGTACTTCCGGCTGCCGACGTCGTCACCGACCAGGACGGTCCCGAGGCCGGGCGTGGACCCCTTGGCCTTGAGCGCCGCCACGCGGGCGGCCAGTTCGGACTTGATCTCGGCCGCGGTGGCCTTGCCATCGAGAATCTGGGCGGTCATACCCCCATCCTCGCGGATGACCCCGCCCCGGTTCCAATCAGGTTCGGCTCGGGCCGCCGCGCACCGCCGCCCCCGCCCCGCCGTCCCCGCTCCGGAGCAGTTCGCAGCGGCCATCCCCGGAATCCTCCCGGCAGGCCGCCGCACGGTTCGCCGAGCGGTGGACGAGGTTGCACTTGCACAACACATCGGCATATCGACTGGACAAAAAGTCGGCGGTAATACGACGATGAGCCGCGCAGTGTCGCGGGCAGTGTCGGGGGGCAGCCGCTTAGTCACATGTGAAGTTCCTCCGTCAGGACCGCGTCGTCCCCGCAGAACCCCGACGGAGGAAACCCGCCATGAGCTTCGGCGACCCGAACAACCCGTACGGCCAGCAGCAGGGCCAGCCGGGCTACGGCTACCCGCAGGGCCAGCAGCAGCCGCCCCAGCCCGGTTACGGCTACCCCCAGGCCCCGCCCGTCCAGCCTTACGGTGGCGGTTATCCCGGCGCCCCCATGTCCATGCCCGGCCTGATGCAGACCGCCCGCGTCCTGCTCTTCATCGTGGGCGGCCTGCAGCTCCTCTTCGCCGTCATCGCCGCGGTCTTCGTCGCCGCCGCACAGGACTCGGCCAACGCCGTCGGCGTCGGCGAGGAGACCGGCATGCTGGCCGGCCTCGGCTTCTTCCTCGTCTTCATCCTGCTGGCCTTCGCCGTCTGGGCGATCGTCCTGGGCGCCAAGTTCTCCAAGGGCGGCAACGGCGTGCGGGTGACGACCATCGTCTACGCCTCCCTGTTCATCCTGGGCAGCCTCACCAATTTCGGCGGCGGGACGGCGAGCTCCGCGGTCGGCGGCGTCATCGGTCTGGCCATCGGCGGCATCATCCTCGCCGCCATGGTCAACAGCGGCGCCTCCGCGTGGTTCAACCGCCCGCGCTACTGATCCCCCTCCGGCACGGGGGACCGAACCGGTCCGTCCCGGGCGCCCGGGCCGCCTGCACGAAGGCCGTAACCCCCGCCGGTGAGCGGGCGTTACGGCCTTCGGCCTGTCATGTCTATGGCAGGCGAGACGGCTGTGCCGCCGTCAGTGGAAGAAGTGACGCGTGCCCGTGAAGTACATCGTCACGCCGGCCTTGCGCGCCGCCTCGACGACCTGCTCGTCACGGACCGAACCGCCCGGCTGGACCACGGCCTTGACGCCGGCACCGGTCAGGATCTCCAGCCCGTCGGGGAAGGGGAAGAACGCGTCGGAGGCGGCGTAGGACCCGGCCGCCCGCTCCGCGCCCGCACGCTCGACGGCGAGCTTCGCGGAGTCGACCCGGTTGACCTGGCCCATGCCGACACCCACGCTCGCACCGTCCTTGGCGAGGAGGATCGCGTTGGACTTCACCGCGCGGCAGGCCCGCCAGGCGAAGGCGAGTTCGGCGAGCTCCTCCGCGGACAGTGCCTCACCCGTGGCCAGGGTCCAGCCGGCCGGGTCGTCGCCCTCGGCCTGGAGCCGGTCGGTGACCTGGAGCAGCGCGCCCCCGTCGATCGGCTTGACCTCCACCGGCGCTGACGGGGCGTCGGGACAGCGCAGCACGCGGATGTTCTTCTTGCGCGCCAGCACCTCGACGGCGCCGTCCTCGTAGTCCGGGGCCACGATGACCTCGGTGAAGATCTCGGCGACCTGCTCGGCCATCGCCACCGACACCGGGCGGTTGACCGCGATCACCCCGCCGAACGCGGACAGCGGGTCGCAGGCGTGGGCCTTGCGGTGGGCCTCGGCGACGTCCGCGCCGATCGCGATGCCGCACGGGTTGGCGTGCTTGATGATGGCCACGCACGGCTCGGCGTGGTCGTACGCGGCACGGCGGGCGGCCTCCGTGTCCGTGTAGTTGTTGAACGACATCTCCTTGCCGTGCAGTTGCTCGGCCTGGGCGAGCCCGCCGCCCTCCTCGGTGACGTACAGCGCGGCGTTCTGGTGCGGGTTCTCGCCGTAGCGCAGGACGTTGGATCGGCGGTACGTGGCGCCGAGGAAGTCGGGGAACGCAACCGCGTCGGAGCCGCCGCCGGCCGGGGCGTACGACGAGGCGAACCAGGACGCGACGGCCACGTCGTAGGCGGCCGTGTGCTGGAACGCCTCGGCGGCCAGGCGCTTGCGCGCGGCGAGGTCGAAGCCGCCCGAGGTGGCCGCGGTGAGCACGTCGGCGTAGCGCGCCGGGCTGGTGACGACGGCGACCGAGGGGTGGTTCTTGGCGGCGGCGCGGACCATCGACGGACCGCCGATGTCGATCTGTTCGACGCACTCGTCGGGGCTCGCTCCCGAGGCGACGGTCTCGCGGAACGGGTACAGGTTGACGACCACCAGGTCGAACGGCTCCACGCCGAGCTCCGCGAGCTGCTCGCGGTGCGCGTCGAGGCGGAGGTCGGCGAGGATTCCGGCGTGCACGCGGGGGTGCAGCGTCTTGACGCGGCCGTCCAGGCACTCGGGGAAGCCGGTCAGTTCCTCGACCTTGGTCACCGGGACGCCGGCCGCGGCGATCCTCCCCGCGGTGGAACCGGTGGAGACGAGCTCGACGCCGGCCTCGTGGAGCCCCCGGGCGAGCTCCTCCAGCCCCGTCTTGTCGTAGACACTGATCAACGCGCGACGGATGGGCTTATTCACCGACATGAACCTTTCGTCCCTCAATGCGGTAGCCGTTACGGGCCAGACGCCCCACGACCTCGACGAGCAGCTGGCGCTCGACTTCCTTGATGCGCTCGTGCAGAGCGGCTTCGTCGTCCTCGTTGCGGACCTCGACCACGCCCTGGGCGATGATCGGTCCCGTGTCGACACCGTCGTCGACGAAGTGGACGGTGCACCCGGTGACCTTCACCCCGTAGGCGAGCGCGTCGCGCACACCGTGGGCACCGGGAAAGCTGGGCAGCAGAGCGGGGTGCGTGTTCACGAACCGGCCCCCGAACCGGGCGAGGAAGTCCTTGCCGACGATCTTCATAAAGCCGGCCGAGACGACGAGATCGGGCTCGTACGCGGCCGTGGCCCCGGTCAGCGCGCGGTCCCACTCCTCCCGGGTCGCATGGTCCTTGACCTTGCACACGAACGTGGGAATCCCGGCCGCGCGGGCCCGCTCGAGGCCGGCGATGCCGTCCCGGTCCGCACCCACGGCGACGATCCGGGCGCCGAAGCCCTCGGGATCGTCGCCGATGGCGTCGAGCAGCGCCTGGAAGTTGGTGCCGGATCCGGAGACCAGGACGACGAGGCGGGCGGCAGCCACAAGGGACTCTTTTCGCGTTGCGGTTCGTATTTGTATGGTCGTACGAATGAAACGAGTCCGGCGATGGGGGAACTCTACGAAGCCGTCGACCGTCAGCAACGATACCGGCACACCGAGCGGCCCCCGCGGGACGGGGGCTGGGCCGGGAGGTAGCGTCTGGGGGCAGGGCCCGTCCCAGACGGAGTACCCGCGTACCGAGGTACAAGAGGGGAAGACGTTCACCACCATGCCGGACCGACGCCGCCGCACGGCACTCCGCCTCCCGCTCGCCGCCGAGCGGGGCTCCCTGCTGCTGCGGGATCGCCAGTCCACGGAGCCCACGGAGACGCCCAAGGACGAGAGCAATCCGTTCGCGCCTCCGCCGGAGGGCTCGCCGGACCGGCCGTGGCAGCCGCGGCACGGGTCGGGGGACGACTCCCCGGGCGGGGACGACGGGCACGGTTCCGGCGACGAGGGCGAACGGGAGGACGGGCGCACGTCCTGGGGCAGCCAGTGGAGCAGCCGCCAGCCGGGCCGTTCCCAGGGCGGCTTCGGCGGTCGGCCGGGCAACCAGGGCGGAGGCGGCAACCAGGGCGGAGGCGCCGGTCAGGGCGGCCCGGATGGCGGCCCCGGCCAGGGCACCGGTCTGCGCTGGGACCCGACGGACCCCGTCCAGCGCCGCGCCCGGTATGCGCTGCTCGGCGGTATGTGGGCGTTCTTCTTCGCCTTGTTCGACTTCCCCGAGATCGCCCTTCTCCTCGGGGCTCTGGCGATCTACTGGGGCGGCAGCTCGCTCCGCTCCAAGTCCCGACCGGCGCCGAGCGGCGCGTCGACCGCGACGGCCCCTTCCCCCCGTGCCCCCGGGCAGCCGGCGGGCCGGCCGCAGGTCACGGCCGCGGTGAGCGGACTGGTGATGGCCGGGATCGCGCTCACGATCGTGGCGATGACGTTCACGATGCAGCTCGTGTACCGCGACTTCTACACCTGTGTGGCGGACTCCCTGACGAAGGCCGGCCAGATCTCCTGCAACGAGCGTCTGCCGGAGCCGCTGCGGGGCGTCATCGGCGTCAAGGAGTAGCCCCCTGCCCGCGGGCCTGGCGGCAGCCGCCCCGGGCCGGGTGCGGGGGCGCGAGCGGCGGCCTTCCGGAAGGAGGGCGTACCCGCCGAACAGGTCGTACGTCGCCGCCGGCCGCGGCGGACGCGTTTCGCCGGACGGCGTGACACGCCGCCCGCACGGGACGCGCGCGCGACCTTCGCTCCGTGCGGGCGCCCGTCACCCAGCGGCCCCACCCCCCGGCGACCCCGACCCGGCAGACGAACCCGAGGACACCGAACCCCCCGGACGCTCGCCCCGGTCGCAGAGACCCCGTCGACCGCCGGACACCCATCACGAAACGGCCCCACCCCCCGGCGACCCCGACCCGGCAGACGAACCCGAGGACACCGAACCCCCGGGCCCGCGCGTCCCCCTGCTGTCGGAGGGACCCGACCAGCTGCCGAGTCCGCTGCCGCCGACGGGACCCACTGGGCCGGGTGCAGGCCCGTCGGCCACCTGGCCGCCGTCGGGGACGGGTACGGCTCCGACGGACCCGCCCGCTCCGGGGTCCGGCGCGGACCCGCCCGGTACGAGTCGGGGATCGGGGGCCGGCGACCCCGGCGTGGAACCGGGGGCGGCCGGCGTGGAACCGGAGGCGGGTGCGCCCGGCCCGGCACCGGGGCCCGGAGACAGCGGACCCGGTGCGCGGACGGCGGGCCCGGGGCCGGGCATCGGGAGGACGGGCGGCAGTTCGTCCCAGACGCCGCTGTTGATCCCGGGGTCTCCGACGGGCATCGCGGGCCAGGGAAGCGGGCCCGTCCCGACCGCGGCCGGAGGCGCCTTCGGCTGCGGTCGGGCCCCGTCCCCCGGGGCGGTCGCCGCGGCGGACGGGCCCGACCCCCCAGTGATGGCATCGGCCCCGGGTACGGATCCCGCCCCGGGCCCGGCTCCGGGCAGGGCGCCCCCCGCCCCGGGAGTCTCGGGCACCGGCGGCTCGCCGGACGCCCGTGACGCCGCGGATGTCGGCGGGGTCGGCCCGGCCGGGAACGTCGGTGCACCGGGGGACGGGAACGGGAACGCCGCCATCAGACCGCCCGACGCCTGCTTGATGGCCTCCCAGCGAGGGACCCTCAGCGGGCGGTCGGCGTCACGGAAGCGCCATGCGCGGAGCGCCAGGGCGACGGGCACCCCCACCGCGGCCGTCCAGAGGAACGCGGCCGGTCCCGTGAGCCACCAGACGGGACCGAATGAGGCCAGGGCACCCGTACCGAGCGCCCCACCGGCAGCCGCCGACAGGCCGGCCATGAGGGCCCCGCAGACGGCGGCCGCCAGCGCCGCGGTGAGCGCCGTCTCGCCGCGGCTCACCGGCGCCTGCCCGGCGGCCGCGTCGGCGCCTGGGCTGCTCCCGCCGCTGAGGGGAACACCCGCACCCCGGGCCCCTGCCCCCGGGGACTCGGCCGTCGGTGCCGTGCACCAGGCCACCGTCAGCCCCGCCGCGACCGGCACCACCGCCGCGGCCAGGCCCAGCGGCATGCCCGCCCGGTCGAGCGGTACCGCGGCGAGCAGGGGGAAGGGCGGCAGCGCGGGCGTACCCGCGAGCCCCAGCGGCGTCGCCGTCGCGCCCGTACCGAGCATGAAACCCGGGCCCAGTCCGTAGGCAGCCGCCCAGACCGCGGCGTTCGGCATCAGCGCCAGCACGAGCAGCAGCAGCGCGAATCCGCCCTGCCAGTCGTGCGCGAGCTGCACGAACGCCTCCTGCGCCGCGCCCGCGTGCACCACCAGCGAGGCGGCGACGACCAGCGCGCCGCCCCCGGCCAGCACCGCGACCGTGAGCCCCGCGGCCCGGAACGCCCCGATCACCCACGAGCGGGCCGGCGCGATCCGCGCGGTTTCCGGGACCCAGCGGGGCAACGGCCCGAGCGGACGCCCGTACGCCGTCCATGCGCCGGCCGCGGCCGTGATCACGACCAGCGCCGGTACGTGCAACAGCGCGCTGAGCGGTTCCGCGGCGAGTTCACCGCCCCTGGAGTAGAGCACAGCGCCGACCGCCACCATCAGATATCCGCAGCTCACACCGAGGGCCGCCGTGGTCGCGGACGGCTGCCGCCCGCTTTCCACCGTCTCGACGGCATCGCGGGCGGCCCGGTACACCAGGAACACCGGCAGCGCCGTGAGCAGCAGCGGGACGAGACCCACGGGGGCCGGCGTCTCGGAGAGCGTCTCGGATCTGATCAGCTCGGTCCCGTGGGCGAGGAGCCACATGCCGGCGGCGGCGTGGAGCGCTCCGTCAGGTCCGCTGTCCGGGTACGGGGAGCTGATCCACATCACCGTCACCAGCGCGGCGAGTGCACCGAGCCCGAGGCCCGCGGCGATCGCCCCGCGCAGCAGGGACATCGCGGGCGGGGCCGCGGACCGGCCGCCCTGCACGGCCACGCGCGTGGGGCCGCGATCGGTCGTCTGGGTCACGCGGCCATGCTGCCAACGACACGCGCTTTATCCGCGTAACGGGAGATTGCTCGCTGTGTCGCTAAAAATACGCTTATGTACTTTTCGGCCCAGTACGCCCTCCCGGGGAGGTCTTCATGACGAAGAGCACCGCGGACAGCACCGAAGCGGCCGCATCTCCGTTGCCGTCGCCCAAGGAGCGCCGCAGGCTGCGCGAGGGCAAGTCGCTGTCCGAGGAACAGCTCGCGGAGGCCCTGGGCGTCACCAGAGCGACGATCAGGTCCTGGGAGACGGGTCGCAGCGACCCTCGCGGGCGCAAACGCGAGGCGTACGCGAAGCTGCTCGCCACGTACGTGGCCGAGCTCTCGGCCCGGGAGTCCACGCCCGGGGACGAGGGCGGGGCCCGGCCGGCCGACGAGACGGGTCGGAGGGACGAGGGGGCTCGGACGGGGGCTCGGACGGACGAGGGGGCTCGGACGGACGAGCAGCGGACCGCAGGTCCTTCGTCCGCTCCGGATCGCCGGTCCGGTGAAGGCCGGCCCACCGGGCGGGCGGAACCGTCCGGGAAGGCCCCCGCCGGGTCGGACGCCCGCACCTCCAAGGGCGCCACCCCCGCCGGGTCGGACGCCCGCACCTCCAAGGGCGCCACCCCCGCCGGGTCGGACGCCCGCACCTCCGCGGGCGCCACCGCGAACCCCGCCACCCGCACCTCCAGGGGCACCGCCGGCGCGGCCGGGGTCCCCGCCGCCGGGTCCCGGAGGACGCCCGCAGTCCGGCCCGGGGGAGCCGCACCACCCCCTCCCCTCGAACCCCCGCGCCCCTACCCCGCGACGACCCCGGCCCGGGCCCCGGTCGAGCACGGCGAGGCTCCGGCTGCGGACCGGCACGCGGCCTCCGCCGGACCGGCAGGCGCGATGGAGGCCGCCGCCGGCGACCGTCCCCCAGAGCCCTCCGAGCGACCGCCCGCCCGGGACGGGGCCGCGCAGACCGCGGAGCAGGCGTTCGACGAGCTGTACGCCCGCGCCGCCCCCGGTCTCGTCCGCCAGACGCTGCTGCTCACCGGTCGGCAGTCGCTCTCGCAGGAGGCCGTCGAGCGTGCCTTCCACCTGGCGTGGCAGCGCTGGCCCGAGGTCGCCGTGGACCGGGACCCCGCGGGCTGGGTGCGGGCGGCGGCGTACGAGTACGCCATGTCGCCCTGGCACCGCCTGCGCCGCGCCCACCGCCGCCACGACCCGGTCGCGTCGGCCCGCCCCGCCTCGGCCGCGTACCCCGGCGGGCGCACTCTGCGCGAGGCACTGCTCGGGCTGCCGCCGTCGTACCGCCGCACGCTGCTCCTGTACGACGGTCTGGGCCTCGACCTCCCCGAGACGGCCGCCGAGACCGAGGCGAGCACGCCCGCCGCCGCGAACCGGTTGCTGCACGCCCGCGCGGCCGTCGCCGAGCAGATCCCCGAGCTGGCCGAACCCGAGGCGCTCCAGCACGAGCTGGGCGATCTGGTGGCGAACCTCTCCACACCCCGGATCGCCTCGGCCCGCGACGTGCGCGGCGGCAGCGAACGCCGTGCGGAGCTCTGGACGCGCGCCGCGATCGGACTGACCGTCCTGATCCTCGGCGCCGCCGCCGTGACCATGGCCGTCACCGAGGACCACTACGAACCGCCGCAGGCACCCGGGGAGCGGGTCGGCGGGGTGCCTCCGCGGAACGGTCCGGAGCCGTGGTCGAAGGAGGACTACCGCCTCCGCGTCCAGCTCCACTCCCATCCCGACGCCGGGCCGGCGCGCCTCGTCCCCCTGGCCCGCTGATCCCCGCCACGCGCACGCGCCCCGGAACGGTGACTGGGCCCGCACCCCGGAAGTCCGGGGTGCGGGCCCAGTCGCATGCTCACCCGCAACGGCGGCCGGCGTGGCCGCGTCGGAGGATCAGCCGAGCAGGATCTCCCGCGCCAGCTTGGCGGTCTCGGTCGGGGTCTTGCCGACCTTCACGCCCGCGGCCTCCAGGGCCTCCTTCTTGGCCTGTGCGGTGCCGGAGGAGCCGGAGACGATCGCGCCGGCGTGGCCCATGGTCTTGCCCTCGGGCGCGGTGAAGCCGGCGACGTAACCGACCACCGGCTTGGTGACGTTGGCCTTGATGAAGTCGGCCGCACGCTCCTCGGCGTCGCCGCCGATCTCGCCGATCATCACGATCAGGTCGGTGTCCGGGTCCGCCTCGAAGGCGGCCAGGGCGTCGATGTGGGTGGTGCCGATGATCGGGTCACCGCCGATGCCGACGCAGGAGCTGAAGCCGATGTCGCGCAGCTCGTACATCATCTGGTAGGTCAGCGTGCCGGACTTGGACACGAGACCGATGCGGCCGGGCTTGGTGATGTCGGCCGGGATGATGCCGGCGTTCGACTGGCCGGGGGTGATCAGACCCGGGCAGTTCGGGCCGATGATGCGGGTCTTGTTGCCCTTGGCACCGGCGTACGCCCAGAACTGCGCGGTGTCGTGGACCGCGACGCCCTCGGTGATCACGACGGCGAGGCCGATCTCGGCGTCGATCGCCTCGATGACCGCGTCCTTGGTGAACTTCTCCGGCACGAAGATGACCGTGACGTCCGCGCCGGTCTTCTCGACGGCCTCCTTGACCGAGCCGAAGACCGGGATCTCCGCCCCGTCGAAGTCGACGGTCGTGCCCGCCTTGCGCGGGTTCACGCCACCGACGACGTTCGTGCCGGAGGCCAGCATGCGCCTGGTGTGCTTCTGGCCCTCGGAGCCGGTCATGCCCTGGACGATGACCTTGGATTCCTTGGTGAGGAAGATAGCCATGGTGTGGTGTCCCTCGTCCCTTACTTCGCAGCCAGCTCGGCGGCCTTGTCGGCCGCGCCGTCCATGGTGTCCACGCGCTCGACGAGCGGGTGGTTGCGGTCCGCGAGGATCTGGCGACCCAGCTCCGCGTTGTTGCCGTCGAGGCGCACGACCAGCGGCTTCGTCACGGCCTCGCCCTTGGCCTCGAGGAGCTCCAGGGCCTGCACGATGCCGTTGGCCACCGCGTCGCACGCGGTGATGCCGCCGAAGACGTTGACGAAGACGGACTTGACGTCCGGGTCGCCGAGGATGATCTCCAGGCCGTTCGCCATGACCTCGGCGGAGGCACCGCCGCCGATGTCGAGGAAGTTGGCGGGCTTGACGCCGTTGTGCTTCTCACCGGCGTACGCCACGACGTCGAGGGTCGACATGACCAGACCCGCGCCGTTGCCGATGATGCCGACCTCGCCGTCGAGCTTGACGTAGTTGAGGCCCTTGGCCTTGGCGGCGGCCTCGAGCGGGTTGGCCGATGCCTTGTCCTCGAGCGCCTCGTGCTCCGGCTGGCGGAACTCGGCGTTGGCGTCCAGCGACACCTTGCCGTCCAGGGCGATGACACGGCCGTCGGCGACCTTCGCGAGCGGGTTCACCTCGACGAGGAGGGCGTCCTCCGCGACGAAGGTCTTCCACAGGGTCACCAGGATCTCGGCGACCTGCTCGGCCACCTCGGCCGGGAACTGCGCGGCCTCGACGATCTCGCGGGCCTTCTCGGCGGTGACGCCGTCGTTGGCGTCGACCGGGATCTTGGCGAGCTTCTCGGGGGTCGTCGCGGCGACCTCCTCGATGTCCATGCCGCCCGCGACCGAGGCCATGGCCAGGAAGGTGCGGTTGGTGCGGTCGAGGAGGTAGGAGACGTAGTACTCCTCGGCGATCTCGGGAGCCGTCTCGGCGATCATCACCTTGTGGACCGTGTGGCCCTTGATGTCCATGCCGAGGATGTCCGTCGCACGGGCGACGGCCTCGTCCGGCGTGGCTGCCAGCTTGACGCCGCCGGCCTTGCCGCGGCCGCCGACCTTCA
This sequence comes from Streptomyces sp. WMMC940, assembly GCF_027460265.1. NCBI lineage: Bacteria > Bacillati > Actinomycetota > Actinomycetes > Kitasatosporales > Streptomycetaceae > Streptomyces > Streptomyces sp. WMMC940. The sequence goes on from NZ_JAPZBC010000001.1 coordinate 2,897,907, forward strand.
CCTGCGCCTTGACGACCGAACGGCCGCCCAGTCGCTCGGTCGCCTCGCGCGCCGCCTCAGGCGTGTCGATGACTTCACCGGCCAGCACCGGTACACCGTGCTTGGCGAAGAGGTCCCTCGCCTGGTACTCGAACAGGTCCACGCGCGTCCGTCCCTTTGCTTCTAATCGTCGCAGTAGTGATCCGCGGTTCGTTGTCTGCGTGGGCGTGCCGCGAAGGGCAACGTGACTGCGCAGTCACTAGGGAGGCGTACACGGTGACCGGGCACGCGGCATGTCCGCCTCGCAGGTTATCCCCGTGGGCCGTGGGTCCCTAAATCGCAGATCACAACCGAGCGGTGATACCGGTCACAGATCGCGCGCGCTGCGGAACCGCCGGTTACGGGACGGCCACGCGCCGGGCACGGTCCGGCACCGAGCGCTCACGGCCCCCGGGGACGTACGGACACGACGCTCGCGGATGCCCACGGGCGCGGCAGGCCCGGCCCGTCGCCGCACGCCCCGCCGGCCTCCCCGCGTCCGCCCCCGGACACGGGGGACGGGCGGCCCCCACCCCAATGGGGACCGCCCGCCGAAGCATGTGACCCGCCGGTCACCGGTGTGCGTTCGCCGCTCAGAAGCCCTGGGTCGCGTAGCGGCCGAGGGAGTCGGCGTAGCCCGGGGTGATGGTGTCCGCCGCGCCCTGGGCACCGGCGACGGCGTTGCCGGCGATCGGGGAGGCGGCGACCGTGCCGTACACGTCCTGTGTGAACGGCCGGACCTCGGACACCACGCCGCCGGCGAACGGGGCCACATCGCCCACGACGCCGTGGGCGAGGTCGCCGGCGCTGCCGCCGACCCCGTGGGCGACCGGCTGGACGTGGTCCACGACGGTCTCGACGAGGGGCTGAACGGATCCGACGACGCCCCCGGCGAAGGGCTGGACCTCGCCGGCCAGGTCGCCCGCGAAGGGCTGGACACCGGAGACCACACCATCGGCGAAGGGTGCGACATCGCCGACGACGCCCGTGGCCAGGCCGCCGGCGTCTCCGACCGCCTGACCGGCCACCGGGAGCACACCGTCGACCGCGCGGCCGGCGATGGGGGGCAGGACGTCCTGCGCCGCCTCCTCGGCGACAGGGGTGGCGTGGGCGACCGCACCCCGGGCGTGGCCGTGGACGGTGGCCGGGGCCCGGTCCACCAGTTCCGGCGCGAAGGAGGACAGCGGGCCGAAGAGGTAGTCGATCTCGGCGCCGGCGTCGGCCACCTCGCTCTCGGCGTACTGACGGGCCTGGTCCGCGGTGGTGAGGGCCGGGGTCCGGGCGGCCTCGTGAACGGCACCCTCCGCCTGTCCGGCGGTGGTGGCGGCGGTGCCTGCGGTGGTGGCCGCCGCGGCCTGCGCCTCGCCCGCGGCGGCGGCGACGGCCGGTGCCTCGGTGACCTCGGCGGCCGTGTCCTCGACCGAGTCGGCGGCCTTGTCGGCGGTGGAGAGGGAGAGCGAGGGGAGTTCGTCGGCGGTGGCGGTGGCGGTGCCGACGGCCCACATGCCCGCGGCACCGGCGGCGACGGCTATGGAGCGGCGGATGTTCTTGTTCATGATCGGGAGAGTCCTTCGAGTTCCGAGGGATAGGGCAGACCTGCTCCGCCCCCGCGCGGCAGGTCTCGGGCAGGGGGAACGGCCTGCCCTATCCGGGGAATTCGGGAATCTCACGCCGGCGGTCGCGCATCCCTGAGGCGGCCTCGGACTGCCCGGAACCGGGCAGGAGCGCGGACGCCGGCGCGTCGTGGAACCAGGCTGCGGGCTGGTCACCGGGGCGGGGCGTATGGCTGTCGCCGGCGGTCCCCAGCACGGCGGCGCCGTGCGGTGTGGCCGGGGAACGGCCCGGGTACCGCGGGAGGGGGACGTCGCCGGGGCCACCGGTCGGCACCGGCGAGCGGTCGTCGCGGGCGGCGTCGGCGAGTGCACGGACGTCGTGGAACGGCCCGAAGTGCTGGACGCCCACGGGGCCCGAGCGGGGCGCGGCGGCGGTGGACCGCTCGCTTCCGGGCGTGCCCACCAGGGCGCCGCCGGGCCGGGGCCCGGCGGGGAATCCGGTCTGCGGGCCGTACCGCGCACCGCCACCGGGCAGGTCGAGTCCGAGGACGGGCCGGGAGCCCTCGCCGGGCCACCCGGGCGCCGGGGCGGGCAGCGGCCGTGCGGCCGTGCCTTCCACGGCCTCGCCGACCTCGCCGACCACGTCGCCGACGGGCTCCGTCGCCTCGGTGACCACATCGTCCACGGTCTCCGAGACGGGACGGAGGACGGGCCGGACGACCTGCTCCACCACGGGTTCGGTGACCGGCCGCACCACGTCGCGCTCGGTGCGCTCGGTGGCCGGACGCAGCGTCCCCTTCACCGCTTCCCCGGCGACGGACCCGGTGTCGTCGTGCAGTTGGCGGACCGGACCTGCGGAGCCGGCCGGCGACGCCCCCGCGGGCACCCCGGACCGCTCCGCCGCGTGGGCCTGGCCACCGAGGACGAATCCCAGCACCATGAGACCGCCCAGGAGGAGCAACGCCTTGAAGGCGCCCACCGCACACCGCCCGGCCGCGTGGTGCGCAGGGCGCCCGGCGGCAGGGGTCTCAGCAGCGGTGACAGTCGAAATGGGGCGAGCCCTCCCAGTCGCGGAACATGCCCCTCCGGGGGCAACGGTGACGATGCTCGCACGAGTCTCCCGGGGTTGTGCAAGTCCCTTGTTACCGATGAGTCGCCTTGTCCGGTATGTACGGTGACTCGGTGTCCGCTCTCATGTGTCGGCCGGCACCGGCAGCGGCCGCTTCTCGATCGCGGCCGCCATGACCTCGGGGAAGAGGTCGGGCGTGCACGCGAACGCCGGGGCGCCCAGGGCCGCCAGAGCCGCCGCGTGGTCATGGTCGTACGCGGGAGCTCCCTCGTCGGAGAGGGCGAGCAGGGCGATGAACTGCACCCCCGACGCCTTCATCGACGCCACCCGCTTCAGCATCTCGTCGCGGATACCGCCCTCGTGGAGATCGCTGATCAGCACGACGACGGTGTCGGCGGGCCGGGTGATCCGCGACTGGCAGTACGCGAGCGCACGGTTGATGTCCGTACCGCCGCCGAGCCGGGTGCCGAACAGGACGTCCACCGGGTCGTCCAGCTGGTCCGTCAGGTCGACGACCGAGGTGTCGAAGACGACGAGCCGGGTCGCGATCGACCGCACAGAGGCCAGCACCGCGCCGAACACCGCGGCGTGGACGACGGACGCCGCCATCGACCCGGACTGGTCGATGCACAGGACGACGTCCTTCTTCACCGACCTCGAGGCACGGCCGTGGCCGATGAGGCGCTCGGGCACCACCGTGCCGTGCTCGGGAAGGTAGTTGGCGAGGTTCGCCCGGATCGTGCGGTCCCAGTCGATGTCCCGGTGCCGCGGCCGGCTGATGCGCGCACTGCGGTCGAGCGCGCCCGTGAGGGTCGCGCGGGTGCGCGTCGCCAGCCGGCTCTCCAAGTCCTGGACGACCTTCCGGACGACCCCGCGGGCGGTTTCCTTCGTCTTCTCCGGCATCGCCTTGTCGAGCGAGAGCAGCGTGCCGACGAGATGGACGTCCGCTTCGACGGCCTCCAGCATCTCCGGCTCCAGCAGCAGCGTGGACAGTCCGAGCCGGTCGACGGCGTCCCGCTGCATGACCTGGACCACGGAGTTCGGGAAGTACGTACGGATGTCTCCGAGCCAGCGGGCGACGGAGGGCGCGGAGGCCTCCAGTCCGGCCGAACGCCTGCCGGCGCGCCTCTCCTTGCCGTCACCGGCTCCGTAGAGCGAGGACAGCGCGCCGTCCACGGCCGCGTCCGTGCCAGTCAGGGCGCGGCCGGTGCCGTCCGCCGGTCCCCCGCCGAGCACCAGCCGCCAGCGGCGTAGCCTCTCGTCGGACGCCCTCCCCGCCCCCGCGGAGTCCGCCGTCGCGCTCATACCCTCTCCCCCTCCAGAATCAGCCGCAGTACGGGCAGCACGGCATCGGCGCGCCGCTCGTCGGCCCCGGCCCCGAAGCCCGGCACCCCGGTCTCCGCGCGCACCGGCCCGCCGGCGGTCCGCCCCCGCCGCGCCAACTCGCCGAGGGTGCGGCGCACACCCGGCTCGTACGCCGAGAACGTGCGGCGCAGCAGCGGGAGAACGTCCGTGAAGGCGTCGGCCGGGACCGACGTCAGCCAGGCGTCGACGAGGCCGAGGAGACGCTCGTCGTGGACGAGGAGCATCCCGCCCCCCGACGCACCGCCGACGAAGCCCTCGATCCAGGCGGCCGCCTCGGCGGACGCGGTACCGCGCGACAGGGCGCGACCCATCAGCCGTGCCGCCTCCCCTTCGGCGAGACGGCCGTCGTCCAGCAGCAGCCGGGCCGCACGCCCCCGTATCAACCCGGGCACCGTGTCCCGCAGGACGAGCCTGCGCAGCGCATCCGCCCACCGGCCGCCGAGCTCCCCGGACTGCGGAAGCAGTCCGATCGCGGAGTGCACTCCGTCGAGGCGGCCGCGCATCCCGGCCGCGGCGTCGGCGTCGAGTCCGGTGCACGCGGGCGGCAGCACGACGCAGATGCGCTCGGCGATTCCGGCTGCCACCTCGGCGAGCGCGGCGGTGTCCGTCGCGCGGACGTCCCCGTACCGCAGCGAGCGGGCGAGCGCCGGCAGGGCGTCCGCGAGATGGCCCACGTCCGCGTCGAGCGCGGCCCGGTCCGCGAGCGCCCTCATCACCACCGGCAGCGCGTCGGGGAGTTCGGCGAGCAGACAGCGCTCGGCGAGGGACGTGACCTCGGCCAGTGCCGTCACCGAGACGGCCTCCGACTCGGCCCTGGCGGTGGCCGCGGAGAGCACCGTGGTGCCCCAGACGCCCGCCTCCGCGACCCTGACGTACAGCTCGGGCTCCCAGCGCAGCCGCCAGGTCTCGCGGAAGGTACCGGTCGAACCGCGCCCCGCCTCCGGGCGGCCCCAGCCCACGCCGAGGAGCCGCAGCCGGTGCAGCAGCCGGCTGCGCGCCGCGTCGTTGTCCTTGCGGAGATCGAGCTCCAGCTCCCGCTCGGCCGGTTCGGGTCTGAGCCGCAGACCGCGCTGGAGGCGGGCCAGGTCGCGCTGCAGAGGCACCACGGGCGCGGTGTCCGGGACCTCGCCGAGGACGTCCCCGACGACCACCCTGTCCCGGACCAGCGCGAGGGGCACGTCCGAGCCGTCGCACATCACGGCCCGGACGGCGTCGATCGTCTCCCCCAGTCCCGCCAGCGGACGGTCGCGCACGGCCGCGAGCGTCCCGGCGAGCCGGACCGCCTCGATGACATGGGCGGAGGACACCATCCGGCCCTCTTCCCTGAGCAGACCGGCCACCTTGGTCATCCAGCGCTCGACGGGCCGGTCCGGAACGCCGAAGAGATGGGCGTACCAGCCGGGCGATTCGACGCCCGCGCCGTATCCTCCGCCGGAGCCCCGCCCCGGGGGTCCGTCCAGTCGGGCGAGCCTGCGGTGGGTCCAGGGCACCCAGGTCGTCTCGGTCCTGACCTTCGGCAGGCCCTTCAGGAGGGCGCGGTCCGCGGTGGCGGTGGACCGGGCCGTCAGCGCGGGCACGTGCCAGGCACCACAGACGACGGCCACCTCGTCCCCGAACTCCTTGCGCGCCGCCCGCAACCGGATCCGCATATGGGCCTCGCGGACGAGGTCGCGGGGGTGGCCCCCGTGTCCGTACCGCTCACGGAGGGCGGCCATGGCCTCGCCGATGGCGGCGAACGGCGCGAGAACGCCCTCCCCCGGACCCGCGCGCCCCTTGGGTTCCGGCCCACCACGGTGCTCGACGACGTCCTCCCACCAGCGCTCCGGGTCGTCGTACCCGGCGGCTTCGGCGAGCGCGCCGATCGGGTCGACGCGGAGCGTGGGCTCCTCCCCGGACACGACGTCCTCCTCGTCGCCCCACGAGGGGTCGGCGGCCGCCGCGAGGGAGTGAGCGGCGGGCAGGTCGACGAACCGCACGGTCACGTCGTGGGCCAGTGCCCAGCGGATCGCCACCCACTCCGGGGAGAATTCGGCGAACGGCCAGAACGCGGCGCGTCCCGGGTCGTCCACGGCGTGGGCGAGAAGGGCCACGGGCGGCACCATGGCCTCGTCGGCCGCGAGCGGCAGCAACGCGTCTCCCTCCGGAGGTCCTTCGATCAGCACGGCTCGCGGCTCCGCCGCGTCCAGCGCGGCCAGCACCGCCCTGGCGGACCCCGGGCCGTGGTGCCGCACGCCGAGAACCATCGGCCCCGCGCAGGGCCACACCCGGTCCGGGTGACGGGAGTCCGCGGCCGCCCGGGGCGGGTGCGCCGTCGGCGCCGTCATGCGCTCACCTCGCGGCAGGCGCGGTAGAAGTCCTTCCAGCCGTCCCGCTCGCGGACGACCGTCTCCAGGTACTCCTGCCAGACCGTCCGGTCCGCGGCCGGGTCCCGGACGACGGCACCGAGGATCCCGGCTGCCACGTCGCCGGGCCGCAGCACGCCGTCGCCGAAGTGTGCCGCGAGCGCCAGCCCGTTGGTGACGACGGAGATCGCCTCCGCGGTGGAGAGCGTCCCCGAGGGGGACTTGAGCTTGGTGCGCCCGTCCGAGGTGACGCCGTCCCGCAGTTCGCGGAAGACCGTGACGACCCGGCGGATCTCGTCGATGCCCTCGGGCACCGCCGGCAGATCCAGCGAACGTCCCATCTGGTCCACCCGCCGGGACACGATGTCGACCTCCGCCTCGGCGGTCGCGGGCAGCGGCAGGACCACGGTGTTGAACCGGCGGCGCAGCGCGCTCGACAGGTCGTTGACGCCGCGGTCGCGGTCGTTGGCGGTGGCGACGAGGTTGAACCCGCGGACCGCCTGCACCTCCTCCCCCAGCTCCGGGATCGGGAGGGTCTTCTCCGACAGGATCGTGATGAGCGTGTCCTGCACGTCCGCCGGGATGCGGGTGAGCTCCTCGACCCGCGCGGTCATGCCGTCGGCCATCGCCCGCATCACCGGGCTGGGCACGAGGGCGTCGCGGCTCGGGCCGTGGGCGAGCAGCCGGGCGTAGTTCCACCCGTACCGGACCGCCTCCTCCGGGGTGCCGGCCGTGCCCTGCACCAGCAGCGTGGAGTCCCCGCTGACCGCCGCGGCCAGGTGCTCGGACACCCAGGTCTTGGCCGTGCCGGGCACACCGAGGAGGAGCAGCGCCCGGTCGGTGGCGAGCGTCGTGACGGCGACCTCGACGATCCGGCGGGGACCCACGTACTTCGGCGTGATCACCGTGCCGTCGGACAGCGTGCCGCCGAGCAGATAGGTGGCCACGGCCCACGGCGAGAGCCGCCAGCGGGGCGGACGCGGCCGGTCGTCCGCCGCGGCCAGTGCCGCGAGCTCGCCGGCGAACGCGGCCTCGGCGTGCGGGCGCAGGGCCGAGACACCGGACTCCGCGGTGGTTTCGGGCACGGTCATGGGTCCCCCTCCAGATCGTTCGACCGGGTGTGGGACCCACCGTGCACCATGCCACTGACAACGGCCCGCTTCCGCGGGCGAGGCCGAAGTCAGCCGCCTGCGGGCGGGGTCACCGGGCGATCGGCGAGACCGCGACACAGCCGCCGGCGGTCGCGATCCCCTCGCCCTTCGACTCCTTGATGACCTCGCCCTTGTACGTGATGGAGCAGGTGACTTCCGCGCCCGCGGCGTCCACCGCGACCGGCATGACGGCGGGCGGCACGATGCCCTTCAGCGTCACGGTCTTCTTCCACGGGAGCTCGGGCTTCTGCACGGTCTCGATCTTGGGATCCATCGCCGTGCCGCCGTCGGCGTGGTAGTCGATCGAGTCGACGCCCTCACCCGTGACCTCGTACGTGACCTGGTACGTCTCGCTCACCGCCTTGTCGACCTGGTCGACGGCCCGGTCCGCGGCCTCGGAGCAGGCGGTGAGGCCGACGGCGAGGCCGGCTGCGGCGAGTGCGCACACGGCTGTACGGACGCTTCTGTTCATGCGGATCCCCCTGGATCGTCGGTTGGCGACCCGAAGCGAATCGCAAAGAGCAGGCAAGGTCAAGTCGTCGCCGGCACGGTGAACCACCAGGTCAGGCCTATTTGTCAGTGCCGTCCCCTAGCGTCGTCCCCATGAATCAGCAGGGGGTGCGCTGGACGGCGGAACAGGTGCTGGCCCTGGCTCCTGACGCCACGTCACGCAAGGCGGGCGGCGAACTCGGCGCGGCCGCGCCGTGGTCCGGCACGGGCAGCAGCGGCACCGGTGCCGTCTGGGGTCTGTGCGAGGGCAGCGGCGGCAAGCCGTACCGGACGGTCGTGGACACGACCGGCCCGGCGTACGAGTGCAGCTGCCCGAGCCGGAGGTTCCCGTGCAAGCACGCGCTGGGGCTGCTGCTGCTCTGGGCCGGCGGCCCGGAAGCCGTCAGGGAGGTCGAAGTGCCCCGCTGGGCAGGTGAGTGGCTCGCGGACCGCCGCAGGGGGGCGGCGGGGCAGGAGGGACGCGGAGCCGCGGAGGACCGACCCGCGAGGGCAGCCGACCCGGAGGCCGCCAGACGCAGGGCGGAGCGCCGGGCCGCCCGGATCACCGCCGGCGCGACGGAGCTGGAGCAGCGGCTCGCGGACCTGCTGCGCGGCGGGCTGGCCTCCGTGGAGCGGCCCGGGTACGGACTGTGGGAGGAGACCGCCGCACGCATGGTCGACGCCCAGGCCCCCGGACTGGCGGCGCGGGTGAGGGAGTTGGGTGCCATACCCGGTTCCGGTCAGGGGTGGCCGGTGCGGTTGCTGGAGGAGGCCGCGCTGGTGCACCTCCTCGACCGCGCGTGGCTCGGGATCGACCGGCTCCCGGAACCACTCGCCGCCACCGTGCGCGCCCGGATCGGCCTGACCGCCCCCGCCGAGGGCCCGGCGGTCCGGGACGACTGGCTGGTCCTCGCTCAGTACGACTCCGCGGACGCCAGACTGACCACCCGCCGGGTCTGGCTGCACGGACGGGAGACGGGCCGCACGGCCCTGCTCCTCTCCTTCGGTGCGGCCGGACGGGCACCGCAGCTCGCCCTGCCCCCGGGGTTCGTGATCGACGCCGAGATCGTGCCGCACGGAGGCGCGGGACAGCTGCGGGCCGAACTGCGCGAGCGGTTCGGTACCCCGGTGCCCATCAAGGCACCGCCACCGGGCGGCTCCGCGGCGGACGCGCTCGCCGCGTACGGACAGGCGCTGCGCGACGACCCCTGGCTTGATTCGTGGCCGGTCACTCTGCAGGGCGTCGTACCCGTGCCCTCGGACGACGGCTGGCAACTGGCCGACGCCGGAGGGCGGCAGGCCCTGCCGGTCACACCGGCAGCACGGTCCCGGCCCGGGCTGTGGCGGCTCGTCGCGCTCTCCGGCGGCGGCCCGGTCACGGTATTCGGCGAGTGCGGCCACCACGGCTTCACACCGCTGGCCGCCTGGTCCGGCGACAGCCCCGAGACGGTCACGCTCACCTGAACGCCCCCCGGAGGCCCCGATGTCCAGCATCCTCACGAGCGCCTGGGACGAGCTCGTCACCTCCGCGCTGCTCGGCACCGACCGGCGCACCCCGCCGGCCGACGTCCTGGCGCCCGGCCGCGCGGCGCCCGTCGCACTGCTCGACGCCGCCGCACTGCACACGGTGCGACGGCGGGCCGGGCTGCGGCCCGCGACAGCCCGGCCCCGGCCGGAGCCCGCGCCGCCGGACGACCGGCGGGAGCTGCCCGAGCCGGCCCACCGGCGGCTGGCCGCACTGCTCGCGGACCGAGTCGCGCCCGCGGGCTCCGGAGGGCGGCGGGGAGCCTCGCCGGATCTGACGGAGCTCCTGCCGCAGTGGCTCGCCGCCGCCAACGAGCGCGGCTACCGCGCCCCGGCGTCCGCGCTGCCCGCGCTGCTGGACGCCGCCCGCGCCCGCACCGATCTGCGGACCCTGGCGCTGCGCTTCGCCGGGCCGCGCGGGATCTGGCTCGCCCGCCTCAACCCCGAGTGGAGGTTCGCCCTCCGTGGCACGGCGGCCGGCACGGCCCTGCCGGCGCCCGGGGACGGCCGGGCCGTCCGCCGACTGTGGGAGGAGGGCCTGTTCGCGGAACGGGTCTCGCTGCTCGGGTCGCTGCGCGCCCACGACCCGGCGGCCGCGGTGGCACTGCTGGCGGAGACCTGGGCGACCGAGCGCGCCGAGGACCGGCTGCTGTTCCTGGATTCGCTGCGCACCGAACTGTCCCACGCGGACGAGCCCTTCCTGGACCAGGCCCTGTCCGACCGCAGCCGCAACGTCCGGGCGACGGCGGCCGAGCTGCTGTCGGCACTGCCGGGTTCCGCGCTCGCCGGGCGGATGGCGGCGCGCGCGGCGTGCTGCGTCGGTCTGGACCGCACGGCGGCCGTCGCGACGATCGCCGTCGAGGCCCCACACGAGTGCGACGCCGGGATGGAGCACGACGGAGTCGTCCCGACCGCCCCCTCCGGACGCGGCGAACGGTCCTGGTGGCTCGGTCAACTCGTGGAGGCCACCCCGCTCGCCACCTGGCCGGCGCGGCTCGGCGGGCGAACGCCGGAGGAGATCGTCGCACTGCCGGTAGCCGACGGCTGGGGCGACGAACTGCACGCCGCCTGGTGCCGGGCAGCTGTGCGGCAGCACGACGCGCCGTGGGCCCGGGCACTGCTGGGGGCGCCCTCCCAGCCGCCCGCGACCGGCCCCGGGACGTCCTCGCTCGGGGAGCGGGCCAAGCTCCTCGCAACGCTCCGGCCGGAGGAACGAGCCGGGTGGGTCGCCGGGTTCATCTCCGCGCACGGACTGCCCGAGGCGTTCCAGCTGCTCGGCGTCTGCGCGGTGCCGTGGGCGGAGCCGCTCGGCCGCGCCGTCGTCGACGCGCTCGACATCGCACGGGACGCGGGGAGCTACCCGTGGAGCTTCAGCGGTGTCATGGGTCTCGCCGAGCGCTGCCTCGATCCCGTCGAGGCGGGCCGGCTGGAACTCCTCACGGCCGTCCCGGACGAGCCCGAAGGGGCGTCACCGGGGGCGGGCAGCTACTGGTCCGAAGCCTTCCGGCGACTGGTCTCGACGCTCAGGCTCCGCGCGCAGATGCACACCGAGCTCTCGGCGTAGCCGCGCGGATCGCGGGGGGCGCGGGGGCGCTCCGCGCACGGCGACCGGGCGTCGTACTGCCGGGGTCGGCGCCACGCGCCCCTCCGCGGCCAGGCCCGGCGGATCCGCCCGTGCCGCCTCGTTGCCGGTCTGCGGCTCCGCCGGTCCCGCCGCTCCTGCCGGACCCCCGGCCTGCGCCTCGAGTGCCGCGTCCCACGGGCGGTTCCGGGGCGCTTCGTTCCACGCGCGGCGGCCGCACGCCGCGCTTCCGTTCGGGGGACGCCTCCGTACCGGTCGAGAAACCCGGCCCCGCGCCGAAGCGCTCCGGCGCGGCCGTCGGCACCGAAGGACAAGGGCACGGCCCGTCGCCGCCCCAGGCGCGACGCAACGGCCGCCGCCGAAGCGCGGGGAAGGGCCGCCCCCGCGGTGCCGCAGTCCCGCCGTGCGCGCCTACGCCGCCTGGCGGACGTTCGCGTTGACCCAGTCGACGATCGACGCCGTCGTCGCTCCCGGGGTGAAGATCTCCGCGACGCCCTTCTCCTTCAGCGGAGGGATGTCCGCCTCGGGAATGATCCCGCCGCCGAAGACCTTGATGTCCTCCGCGTCCCGCTCCTTGAGCAGTTCGAGCACCTTCACGAAGAGCGTGTTGTGCGCGCCGGAGAGGATGGAGAGGCCGATCGCGTCGGCGTCCTCCTGGATCGCGGTGTCGACGATCTGCTCGGGGGTCTGGTGCAGCCCGGTGTAGATGACCTCCATACCGGCGTCCCGCAGGGCTCGTGCGATCACCTTCGCGCCGCGATCGTGGCCGTCGAGACCCGGCTTGGCCACCACCACGCGGATCGGACCGGTCACACCCATCACTGCCTCCACATACCGACTGTGCCGCCATGGGCACTGTGCCCTCATTGGCACCCAGCCGCGCCGATCGACGCGCTGTGTGCCGTCGTGGCACGGATCCCGTGCCGCGCCCCGTGCCAGCGGGCCCGGGAGGTGAACGAACGTTATCCACAGATCTACAGCATCCCGCAAGCCGCCGTTTCGCGGTGGACGGCGAGGGGGAAATCACACATGGGACATATTCGCTACGCGCCGTACCCGCCGGAGGGCCTCGGGCCCCGGCCGGGACGCCGCGAGGGAGCCGCTGTTCGGTCGCCGTGACCACCGTGTCGCCAACCGCGCGGCGCGGCGGTAGGCGCCGTGGGCAGCCCCATGAGGGCACACGGGGGACGGAGCCGCGACCCCGTGCGCCAGTCTGGAGGTCGGGCCATGGGGTTCCTGCCGCTCTTGCGGATGAGGATGTCGGTCGCCCTGCTGCGTGCCACGGCCCTGGAGCTGGCCATCCTCACCGCGCACATGATCGTTTATCCCTCCGGCCTGTTCCCGGAACGCCGCTCCCCCGCACCGGCTACGGGATCACCGCACCTCGGCGGGCCACCGCATCTCGACACGACCCCGCACCTCGGCACAACCCCGCTCCCGGACTCCCCGGACACGGACTCCCCGGGCACGGGGACACCCGACGGCCGTCCGGACTCCCCGGACTCCCCCGCGCTCCCGTTCCCGGCGCAGTCAGCCCCGTATCCGCCGGCCGTGCTGCTCCACGGCTTCGTGGACAACCGGTCCGTTTTCGTCCTGCTGCGGCGGGCCCTGGTACGCCAGGGCGGGCGCCACGTGGAGTCGCTCAACTACTCACCGCTGACGTGCGACATCCGGACCGCCGCCGAGCTGCTGGGCCGCCATGTCGAGGAGATCTGCGCACGCACCGGCCGGCAGCGGGTCGACATCGTCGGCCACAGCCTCGGCGGTCTCATCGCGCGGTACTACGTCCAGCGACTCGGCGGCGACCGCCGGGTCCGCACCCTCGTCACACTGGGCACGCCCCATGCGGGCACGCGTGTCGCCCCGCTCGCCAGCGCGCACCCCATCGTGCGCCAGATGCGCCCGGACTCCGCCGTGATCGAGGAACTGCGGCTGCCCGCTCCGGGCTGCCGGACCAGGTTCGTCAGCTTCTGGAGCGATCTGGACCAGATCATGGTGCCGCTGGAGACCGCACGACTGGAGCATCCGGATCTGATCGTGCGGAACGTCCGCGTGAGCGGCATCGGCCATCTCGCACTCCCGGTGCATCCGGCTGTCGCGGCGGGCATCCGCGAGGCGCTCGAGGCGCCCGGTGCGGAAGCCGAGTCGCCCGGCGCCGTTTCCGTGGCCTGAAGTCGAACAAGGATCGAACGTAAGGCCAAAGCTCTGCCCGCAGTCCGCCGAAACACGGCCGAATGCCCGTTTCCCGCTTCCCCAAAACCTGCCGAAGATTGTCGGCGTCGCATACCGCCGGGTACAGTCGCGCCACTGCGTTGCCTCTGGGACCCCCTGCGGGGCGGCCCCCAGAACTTGGTCCTGCTGCCGAGGCGAGAGAGAAGTTGGTGAACGACCAGCACCCCCACGCCGGGTACGACGCGTACGCCACCGGCAGCTTCGACACCGACCCGCTCTTCGGCGCCATGCCGGGCAGCTACGAGGACGGTCACCTCGCCCACAGCGGCCAGTACGACAGCGGCCAGTACGACGCGACGCAGTGGTCCTCCACTTCCCCCACGGGCCACGAGGCCTACGGCAACCCCCAGCATGCGTACGGGCAGCAGTACGACGCAACGCATTTCGACGCCGCACAGTACGACGGGGGCGCGCAGTACGACGGGGGCGCGCAGTACGACGGGGGCGCGCAGTACGACACCACCGGCCAGTGGGACGCCAACGCCTGGAACGAGGCGGGGCAGTTCACGGCGGCACGGTTCGAGAACGCGGCGCAGCCCTACGACACGAGCGGCCAGTGGCCCACGGCCGGCTACGGCGCGTCGACGTACGAGACCGGCGCCTACGACGCCACCGCGTGGAACTCGGCCGGAGCCGAGGCCACCCCCGTCCACCCGCAGTACGGCGACCACATCGGACAGCCGTCCGGATCCGGACACTCCGAGTACCCGGCGTACGGGGAGCAGCACGATCCCGCGGAAGCCTTCGTCCCCGAACAGTTCCCCGCCACGGCCGAGTTCGGCACCTCACACGAGACACGGCCCGGCACGGCGTCCGGCTACGAGACCGAAGCCGCGCACGACAGCGAGCCCGGCTTCGGCGGCGAGGCCGCGTTCGACTCCGCAACGGAGCACTCCGATCGCTCGGAGCACACCGAGTACGAGCCGGAGCGACCGGCGGCAGCGGACGCGTACGACGGAGGACCGGATTCCGGCCACGACCACGACCACGAAGCCGAGATGATCGCCGGCGCCGCCACCGTCGCGGCACCCGCGGTCCCCCTCTCCTCCGCCGCCTCGGCCCGTCCCGTGCGCAGGGCCGGCGGCGCCCGCGGTCGCCGCCGCACTCCCGCCAAGCGCTCCGCGCTCCTCACCGTGGCCGTGCCTTCCGCCTGTGTGATGGGGGTCGCCGGTGTCGCGGCGGCCTCGGTCGGCGGACTCACCGACGGCGAGCAGCAGAAGGACGACAACACCGCGGTCACGGCAGCCGATCCGTCGTCCGTGAAGCCGGTCGCCGCGAACAACGCGCTCGACACCCAGCTCGCCGCACTCAGCGCCGACGCCCGGGACTTCGGCGACCGCGCCAGCCGGACCCAGGAACGCATCGACCTCAAGGCGCGGCAGGAGGCGGAGCGCAAGAAGCGCGAGGAGGAAGCCGCCCTCCGCGAGCGGCTCCGCCCCAAGTTCGCCCTCCCGGTCGCCCAGCACGGCCTCAGCGCCTACTACGGCCAGGCCGGTGTCAACTGGATGTCCATGCACACCGGAATCGACTTCCCCGTCTCGTACGGGACGCCGGTGATGGCCGCGACCGACGGCACCGTGCGGACGCAGTGGAACAGCGCGTACGGCAACATGGCCATCGTCACCGCCGCCGACGGCACGGAGACCTGGTACTGCCATCTCAGCAGCACCAAGATCCGCTCCGGGAAGGTCAAGGCCGGCGAAGTCATCGCCTATTCGGGCAACTCGGGCAACTCGACCGGCCCGCATCTGCACTTCGAGGTGCGCCCCGGCGGAGGGTCCGCGATCGACCCGCTGGCGTGGCTGCGCAGCCACGGTCTCAGCCCGACCTGATCCGGCCGGCTCCGCCGGTACGTGTGCGGCCCGGCCCCGACCACCCGGCCGGGCGTGCGGCTTCCGCGACCGCTCCTGAGTCTTCGCCCGGACCGGCACACCGCCGGCCCCGCCCGAAGCCGTCACCCACGGCCGTACCCCCGAGGCCCGGTCGAGCCGGCCGGTTCACGCCGCGACCCGGCGCCGCCGCCACCCGTCGGGTCGAGCCGGCGCCGCCCATCGCGTCTGCGCACGCCGCGGTGGGTCGGCGCACCGGCCCCGCTCAGGGAACCCGCGGGCGACCGCCGCAGAGCCCCGCGACCCCCTGCGACAGCCCCGTGTTCGCTGCGGATCACTCTCCGGATGCCGACGGTTTCTCAGCCCGTCAGAGCTTCTCCACCGGCGCGTACCGCAGCAGCAGCCGCTTCGGCTTGGCGTCGCCGAAGTCGATCGTCGCCTGGGCGTCCGCGCCCGAGCCCGTCACCGCCATCACCGTCCCCAGTCCGAACTGGTCGTGGGTGACGCGGTCCCCGACTGCCAGGGCGATCACGGGCTTGTCCGTCGTCCGCCGCGTGGCGAAGCCCGAGGGGCCGGAGCGGGACCGGGACGACGAGAGCGCCGAGGCGATGCCGGACGTCGGCCCCGCGGGCGCCGCCATCGGGCCCGTCCGCTTCCACTGCAGGTGCGCGTCCGGGATCTCCTCGAGGAAGCGCGAGGGCGGGTTGTAGGCGGGCTGGCCCCAGGCGCTGCGCATCGAGGAACGCGTCAGGTAGAGGCGCTCGCGGGCACGGGTGATCCCCACGTACGCCAGACGGCGCTCCTCCTCCAGCTCCTTGGTCTGGCCGAGCGCCCGCATGTGCGGGAAGACGCCGTCCTCCATGCCGGTGAGGAACACGACGGGAAACTCCAGGCCCTTCGCCGTGTGCAGGGTCATCAGCGTGATGACGCCGCTGCCCTCCTCGTCCTCGTCGGGGATCTGGTCGGAGTCGGCGACGAGCGCGACCTGCTCCAGGAACTCGGCGAGCGTGCCCGTTCCCTCCTCGGCGCCGCGCTCCTGCTCGAACTCCAGGGCCACCGCCGCGAGTTCCTGGAGGTTCTCGATACGGGTCTCGTCCTGGGGATCGGTGGACGCCTGCAGCTCGGCGAGATAGCCGGTCCGCTCCAGCACGGCCTCCAGCACGACCGCGGGGCCGGCACCCGAGTCGACGATCGTGCGCAGCTCCTCCATGAGCGTGTTGAAGCGCTTCACGGCGTTGGCTGAGCGGGCGGCCATGCCGTACGCCTCGTCGACGCGGCGCAGCGCCTGCGGGAACGTGATCCTCTCCCGCAGGGCGAGCGCGTCGACCATCGCCTCGGCGCGCTCGCCGATGCCTCGCTTCGGGACGTTCAGGATCCGCCGCAGCGGCACATTGTCCTCGGGGTTGGCGAGGACCCGGAGATACGCCAGGACGTCCCGGACCTCCTTGCGCTCGTAGAAGCGCACACCGCCGACGACCTTGTACGGCAGGCCGACGCGGATGAAGATCTCCTCGAAGACACGGGACTGGGCGTTGGTCCGGTAGAAGACCGCCACGTCGCCGGCCCTGGCCTCGCCCGCGTCCGTCAGCCGGTCGATCTCGTCGGCGACGAACTGGGCCTCGTCGTGCTCGGTGTCCGCGACGTAGCCGGTGATCTGCGCTCCGGCGCCCGCGTTCGTCCACAGGTTCTTGGGACGGCGGCTCTCGTTGCGCTCGATCACGGCGTTGGCCGCGGAGAGGATCGTCTGGGACGACCGGTAGTTCTGCTCGAGCAGGATCGTGGTCGCGTCCGGGTAGTCCTCCTCGAACTGGAGGATGTTGCGGATCGTGGCGCCGCGGAACGCGTAGATCGACTGGTCGGCGTCGCCCACCACGCACAGCTCGGCGGGGCCGAGGTCGTCGTAGCCCGTGCCGACCAGCTCGCGCACGAGCGTGTACTGGGCGTGGTTGGTGTCCTGGTACTCGTCGACCAGGACATGACGGAACCGGCGCCGGTAGTGCTCGGCGACGTCCGGGAACGCCTGGAGCAGATGGACCGTGGTCATGATGATGTCGTCGAAGTCCAGCGCGTTGGCCTCGCGCAGGCGGGCCTGGTACATCCGGTACGCCTCGGCCAGTGTCTTCTCGAAACCTCCCCCGGAGCCGTCGGCCTGGGTGGTACCCCCACCTGCCCGGTCGGCGTAGGTCTCCTCGTCGATCAGCTCGTTCTTCAGGTTCGAGATCTTGGCGCTGAACGACTTCGGCGGGTACCGCTTCGGGTCGAGGTCCAGATCGCGGCAGACCAGTGCCATCAGCCGCTTGGAGTCGGCGGCGTCGTAGATCGAGAAGGACGACGTGAAGCCGAGCCTCTTGCTCTCCCGGCGCAGTATGCGGACGCAAGCGCTGTGGAAGGTGGAGACCCACATGGCTCCGGCGCGCGGGCCGACGAGCTGCTCGACGCGCTCCTTCATCTCCCCCGCGGCCTTGTTGGTGAAGGTGATGGCCAGTATCTGGCCGGGGTGGACGTCACGGGTCGCCAGCAGATGGGCGATCCGGTGGGTCAGCACCCGGGTCTTGCCGGAGCCGGCGCCGGCGACGATGAGCAGCGGCGACCCCGTGTGGACGACGGCGGCGCGCTGCTGCTCGTTCAGCCCGTCGAGCAGGGCCGCCGGGTCGATGACGGGGCGCGGGGCGCCGTTGCGGTAGTGGGCGTCCCCGGACGGAGGCACGTCGAACCTGCCCTCGAAGAGGTCGTGCGGGACCTCGTCCGCGGGCGGGTGCTCGTCGTCCTCCGGTGGCGGGGGGTCCTCCGGGGCCGGGGTGCGCTGGAGGTCCGCCAGGAAACTGTCGTCAAAGAGGCTGCTCATCGCTCTCCGAGTCTAGGCGGCCCCACCGACAGCCCGCCGCCGCCTTCGCGGGAATCACGATCGGACACCTCCAGTCATGACATGGACACACAGCGCCAAGGTCACGAAAATGTATCGGGCATATCGACCACTCTCCTTCACAGCAGCGCCACACTTTGGCTAGCGTGCTCGCCCAGGCGGCCCGTACCCCCTTCGACGAACCACGTCGGCCGGGCAGCCGCGCCGAATCCGTGCCCCTCACCGAGGAGTTCGGAACCGGGGACCCACTCAAAAAGCACAACTGGGGTGAATCGGGCCTGGTTTCATCTGGCCCGTAGGGCAAACCTTCCGTTCCGTCCGAACCCGACAGCTAACCCGGTAGGCGTTCCACGGAAGGAGATGCCGGCCTTGGCGTCGCACCGCAAGCCGCGCAGCCGCACACGTACGAACACACCTGCCGTCGGGATCACGACGGCCGCCATAGCGGGGGTCTCGCTCCTCTCGGCCCAGAATGCGACAGCCGACCCGAAGCCCAGCATCGAGGAAGTCCAGAAGAAGGTGGACGACCTCTACCGCCAGGCGGGTTCGTCGACCCAGGAGTACAACAAGGCGAAGGAGTCCGCCGAGCAGCAGCGCCGCAAGGTGGACCGTGCGCTCGACGAGGCCGCCGAGCGCACGGAGGCGCTCAACGAGTCCCGGCGCGCCCTCGGCAGTTACGCGGCCGCCCAGTACCGCACCGGCGCCGTCACCCCGACCGCCGCACTGCTCTTCGCCGACAACCCGCAGTCCTACGCCGACCAGACACAACTGATGGACCGGCTGACCGAACAGCAGCGCGGCGCCATCGCCGACTACGAGACCCACCGGGCCGAGGCCGCGAAGCAGCGCGCGCAGGCCACCAGGAGCCTGGAGACGCTCACGGACTCGCAGGAGTCGCTGCGTGCCAGGAAGCAGGCCGTCCAGAGGAAGCTCGCCGAGGCGCGGGAACTGCTGTCGCGGCTGACCGCCGAGGAACGGGCGCGGCTCGCCGAGCTCGAGCGCAAGAAGGAGGAGGAGGCCCGCCGGAAGGCCGAGGCGAGGGCCGAGGCGGAAGCCGAGGCCGAGCGGCAGCTCCGGGAGCGTGAGCGGCAGGAGCGGGAACAGACCGGCACCGGCACGGACACCGGCTCGGCCACGGGGACGGCCTCCGGAACGACCGGCGGCACGTACGCGGCCAAGGCCGAGAAGGTGCTGTCCTTCGCACGCGCCCAAATCGGCAAGCCGTACGTCTGGGGCGCGACCGGCCCGAGCTCGTACGACTGCTCCGGGCTCACCCAGGCCGCCTGGCGCGCGGCGGGCGTCGACCTGCCCCGGACCACCTGGGACCAGGTGAAGGCCGGACAGAGCGTGGCGACGGCCGATCTGCTCCCGGGTGACCTGGTCTTCTTCTACGACGACATCAGCCACGTCGGTGTCTACATCGGCGACGGAAAGATGATCCACGCCCCCAAGCCGGGCGCGAACGTCCGCGAGGAGTCGATCTACTACATGCCGATCCACGGCAGCATCCGGCCCGCGTAGCGTTCACGTGGGCCGGAGACCCGCGACCGCCGACCCCCGGGTCGCGGAGTCACGCACTCGCTCACTCGCGCCGCGGCGCCCTTCGGAAGAGGGGGTTCGCGGCGCGAGCCGTGCAGGGCTCCGGGCCCGCTCAGGTCCACAGGGTCGCGATGAAGACGTTCGCCAGGGTCAGGCCCCCGACCGCCCCGAACACCCCCTTGTCCACGGTCTCCTCGTCCCGCTTGACGTAGACGAGCGCCAGGATCACCACGAGCACGGCGAGCTTGATGCCGATCTTGAGGTTGTTCACGGGCTGGTCGTCCGCCTGGTTCAGTCCCACCAGTGCCACGCCCGTCACCAGCATGGTCAGCGCGCCGTGCAGCATCCCCGGAGTGAAGTGCGCCGCCCCCGCCCCCATCGCCTTCATCTGGGTGAGGAAACCGCCGAGCAGCGCCGCGATACCGATGATGTGAAGGGCGACGAAGACATTGATGAGTACGTCCATGGCACCGGAGCCTAGCCGGGCGGTCCCAAAGCGAACCCGGGCGGTCCTTCTCATGCCAATTCCGTTCATGGCGCCACTTCGTGGTGACCGAGAGCTCTAGCGTCCTCACCCAGGTGGCCGGCTCCACCACCGTCCGTACCCGGGCGGCCGCCGGCCGCCCCCGCCGGAAGAGCCGGTGGCGGGCCGCTCCCCCTGTGCGGTCCGCCGCCGGTCCCCGTGACGGCGGGCCCCTACGGAAGGACGGGCCCTCGTGGCAGCGCACCGCAAGCCCAGGCAGCGCACGCATTCCGGCACCGCCGCACGCCTCTCCGCCACTCTCGCGCTCGCCGGTGCGGCCACCGCCACCGCCTTCGAGGGCGCCGCGCACGCCGAGCCGGTGCCCACTGCGGAGGAGGTCCGGGCCGCGGCCGACCGGCTGTACCAGGAGGCGGAGGCCGAGACCGAGAAGTACAACGGGGCGAAGGAGAAGGCCGATACGGCGCGGAGGGAGGCCGGGGAGCTCCGCGACGAGGCCGCCCGACGCATGGAGCGCCTGAACGCCTCCCGCGACGCGCTGGGTTCCTTCGCGACGGCGCAGTACCGGGCGGGCGGCCTCGATCCCGCCCTGCGGCTCGTCCTCGACTCCGACCCGGCGCGGTACCTCGCGGGTGCCGAGCTGACCGAGCGGGTCGGTGACCGCCAGGCCGCGGCCCTCGCGGCGTTGCAACGGCAGACGAGGGAGCTCGAGCAGGTGCGCGCCGAGGCCGGTGAGCGGCTGGCCGAGCTCGAGGAGCAGCGGGCACGCGTGGCCCACCACCGCGCGGTGGTGCGGAAGAAGCTGGCCGCGGCCGAGGCCCTGCTGGCGCGGCTCACCGCCGAGCAGCGCGCCGCCCACGCCGGCCGGGACGGCACCGCCGCGGGCCGTGCGGACCGCGGCACGGTCCGCACCGGACCCGCTGTCGCCGCCCCCAACCCCCGTGCCGCACAGGCCGTCGCCTACGCCTACGGGGCGCTCGGCAAGCCCTACGTCTGGGGCGCGACGGGACCGTCCGCCTTCGACTGCTCGGGGCTGACCCAGGCCGCCTGGCGCTCCGCCGGGGTCGCGCTGCCGCGCACCACGTACACCCAGATCGACGCGGGGCAGCGGGTGCCGAGATCCCGGCTCGCGCCGGGGGACCTGGTGTTCTTCTACTCCGGCATCTCGCACGTGGGGCTCTACATCGGTGGGGGCCGGATGATCCACGCCCCTCGTCCGGGAGCGCCGGTACGGATCGCGCCCATCGACCAGATGCCCTATGCGGGAGCGACGCGGATCTCCTGATCGTGGTGCCCCATGGGGTGCCGGGCGGGTCTCGCCCTGCGTCCGGACGGGAGGCGCCCGGCGGGCTCATGGCAAGGGGCCCGCCCCGCCCGATCCCTGCCGGCCGTCGACCGGCCGTCGGCGGCCGGCCGCCGACGGCGTCGTTCCTCGCTCGTAGCCGACCTGGCGGGTCAGCCAGAAGAAGACGTCGGGGACCTGCCGCCGCCACTCACCCGTGTCGTGCGCGCCGCCGATCTCGACCACCTCGACCGTCGTCGGGTGCAGGGCGGCGGAACGCAGTGCGAGGCCCGACTCGAAGCCGTCGCCGCGTGCGCCGGAGACGAAAAGGGCGGTGCGCGGCGGCGTCGCCGCGGACCGCAGGATGGCGAGCGGGTCGTTGGCGCGGCGCAGTTCCCCGTCCCGGCCCGCGAGCGAGGCCTTCTCGGCTGCGGGGTCGTTGTAGCCGGACAGGCTCACCCCGGCGCGGTAGCGGTCGGGATGGGCGACGGCGAGCTTCGCCGCACAGTGCCCGCCCGCCGAGTAGCCGGCCACGGCCCAGCCCTCCGAACGTTGCATGGCACGGAAGTTGTCCATCACCATCCTCGGGACGTCGACGCTCAGCCAGCTGTCGGCGTTGATCCGGCCCGGGATGTTCGCGCAGCCCGTGTCGACCCGGCCGAGCAGGGTCGTGCGCGGGGCGACGAGGATGAACGGGGCGATCCCGCCGCTCTCCATCAACGGCCGCAGCTGCTCCTGCACCTCGAGCGTGGCGAACCACGCCTTCGCCGACCCGGGGTACCCCGGGAGGAGTTCGACGACCGGGAACTTCGTGTTCCGGTAGGCGGGTTCGTCGTACTGCGGGGGCAGCCAGACGTAGACCTCGCCGCGGACGCCCGAGACCTGCCCCGTGAATTCGGTGACCTGGACGCCTTCGCCCAGGAGCGGATCGGTCGCCCGTCCGAACGTCACCCTGCTCTTGGGGAGGTCGGCGAAGCGCACCCCGCCCAGTCCGTCCTCGCCGAGGTCGGACGCGGCCTCGACGTGGTCGCCCGTGCCGAGCAGGTCCTCCCAACTGCCGTAGAGGCCGTTGCTGTTGTTCACGGCGACGAACACGACCACCAGCGCGGTCGCCTGCGCGAAGCCGAGCATCGCCAGCCGGACGGCGCCCCGCACCAGCGCCGGGCCGCGCACCCTGCCCCACAGGACGAGCGGCAGCAGCACCGCGACCGCGGCCAGCACGATCGCCGTCACGAAGAAGGAGGTACCGGTCAAGCTCATCACGGACGGTTAGAGGGAGCGGACCCCGTCCCGGTTGCCGCGCACACGGGGCGTTCTCGTCACACATCCGCCCCATGCCGGACTCGTGGACACGGGGCGGGCGGACCGGCGCGGGCCGGAGACCGGACGCGGGCCCGCGCCCCGTCACCGCCCGTACGCCTCGCCGACCGGTCGTCTCGTCCGGCGGGCCTCGACGATCCCGGTCCGGTGGTCCTCGACTGCCCGTCGTGCGCCGCCGGGTCCTCACCGGACTCGTGGTGCGCCGCCGGGGCTCGCGGGCTCAGACCAGCCGGCGTGCCGTCGCCCAGCGCGTCAGCTCGTGCCGGTTCGACAGCTGCAGCTTCCTCAGCACCGCCGACACATGCGACTCCACCGTCTTCACCGAGATGAAGAGCTGCTTGGCGATCTCCTTGTACGCGTAGCCACGGGCGATCAGCCGCAGCACCTCGCGCTCGCGCTGGGTGAGCCGGTCCAGGTCCTCGTCCACGGGGGGCGCGTCCGTGGAGGCGAAGGCGTCGAGGACGAATCCGGCCAGCCGCGGCGAGAACACCGCGTCGCCCTCTTGGACCCGGAAGATCGAGTCGACCAGATCGGCGCCGGTGATCGTCTTGGTCACATAGCCGCGTGCGCCGCCGCGGATCACCCCGATGACGTCCTCGGCGGCGTCCGACACGGACAGTGCCAGGAAGCGGACCGGGCGCTCGGCGGCCGTCGCCAGTCCCGCGCAGCGGCGCAGCACCTCCACGCCGCCGCCACCGGGCAGATGCACGTCGAGGAGCACCACCTCGGGACGGGTGGCAGTGATCACGGTGACGGCCTGGTCGACGTCGGCGGCCTCGCCGACGACCTCGACGCCGGTCTCCTCGGTCCTGCCGATCTCGGCCTGCACCCCCGCGCGGAACATCCGGTGGTCGTCGACGAGCACGACCCGTGCCCGGCGCTCCGTCCCCTCGGCTGCGTCGGTCTGCTCGGTCATCCGTCCGCCCTCTCCATCTCCAGCTCCACTTCGGTGCCTCCGCCGGGCACCGACCGCAGGCGCGCCGTGCCTCCGTTGCGCTGCATACGGCCGACGATCGATTCTCGTACGCCCATGCGGTCCTCCGGAACGGCGTCGGGGTCGAACCCCGGCCCCCGGTCGCGCACCGAGACGAACACCGTACGGCCCTCCACCTCCGCGTACACCTGTACGGGTCCTCCCTCGCCACCGTACTTCGCGGCGTTGACCATCGCTTCGCGCGCGGCCTGCATCTGCGCCGTCAGCTTCTCGTCGAGCGGGCAGTCACCGACGACGACGACCTCCAGCGGGACGCCGTGCTTGTCCTCGACCTCCGCCGCGGAGCGCTTCACCGCGTCCGCGAGCATGGCGGGCTCCTCGTCCTCCTCCTTGCCGGTGCCCTCCGGCCGGTACAGCCAGTTGCGCAGCTCGCGCTCCTGGGCGCGGGCGAGCCTGCGCACCTCACCCGCGTCGTCCGCGTTCCGCTGGATCAGGGTGAGGGTGTGCAGCACGGAGTCGTGGACGTGGGCGGCGACCTCGGCGCGCTCCTGGGCGCGGATGCGCATGAGGCGCTCCTCGGAGAGGTCCTGGGTCATCCGCACCAGCCACGGGCCGGCCAGCAGAGCCACACCGACGATCACGGCCAGGGCGGCGGTCAGGACGTTGCCGAGTTGGGCGGCGGAGCCCCGGACGACCACGAAGACGGTGAGTCCCATGCCGACCAGCGCGACGCCCGCCAGGCCGCGCGCCAGTTGCAGCAGTCTGCGGCGCCGGTCGTCGCCGGTCCACTGCGCCCGGCGGGCGTTGTCCGCCTGCCGCCACACCAGCACGACACCGGCGCCCGTCAGCAGCACGGGCCAGACGTAACGGTTCGCCGGACCGCCGAGGTCGATGTTGGCGACGAACACGACCGCGCCGATCAGCAGGGCGACCAGCGCGAACAGCTGTCCCTTGTCGGGCTTGCGCAGCCGCCGTCTGCCGTCGGGCGCCGTCTCGAAGACGGGCTTGGGCTCGGCCGATCTGCCCCCGACACCGAGCGGCACGGCGATCCAGAACACCGCGTAGAGCAGCGCGCCGAGGCCGTCCGCCATGAAGAGCCCGAGGAAGACGAGCCGGACCCAGATCACCGGCAGTCCGAGGTGCCCCGCCAGCCCGCGCGCCACACCGCCCAGCCAACGGCCCTCCGCGCTGCGGTACAGCCTGCGGGCGGCGGGCTCTTCGGTCTCGGGCGGACGGGCGGTGGCGGCGGGCATGTCCCGATGGTCACACGGCGCCGGCGGTGGGGACATCAGGGCCGTCCCTGAGAGAGACCCTGAACCTCCGTGGTCCCGGCCCCGGCCTCGGGGTGCAATATCAGGGAAGGGCCAGGGTCGGGACGGCTGCCGTCCGCCGTGGCGGCCCGTCACCATGGAGACATGACTCAGCCGACCGCCCCGCCCGCCGCGCCGCCGGAGCCGCGGTTCCCGCCCGCGCTGCTGCGGCGGACCGCGCGGCACAAGGTCGTCGGCGGGGTCTGCGGGGGGCTCGGCCGGTACTGCGACGTCGACCCGGTGGTCCTCCGTATCGCCATGGGCGTGCTGGCGGTGACCGGCGGCATCGGTCTGATCTTCTACGGCTTCGCCTGGCTGCTGATCCCGCTGGAGGGCGAGGAGGAGAACGAGGCGCGGCGCGCCCTGTCCGGCCGCGTCGACGGGGCCGCCCTGGTCGCCGTACTGCTGGCGCTGCTCGGCTGCGGACTGTTCCTGTCGATGCTGGGCAACGACGGGACGCTCGCGTTCTCCGCGCTGCTGTCGCTCGCCGTCGCGGGCGCCGCCGTGTGGTCGCGGCGGCGCACCACCGCCGCCCCGCACGGCGGGCCGCTGGACGCGGCGACGGCGCACGCCGTGGCGGAGGCCCCGCCGGAGGCCAAGGCTCCCCCGACGCCCGACGGCCCGTCCTGGTGGCGCGACCCGATCGTCAAGGACGGCACCACGGGGCCGGTGGCGACCGGCTATCTGTGGGGGCCGGCCGACGCCGCGCCGGACGCCGCCGCGCTCCCCCGCGAGCGGCGCCGCGCCACTCCGTCGCCGCGCCCGCGCGGGCCCCGCGGCATCGCCGGAATCGTCTTCCTGCTCGCTCTGGTGGCGGGTGGTCTCGGCACGGGTCTGTCCTGGGAGTCGCAGCCGCTGGGCACCAGCCTGCAGACCGGGCTCGCCTGCGCCCTCGCCGTGTTCGGGTTCGGCCTGGTGGTCGGCAGCCTCCTCGGCCGGATCGGCGGTGGCACGGTCCTGCTGACCGTGGTCACGGCCGGGCTCCTGGTGGGTGCGTCCGTCCTGCCCGAGCAGATCAGCACCCGGTGGACGCGGACGGAATGGCGGCCCACGACGGCCGCCGCCGTGGCTCCGCGGTACCAGCTGGGCTCGGGCACGGCCACGCTCGACCTGAGCCGGGTGGCGGTGCCGCCGGAGGGGACGGTGAGCACCGCCGCGGAGCTCGGCGCGGGCCGGCTGACGGTCGTGCTGCCGCCGGACGCCACGGTGCGGATCCGGGCCCGCGCCGGCGTCGGTGACGTCCGGCTGCCCGGGGATCCCGTGAACGACGTGGACGTCGCCCCGGACCGGGACCGCACGGGTACGCTCGCTCCGCCCGCCGGTGCGGGGCCCGCGGGCACGCTCGACCTCGATCTGGCGGTCGCGCTCGGACAGGTGGAGGTCACCCGTGCTGCGTCATGAGTTCCGTCCGGGGAGGCTGATCGCGGGCACGGCGGCCCTGGCGACCGCCGCGGCCTATCTCGGCGACGCGACCGGGGCCTGGCAGACCCCGTGGTTCACGGCCCTTCCGGTGATGTCCGGCGGCCTCTTCCTCGCCGCCGTCGTCGCCCTCGTCCACTACCGGCTGCGTCGGCGCCGTTCGGCGATCGCCGCGTCCAGCGAGAACACGGAGGCGCCGGCGAGCACCAGTGGCAGCCAGGCCACCAGGTAGGCCAGATCACTTGCGTATTGCTGTTGTAGGGTCATGATCCATGAAGCCTGTGCGGGTACTGATCGCCCTCAGGATCAGCAACGAGACCGACGCGTCCACCTCACTGGAGCGGCAACTCCAGGACTGCACGGCCTACGTGAACGAGAGGCAGCACCTCGGGTGGCAGGTAGTGGGCGTAGCCAGAGACGCTCACATCTCCGCCACCAAGTCACACCCCTTCGAGAGACCGGAACTCGGAGAGTGGCTGAACAACCGAGCCCCAGACTTCGACCTGTTGCTCTTCTGGAAAATGGACCGGTTCGTCCGCAAGGTCGTCGACATGCAGGACATGATCAAGTGGGCGACTGCACATGGCGGCAAGGCATTGGTTTCGGTCAAGGAACCCGTTCTCGACATGGTCGGCCCTTTCCGGCACGTCATCATCGACCTGTTCGCGGCCATCGCCGAGACCGAAGCGCAGAACATCTCCATGCGAGTCAAGTCGTTTCAGAGCTACGCCAAGTCGAAGAACGTCTGGGCTAAGGGAAACCCACCCTACGGCTACGAATCCTTCCGTGACACCGACGGCGCGATGAGGCTTCGGGTCCGGGAGACTCAAAGGGAAGTCATTCGGGAAATTTACAAGCGAGTAGTCGAAGACGGGGACCCTTACTCGACAATCTGTGACGACTTCAACGCCAGAGGGGTTCCCTCCCCTGCGGGCGAGAGGATGTCGGAGCGTCGAAAGAAAAACGGCACAACCATGCCTGTATGGCGGAGCCGTACCATCACGAACATCCTGAGGTCGGAAACCATCCTCGGCTGGAAGTGCGAAGAGGTGAAGATCCCCGGAAAGAAATACGGAGTATCGCAAGCTATTCTCACTTCTGAAGGAAAGATCCGGATGGCAGACCCCATTCTCACGGACGATGAATGGGCGAAGCTCCAGGACGAGATGAACAGGCGCCCCGGCGCCGCCCGTCGCACCACAAAGAACACGACCGCCTATCGCGGAGTTGTGCTCTGTGGCGGGTGCGGCAAGAACCTGTACCTCTTCAACCCGGAGAGGCAGCAAGGCAAGCCGGTGTACCGGTGCAATAAGTCGGCAAGTCGGGATTCATGTGGCAAGGGGTACGCCTTCCGGGCCGAGAAGGTGGAGGAACTTGTCGAGACGATGATCCTCGGAACCATCGGAGACTCCCCGATGCATGAGCGCCACTACGTCAAGGGGTCGAACAACTCTCAGAGGCTGCGGGAGATCGAAGAGTATGTAACGGAACTCCAGAGGTCCATCCGCCCTGGCGGAAAGAACTCATCGGGATTCGCCAAGAAGTCGACGGAAGAAGAGATTGCTGCTCTCTACGAGGAACACGATTCCCTGGCGGCCGAAGGAGACAAGCCGGACAGGTACGAGTACCGGGACACCGGGGAGACCTTCCGTCACATGTGGGAGAGGAACAAGGACAACGAAGCCGAGAGGACGCGTCACCTGCTGAAGGCAGGGATCACCATCCGGCTGCATCCACTCACCAAGGGAGTCTCCAACACCACTGACTTCGGTGCAGAGGTGGACCTGGGGAACCGAAGTGAGCCATTCACTATTCACTGACCCTGCGGACATCCTCCTCGAAGGGGATGCCCGCTCTAGCGACATCTAGAGACTCTCCATCGTGGGGGGGTATATACAACCCCCCACATTAAATATGTACGTGTCCTTGGCTGAAGTCCGGGACGGGACTCACGAGAGTGAGAGCGGGGTCACACAACGAACGGCAGAGACCTCGGGAACCTCTCAAGATCTTTTATTCCGCAACCGGAATAGTCCCGAGTCGGCATGGACGAAGAACAACAGCCTACGTAGCGTCGATCAGCAAGGGCCTCACCAGGGGCCGCAGACAAGGGGGCACCATGGCGCGTGAAGAACTGATCCGTCTCACCGGCAAGTTCGACGGACCCGACTGCGATGACGACGACTGCCCGAACGTCTACCGCACGGCAAGCGGCTCCATCGTGGTGCAGGGAGGCGTCTCCACGGCCTTCCAACCGCCGGAGGGGGAAGCTCTGGTGGAGATCCCCGAAGCAGTACTCAGGGAGGCTGTACGTGCTCTTGGATGGTGATGAGTGGCGCAGGACGTTCGACGCCTTCCAGCACGACGCCTGGCGGTTTGAGGCTCAGCCCACCTACACCATACCCAAGGAGACCGAGAACGTTGCTCGGTTCCTTCGAGGGGAGCCCAAGCCCGCCGTCCACAACTCCCGCTGGCATGAGCGCGTTCACGGCTACGTGTCATCGGGCCGGAAAATAGGGCGAGTACGGATCGTACGGCAGCCGTTGACGGACTATCAGCGATACCAGTTCGCTTGGGGCATTCCCGGCAACATCCAGGCCGGGGAGGATATCCGCGTGCTGGATGTCACACACGACGACTACGGCCTACCGCTCTCAGGAACCGACTGGTGGATGTTCGACGAGACTCAAGTGGTGCACCTCAACTTCCGTACGGACGGGACACAGATCAACCGTGAACTGTTCACTGGCGACATCACTCCCTATCTGGAATGGAAGCACACGGCCCTGGCTCATTCCATACCATTCTTCGAGTACGTGAAAGAAGCCGAGTGACGGGTGACGTTCGAGCCTGAGCAGCTAGGGCAGTCGAGGACTGATCTGGCAGAAAAGCTCCGTGAGTTGCGTAAGCGAGCCGGTCTCACAGGTGATCGGCTCGCAAGGCGCTGTAACATGTCTCAGAGCCAGATCAGCAAGTTCGAGACCGGCAAGAAGACACCGAAGCTGGTTGACGTCGAACGCATCCTGCGAGCCCTGGACGCTCCCCCTGAGCTGATCACGGAGATCACCGCCCTTGCTCGAATCGCCAACACCGAGTGGCAGGACAAGCGCTCTTCCTGGCGCAGGGGGATGGAAAAGCGTCAGGCGGAGTTGGCCTCACTGGAGTCCGAAGCGACGGAGCTGCGATATTTTCTGCCAGCGATGATCACTGGGCTGTTGGCGACCCCGGAATACATCCGCGCCAGCCTGAGCCACACACCGGGCGACCCTTCCACGACCCTTGCCAAGAAGCTGGAGCGTCAGGCCGTCCTCTATGACACGGCGAAAACCTTCACGTTTCTCCTCACGGAACAGGCAGTAAGGTGGGCGACCGTCCCACACCCCGCCCTGGCCGTTCAGATTGGCCGCCTCACATCACTCTCCCACCTTCCCAATATCCGTATAGGAGTTATCCCGTTGGGGACGGTGATACCACGAGGACCGATGAACACCTTCACGGTCTATGACGACCGATTGACCACGGTCGAGAACTTCACCGGCCGCATGGTCTTTCGTGATCCTCGTGACGTCTCTGAGCACCTCACCGTCTTTGCCTCGTTCGAGCGTTCCGCTCTATTCGGAGGCGCAGCAAGAGAGTTGCTTGAGCAGTGGGCAGACCACCACCGGTGATCTTTAGTCAGGAACGGGAATACTGATCGGCGCTGCTCGCCGGCCGGTGGACCATGAATGGGTCACGAATCCGGGGAGGACTGATGGCGAGCACACAGCAACCTCAAGGCTACGGACTCACCGAACTGCCGCCAGAGCCAAGAGCGGTATCAGGATGCAGTACCTGTCTCGGCATCTGCGTACGGCGGCGAAATGCACGGTCGAGAGGCGACTACAGCGCCGTCTCCGATGCGAACGTCGAGCTGCGCCAGCACCACATCAAGGCGCACAACTCATGAGTGCTGACAAGGCACTTGGGCTTTTCGGTGACCACCCCTTGATGACCCTGCGCGTCTCTCGCGACTCAGGGAAGACCTGGGGTCCTGAGCGAACCGTGTCCACGACGGACGACCTTCACCCCCTCATCACGCTCGCTTGGCCTCCCTGTCAGTGCACAAGATGCACGGAGCGCGGCAAGTCCTGAAACCCGTACAGCATCGAAGGAACTTGCCCCTGCGGTCCCTGCAACGGATTCCTGCCCTCATTACCCCCGGGTGCTCGTCGCAGGCACAGAAAGGGCGTCTCAGAAACCTTGGTTTACGAGACGGTGGGCAGCGGGGTCCACCGAGCCCCCTGGGTGTGTTCGAAACTCGTCTCACAACCAGTCGAGACGGGTTGATATTTTGAGACGAGTTATGAGACAGTCGAGCATGGCGACGGACACCCCCACTCACCTCATCGGCTACGCCCGAATCTCGACCGACGACCAGGAGGCACAGCTTCAAAGGGATGCCCTCACCGCAGCGGGATGCTCTCGGATCTTCGAAGACAAGGCATCCGGCAAGAACACCGATCGCCCTGAACTGGCAGCCGTACTCGACTACCTGAGGGGAGGAGACACTCTCGTTGTCTGGAAGCTCGGCAGGCTTGGCAGGTCCCTCATCGACCTTGTGAGCATTGTGGACGGCCTGAGGGGCCGTGGCATCGGCTTCAAGGTGCTGACGGGGGCTCTCAGCGCCGTGGATACGACCTCCGCCGACGGCCGTCTCTTCTTCCAGATCATCGCCGCCATGGCGGAGTTCGAGCGCTCCCTTATCAAGGACAGGACCAAGGCCGGACTGGAAGCGGCCAAGGCACAGGGGCGCACCGGAGGACGCCCCACAGTCATCACTGATGATCTCCTCACCGTGGCCAAGGCAAGGAAGGCCAAGGGCGAGAGCGTCAGCGCCATAGCCAAGGCTCTGGGAGTGTCCAGGGCGACGCTGTACCGACACCTGTCCGACCAGGAGCAGCTCTGACCTACCGCCAAGCCCCCGCCTGGCCCCGTCCCCGCCGTCGACCCCTGATCACGGCATCCAGTGACCAGTAGGGCGCCCCGGCCAGCACCAGCGGCACCCAGCAAAACATGTACGGGAGATCGTTCCCGTAGTAGTACGGCTCGGTCTGCCAGCTGACGGTCAGCCACAGGCTCAACGAGATCAGTGCTCCGCCGAGGGCGGCCAGCCGCGCGAGCAGCCCCAGCAGGGTGCCGACGCCGACGGCCAGCTCGCCGAAGGCCATCGCGTAGCCGAAGCCCTCGGGGCTCCTCAGGGCCATGTCCACGAGCGCGGGTACTGCGGAGCTGTTCCGCACGTTGGTCATCAGCTCGCCGACGGAGCCGGTGCCGCTCGCGGCGATGAACGCGCTGTCGAAGAGCTTGTCCAGTCCCGCGTAGATGAAGGTCACTCCGAGGAACAGCCGCAGCGGCAGCAGCGAGTAGCGCGCCGCGCGTTCCTTCCAGTCGGTGCTCACGTCGTCGGTCGCGTACGTCGCCGTCGTCCGGTACACATGCGTCATCGTCGCCTCCGTGTCTCACCCGGCTGGGACGATTGTCCCCACGTCCCGCCCCCGTGAATACGGGGGCGACGGCCGTACGGCTCAGCCCGGTCAGTCCACGACGTCGACGGCCATCCGGTTCGACTCGGCACCCGCCGCGGTCACGACCTGCACCTCGACCCTTCCGGGCTCGACCTCGGCCGGCACCGGGACCGTGATGCTCGTATCACTGGGGCTGGTGAATCCGCCGGGGACCGGCACCAGCGGCACATGGACGTGGACCGTGCCGATCCGGACGGTCATCAGCGCGAGCCGGTCGGGGCTCCCGGCGCCCGGCGGCACGAACCCGGCGCCGCGGATCTCGATGTCGTCGCCGATGCGGACGGGGCCGTCGAGGCCGCCGGGCTCCCTGGCACGGACGACGGACAGGACGACCGGGCGGCCGCCCTCCGCGTACTTCCCT
Source organism: Streptomyces sp. WMMC940 (assembly GCF_027460265.1). NCBI lineage: Bacteria > Bacillati > Actinomycetota > Actinomycetes > Kitasatosporales > Streptomycetaceae > Streptomyces > Streptomyces sp. WMMC940. The sequence continues at coordinate 2,930,134 of NZ_JAPZBC010000001.1, forward strand.
GCGAGGTAGACCGCCGCCGAGACCAGGACCAGCACGGTAAGGCCCCACGGCAGCTCCGGCAGCCGGTCGGGCCGGCGTGCCAGCAGCACCGTCGCGCAGAGGAGGGCCACCCCGCCGACGAGGACGTACTGCGCGTCGGGGAAGCTGCCGCGGCCCGCGTCGTCGCACACCAGGTCCACGGGCCGGGGCCGGTCCGCCTCCACCTTCTGCAGCCGCTGGGTGATGATGCGCACGGCGACGACACGGCGCACGACGACGGCGATCAGGGAGACGGCGGCCGTGATCGTGAGCAGTCCGGCGCCCTGGGCGAGGCCGAGTCCGGCGGGGGCGGACGCGGCGAGCCGGAACGCCAGGAACAGCACGGTGTAGGCGGCGAACAGCACCCACACGGCGGCCACCGCCCGCGAGGTCGACAGCCGGTTGTCCTCGCCGACGAGCGGGGCGAGGAGTCCGCCGTGCGCCCGGTGGAGCCGGGCCGCGCCGGTGAGCAGCCCGGCCAGACAGACGGCGGCGGCGAGGCAGGCGGTGCGGGCCACGGTCCAGCCGGAGCCGATCGCGGTCACGGTCTGGACCAGGAGGAGCAGCACGACCCAGCCCCACAGCACCAGCAGGGTGCGCCGCCAGACGCGGGTGAGCCACGACTCCCCGGCGGCGCGGCTGCGCTCGGCGACGGCCCGGGCCGACTCGGTCAGCTCGTCGGAGATCCACTGCCGGGTGCCGCCCGCGGAGGAGGCGACCTGGGCGGGCAGCCCGCGTCCCCCGGCGAGTTCGTCGCGCCTGGCCAGGAACCTGGCGACGGCCCTCCGGTGTCCCTCACGTCTGCCGTGCGGGCAGTCGCCGCAGGTACAGCCACCGCCGTGCACGCTCTGTCCCGCTTCCTGCACCGCCACGGCGACGCACCCTTCCCCGGTAGGCAGCTTCGGCAACTACCCCGTGATTCCAAGGAATTGTGCCGTACGGACGAGGCTGGGCGCGCATCGGGAAGCCGACGCGAGGGTGATTTGCGCACGATCGAATTGACGTACTACGACATGAGTTCGGGTTCTTCGGCGGCGATTCGACGCCACAGGGGCTGGTAGCTGATCCATGCGACGAGATCGCCGCCGAGCTGCTCACGGGTGGCGAGCGCGTCGCGGTGGTCGATGAGCACCGGCTTCCCGGCGGCCCGGGCGCTCAGCTGCACCTGCGCGCAGCGCTCCATGGAGACGAACCACCAGGCCGCCGCGTCGACCGAGTCCCCGACCGTGAGGAGCCCGTGGTTGCGCAGGATGACCGCCTTGTACGGGCCGAGGGCGGCCGCGACGCGCTTGCCCTCCGCCGCGTCGACGGTGACGCCCGTGTAGGCGTCGTACAGTGCGTGGTCCTGGTAGAAGGCGCACGCCTCCTGGGAGATCGGGTCCAGCAGCTCACCGAGCGCGGCCAGCGCCCGGCCGTGGACGGAGTGGCTGTGCACGACGGCGACGGTCCCGGGCCGGGCCCGGTGCACCGCGGCGTGCACGGCGAACGCGGCCTGGTTGACGTGCCGGGTGCCGCGGACGACCTGTCCGTCCCCGTTGACCAGGATCAGCCTGCCTGCCGTCATCGTGGCGAACGGCTCCCCGAACGGGTTGACCCAGAAGCAGTCCGGCGCCTCCGGGTCGCGCACGCTGATGTGCCCGGCGACGCCCTCCTCGTACCCCAACCGGGCGAACAGCCGCAGCGCGCCGGCCAGCCGCTGCTTCCGGTACACACGTTCATCCACCGCGGACTCGTGCACGGGCGGCATGGCCAAGTGCAGCCGCTCGGCGGGTATCGGCTCCGGCATGTCGGTCATGGCGCGGAAGGTACCTCCGGGTGCGCCAACTGACCATATACGGCGCGCGCCTTGCGCGGCGGATGTGCAGTGCCGCACGCGGGAGGTGGGGGGGGACGGGTCGGGACCCCGGGGGACGGCCGGCTCAGAGACGGTCGATGTCCGCGAGGTCGATGTCGATGCCGAAGGGGACGGAGACCTTGAGCCGGTCGCGGAAGGTGCCGCCCGGCACATAGACGCGCGATTCCTTGTCGAGCTCGAAGACGTGGGCCACCGGCCGTTCGTCGGCGGCCATCTCGACGCGCCAGAAGTACGGGATGCCCGCGCCCGCGTACTTGTGCGGCTTGGTGTCGGTGTCGCGCGCCTCGGAGTCCGGCGAGACCACCTCGACCGCCAGCAGCACGTCTCTGGACTGGAAGTAGGTCTGCTCCCGGCTCCGCGCGGCGGCGGCACGGACGACGGAGACGTCCGGCTCGGGACCGTTGCGCTTGTCGAGCACGACGGTCATCTCCCGGACGACCCTCAGCTCGGGGGGCGCCGTGCTCCGCAGCCCTTGCACCAGCAGGTCGATCGCAAGGCTGTGGAAATAGCGCTGCGGACTCACGAAGACCAGGCTCCCGTCGATCAGCTCGGTGTGTGGCGGGAGGTCGGGCAGGGTGAGCAGGTCCTCCACGCTGTAGCCCTCTCGCGGTGGCACCGGCCAGTGGTGCGAGATCTCTGCGCTCATGAGTGCTCCCATGGACGTGAGCCTGGTACGTATGGGCAGCCTACCCACCGTGAATGCCGACGCCGCCACCCAAACGAATGAGCGACGGCGCCGGCGTTGACCTACGGAGCGGGGGTCACTCCCACTCGATGGTGCCCGGCGGCTTCGACGTCACGTCGAGGACGACGCGGTTCACGTCGGCGACCTCGTTGGTGATGCGGGTCGAGATCTTCGCCAGGACGTCGTACGGCATGCGCGTCCAGTCCGCCGTCATCGCGTCCTCGGACGAGACCGGGCGGAGCACGATCGGGTGGCCGTAGGTGCGGCCGTCGCCCTGGACGCCGACGGAGCGGACGTCGGCGAGGAGGACCACCGGGCACTGCCAGATGTCACGGTCGAGACCGGCGGCGGTCAGCTCCTCGCGGGCGATGGCGTCGGCCTCCCGCAGCAGGTCCAGGCGCTCCCTGGTGACCTCGCCGACGATGCGGATGCCGAGGCCGGGGCCGGGGAACGGCTGGCGCTGGACGATCTCCTCGGGCAGGCCCAGCTCCTGGCCGACCATCCGGACCTCGTCCTTGAACAGCTTCCGCAGCGGCTCGATCAGCTCGAACTCGAGGTCCTCCGGGAGACCGCCGACGTTGTGGTGCGACTTGATGTTCGCCGTGCCCGTGCCGCCGCCGGACTCCACCACGTCCGGGTAGAGCGTGCCCTGCACCAGGAACTGCACCGGCTGCTCGCCGTGCTCGCCCGCCGCCTCGGCGACGATCTCGGCCTGGGCTTGCTCGAAGACCCGGATGAACTCCCGGCCGATGATCTTCCGCTTCTCCTCGGGGTCGGAGACCCCGGCGAGCGCGTCCAGGAAGCGCTGCTCGGCGTCGACGACCTTCAGCGAGACACCGGTCGCGGCGACGAAGTCCTTCTCGACCTGCTCGGTCTCGCCCTTGCGCATCAGACCGTGGTCGACGTACACGCAGGTCAGCTGCGAGCCGATGGCCTTCTGCACGAGCGCGGCCGCGACGGCGGAGTCGACGCCGCCGGACAGTCCGCAGATGGCGCGCTTGTCGCCGACCTGCTCACGGATCGCGGCGACCTGCTCCTCGATCACGTTGCCCGTCGTCCACGTCGGCTCGATGCCCGCACCGCGGTAGAGGAAGTGCTCCAGGACCTGCTGGCCGTAGGTGGAGTGCATCACCTCGGGGTGGTGCTGGACGCCGTAGAGCTTCTTCTCGTCGTTCTCGAAGGCGGCCACGGGCACGACGGCCGTGGAGGCGGTGACGGTGAAGCCCTCGGGGGCCGCGGAGCAGGCGTCGCCGTGGGACATCCAGACCTGCTGCTCGGCCGGGGTGCCTTCGAAGAGGGTCGACCCCGCCTTGCTGACGTGCAGGTCGGTACGGCCGTACTCACGGGCGCCGGAGTTGTCGACGGTGCCGCCGAGCGTCTGTGCCATCAGCTGGAACCCGTAGCACATGCCGAAGACGGGGACGCCGGCCTCGAACAGCGCGCGGTCGAGGCGCGGGGCGCCCTCCGCGTACACGGAGGACGGGCCGCCCGAGAGGATGATCGCCGCCGGCTTCCTGGCCAGCATCTCCTGCACCGGCATGGTGGACGGGACGATCTCGCTGTAGACCCGCGCCTCACGGACGCGGCGGGCGATGAGCTGGGCGTACTGCGCGCCGAAGTCGACAACGAGGACCACGTCCGGGTTGGTGACGTCGGGCGCGGCAGCGGGGGACGCAGATGACACTACGGCGGCCTTCCGGCGGTGGGTGGAGGGGGCTCTGTCAGTCGATTCTACCGGCGCCGCGGTACCGCTCTTCGTCTCACCATCCGAACCCGCGTTGGCCCCGGCGACGGCCGGGGGGCCATACTGACCCCATGCGCAAGCACCCGACCTTCGTCTTTACCTATGGCACCCGGCCCGCCGGCTGCCATGGTCGTGCTGCTTGAGCAACTGACAAGCGACTTCCCAGGCGCCCCGGGCCGACAAGGCCCGGGGCGTCCTGTCGTTTCCGGGCCCGGTCGGTACGGGGCCTGAACACAAGGAGCCCCCGTGCCCGCCACCGACACCGCAGCCCGTCCCGACACCGCAGCCCGTCCCGACACCGGCGCCCGCACCGACGAGGCCGCGGATCTGATCAGCGGCGCCCGCGACCGCATCGACTCCCTCGACGACCGGATCATCGGGCTGATCCAGGAACGGATGGCCGTCTCGGCCGTCATCCAGGAGGCCCGGATCACCTCCGGGGGCCGCCGGGTGAACCTCTCGCGCGAGATGGAGGTGCTCGGTCACTACAGGGAGGCGCTCGGCAAGCCGGGGACGGCGCTGGCCATGACGCTGCTGGAGCTGTGCCGCGGTCGCGTCTGAACGTGCGCCCGGCACCGTGGTCCGACGGATGTGCGCAGCTCCCGTGGCCCGGAGGCTGCGCGGTGCCCGGTGGGGCGCGCCGGATGTGCCGGTGCACGCCCGCCGTACCGCCGCGCACTCCTGCCGCACGCCGTACGCACATCCGTACGGGCGCGCTCTCACCCGTACGGCCCGTGACCGGTCCCGGAACGCTTCGTTGGTACCGATGTCCGTGCCAGCCAGGGGCGGCCCCGAAGGAAAGATCCACGCGTGGCCCCGCTGGGGCGTGTGACGTACCGCAGGTACGTCGTGGGACCTCGCCCCGGCGCGCGTGACCGGTCGGCAGGGGACAGCAGCCCGGTCACCCCGAGGCGGTCGGTTCCGGGGACGCCCGGAACCGGCCGCATCCGGCCGAAGCGGTTGACCGCTCGCGCGACCCGCCCGCCATGAAGCGGCCCCTCCCGGATCCCACCGCGCAACCCCCACGGCACCGCGCCCCGCGCCGTCGGGCCGCCGCCGGACCGGGAGATGCGGCTCCGGCCGTCCGGTCCGGCGGCCCCCACCCCGGGCGCGCCGCCTCTCGGTGCCCACGCGGGCCCCGACGTCGGCACCGACGGCCGAGGGCCCCTGGAAACCGCCCGCTTCCGCGAGGCCCTTCCTGGCGGTCCGCGTGCGGGTGGACGACAGTGCTCCACCCACGAGCAAGGCCACGACGGCGGTCTCGCCGAACCGGACGTCGGCGCCATATGCCCGCGGCAATGTGTCGGGCGTCACATAAATTCTGTGTGAGTTCCTGTGCAACCAATTGCACTGGTCACAGGTCATGCATGCGGAACCAATGGCCACACCCGTAACCCCCATAGCCGGGAGGGCCCCAGACTCCGTGCCGCGTGACGCGGCACGCCGGACTTCACTGAGGTCTTGATGAAGCTTCGCCGCGCTATGGCTGTCGCTGCCGCGACCGCTGTCATAGCCCCTGCCGCCTTCCTTGCGGCGCCGGCCGCGTACGCGACCGACGGCACCACCAGCACGACCTCCACCGCCGGCTCAACCGGTGACACGGAGACCCCGACGACGGAGGACGACGCGGCGAAGACCGAGACGCCCTCCGCCGAGGACGACGCGAACAACGCCGAGACCCCGGCCACGGAAGAGGACAAGGCCAAGGACGACGCCACCGAGGAGGACACCTCCAAGGACGACTCGACCAAGGACGACGCCACCGAGGAAGAGACCTCCAAGGACGACGCCACCGAGGACGAGAACGTCGACGAGGAGCCGGGCGGCGACGAGGAGTTCCTGCCGTACTGCGAGGAGGTCGACGAGAACTTCGAGGAGAAGGCTCTCGACGTCCAGATCTCCGGACTGCCCGGCAAGATCGTCGCGGGCAGCGCCCCCGAGGAGTTCAACCTCACCATCACGAACAGGTCGGAGGCCGACCTCAAGCAGGTCGCGTTCTACGCCGAGGTCGAGAACTACGAGTACGAGGACGAGGACAAGTTCCTCAGCAAGTACGTCGACCTGGAGTTCAAGCTTCCCGGCACCAACGAGTGGATCGGCATCGGGGACGAGGAGTGGGCCGGCGACTACTTCTGGGGCGTCGAGACCATGAAGTCCCAGGACTTCGTGAAGATCGACCTGCGCCTCGCCATCGACAAGAACGCTCCGGCCGGCGACAGCTACTCCTTCGGCTCGGGCGGTTACCTCGGTGACGTCAAGGGCCAGGAGTGCATCGCCGAGAACGCGGGCCAGGTCGTGGACTTCGTCGTCCTGAAGCCGGGCTCCTCCAACGAGGACCCGGGCGAGGCCAAGCCGGGCGACCAGAAGCCCGGGGACAAGGGCCCCGACATCAAGCCGCAGGGTGACATCAAGGAGATCCCCGTCACCGGCAGCCTGGCCGAGACCGGTTCCTCCTCCGTGCTCCCGGCCATCGGCATCGCCGGCGGGGTCGCCCTCGTCGCCGGTACCGGTGTCGTCTTCGCGATGAAGCGCCGCAAGGGCGACGCGGTCGCGTAACGCACCGCCGTTACAGGCAGCCGTAAAGGCGAGAGAGGCGCTGCACTCGGAGGGGGGTGCAGCGCCTCTCGTCTGTTCAAGGGCGGTCAGGAGGACTTCGGCGGGACCGCCGGCATCCCCAGGAACGGCAGGTTCAGCGCCCCGAAGGCGTCCGCCGGGACGACGGGGGCCTTCGGCGCGACCGGGGCCAGGCGTTCGTAGGCGACGCCCTGTTCGGGACGCGGGTCCGTCTCGCCCTTGTTGGGCCAGAAGGACATCGCCCGCTCGGCCTGGGCCGTGATCGTCAGGGACGGGTTCACGCCCAGGTTCGCGGACACCGAGGCGCCGTCGACGACCGAGATGCCGGGGTGGCCGTACAGGCGGTGGTACGGGTCGATGACGCCGGTCTCCGCCGAGGCGCCGATCGGGCAGCCGCCGAGGAAGTGGGCGGTGAGCGGGGTGCCGATCAGCTCGCCGATGTTGGACCCGGCGAAGCCGTTGATCTCCTCGGCGAGGAGCGTCGCGGCGCGGGTGGCCTCGGGGATCTGGCCGGGGTTCGGGGCTCCGTGCCCCTGGCGGGCGGTGAGCAGGCCCTTGCCGAGTCCCTTGGGCTTGCGGTAGGTCGTCAGCGAGTTGTCCAGGGACTGCATCACGAGTCCGATGATGGTCCGCTCCGACCAGCGACGGTTGGAGAGCGCCCGGACGGTGCGCCACGGGTGCCGGGCGCAGTTGGCGAGCCAGGCCAGGACGCGCCGCGAGCTGTACGGGACCTGGAGGACGGTCATCCCGCCCATCGCGTTGGAGCCCTTGCCGTACCGGACGGGCTCGATATGGGTGCTGGCGTCCGGGTGGATCGAGGACGTGATCGCGACGCCCCGGGTGAAGTCCACCCTCTCCTCGCCGTGGCGCTTGCGGTAGCGCCGGTTGTCGGTCTGGGCCCCGACGATGGCCTCGGAGTTGGTGCGGGTCAGCTCGCCGAGGCGGGCGGAGATGCGGGGCAGCAGGCCGCTGTCCTTCATCCGGTGCAGAAGGGTCTGGGTGCCGTACGTGCCGGCCGCGACGACGACCCGGCGGGCCGTGAACGTACGGCCGCGGTCCTTGCGCCGGTTGTCGCTCGGGAGCGTCTTGACCGCGAAGCCGCCGCGCGAGTCCTCGGTGACGGCGACGACCGACGTCATGGGATGGACGACCGCGCCCGCCTTCTCGGCGAGGTAGAGGTAGTTCTCGTTGAGGGTGTTCTTGGCACCGTGGCGGCAGCCTGTCATGCACTCGCCACACTCGGTGCAGGCCCGGCGCGACGGGCCCGCACCGCCGAAGTACGGGTCGGGGACCTCCGTGCCCGGCTCGGTCTTCACGGCCCCATCGGCGTCGTCGCCGTCGCCGAAGAAGACACCCACCGGGGCCATGTGGAAACTCTCACCGACGCCCATCGCCCGCGCGGCGGCCTGCAGATGGACGTCCGACGGGGTCATGGTCGGATTGAGCCGTACCCCGAGCATGCGCTTGGCCTGGTCGTAGTAGGGCTTCAGCTCGTCCTGCCAGTCCGTGATGTCCTTCCACTGCGGATCGTTGAAGAACGGCGCGGGCGGTACGTAGAGGGTATTGGCGTAGTTCAGCGACCCGCCGCCGACACCCGCGCCCGCCAGCACCATCACATTGCCGAGCAGATGGATGCGCTGGATGCCGAAGAGGCCGAGGGCCGGGGCCCAGAGGTAGTTGCGCAGGTCCCAGGAGTTCTTCGGCAGGGACCCGCGGGTGAAGCGGCGGCCCGCCTCCAGGACTCCGACGCGATAGCCCTTCTCGGTCAGGCGCAGGGCCGATACCGAGCCGCCGAAGCCGGAGCCGACCACGATGACGTCGTAGTCGTAGTCGTCATTCTGGGCAGGGGGGACCTCGGACATGGCTCTCCTCGTCGAGAACGTGCGAACGTGCGAACGTGCGTATGCCGGCGGCCCTAGCGCAGCCGCAGGGCCTTCATCACCTTCAGGGACGTGCTCATGAACGCCGCGTACTTCTCGTCGTCCATGCCGAAGGACGGGGCGAGCGGGATCAGCCGCTGCTGTGCCACGGTCTGGGCCTCGGTGTACTTGAGGATGCCCTCGGAGCCGTGGCGCCGGCTCAGACCGGAGTCCTTCATGCCGCCCATCGGCGACTGCACGCTGCCGTAGGCGGGCGCGTAGCCCTCGTTGATGTTGACGGTGCCGGTGCGCAGCCGGGCGGCGACCGCGTGGCCGCGCCTGCCGTCCTTGGTCCAGACGCTGGAGTTGAGTCCGTACGGCGTGGCGTTGGCCTGTTCGACCACGTCGTCCTCGTCCGTGAACCGGTAGACGGAGACGACCGGGCCGAAGGTCTCCTCGGTGCATACGGACATCGGCGCCTCGACCCCGTCGAGGATGGTCGGCTCGTAGAAGAGGGGGCCGATGTCGGTGCGGTGGACGCCGCCCGCGACGAGCGTGGCGCCCTTGGCGACGGCCTCCTCGACGTGCCGCTTCACCGTCTCCAGCTGGCGCTCGCCCACCAGGGATCCCATGTCGGCGCCGTACGCGAGGGCGCTGCCCAGCCGCATGGCCTTCGTACGGGCCGCGAAGCGCTCCACGAACGCGTCGGCGACCGACTCGTGCACGTACAGCCGCTCGATGGAGATGCAGAGCTGCCCGGCGGACGAGAAGCAGGCGCGGACGGCGCCGGCCGCGGCCTTGTCGATGTCGGCGTCGTGCAGCACCAGCATGGCGTTCTTGCCGCCGAGTTCGAGGGAGACGCCGACGAGACGGGCGGCGGCGCCCTGGGCGACCTCGCGGCCGGTGCGGGTGGAGCCGGTGAACGAGACGTAGTCGGCGTGCCGCACGACCTCGGGGCCGACGACCGGTCCCTCGCCGAGGACGACCTGGAAGACACCCGCCGGGAGCCCTGCCTCGATGAGCAGGTCACGGGCCCAGAGCGCGGTGAGCGCGGTCTCGGTGTCGGGCTTCATCACGACGGCGTTGCCGGAGACGAAGGCGGGTAGCGCGTCGCCGACCGACAGCTCCAGCGGGTAGTTCCAGGGGGCGATCTGGCCGACCACCCCGCGCGGCTGGCGCAGTTCGGTGGTCTTGGTGAGGACGGGGACGACGCCGGTGTGCCGCTTGGGCCTCAGATAGGAAGGCGCCTTCCGGCCGTAGTGGCGGGCGGCCACGGCGACCGCCAGGACCTCCTCGTGGGCGTGCAGACGGGCCTTGCCGGTCTCCAGTTGGATGAGGTCCAGCACCTCGGCCTGACGCTCCAGGACCAGGTCGTGGAAGCGCAGCAGCACGGCGGCACGGGCGCGCGGTGAGGTCGCGGCCCAGGCGGGCTGGGCGGCCCGGGCGCGGGCGAAGGCGTCGGCCACGTCCTCGGGGGTGGACTCGGGCAGGTCCGCCAGCTTCTCCCCGGTGAACGGGGTGTGGTTCGCGGTACGGCCGGAGCCGACGACACCTCGGGTGAGCTGGGCGACCACCTCGGGTGTGACCACGTCGGCGGCGGTGCGCGCACCGGCCGGGGAGGCGGCGGCGGGGTTGGTGCCGAGGGCGCCGGTGTGCTGGGCGGCGGGGGCCTGCGAGTCCGTCATGGGGGCGAGAGTATGACGCAATCAAGGCTTTGGGTACCCGTCGGTAACAGCTTTTCGCCAGGTCCACACATCGTGCCAGTGATCACTGGCAGATAAGCCCTGATCAGGGGCTTGTTACGCCCCGCGGGGTCCGCGTCCGCACATTTCCGGGTCCGGTGCCTCCCCCGGGTGCCCTCCGGCGGTGGTCCGCGCGGACCACCGCCCAGGAGCCGGGCTCACAGACCCTGGATCCGCAGGTGCTTCACGACGTCCGTGAAGATCTGCTCCCCGTCCTGCCGTGCGGCGCCCTCCGAGGGCATCTGGACCCGCAGCCGCCAGTGCACCTCGTTCTTGCCCGGCACGACGAGTTCGTGCCAGCGGTAGCGGACGGCGTCCTCCTCGTCGTCCCTGTAGAACAGGAAGTCGACCGTGGTCTCGAAGGACTTCGCGCCCTGGTGCGTGACGTCCCTGGTGCCGACGTCGGCGTCCTTGATCTCCGTGCCGTTCTTCCCGCCCTTCGCGTACCAGTCCTTCCACACCTCCTTCCTGGGCTCGAGGACCTCCACCTCGGTGTCCTCGGATCCGGCCGCGACGCGCTCCAGGTAGATCGAGAACACCCCGCTGGGGTCTTGGTAGTTGACGGCGAAGCCGCCGTCGAACTCGGACCGTTCGTACTCCTCCGGCACGGCCACGTCCGCCGCGAGGATCTCGCTCTCCGGACGCACCTTCCAGCCCTCGGGCAGTTCGTCGCCGCCGAAGGGGTCGACGACGACCGCGGTTGCGGCGAGCACGACTGCGAGGAGGCCGCCGAGGAGTCCCCACTGCGCCGGGCGGTTGCGGTGCAGGACCGGCGGCACCCAGCGGGAGCCGCCGCTCCCGGCCGCGGTCCCGGTGCCGTACGCACGGGTCGCGTCGGGGGAGGGCAGCGGCGGACGGGCCACGGCCTCCAGCGTGGAGCGGATCTCCGCGGCGGCCGGCCGGGCCGCGGGGTCCTTGCGCAGCAGCTGCATCACCAGCGTGCCGAAGGCGCCGGAACCGCGCGCCGGGACCTGGGGTTCCGCGGAGAGTACGGCCTGAAGCGTGGCAGGGATGTGCGAGCGCCGGTACGGGGACATGCCCTCGACGGCCGCGTACAGCACCACGCCCAGCGACCACAGGTCCGACTCCGGACCCGGCCGCTGGCCCAGCACCCGCTCCGGGGCGATGTACTCGGGCGAGCCGACGAACGCGCCGGTCTCGGTGAGGCCCTGCTCGCCCTCGACCTGGGCGATGCCGAAGTCGGTGAGCACGACCCGGTCGCCGCGCCCCAGCAGGACGTTGTCCGGCTTCACGTCGCGGTGCAGCACGCCCGCCTCGTGCGCGGCGGACAGCGCGCCGAGGACGGCGAGGCCGATCCTCGCGGCCTCACGCACGTCCAGCGTGCCCTCCTGCAGCCGGTCGCCGAGGGACTGACCGCGCACCAGCTCCATGACGATCCACGGTCTGCCGTCCTCCATGACGACGTCGTGCATCGTGACGACGGAGGGGTGGTCGATCCGGGCGGCGGCTCGAGCCTCGCGTTGCATGCGCAGATGGACGTTCTCGCGCTCCCGCTCGCCCAAGTGCTCGGGGACGCGCGGCTCCTTGACCGCCACGTCCCGGTCGACGACCTCGTCGTGCGCGCGCCAGACGGTGCCCATGCCGCCGTGCCCGAGACGGGAGACGAGCCGGTAGCGCCCACCGATGACGCGTCCCGCCTCCGGGTCGGCCACAGGCGCCGCCGGTGTGCCCGTCACCTGCCGGCTCGGCGCCGGATACGGCGTACCGGGACCGGAGTGCCGCGGCCCGGACGGCGGTGGCCCGGCAGGCCGCGGTGCCTGCGGTGGGCGGAGTGCGTAACTGGTGGGCTCGTTCGCCCGTCCCCCGTCTTTCGTCATGCTCACATCCTGACGAACAGCGTTTGCCATCGCCACCGCCGGAGTTGAGCGATGCAGAGCCGTGACAGAGTCAGCTCGCCGAGGGCTGGAAGCTCTGCACCATTTTGTCGAAGCGCTGCCGGGTCGTGGCCCACTCCTCCGCCGGGCTGGACATGTAGAGCGCGTACTCGGTGCCGTCGTCGCCGTAGTAGACCTGGTCGATGGCACGCCGCTCCCCCGCGTTGTTCCTGGTCTCGGTCCAGGTGAACTCCCACAGGGCGGAATTCTCCTGGTCCCGGAAGGTGTTCTGGTCCAGCCGCACCCGCTGGTACTCCGGCAGCCGCGTCCTGACGGTCTTCTCGACGTCGAGCATGTGCATGTACGGGTTCTCGAAGTCGGGCGTCGGGTCGATGCTGATGCGGATGAGCCGGCGGCCGTCGTCGGGGGTGTAGTCGATCTGGTCGCCGTCCCTCTGGCGCGTCCAGCCCTCGGGTACGAGCAGGCTGAAGCCCTCGGGATCCCGTACCCGCTGCCACTTCTCCCCGTCCGCGGGCTTCGGAGTGGAGCCCGGGGCCGAGACGGAGGATCCGGCGTCGTCGGTGGTGGCGCTCCCGCCACCGGAGCCGTACTGCAGGGCGAGGAATCCGGCGGCGCCGCCTGCCACGGCGGCGAGGACGGCCACGACCAGCGCCCGGCGCCAGACGCCGGAACGTTTCGGCGCGGAGGCGGGAGCCGGGGCGGGCGTCGGCCCGGTGAGCAGTGCGGTCGCCGCCCGCCGGGCCTCCGGATCCACCGTCTGGGTCGGCACGTACGCCTGCGCCGCTCTGGGCCGGCGCCCCTCCATCGCCTCCAGCAGCATCCGCTCGGCCTCGTCGGCCGGTGGCCGCTGCTCTGGCTCCTTGCGCAGCAGCGCGGAGATGACGGGCTCCAGCGCTCCGGCGTGCCGGGCGGGCGGGTGTTCCTCGGTCACCACGGCCTGCATCGTGGACAGCGGTGAGGTGCGCCGGAACGGCGAGTTCCCCTCCACCGCCGAGTAGAGGGTGGCGCCCAGGGACCACAGGTCGGAGGCCGACCCGGGATCGCCGCCCCGGACCCGCTCGGGGGCCAGGTAGTCGATGGAGCCGACGAGTTCACCCGTCCTGGTGATGGTCGAGTCGCCCTCGATCGCGGCGATGCCGAAGTCGGTGAGGAGGACCCGCCCGTCGGAGGCGAGCAGCACGTTTCCGGGCTTCACGTCGCGGTGCAGCACCCCGGCGGCGTGCGCGGCGCGCAGGGCCCCGAGAACGTGCAGCCCGATCCGGGCGGCCTCGGCCGGTTCGATACGGCCCGACTCCTTGGCCGCCTCGGCGAGTGACGGCCCGTCGACGTACTGCATCACGATCCACGGCCGGCCGTCGTACTCCAGTACGTCGTGGACGGTGACAACGTTGGGGTGGCTGATCCGGGCTGCGGCGCGGGCCTCCTTCTGGGTGCGCGCGTGCAGCACCGTGCGGTCCGCCTCGGACACGTACAGACCGGCGGTCAGTTCCTTGACGGCGACCGTCCGGTGGAGGACTTCGTCCTGCGCGCGCCAGACCTTTCCCATGCCTCCGCGGCCGATGCTCTCGGTCAGTCGGTACCGGCCTGCCAGCAGGAGTCCCGCTGCCGTACCCGCGCTCTGTGCGTGTTCCACGTGTTCCGCCCCGTTCCTTGGATTCCCAGGTTACGGAGGGGAGGTACGTACACGGAACCTGGGGCGGCTCAGTAACTCGCACCGTGATGTGACGGTTGCGGCGCGCGGTCGGGGGCGGAGGGACGGCGGGGGCCGGCCCTCCGGGGTCAACTCCGGGCGCTGTAGGCGGTCATGGCCTGCTGGTAGATCTCGGTGACCTTGTCCCGCTGGTCCTCGGGGCCGATCACCTGCAGCACGTGGTACCTGTCGCCGACGATCATGGCGAGATTGCGGACGTACACCTCGCGGCCGGTGCTGTCCTGCCAGGTGAACTGGCCCTCCGCCATGGCCTGCTTGCCCACGTCGATCCGGCGCAGTCCGGAAGCCGTCGACCAGGACGAGTCCCGGAAGGGCTGGAGCTCCCGCTCCTTGTCGCGCTGGTACGCCATCGGGTCGGAGCCGTTCGCCCCGACGGTGTCCCGGCCCGGGACCACGATGAGCGTGAAGTTCCCGCCGCCGTATCGGACCTGGCCGCTGTCGTTGACCGGGCTGCGCCGCCAGGTCTTGTCGACGCCGATCCGGAAACCCTCGGGGTCCACGCGCACGACGTAGCCGTCGGCGAGGTCCACGGCGGGCGCGGAGGTCTGCGCCCCCTTCCCGTCGGGCGACGGGTCACCGCCGGCCTCACCGGCCGGGTCCTCCGGCCGGTCCGGCCCCCGGGACGAGGACGAGGCGGGCTGCGAGGACGGCGCGGACCCGGGGCCGGTCCGGGGCATGAACAGCACGGCGTAGGCGATGGCGGCGGCGAGCGCGAGCAGGATCAGGAGGAGCAGCGTCCGGCCCAGTGAGCGCGGACTGCGCGCCGGCCGCTCGCGGGGTTCACCGGGCCCCCCGGGCTCCCTGGACTCCCTGGGCTTCTTGTGGCGGTGCCGGCCCCGGAGTTCGGCGGAGCCGCCGCGCCGCCGGCGGACCAGCTCGCCCCTGCGCCGCACCACGGGGAGGCGGGTGCCGTCGACGGAGGGCAGCGGGACCACCTCGGTGCCCGCGTCCGGTTCCGGGGCTGAGCGGACGAGCGAACGCAGCCAGCCGCGCAGCTCCTCGAAGTCCGGCCGCTCGGTGGGGTCCTGACGCAGCAGCGACTCCACGACCGGACGCAGCGGTCCGCACTCCTCGGCGAACGCCGGCGGTTCCGCGCACACCAGCTGGACCAGCTCGACCGAACTCTCCTCCGGGTACGGGGCATGGCCCTGCACGGCGCGGTAGAGCAGAGCTCCGAGCGCCCACAGGTCGGTGGCCGGGCCGATGGGCGGGGCCAGCTGCCAGTTCTCGTGGACCGGGCCGGCCTGCTCCGGTGCCCAGCGCTCGGTGACCGCTCCGACGACCGCGATCCGGGTCTGGCGGGCGCGCTCGGCGGCGAGGGGCGTCGTGGGACCTCGGTAGGGCGCCGGGGCCGCTCCGGCGGCGACGACCTCGTCCCAGCGGCCTGCGGGGACGGGTCGCGTACCGGTGTCCGCGTCGCTCCCCCGCCGGGCGTCGGCGCGCAGGGCATCGCGGGCGCTGCCACCGTACGCGGCTGTGCTGCCACCGGCGGGGAGCGGGGCGGCGCCGTCCGAGGCGGGGCCGTCGCGCCAGACGCCGGCGAGCCGGACCCGGCGGGGACCGCCGGGCGGGTCCTCGTGCGGACCGCCGTAGGGGCCGCCGTCCGGGTCGTCGTGCTCGTCGGCGTCATCGACCTCTTCGGCGTCCGCGGGCCGCGACCACCACTGCGGGGCGGGCGCTCCGGCTCGGGGAGCGGGCAGGGCCGGACCGGGCCGGAGCGGGGGCACCGCGGCGCCGGAGGACGTCCCGGCCCCCTCGGGTGCGTCCCACTCGTCCCTCACGCCTGGGTGGTGCAGCCGGTCGATGCCGTCCGTCGCACGGCCCGCGGGCGGCAGCGCGCTCCGGTCGCCGCGCTCGTCGCGGCCGTGCACGCCGGTCGGGCCGTCGCCGGACGGCCGCCCGGTGCCGTCGGGCTCACCGGGGACGGGGCCGGCCACGGCGTGGCCGTGGGGCCGGACGGCCTCGCCCGCGCCGTGGACGCCCACGCCGGCCGCGGCCTGCCACCAGCGGTCCTCGGAACCGGCCGCGGGTCCGGCGTCATCGCTGCCGAAGGGACCGCCGCCCTCGGCGGTACGCCGTTCGCCGGCCCCGGGACCGCCCCCGGAAGGAACGCCCGTGGAGCCGGGGTCACCGCCGCCGGGCAGGGCCCACCGGCTTTCGTGCGGACCGGCGCCGCGACCGCCGTCGCCGGCCCGGTCCCGGTCGCCCTCGTCGCGGGCCGACCCCTGCCGGTTCTCCTCACTGAGCCGGGCGGCGGCACGGGCGCCCGCCCGGTAGGCGGCGATCGCACCGGCCCGTGCGGCGCGTGCGTCGTCCGGCCCGCCGCCGAATCCGTAGCCGTACGCGGGAGGGGCGTACCGGTCCACCGCGCCGCCGGGTCCGGGGACGACCGGTCCGGGCACCCGGTCCGGCGGGGACGGGGGTGCGGGCAGACGCTCGGGGGACGGCCGACCCCGGTGGGGCTCCGTCGCGTCCGTCCCCCGGCCCGGGGGCTCCTGACCGCCGTGGCCCAGCGGAGCCGGCCCCGCCTCGTACGGCGGCGCACAGGGCGCGTACGGCGGATCCGCCGGCTCGGCCTCCTCGACCTCGGCGACGGGGTCCGGGACCGGCGCGTACCCGCACAGGGCCTCCTCCGCCGCGCCCGCCGCGAGTCCCGTCAGCACGACACGGCCGTCGTCGCACACGAGCACCGTGCGGACCGTGATGTTCCGGTGGGTCCAGCCGTGCGCGTGGAGGGCGCGCAGGGCCGTCAGCACGTCCGAGCCGATCTCCGCCGCCCGGTACGGGTTCAGCGGCCTCTCGGCCAGCAGCGCGGCGAGCGGCCGTGCGGCGACCAGCTCACTGACGATCCACAGCGACCCGTCCTCGGCGAACACGTCGAAGACCTGGTCGAGCCGTGGGTGGTCGGGGATCTGCGCGGCGGCCTGCGCCGCCTCGACGGCGCGCCGCACCGCCGGGTCGGTCGGTCGGCGGGTGGTGCGCCCCGCGGCCCGGCGCGGCGGGGGAACGCCGGTGCCACCCCGGTCGTCGAGCACCTCCGCCTCGACGACCTCGGGCAACGGGACCTGCCGGACGAGGACTTCCTGGCCGCTGTAGGTGTCGAAGGCGCGCGTCTCGACGAGTTCGTACTCGTCGGAAGGCGGCAGGGGAAGCCGATAGCGGTCGGCCAGCACCCTTCCCGCGTAGTCGTCCACGACGCCTCCCCACCAGCGTGCAGCATTCCCGGCCCGGTTGTCCCCCTGCCCGTCGGTGGGGTCTCCCACCGGGCGTGCTCGGACCGGTGCCACGGTCGATCGTGTGCGCGGCCCTGGTCGTCAGAACCCCGCCCCCGGTCCCCGGGGACCGCACGAACCATCAATTCCGGTCACTCACCGGCCTCTTGCGGCTGCGCACGGTCCACGACCTCTCACGATACGTGGCGTGCCCGGTCCTCGGGGGCGAACCACCTCAGTCCTTCGGGGCGAACGTGGCGAACGCCGTCTTGCGCAGCGTGCTGCACTCGGTGCCGTCCCATTCGCCCGCCTTGCAGCTGATCATGATCGAGTAGCCGTGGCGGGCATCGACCTTGAAGCCGCGGTTGAGCACGCGCACCCGCTGGCCGCCCTGGTTCCGCTCGAAGCTCCAGTCCGCGACGGTCGGATAGCCCCTGTACTCGACGGGCTTGATCCCGAGGTGCTCGTAACCGCTGCTGCTGCCCCTCACCGCGAACAGCGCGGCGTTCCAGGCGGCCGCGGCGTCGCCCTTGGGGCTGTCGGTGAAGTCGACCTGGACGCGCGGGAAACCGCCGTCCGCACTGAAGATCGCACCCGAGTTCTGACCGGCGGTACCGGTGCGGCGGAACGACTTCGGCATCGCCATGGTGAAGTGGAACTGATCGCTCGAAACCATTGCGTACCCGGCGGGGAGTGCGCTCCCCGCGGGGGCTCCGGGGTCCGTGCCGCCGGACGGCTGCGCCCCGCCCGTGTCCGTGCTCCCGTCGTCCTTGCCGGCGTCGCCCGTGGGCCGGCCGTGGCCCTCGCCCGGGTCGCTGCCGCTGCCGCCGGTGGCACCGCCGTCGTCCTCGGCGTCGCCGCCCGCGGCGCTCCCGGCGGAGGTGGTGTCGCTCTTCGGCTTGTTCTGCCCGCCCTTGTCCTCGTCCCCGCCCAGCGCGACGACGAGCACGGTGGACAGGATCGCGAGCGCGGCGACGACCGCGACGACCACCAGTGTGCGGCGGGGCACCACGTCGGTGAGCGGCGCCCGCACGGGCGTCGTCCGGGTGGCCGCGGGCACCGTCGGGGGCTTGGCGGCGGTTTCCTTGCCCTCGGTCTGCCCGGCCTCGCTCTTCGCCGCGTTCCGTACGGAGCGCAGCGCGCCGCGTACCCGCTCGGCCGCCGCGTCCGTGACCTCCCTGGCCCGGTCCCGGGTGGGGACGGCCGGCTCGGGCGGGACGGGCGGCAGGGCCACGACGCGGGTCGACTCCGGCGAGGGCTCCGTCTCCGCCGGGCGCTCGGGGGCGTCGACCACGTTCCGCAGCAGCGCCCGGGCGCCGGCGTCGTCGAGCCGCTGCGCCGGGTCCTTGGCCAGCAGGCCGTAGATGACCTCCTCCAGCGGCCCGGCGTTCTTCGGCGGATCGAGCGGCTCGGTCATCACGGCGGTGAGCGTCGCGATGGCCGAACCCTTGTCGTACGGGGGGCAGCCCTCCACGCTCGCGTACAGCAGACCTCCCAGCGACCAGAGGTCGGCGGCCGGACCGGGCTTGTGGCCCCGGGCGCGCTCCGGGGAGATGTACGAGGGCGCGCCGACGAGCATGCCGGTGGAGGTGATCGAGGGATCGCCCTCGACCTGGGCGATGCCGAAGTCGGTGAGCACGACCCGGCCGTCCGACGAGATGAGGACGTTGGACGGCTTCACATCGCGGTGAAGGATGCCCTCGCGGTGCGCGGAGCGCAGGACGTCGAGGACGGCCAGACCGACCTCGGCGGCCCGCCGGGGCGTCAGGAGGCCGTCCTCACGGATGGCCTCGGCGAGGGACTTGCCCTCGACGAGCTCCATCACGATCCACGGGCGGTCGTCCTCGTCGACGACGTCGTAGACCGTGACGGCCCCGGTGTTGCGGATCCGGGCGATCGCCTTCGCCTCGCGCAGGGTACGGGTGATGAGGCGGCGCTTCTCGTCCTCGTCGATGCTGTTCGGGAAGCGCAGTTCCTTCACGGCGACCGTGCGGCCGAGCGTCTCGTCGTCGGCACGCCAGACAGTGCCCATGCCTCCGCGTCCGAGGACGCCTCCCAGCCGGTACCGGCCGGCCAACAACCGCCCCTCGGCGGTCGGTCCGCGTCGCGACGAGGACCCCGCGGCCTTCGCCCCGCCCGCCCGGTCGGCCGGGCCTGGGCCCGCCTCCGCGGCCTTCGCGTCACCGCGCCCGGGAGCCCTCCGGCCCGCCGGTTCCCTCGCCGGGCCGCGCGCGTCCCCGCCCGCGGCGTCCTCGGGACCGGCGCGCCGCGGGTCGGGCGCGGCGTCCTCGGGAGCGCCCGCCCAGGGACCGTGGTCCGTGCCCCGCGATCCACCGTCACCGGCCGCGTCCCGCGCCGCGTCACGCTTCACCGGGTCCGCCGGGTCGGGCCGCCGGTCCGTGCTCTGTGACCCACCGTCCTTCATCCGGTTCGCCTGCCCCGCAGTCGGTTTCGCACGCGTACCGGGGCCGGCCGCGGGGTTCGCGCCGTCGGAGCCGGGCTCGGCGCCGGCCGTGGCCCGCCCGGGCTCCGGCCCCCCGTCCGCGGCCTCGCCCATCGAACCAGTGCCACCGTCCCGCCCGCCCGGATCGGCGGCGTCGTCCGCCGCGCCGCGCGCGGAGTCCCGCGCCGTGCCCTTGTCCGCGGCCCCACCCGAACCGCCGTCACGGGAGCCGGAGCCCGCATCCGGACGTTCGGACCGCTCCGCGGCCGAACTCGCCGCGGGATCCGCGCCGGTGGCGTGTCCGCCCTCCGGCTGCGCGTCCCGAAGGGGTTCCCGTGTCGTGTCCCGCGACTGCTCCGCCTCCGACATGCGTCCCCTCTGCGATCCCTGATCCTCGCCCGCGCCCGCCGCTCCCGCGCGATGCGGTAACCCGCCCTGGAAGAGCCCCCATTCTCTCTCACTCCGGGACGGGTGAAGCTCCCGGGTCCACCGAGCGTCAGGAAGGCTCCGGAGAAGGGGATTCCGCAGGATCCTAGATGGGGACGATGTCCGGCGCGCCCAGCCGCGCCGCGTCGGCCGTCAGGTCGTCCGGCTGCAACTGCGACTCCCGCTCGGCCTCCACCCGCTTCTCGTAGTGCTCGACCTCCTTCTCGATCTGCTCCTTGTCCCAACCGAGCACCGGGGCCATCAGCTCGGCGCACTCCCGAGCGCAGCGCGTGCCCCGGTCGAAGGTCTCGATGGAGATGCGGGTCCGCCGGGTGAGCACGTCGTCGAGGTGCCGTGCCCCCTCGTGGGAGGCGGCGTAGACGACTTCGGCCCGCAGGTAGTCGTCCGCCCCGGACAGCGGCCGGCCGAGCCCGGGATCGGCCGTGACGAGCTCCAGCAGTTCCTCGGTCGTGGACCCGTACCGGTTCAGCAGGTGCTCGACGCGGGCGACATGGAGGCCCGTCCTCTCCGCGATCCTCGCCCGAGCGTTCCACAGGGCGCGGTAGCCCTCGGCTCCCAGCAGCGGAACGTCCTCCGTGACGCACTCCGCCACCCGGCGGTCCAGCCCGTGCACCGCCTCGTCCACCGCGTCCTTCGCCATCACCCGGTACGTCGTGTACTTGCCGCCGGCGACGACGACCAGACCGGGCACCGGGTGCGCCACCGTGTGCTCGCGGCTGAGCTTGCTCGTGGCGTCCGACTCCCCGGCGAGGAGTGGGCGCAGACCCGCGAACACGCCTTCGACGTCGTCGCGGGTGAGCGGCACGGCGAGCACCGAATTCACGTGCGCCAGGAGGTAGTCGATGTCGGCGCTCGAAGCCGCCGGGTGCGCCTTGTCCAGGTCCCACTCGGTGTCCGTGGTGCCCACGATCCAGTGCCGCCCCCAGGGGATGACGAAGAGGACGGACTTCTCGGTGCGCAGGATGAGGCCGGTGGTCGAATGGATCCGATCCTTGGGCACGACGAGGTGGATGCCCTTGGAGGCCCGGACGTGGAACTGGCCGCGCTCGCCGATCATGGCCTGGGTGTCGTCGGTCCAGACGCCCGTGGCGTTCACTATCTGCTTCGCCCTGATCTCGTACTCCCCGCCCGTCTCGATGTCCTTCACCCGGGCGCCGACGACGCGCTCCCCCTCGCGGAGGAAGCCGATGACGGGCGCCCTGCTGGCGGCGTGCGCCCCGTACGAGGCGGCCGTGCGCACCAGGGTCGCCACGTAACGGGCGTCGTCCATCTGGGCGTCGTAGTACTGCAGGGCACCCACCAGGGCGTCCTTCCGCAGGCACGGGGCCACCTGGAGGGCGTGCCTGCGACTGAGATGGCGGTGGACGGGCAGACCGCGGCCGTGGCCCGAGGAGACCGACATCGTGTCGTAGAGCGCGACACCCGCTCCGGCGTAGACGCGCTCCCAGCCCTTGTGCTGCAGCGGATAGAGGAAGGGCACGGGCTTCACGAGGTGCGGGGCGATCCGCTCCAGCAGCAGTCCGCGCTCCTTGAGGGCTTCCCGCACCAGCGCGAAGTCCAGCATCTCCAGATAGCGCAGCCCGCCGTGGATCAGCTTGCTCGATCTGCTCGACGTGCCCGACGCCCAGTCACGCGCCTCGACGATTCCGGTGGACAGCCCGCGCGTCACCGCGTCCAGCGCGGTCCCCGCGCCGACCACTCCGCCACCGACCACCAGTACGTCCAGCTCGCGCTCCGCCATCGCGGCCAGGGTCTCGGCGCGCTGCGCCGGTCCCAGTGTCGCTGTCCTCACGGTGCCTCCCGTCGCCCCCATTGGTCAGGCCCACACACTCGATTCTGTCCGCACTCCCGGACTTCAGCCACCGCCTGTGGACAACACTCGGGCGACCTGACGCGCGCAATACCGCATATCGGTCATATTTACTCCTAGTCTGACATTGCCCCTGCTCGTTCTGTCCACAGGACTTGCGCGTCACGTGCCCTTCGGCTACTGGGAAGGACGGCTCAACGCCATGCCCGCAGATCTCGCCGTCATCGGACTCGGCCACCTCGGACTGCCCCTCGCCCAGGCCGCCGCGGCCGCGGGCATCGGGACCATCGGCTACGACCCCGATCCCCGCCCCGCCGCCGAACTCGCCGCGGGACGTCCGCCCGTGGACGGCTCCCTCAGCGCGTCGGAGATCCGCCGGATGCTCTCGGGGGGCTTCCGGCCCACCACCGACGCCACCGAGCTGGGCCGGGTGCGCACCGCCGTCATCTGTGCGCCGACCCCCCTCGGCCCGGACCGCAGGCTCGATCTCACGGCGGTCGGCGCGGCCGCCCGGGCGCTGGCCGCACGGCTGCGGCCGCACACCACCGTGCTCCTCGGGTCCCCGGTCGAACCCGGCACCACGGAGGGCTATCTGCGGCCGATCCTCGAGGAGGGCTCGGGGCTGCGCGCGGGCGCCGACTTCCATCTCGCGTACTCCCCCAGCCGGCTCGACCCCGGCAACCGCGCCCACGGCCAGGCCAACACCCCCCAGGTGATCGGCGGCCTGACACCCGCCTGCACCGAGTCGGCGGCGACCTTCTACAGCCGGGTCAGCGACAAGGTGGTCCGCGCCCGAGGACTGCGCGAGGCCGAAGCCGTCAAACTCCTGGAAACCAACT
This sequence comes from Streptomyces sp. WMMC940, assembly GCF_027460265.1. NCBI lineage: Bacteria > Bacillati > Actinomycetota > Actinomycetes > Kitasatosporales > Streptomycetaceae > Streptomyces > Streptomyces sp. WMMC940. The sequence continues at coordinate 2,952,929 of NZ_JAPZBC010000001.1, forward strand.
TCCGGCACGTCAACATCGCCCTGGTCAACGAGATGGCGGTGCTCTGCCACGAACTCGGCGTCGACCTGTGGGACGTCATCCGCTGCGCCGAGACCAAGCCGTTCGGGTTCCAGGCGTTCCGCCCCGGCCCCGGGGTGGGCGGACACGGCCTCCCCGTCGACACGGTCGGCCCCCACCGCTCGCTGCGGCTCGTGGAGCTCGCGGGCCAGATCAACGAACGCATGCCGAGTTACGTCGTCCAGCGTTGCGCGACCCTGCTGAACGAGCACGGCAAGTCGGCCCGCGCGGCCCGGATCCTCCTCCTCGGCATCACCTACAGGCCGGATCTCGCCGACCGGCAGGGCTCCCCCGCCCCGGAGATCGCGCATCGGCTGATGGAACTGGGCGCCTCGGTCGGCTACCACGACCCCTATGTGACCGACTGGCGGGTGAACGACCGTCCCGTACCCCGCGCCGACTCCCTGTACGAGGCCGCGGCCACCGCCGACCTCACCGTGCTGCTGCAGCACCACCGCACGTACGACCTGCAGGGACTGGCCGTCAAGGCACAGATCTTCCTGGACACCAGAGGGGCCTCCCCGGCGGGCGCGGCGCACCGTCTCTGACCCGCGGGGGCACCGGCGGAATTCGTGTGTGCGGTGTCGGAACCGGGTGTTAGCCTCCAGCGCCACGTGTCGCACATCCGTGCGCTTGAGCGTTTCCTTGGGGGGAACACCAGCATGTCCCAGTCCACTCCGCCGTCCGAGCAGTCCACCGCGCCGTCCGGAGCTCCGTTCGCCGACCGCACCGCACCGGCGCCCGCACCCGTCATCGGCGCGGACGTCCCGGCGCCCGCACCCGCCCGCGGCAACGTCGGCCTCGGCCTGGTCGCCGCCCTGGTCGCGGCCCTCGTCGCGGGCGGCGTCTACGGCGGTGTCGCCGGCGCGATCGAGCGGGAGATCGGCTGGGCCGCCATCGGCGTCGGCTTCCTCGTCGGCTTCGCGGCCGGCAAGCTCGGCGGCCGCAACGCGGTGCTGCCCGTGGCCGGCGCCGTGCTCTCGCTCGGCGCCGTCTACCTCGGCCAGCTCATCGCCATCGCGGTCATCGTCGGCAAGGAGTTGAAGGTCCCCGCGTCCGAGATGTTCCTCGAGAACCTCGGGCTGATGACGGACGCCTGGAGCGCGAGTACGGACTTCATGACCTTCGTCTTCTTCGCACTGGCCGCCTTCGCGGCCTTCGCCGGGGCCAAGAAGGCGACGGAGTGAACGCCCACCGCCGCCGTCCGGCCTGACCGGCACGCGACAACGGGAGGGGTCCGGCACCGACGCGGTGCCGGACCCCTCCCGTGCGTACGGCCCGGACCGTCAGCGCTTGTGCTGGGAGTCCGCGACCGTCACCTCGACGCGCTGGAACTCCTTGAGCTCGCTGTAGCCCGTCGTGGCCATGGCGCGCCGCAGGGCGCCGAAGAGGTTCATCGAGCCGTCGGGAGAGTGCGACGGACCGGTGAGGATCTCCTCCGTCGTACCGACGATGCCCAGGTCGACGAGCTTGCCGCGCGGCACGTCCTCGTGGACCGCCTCCATGCCCCAGTGGTGGCCCCGGCCGGGCGCGTCCGTCGCGCGGGCCAGCGGGGAGCCCATCATCACGGCGTCCGCGCCGCAGGCGATGGCCTTCGGGAGGTCGCCTGACCAGCCGACACCGCCGTCGGCGATGACGTGGACGTACCGGCCGCCGGACTCGTCCATGTAGTCGCGGCGGGCCGCGGCGACGTCCGCGACGGCCGTCGCCATGGGCACCTGGATCCCCAGCACATTGCGGGTGGTGTGCGCCGCGCCACCGCCGAAGCCGACGAGGACGCCCGCCGCGCCGGTGCGCATCAGGTGCAGCGCCGCCGTGTACGTGGCGCAGCCGCCGACGATGACCGGGACGTCGAGCTCGTAGATGAACTGCTTCAGGTTCAGCGGCTCGGCCGCCCCCGAGACGTGCTCGGCCGAGACGGTCGTGCCGCGGATGACGAAGATGTCCACGCCCGCGTCGACGACGGTCTTGGAGAACTGCGCGGTGCGCTGGGGCGACAGGGCGGCGGCCGTGACGACGCCGGAGTCACGCACCTCCTTCAGGCGCTGCCCGATCAGCTCCTCCTTGATCGGGGCGGCGTAGATCTCCTGCAGACGGCGGGTCGCGCTCTCGGCGGGCAGCTCGGCGATCTCGTCGAGCAGCGGCTGCGGGTCCTCGTACCGGGTCCACAGGCCCTCGAGGTTCAGCACGCCCAGTCCGCCCAGCTCACCGATGCGGATCGCGGTCTGCGGGGAGACGACGGAGTCCATGGGGGCGGCCAGGAACGGCAGCTCGAATCGGTAGGCGTCGATCTGCCACGCGATCGAGACCTCCTTCGGGTCCCGGGTGCGCCGGCTCGGTACGACGGCGATGTCGTCGAACGCGTACGCCCTGCGGCCGCGCTTGCCGCGCCCGATCTCGATCTCAGTCACGATGTGTGGCCTTTCCCTCTACGTCTGCGCCTACCAGTATCCCCGACACACACGTCAGGGGCGGTCCCGGGAATCCCCGGAACCGCCCCTGCGGAAACACGGCCGCCGTCACCTGCGGCGGTTCGCGCTACTTCCTGCTGTAGTTCGGCGCCTCGACCGTCATCTGGATGTCGTGCGGGTGGCTCTCCTTGAGACCCGCCGAGGTGATCCTGACGAACCGGCCCCGGTCCTGCAGCTCCGGGACCGTGCGGCCGCCGACGTAGAACATCGACTGGCGCAGACCGCCCACGAGCTGGTGGACGACCGCCGAGAGCGGGCCGCGATAGGGCACCTGGCCCTCGATGCCCTCGGGGACGAGCTTCTCGTCGGAGGCGACGCCCTCCTGGAAGTAGCGGTCCTTCGAGAAGGAGCGCTGGTCACCGCGGGACTGCATCGCGCCGAGCGAGCCCATGCCGCGGTACGACTTGAACTGCTTGCCGTTGATGAAGAGCAGCTCGCCCGGGGACTCCTCGCAGCCGGCGAGCAGCGAGCCGAGCATCACCGTGTCGGCACCGGCGACCAGGGCCTTGGCGATGTCGCCGCTGTACTGGAGGCCGCCGTCGCCGATGACCGGGACGCCCGCCTCCTTGGCTGCCAGCGACGCCTCGTAGATCGCGGTGACCTGCGGGACGCCGATGCCGGCGACGACGCGGGTCGTGCAGATGGACCCGGGGCCGACGCCGACCTTGATGCCGTCCACGCCGGCGTCGATGAGCGCCTGGGCGCCGTCGCGGGTCGCGACATTGCCGCCGATGACGTCGACGGGGGCGTTGGACTTGATCTTGGCGACCATGTCGCCGACCAGCTTGGAGTGGCCGTGGGCGGTGTCGACGACGATGAAGTCGACACCGGCCTCGATGAGGGCCTGGGCGCGTTCGAAGGCGTCGCCGGCGACACCGACGGCGGCGCCGACGATGAGCCGGCCGTCCTTGTCCTTCGCGGCGTTCGGGTACTTCTCGGCCTTGACGAAGTCCTTGACGGTGATGAGGCCCTTGAGGATGCCCGCGTCGTCGACCAGCGGAAGCTTCTCGATCTTGTGGCGGCGCAGCAGTTCCATGGCGTCGACGCCGGAGATTCCGACCTTGCCGGTCACCAGCGGCATCGGGGTCATGACGTCGCGCACCTGCTGGGAGCGGTCCGTCTCGAAGGCCATGTCGCGGTTGGTGACGATGCCCAGCAGCTTGCCGGCCGCGTCGGTGACGGGAACGCCACTGATGCGGAACTTGGCGCAGATCGCGTCCGCCTCGGCGAGCGTCGCGTCCGGGTGCACCGTGATCGGGTCGGTGACCATGCCGGACTCGGAGCGCTTCACCAGGTCGACCTGGTTGGCCTGGTCGGCGATGGAGAGGTTGCGGTGCAGCACGCCGACGCCGCCCTGGCGGGCCATGGCGATGGCCATCCGGGACTCGGTGACCTTGTCCATGGCTGCGGACAGCAGCGGGATGTTCACCCGGACGTTCTTCGAGACGAGCGAGGAGGCGTCGATCTGGTCGGGCGCCATGTCGGACGCGCCGGGCAGGAGCAGCACGTCGTCGTAGGTCAGCCCGAGTGTCGCGAATTTCTCGGGCACTCCGTCGACGTATGCAGTCATGACACCTTCCCCAAATGGCCTTGATCGGTGCGGATGTCCATGCTAACGGGATCCGAAGGTGTCTCATTCCACGATCAAGATCACCGAGCAGCTTTGTACGTTCGTACGTACGGACGTGGCGCGCGTGCGGTTCAGCCGCCGCCCTCCACGCTACTGCTCCGCGAGCGCCCGCAGTCTGCTGAGGGCCCGGTGCTGTGCGACGCGGACCGCGCCCGGCGACATGCCGAGCATCTGTCCGGTCTCCTCCGCGGTGAGCCCGACCGCGACCCGCAGCACCAGCAGCTCGCGCTGGTTCTCCGGGAGACTGGCGAGAAGCCGCTTGGCCCACTCCGCGTCATCGCTGAGCAGCGCGCGCTCCTCGGGACCCAGGGAGTCGTCGGGGCGCTCCGGCATCTCGTCGGACGGCACCGCGGTGGACCCGGGGTGCCGCATGGCGGCCCGCTGCAGATCGGCGACCTTGTGTGCCGCGATCGCGAAGACGAAGGCCTCGAAGGGACGGCCGGTGTCCTTGTAGCGCGGCAGCGCCATGAGGACCGCGACGCAGACTTCCTGCGCGAGGTCCTCGACGAAGTGACGGGCGTCACCGGGCAGCCGGCTCAGCCGGGTGCGGCAGTACCGCAGCGCGAGCGGGTGGACCCGGGCCAGCAGATCGTGTGTGGCCTGGTCGTCGCCGTCGACGGCACGCTGGACGAGGGCACCGATGGCCCCCTGGGCAGCCGCCGCCTCGTCGTCGCGCATCGGTCCATGGTGCCTTGGCTGCCGCTGCTCCGTGGCACCGCGTCCGTAGTTGTGCACCGAAGCGTTATGAGCAGGTGCGCCGGAACTCATCTCCTGCGCCCTCCCCTTGCGCTCGACCGACTCGTCCCCGAGGAACTCCACAACTCAAGGATGCGGCATCGCGCGGGAAACGTGCGCCCTCCGTCGTCCGCCGCCCCGCCCACCGTACGACGGGCGGGACTTACGATGCCTGTGTGGCCCGTGCGACAGGGCCCCGGGCGCGCGTCGCGTGCACGACGGCCGCGCGCCCCTCCGGTTCGCCCGCCGGGACCGGTCCCGGCTTCGCCCGGCACCGCTCAGCGGACCAGGCCCCAGCGGAATCCGAGCGCGACGGCGTGCGCCCGGTCCGAGGCGCCCAGCTTCTTGAACAGCCGCCTGGCGTGCGTCTTCACCGTGTCCTCGGAGAGGAACAGCTCACGCCCGATCTCGGCGTTGGACCGGCCGTGGCTCATGCCCTCGAGCACCTGGATCTCCCGGGCGGTGAGGGTCGGCGCGGCGCCCATCTCGGCCGAACGCAGTCGGCGCGGGGCGAGTCGCCAGGTCGGGTCGGCGAGGGCCTGGGTGACCGTGGCCCGCAGTTCGGCGCGCGAGGCGTCCTTGTGCAGGTACCCACGGGCGCCGGCGGCGACGGCGAGCGCGACGCCGTCCAGGTCCTCGGCGACGGTGAGCATGATGATCCGGGCTCCGGGGTCGGCGGAGAGAAGCCGGCGGACCGTCTCGACGCCGCCCAGTCCGGGCATGCGTACGTCCATCAGAATCAGATCCGAGCGGTCGGCCCCCCAGCGGCGGAGGACTTCCTCGCCGTTGGCCGCGGTCGTCACGCGCTCGACGCCGGGCACGGTTGCCACCGCGCGGCGGAGCGCCTCTCGGGCGAGCGGGGAGTCGTCGCAGACGAGGACGGATGTCATGGCCGCCCTCCGCAGCTGATGCGCGTCACCTTGAGCCTCCAGGCTGGTTACGTATCGTCACCTGTGCGGTTGACGCCCCCGGACTTCTGCCCGAGCGCTTGTTCTCTCAACCGCCTCCGCCCTCTCAACGACGGTCACTCGAAAGAGTTACGGGTGGGCCGGGGACCTTCGGCACTCTACGTGAGGACCCGCGAACGGAGGAGAGCGACACAGCTCAACTGCATGTCAGATGAGCCCCCATGCCCCATTTAGCTGCATTTCTTCCCATTTGCTGGTGTCTGCGACTAGATTCGCAATGAGTCATATTTACATCTACTTACACCGTAGATGTACGGTCGGAGCTTCAGAACCACTCAGCACGGCTACAAGGGGACATGCGCTATGGCAGATTTCTCCCGCCTTCCCGGACCGAACGCCGATCTGTGGGACTGGCAGCTGCTCGCAGCGTGCCGTGGGGTCGACAGCTCGCTCTTCTTCCATCCCGAGGGGGAACGCGGCGCGGCAAGGAGTGCGCGCGAGAACTCGGCGAAAGAGGTCTGCATGAGGTGCCCGGTACGCGCGGAGTGCGCGGCGCACGCACTCGCGGTCCGGGAGCCCTACGGGGTGTGGGGCGGACTGACGGAGGACGAACGCGAGGAGCTCATGGGGCGGGCTCGGCACCGGCTGATCCCGGCGGGGGGCGCGGGGAGCGCGCCGCACGGCTGATCACAGCCGTCGACGACTTGAGAAGAAACGTTCCTGCAACGCCCGGGCCGCGTCCGGGACCTCCCGCATCCGGACGGCGCGCACCGGAGGTGGCGTTTCGTCGCGTCAGCGGGCGGCGGCCAGGGCCAGCCGGTCGAGCGTGGCCGCGACCGTGGGCACCTGAGCCAGATCGGGCAGGGTCAGGGCGACGATCTCGCGGTGGACGGAGGGCTCCACCGCCACCGTGCGAGCCCCTTTGGGGAGCACGGACTCCAGCGCGAGCTCCGGCAGCACCGCGACGCCGAGACCGGCGCCGACGAGCCCGACCACGGCCGGGTAGTCGTCCGTGGCGAAGTCGATCCTGGGGGTGAACCCCGACTCCTCGCAGACCGCCACGAGCTGGCGGCGGCAGCGGGGGCACCCGGCGATCCACGGCTCGTCCGCGAGGTCCGCGATGGAGACGGATCCCGCGTCGGCGAGACGGTGCCCCTCGGGCACCAGCCCCACCAGCCGGTCGCTCAGCAGCGGCCGTACGACGAGGTCCGCCCACTCCGTGCCCCCGGCGCCGTACCGGAACGCCAGCGCCACGTCGCAGTCCCCCTCGCGCAGCATCTCCTCGGAACGGGGCGGCTCCGCCTCGACCAGGGAGACGCGCGTGCCCGGATGCGCGGCGCGCAGGGCGGCGAGGGCGGTGGGCACCAGTGTGGAACTGCCGCTGGAGAACGACACCAGCCGGACCCGGCCGGCGCGCAGCCCGGCGATCGCGGCGACCTCCTCCTCCGCCGCGGTGAGCCCGGCCAGGATCCCCGCCGCGTGGCGCACCAGCGCCTCCCCGGCCTGGGTGAGGCGCATCTCCCGGCCGGTGCGGACCAGCAGCGGGGTCCCCGCGGTCGCCTCGAGGGCCTTCATCTGCTGGCTGACCGCGGGCTGGGTGCAGCCCAGCTCACGGGCCGCCGCGGAGAAGGAGCCGGTGGCGGCCACGGCACGCAGGACGCGGAGGTGGCGGGCTTCGATCACCCCTCGATCATAAGGGACACTTGGGTCCCCGGTGAAATATTCGATGGAGGCTTTGGGTGGGTCGGTCTAGCGTCGGGGCATGGAACTTCTCTCGGTGAACGTGGGGCGGCTCAGGGCCGTCGAGCACACCTCCGCGGCCTCCGGCCTCAGCGGTGTGGACAAGCGGCCCGTCGCGGGCCCGGTGCGGGTCTTCGCCCCCGGGCCGGGGGGTGCCGGCGCGAGCGGGGTGGAGGGGGACGAGATCGGCGACGCCCGCTTCCACGGGGGCGACGACCGGGCCGTCACCGCCTTCGCCCGCGAGGACCTCGACCACTGGGAGCGGGAGCTGGGCCGGCCGCTGGCGGACGGCTCGTTCGGGGAGAACCTGACGACCACCGGTCTCGACGTGAACGGAGCACTGATCGGGGAGCGCTGGCGTATCGGTTCGGGGGTGGTCCTCGAGGTCACGGGCGGCCGGGTGCCCTGCAGCACCTTCCAGGGGCACCTCGGGGAGAAGGGCTGGGTCAGGCGGTTCACCCGGGCGGGGCAGCCCGGTGCGCTGCTGCGGGTGATCGAACCGGGGACGCTCCGGGCGGGCGATCCGGTGCAGGTCGTGCACCGGCCGGACCACGACGTCACCGTCGCGCTGCTGTTCAGGGCGGCCACGCTGGAACGGGAGTTGCTGCCGCGCACGCTCGTCGCGGCGCCGTGGATGGAGGGTTCGCTGCTGGAGGTCGCCCGGGGGTACACGGAGAAGCACGGCGGCTGACGGGGCTCCGGCGCGCCCCCGCCCACGGAAGGAAGTCGGCGGCCGGGGAGCGACGGGCACATGCCGGTCAGGACGGCGGCGGGCGCGGCCGCGAACCGGACGGATCGGACGGTCAGGACGGTCAGGACGGCCACGGACGGGAGGGGGCGGGGAGGGGGCGGGCGGGAACGGTGCCGGGCGGCCGGGCTCCGAAGCGGCCGGGTGTGCTCCGCAACCGCCGGACGGCCTTCCCGACGGACCGGGTGACGGCCCGTTACCCGCATTCCGCGGGAACGACTCACGGCCCGTTACCCGCACCCCGCCCGGCCGGGTGACACCCCGCCGCCCGCACCCCGCCCGGAGGGCTGACGGCCCGTTACCCGCATTCCGCGGGAACGACTCACGGCCCGTTACCCGCACCCCGCCCGGCCGGGTGACACCCCGCCGCCCGTACCCGCCGGGAGGGCTGACGGTCCGGGCTCCGCGGCCGGGCTCGCACGGCGCCCGTGGACGCGGCGCACTAACGTGCCGCCTATGACGACAGCACTCATCACGGGCTCGACCGCGGGCATCGGGGCCGCGTTCGCGCGGCGGCTCGCGGCGGACGGGCACGATCTGGTCCTGGTCGCCCGGGACACCAAGCGCCTCCAGGAGCAGGCCACCGAACTCCACGACCGGCACGGCATCGAGGCGGAGGTGCTGACCGCCGACCTGGCCGAGGACGACGGCATCTCCTCCGTGGAGCAGCGGCTCGGCGAACGCAGGCGACCGGTGGACCTGCTGGTCAACAACGCCGGGTTCGGCAACAAGGGGCGCTTCCTCGAGGTCTCCATGGCCGACGAGCTGCGGATGCTCAAGGTGCACTGCGAGGCCGTGATGCGGCTGACGGCCGCGGCCGCCGCGCCCATGCGCGACCGGGGCCGGGGTGGAGTGGTGAACGTGGCCTCGGTCGCCGCGTTCGTACCGCGCGGCACGTACGGGGCGTCGAAGGCGTGGGTCGTGCAGTTCACCCAGGGCGCGGCCCGGGACCTGGCGGGCACGGGGGTTCGGCTGATGGCGCTCTGCCCGGGGTTCGTACGCACCGAGTTCCACGAACGGGCGGGGATGGGCACGGACAACATCCCGGGCTGGATGTGGCTGGACGCCGACAAGCTGGTGTCGTCGGCGCTCGCCGATCTGTCGCGCGGCAAGACGCTGTCGGTGCCCGATCCGCGCTACAAGGCGCTGATGGGCGTGGTGAAGCTGGCTCCGCGGGGTCTACTGGGCGGGGTCAGCTCCAGGGCGGGCCGCAAGTACGGGCCGCGGTAGTCCCGCCCTGCCGGGGCACCATGAGGGTGCGGCCGCTGGTCCCGACCCCGGTGAGGGCCGTGACGGGTGCGGGATCGGGTTCGGCGGTGAGCGTGACGGGTGCGACGAAGAGCGTGTCCGGTCCCGGGCCGGTCGTGCCGCGCAGGGGTGGCGGTGCGGCTGAGCGGAGCGGCCCCTGGAGGTGGGGCCGGACGCGGAGGCCGTCCGGACCGTGTGGCCGTGTGCGGGCTGGAGTTGCGCGGTCGGTCCGTCCGGGCCGGCCGCCCAGCCCGTCTGCCGGACGGGGTGCCCTCGGGCTGCCCTCCGCGACGCGATCGGCCCCGTTCCTCGGCGCGGCCGTGTGCGAGCGCCGGGGAGTGCGCACGCACCACCGGGCACGGGGTGCGGAAACGGCCCGGCCGGGACCGCTCTTGACTTCGCCCACACCCGGCTGAAGTATCTCGGCCGACGCCCGCACCCGTGCCGCAGCCTCAGGAGCCCAGCCGTGAGCCGCAGTCGGAGCAGATCCACCCGAGTCATGGCCGGCGCGGGCACCGCCCTCGGGGTCCTCACGGCATGCGGCGTGGCAGTGACACGGGCCGGTTCGGCCCGTTCGGGAACGGGACGCCGCGATCGCCTACGGGTCGAGGCCGGGCACGACGCGACGGTCGCGGAGCCGAGGAAGCACGACCTGAAGGTCGAGGGCTGATGCCCGCGCCGACCCCCCGGGGCGCCTTCGCCCCCCTGCAGCCGCACCGGAAGGCTCGCCTGACGGCGGGGAGCGTCACGTGACCCCGTAGGTGTCCCGCCCGGCGACCCGCGGTTGACCTCAACCGACCACAGAGGAGTCGGACTTCCACCATGCACCACGCCACTGACAACGCCGGTGCCGACGGCAGCGGCGGGCCGTCCCTGCTGCTCGCCATGGGGGCCGGTGTCGCGGAACGCCTGTTCACCGACGCCCACCGGGCCCGTCTCGCCGCCCTGACCCGGACCGACCCGTACCTCGTGGCCCATGACCTCGCCGACCCCCCGCCCGCGGTGGCCACCGCGCTCGCCGATGCGGAGCTGCTGCTCACCTGCTGGGGCGTGACGCCGCTCGACGAGCGCGTCCTGGACGCCGCGCCGCGGCTGCGTGCCGTCGTCCACGCGGCGGGTTCGGTGAAGCACCACATCACCCGGGCGTGCTGGGACCGCGGCATCCTCGTCGCGTCGGCCGCCGCGGCCAACGCGCTGCCCGTGGCCGAGTACACGCTGGCCGCGATCCTCTTCGCCAACAAGCGTGTGCTGCACAGCGCTCACCGCTACCGCGAACTGCGTGCCGCGCACGACTGGCACCCGGAACTGGACGGCGCCGGCAACCACGGCCGTACGGTCGGGGTCGTCGGTGCGTCCCGGATCGGGCGGCGGGTGATCGAGCTGCTGCGCCCCTTCGATCTCCGGGTGCTGCTGTACGACCCGTACACGGACGTCGGCGAGGCCGCCGGCCTGGGGGCGGAGGCGGTGTCGCTGGACGACCTCTGCCTGCGCAGCGACGTCGTCACCGTCCACGCACCCGAGGTCCCGGCCACCCGCCATATGATCGACGCCCGCAGGCTGTCCCTGATGCCCGACGGCGCGACCCTGGTCAACACCGCGCGGGGCTCGCTGGTCGACACGGACGCGCTGCTCCCGGAGCTGCTGTCCGGCCGCCTCAGCGCCGTGTTGGACGTCACCGCGCCCGAGGTGCCCCCCGCCGACTCGCCGCTCTACGACCTCCCGAACGTCCTGCTGACGCCGCACGTCGCGGGTTCCCTCGGCCGGGAGCTGTACCGCATGGCCGATCTGGCGCTGGACGAGGTGGAGCGGTACGCGCTGGGCCTGCCCTTCAGCGAGCCGGTCGTCCCCGCGGCGCTGAACCGCTCGGCGTAGGTGTTCCGTCCGGGAGGGCCGCCCGTCCCGCCCGAACCTCTCCCGGTACGACAAATCAAGGCAGAACGCATGCATTTCACTAGACTGGAGGAATCCGACGCAGCGCCCGATCCGCCCGGGAGACGCCATGACATTCGTACAGATGATCGACTGCAAGACGGAACGCGTCGACGAGCTCAACCGGCTCCTGGACACCTGGGTCGAACAGACCAGGGGCAGGCGCACCGCCACCCACAGCCTCCTCGCCCAGGACCGCTCCGACGGGACCCACGTGGTGGAGATCGTCGAGTTCCCCTCGTACGAGGACGCGATGCGGAACTCGAACCTCCCGGAGACCGACCGGATCTTCCAGGAGATGGTGGCGCTGTGCGACGGCATGCCGACCTTCACCGACCTGGAGGTCATCCGCGACGAGCAGCTGCACAAGGACCTGTGCGCCCGGTTCTTCACCGAGGCCCTGCCCGGTGACCTTGGCCTCCTCGACGGACTGCTCACCCGGGACTACCACGATCACGACCCGGCCAACTCGCCGGACGTGATCGGGGTCGAGGCCTTCCGCCGCGAGGTCGCGATGTGGCGCGACGCCTTCGACTTCACCTTCACCGTCGAGGACCAGGTCGCCGAGGGCGACCGGGTCTGCACCCGCTGGACGTGGGCGGGCACGCACACGGGCGAGTTCCTCGGCCTCGCGCCCACCGGCAGGCAGGTCTCGATGACCGGCACGACCGTCCACCGGCTCCACGAAGGCCTGATCCGCGAGGGCTGGTGGCAGTACGACCGGCTCGGGCTGATGGGGCAGCTCGGGGCACTGGAGATGTGACCACCGGGCGGCGCCCCGGCCCGACCGAGGGCATCCGGCCCCGCACGGGGAAGGTCCCCGCTCCCTCCCGGGAGCGGGGACCTTCGTACGTCCTGGACGGACGGGAGACCGCCGCGGGTCAGTGGGCGTGGCCGTGCCCGTGGCCCGCGTCCGCCGGCTCCTCCTCCTTCTTCTCCACCACGAGGGTCTCGGTGGTGAGGAGCAGGGAGGCGATCGAGGCGGCGTTCTCGAGGGCCGAGCGGGTGACCTTGACCGGGTCGATGACGCCGGCCTTCACCAGGTCGCCGTACTCGCCGGTGGCGGCGTTGAAGCCGTTGCCCTTCTCCAGCTCCGCCACCTTCGCGGTGATGACGTAGCCCTCGAGGCCGGCGTTCTCGGCGATCCAGCGCAGCGGCTCGACCGCGGCACGGCGCACGACCGCGACACCGGTGGCCTCGTCGCCGTCCTTGCCGAGGCTGCCGTCCAGCACCTTGACGGCGTGGACCAGGGCGGAGCCACCACCGGAGACGATGCCCTCCTCGACCGCGGCGCGGGTCGCGGAGATGGCGTCCTCCAGACGGTGCTTCTTCTCCTTCAGCTCCACCTCGGTGGCGGCGCCGACCTTGATCACGCACACGCCGCCGGCCAGCTTCGCGAGGCGCTCCTGGAGCTTCTCGCGGTCCCAGTCGGAGTCCGTGGCCTCGATCTCGGCCTTGATCTGCGCGACGCGGCCGGCCACGTCCTCGCTCTTGCCGCCACCGTCGACGATCGTGGTGTCGTCCTTGGTGACGGTGACACGACGGGCGGTGCCCAGCACGTCCAGACCGGCCTGGTCGAGCTTGAGGCCGACCTCCTCGGAGATGACGGTGGCACCGGTGAGGGTGGCCATGTCCTGCAGCATCGCCTTGCGGCGGTCGCCGAAGCCGGGGGCCTTGACCGCGACCGCGTTGAAGGTGCCGCGGATCTTGTTGACGACGAGGGTGGACAGGGCCTCGCCCTCGACGTCCTCGGCGATGATCAGCAGCGGCTTGGAGGCCCCGGCCTGGATGACCTTCTCCAGCAGCGGGAGCAGGTCCTGGATGGAGGAGATCTTGCCCTGGTTGATCAGGATGTACGGGTCGTCGAGGACGGCCTCCATACGCTCCTGGTCGGTCACCATGTACGGCGACAGGTAGCCCTTGTCGAAGGCCATGCCCTCGGTGAAGTCCAGCTCCAGACCGAAGGTGTTGGACTCCTCGACGGTGATGACACCGTCCTTGCCGACCTTGTCCATCGCCTCGGCGATGAGCTCGCCGACCTGCTGGTCCTGGGCGGACAGCGCGGCGACGGCGGCGATGTCGGACTTCTCCTCGATCGGGCGCGCGGTGGCGATCAGCTCGTCGGAGACGGCCTTGACCGCGGCGTCGATGCCCTTCTTCAGGGCGGCCGGGGAGGCGCCGGCGGCGACGTTGCGCAGGCCCTCGCGGACCAGGGCCTGGGCGAGCACGGTGGCGGTGGTGGTGCCGTCACCCGCGATGTCGTTGGTCTTGGTCGCCACCTCCTTCACCAGCTGGGCGCCGAGGTTCTCGTACGGGTCCTCGATCTCGACCTCACGGGCGATCGTGACACCGTCGTTGGTGATGGTGGGGGCACCGAACTTCTTGTCGATCACGACGTTGCGGCCCTTGGGGCCGATCGTCACCTTGACCGTGTCTGCGAGCTTGTTGACGCCGCGCTCAAGGGCGCGACGGGCGTCCTCGTCGAACTTCAGGATCTTCGCCATGGAGCTTCTCAAGTCCTCTCAAAGCGAACCGCGCCCCCCGCCGCCCGGCTTCATCATCAGCGGGGGCCAGGGGCGCGGCTCTGAGCAAATCTGCGGTGAACTACTTCTCGACGATCGCGAGCACGTCGCGGGCCGAGAGGACGAGGTACTCCTCGCCGCTGTACTTCACCTCGGTGCCGCCGTACTTGCTGTAGAGCACGACATCGCCGGTCTTGACGTCGAGCGGAAGACGCTCGCCGTTCTCGAAGCGGCCCGGGCCGACGGCCAGGACGACGCCCTCCTGGGGCTTCTCCTTGGCAGTGTCCGGAATGACCAGGCCAGAGGCGGTGGTCTGCTCGGCGTCGAGCGGCTGGACCACGATGCGGTCCTCGAGCGGCTTGATGGCAACCTTGGAGCTGGTGGTCGTCACGATCCGACCTCCCCCTTCGGAGATCTCACGGGGTTCAACTGTCTGAGGTGGCGACCAGGTGGATCCGTCGTCGCGGGTGCCGGACCTGCCCGTCGCTGTGTTGGCACTCTCCGGTGGGGAGTGCCAGAGCCGAGACTATGACCGGGATTAGCACTCGGTCAAGCGGAGTGCCAATCCACTGCGTGTTCGGCCGGTTCCCGACGGGCCGTCCGGCGGGCGTCCCCTCGCGCGGGCGGCCTGTGCCCCGACGCGATCCTCAGACGTAGTCCTCCAGCCGCGCCACGGCATAGCCCTTCGAGGTCACGACCTTCATCACGTGGCGGATCATGTCAGGCATGCCGCCCTTCCACTCCGCCTTGCCGCGGAAGTGCGTGAGGATGATGTCGCCGGGATGCAGATCCCGGTCCCACTCGCGCCACTCCATGTGGTCGGGGAACGCCTCCGCCGCCCACAGCGGCACGGCCTTCACACCGCACGACCCGGCCGCGCGCAGCGTGTCCCGGTTGTAGCTGCCGTACGGCGGGCGGAAGAGCCGCGGCCGCTCGCCGAACCGCTTCTCGATCCTGGCCTGCTGCCCGCAGATCTCCGCCCTCTGCTTCGCGTACGGCAGCGCCGGCAGGTAGGGGTGCGTGAGCGTGTGGTTGTGCAGGGAGACACCGCGGTCCTGCATCTTCTCGAAGTAGCCGTAGTCGTCCCGGACGACGTAGTCGCTGAGGAAGGCGCTGTACGGGATCTGCAGCTCGCTCATCATCCGCAGCAGCTCCGGGTCCTTCTCCGCGCCGTCGTCGATGGTCAGGAAGACGACCTTCTGCTTGGTGGGCACGGTGGTGAAGACCGGCGGCAGGCCCTTGTGGCGGTCGACCTCGAAGCCCTTGCGCGTGGTGATCCTCGGCTTCTCGTCGGGCGGTGGGGGCGCGGGCAGCGGGACCTGCCGGAGGCCCCAGCGCCTGGCGGCGGCAGCCCGGGCGGCCTGGATCTTCTTCATGCGCTTGGCGTACGCGGCGAGTGCCTCGGCCGGTCCGGCGGGCGCCTTCCCCCCCGCCCGCTCCCGGCCCTCGCCGCGCTCACCCTTCCCCCGCCCCCCGCCCCCCTCGCCGGAGCCCTTCCGGGCGCCTTCCCGGCCCTCCTCCCCGTCATCCCCCCGGCCCTCCGCCCGGTCCTCCGCCTTCCGGGACCCGCCGCCCTCCTTCCGCGATCCGGCGCCCTCGCGCGCGTCCTCGCCCTCCCGGCCCTTCCGCTCCCCCCGCACGGGCGACCCCGGCTCCTGGCCGTGCGCGGGAGCGGCGGCCGACGCGGTGGCGCCGGCCCCGCCGCCGTCGTGTCCGGGCTCGGCGGCACAGCCCGAGCCGACGGCCATGACGAGCAGCACGCACATCCACATACGTCTGCGCCGAATTGCCGGCTTCTTTTCGTTTTGTCGTACTGGCTGCATGGCGTCGCATCCTGTCAGCGCCGCGCGCCCGCGAAGGTCCGACAGCGCCGCCCGGCCGCGCACCGTCCCCCGGCCGGCCGACAATGGCCGGGTGAACGACGCCGACTCGCCCTCCCCGCTCGCCCCTCTGCTCACCGACGAAGGGCAGGCCCTGCTCGCCGCCCTGCGCGACTACGACCCGGGAGAGGAGCTGGGCGTCGCCACCCGGCTGCGCCGCGACCACCCGGCCGAGCTGGTCTCGGCCGCGCTGACGCAGGCCCGGCTGAGGCAGCGCGCGGTGGCCAAGTTCGGCGCGGAGGACGCCTACCGGATGTACTTCACGCCCAACGGCGTGGAGCAGTCGACCCGGGCGTCCGTCGCCGCCCACCGAGCCGCCCGGTTCGCGGAACTCGGTGTACGGAGCGTCGCGGACCTGTGCTGCGGGATCGGCGGCGACGCGATCGCGCTCGCCCGCGCCGGGATCTCCGTACTCGCCGTGGACCGCGACCCGTTCACCGCCGACGTCGCCCGGGCCAACGCCGAGGCGCTGGGCCTGGCCCCGCTGATCGAGGTCCGCCGGGCCGATGTCACCGAGGTCGACACCTCGTCCCACGACGCCGTCTTCGTGGACCCCGCCCGCCGTGCCGGGCGGCCGGGAGGAGGGCGCGGGGCGAAGGGCGGCAGCGGCCGGATCTTCGACCCGGAGGCGTACTCACCACCGCTGTCCTGGGCCGTCGGGGCGGCCCGCACGGCCGGGTTCGCGGCCCTCAAGATCGCTCCGGGCATCCCGCACGAGGCCATCCCCGAGGACGCCGAGGCCGAGTGGATCTCCGACCACGGGGACGTGAAGGAGGCCGTGCTCTGGTTCGGCACCGCCCCGGGCGCCCGGCGCGCCACGCTGCTGCCGTCGGGCGCCCAGCTCGTCGGACGCGGGCTGCCCGACCCGTGCGTACGCAGGACCGGCCGCTACCTCTACGAGCCCGACGGCGCCGTGATCCGCGCCCATCTGGTCGCTGAGGTCGCCGAGGAGCTCGGCGGCGGTCTGCTCGACGGGACGATCGCGTACATCACGGCCGACGAGCTGCGCCCGACGCCGTACGCGACCGCGTACGAGATCACCGACGAGCTCCCGTTCAACCTGAAGAAGCTCAGGGCCCTGCTGCGCGAACGGGAAGTCGGCACGCTCACCGTCAAGAAGCGAGGATCGGCGGTCGAACCCGAGGAGCTGCGCCGCAAGGTGAAGCCGAGCGGGCCGAACGCGGCCACGGTCTTCCTGACCCGCGTGGCCGGTGCGCCCACCGTGCTGATCGGCGCTCCGGCGGGCGCCTGACGCGGCGTCGGGCGCAGCGGCACGCGCGCCCGACGCCGTCCGTGCGCCGCCCCGGGCGCCGCGGCGGAGGGGACCGCCGAGGTCGGGCGGCGCGTTGCCGTTGGGCGGTGCGGTGGCGGGGCCGGCCGGTGCCGCCGAGACGTGCGTCGGAACACGCGTACGAGACCATCGCCCGGACGGCGGCGCCTTCCGGCCCCGACCCGGCGTACACGGAGGGGAGTTGACGCCGTGCCCGCCGGGGCGCGACCGCCCTCCGCCCGGGCGACCGGCCCGACGGGGGATCAGCCGCCGGTGCGGTCCGCTCCGGAGAAGTCGAGCGACTGGAAGCGCCACCGGTGCACCGGCCGGCCGACCAGCCCGGCGTCCGGGTCCGGCAGCTCGGGGAGCTCGTCGTCCGGACCGTCCGTCTCCCACCAGGTCAGCACCAGCACCCGCTCACCCGGCGCCCGGAAGGTCTCCCGGCGCAGCGGGGCCTCGCCGAGGGTCTGGGCGCGGGCCCACTCCAGCAGCTCCCCGCCCCGCCCGGAGGCCGCCCTGGCCTCCCACATCAGGGTGACGACGGTCATGAGTACAGGTTGTCCTTGCTGATCTCGTGCACATGGTCGTGGTCGTGCACACGACCGTGGTGGTGCTCGCCCGGCACGTGCGGATCGGTCACCGGCAGCGAGGAGTCCGCGGACAGCTCCCAGTCCGAGGCGGGCCGGTTCCTGGCGACCATCTCCGCCCCGAGCGCGGCGACCATGGCCCCGTTGTCCGTGCACAGCTTCGGCCGGGGCACCCGCAGCCGGATCCCGGCGCGCTCGCAGCGCTCCTCGGCCATCGCGCGCAGCCGGGAGTTCGCGGCGACCCCGCCGCCGATCATCAGATGGTCGACGCCCTCGTCCTTGCAGGCGCGTACGGCCTTCCGGGTCAGCACGTCGACCACGGCCTCCTGGAAGGAGGCGGCGACGTCCCGCACGGGAACGTCCTCGCCCGCGTTGCGCTTGGCCTCGATCCAGCGGGCCACGGCCGTCTTCAGCCCGGAGAAGGAGAAGTCGTACGCGGGGTCGCGGGGACCGGTCAGCCCGCGCGGGAAGGCGATCGCCCCAGGGTCCCCCTCCTTGGCGAGCCGGTCGATGACCGGGCCGCCGGGGAAGCCGAGGTTCAGCACCCTGGCGATCTTGTCGAACGCCTCGCCCGCGGCGTCGTCGATCGTCGCCCCCATGGGCCGCACGTCGGCGGTGATGTCGGGTGCCAGCAGCAGCGAGGAGTGACCGCCGGAGACCAGCAGGGCCATCGTCGGCTCGGGCAGCGGGCCGTGCTCCAGCTGGTCGACGCAGATGTGCGAGGCGAGGTGGTTCACGCCGTACAGCGGCTTGCCCAGGGCGTACGCGTACGCCTTGGCGGCGGAGACGCCCACGAGCAGCGCGCCGGCGAGGCCCGGGCCGGCCGTGACCGCGATGCCGTCGAGGTCCCCGGCCGAGACCCCGGCCTCCTTCAGGGCGCGTTCGACGGTCGGGACCATCGCCTCCAGATGGGCGCGGGAGGCGACCTCGGGCACGACCCCGCCGAAGCGCGCGTGCTCGTCGACGCTCGAGGCGATGGCGTCGGCGAGGAGCGTCGTCCCGCGGACGATACCGACGCCGGTCTCGTCGCAGGACGTCTCGATGCCGAGTACGAGGGGTTCGTCAGCCATGGTTTCGGGTTCCTTGTGCGTCGTGTACGTGCAGCCGCATCACGAGGGCGTCGACGTTGCCGGGCTGGTAGTAGCCGCGGCGGAAGCCGATCGGCTCGAAGCCGAAGCGCTCGTACAGCTTCTGGGCCCGGGTGTTGTCCACCCGTACTTCGAGCAGGACCTCGTCGCACTCGAAAGCGGTCGCGTGCTGCAGCAGGTCGGTGAGGAGCCGGGCGCCGAGGCCCGTGCCCCACTGGTCGCGGGCGACGGCGATGGTCTGGACGTCACCGAGCCCGCCGGCCGCGGCGAGGCCCGCGTAGCCGACGATCCGCCCCTCCGCCGGGTCCTGGGCGACCACGTAGTGGCGCGTCGCCTGCGGGCCGCGCGCGTGCGCCAGCTCGGACCAGAACATTCCCGGGGACCAGGCGTCCTCCGGGAACAGCTCGTGCTCGAGGTCCAGCACCGGCGCGATGTCCCACCAGCGCATCCCGCGCAGGACAGGGGCGCTCACTTCGGCGTGACCACCTTGTAGTTCTTGGGCACCTGGGCGTCCGGGCGGCGCAGGTACAGCGGCCGCGGCGGCAGGAGTTCCTCGCCGGCGGCCAGCTTCCCGGCGGCCAGTGCGGCGAGGGCGGCCGCCGACTGGTGCTCGGGGCCCCGGGCGTGCGGGAAGACCTCCGGGTACAGCAGGGCGCCGGCGCCGACCGCGGGGAGCCCCGCGACCTGCTCGGCGATCTCGGCGGGCCGGTCGACCGCGGGCTCGCCGGCCCTCGTGCGGGTGCCGTCGTACCGCGCCCAGTAGACCTCCTTGCGCCGCGCGTCCGTGGCGACCACGAACGGCTCGTCCAGCCCGGAGGCGTACGCCAGCCCGTCCAGCGTGCACAGTCCGTGGACCGGCACCCCGAGCGCCGAGCCGAAGGTGGCCGCGGTGACCAGGCCCACGCGCAGTCCGGTGTACGGGCCGGGCCCGACGCCGACGACGAGAGCGGTGACCGCGTCGAGTTTCAGACCGGCGGAGGCGAGGACCCGGTCGACGGAGGGCAGCAGCAGCTCCCCGTGCCGGCGGGCGTCGACCTGGGTGGACTCGGCGACGACGGAGTCGCCGTCGTGGAGGGCGACGGTGACGGCGGGCGTGGCGGTATCAAGGGCGAGCAAGAGCACGCAAACAGCCTACGGCCACCGCGGGGGAGGCACGGCTTCCCGCCCCACCGCCCCCCTGCTGCTACCGTCACTCAGGCAGGTGTGCGGGCGAGGGGAGCAGGCGTGGCAAGGAGCAGCTCGGGAACGGTGACCGGGCTCACCGCTGCGGCCCTCGCCGTCGTCACGTTCCTCGCGTACCAGGCCTCCGCCAACGTGCCGGCGAGCCTGGAGAAGCCCGCGAAGGCCGCCCCCAGCGCCCGCCCCTCGGAGGCCGCCGCCGAGGAACCGCGCAAGGACCCGCTGGCCGTCCCCACGGGATCCGGCAAGGGCGTGCGCGTGGTCTACTCGCTGGCCGAGCGCCGGGTCTGGCTGGTCGGCGCGGGTCAGCTCACCCAGACGTTCCCGGTCGTGCCCAGCACGGTCAGCCCGCGGCCCGGCACGTACGAGGTGACGTCGCGCAGCGGCCGGATCGAGGGTTCGGACGGCGTGGAGATCGAGCACGTCGTGCGGTTCGCCAAGGTCGACGACGTGTCGATCGGCTTCAGTGCCGCCGTGGACGGGTCGATGGCGAGTCCGGACCCGGGCAGGAAGACCGGCGGCGTACGCATGAAGCGGGCCGACGGCGACGCCATGTGGACGTTCGCGACGATCGGCTCGAAGATCGTCGTCGTGCCGTAGCGGAGCAGGGAGACCGGCGCCCCGCGGCACCCGGAAGGCACTCACGGCGCCCGGGAGTTTCACCCGAACGGACTATGCCGCGTCGCGGCGGGACTCCCGCTCGGATGGGTCCCCGGCCGGTACGGACTCGCCGCGGTCGCGCGGCGGCGTGGAGACCGCGCTGGCCGCCGCGCACGACGCCAGCAGATCACGCATGGAGACAGCCGCCGGCGACGGCCGGGGCGACGGCTTCGGCCGCGACTGCGCTTCGTGCTCGGACGCCGGCATGGATGCCTCCTGGTGCTCCGGGGGCAGGCGTGGTTAGGCAGACCTAACCACGTACTGCCCTCAATGTGACCATGCCCGGAGCGGCGCACGCAACACCTTGCCGACGTCTTGTCGGAACGTACACACGGGCGGACGAGGAGTCCCGGCGGACGCCGGGCGTCCGGACCCGGCATGGGCTCAGGCGCTGAGCCCGGCCAGTCCGGCGTCCGCCCAGCGCGGACCGGTGCCGGTGAGCGTGACCTGGCGGCGGTCGTCGTCCGTGTTGCCCACGACGCGGTGGATGACCACGTGCAGGCGGTCCTCCGACAGGTCCTCGACCTTGCCGTCGCCCCACTCCACGACGACGACCGATTCCGGCAGCGACACGTCGAGGTCGAGGTCCTCCATCTCGTCCAGCCCGCCGCCCAGCCGGTAGGCGTCCACGTGCACCAGCGCGGGTCCGCCGACCAGGGACGGATGCACCCGGGCGATCACGAAGGTCGGGGAGGTGACGGCACCGCGCACGCCCAGGCCCTCGCCGAGCCCGCGCGTCAGGGTCGTCTTGCCGGCGCCGAGCTCGCCGGTGAGCATCACGAGGTCACCGGGCCGTAGCAGCTTGGCGAGCCGGCGGCCCAGCTCCAGGGTCTGCTCCGGCGAGGTGAGGGTGAGACGGACGGCGGACCGGTGAGCGGTCTCAGCCGCCGGGCTGTGCGGTGCTTCCATACGTGCCAACGTTAGCCGCTGCCGGGACCGCCCCGACCCGCACCAGCAGGTCCGCCAGCCGGTCGGTGACCACCTCGGGGTGCTCCAGCATCACCAGGTGCCCCGCGTCCGGCACGATGACCAGCTCCCCGTCCGGCAGGAGGTCCGCGATCGCCTCACTGTGCGAGCTGGGGGTGACCAGGTCGCGGTCCCCGGCCAGCACCAGCACCGGGACCTCCTGGAAGACGTCCAGCGCCGCCGCCTTGTCGTGCTCCGCGAAGGCCGGGTAGAACTCGGCGACGACGTCGATCGGCGTCCCCTCGATCATCCGCTCGGCGAACCTGGCCACCGCCGGGTCCACGTCCCTGGAGCTGAACGAGTAGCGCTTGATCAGCCCGGCGAAGAGGTCGGCCGTCGCCCTCCGGCCCCGCTCCACCAGCTCCGCCTGCGAGCCGAGCGCCTTCAGCACCCCCGGCAGCACCCGGCGCACCACGTTCACACCCGCCACCGGGAGGCCGTAGTTCACCTCCCCGAGCCGGCCGGCCGAGGTGCCGACGAACGCGGCGCCCACGACCCTCTCCCGGATCAGCTCCGGGTACGCGGCGGCCAGCGCCATCAACGTCATACCGCCCATCGAATGACCCACCAGCACCAGCGGCCCCTCCGGAGCGGCCTCGTCGACCACCGCCTTCAGATCACGGCCCAGCTGGTCGATGGAGACCGGCACCCCGTCCGGGCCGGTCTGGGCGGCACCCCGGCCCGACCGGCCGTGGCTGCGCTGGTCCCAGTGGACGGTACGGATCAGCCCGCGCAGCGCGGCCCGCTGGAAGTGCCAGGAGTCCTGGTTGAGGCAGTAGCCGTGGCAGAACACGACGGTCACCGGCGCGGGGGCCTTGCGGCCGAACAGCCTGCGCCGGCGCGGCGCGGTGCCGCCCGTCTCCGGATCCACCTCGTCCGTCTCGAAGTACAGGGCCGTGCCGTCGTCCGCGACGGCCCTGCCCGGAGTGCCGCGAAGCGCCCCGTACGGCCCGGAGGCGTCCAGTGCGAGCCTGGCCTTCCGGCGCATGCCGCGGCCCACGGTCATCCGCTCCATCGCGACGCCCGCCGCCGCACCGGCGGCGATCACCCCTATGGCGGCGCCGGCGACACCCGCCCGGCGCCAGTTGCCCGTGGCGGCGTCGGTCACCGCCGCCGCCACGTCCCCCGCGCTGTTCTCGCTCACCGTGCCGCTCCTACTGGTGGTCGTCTCCTGGTCGTCCGGTCAGTCGCCGGATGCCGTGCCGTCGCCCTCGTGGAGGTCGTCCTCGTGGAGATGGACGCGCGGGACGCGCGCCCCGATCCGGGTCACGATCTCGTAGGCGATCGTGCCCGCCGCCTCAGCCCAGTCCTGGGCGGTCGGCTCGCCCCCGTCGCCCGGGCCGAACAGCACCGCCTCCGCGCCCTCCTCGACCGACTCCCCCTCGGGGCCGAGGTCGACGACGAACTGGTCCATCGCCACCCGGCCCGCCACTCGCCGCCACTCGCCGCCGACCAGCACCGGACCGCGGCCGGAGGCGTGCCTCGGGATGCCGTCCGCGTACCCCACCGGCACCAGGCCAAGGGTGGTCTCACCGCCGGTGACGTAGTGGTGCCCGTAACTGACGCCGTGTCCGGCGGGGACGCGCTTCACCAGTGCCACCGACGCCCTGAGCGTCATCACCGGGCGCAGCCCGAAGTCGGCGGGTGTGCCCAGCTCCGGGCTCGGCGAGATCCCGTACACCGCGACGCCCGTGCGCACCAGGTCGAAGTGGCTCTCCGGAAGGGTCAGCGTGGCCGGGGAGTTGGCGATGTGCCGCACCTCCGGCTCGATTCCCTCCTTCTCGGCGTACGCCACCAGGTCCTTGAAGACGGACAGCTGGGCGGCGATGGAGGGGTGACCGGGCTCGTCGGCGCAGGCGAAGTGCGACCACAGGCCGGTGACCCTGACGGTGCCCGCCTCCTCGGCGACCCGGGCCGCCGCGACCAGTTCCGCCCAGTCGGCCGGCTGGCAGCCGTTGCGCCCCAGGCCCGTGTCCGCCTTGAGCTGGATCCTCGCGCGGCGGCCGGCCGCCGCGGCCGCCCGCGTCACCTCGCGCAGCGCCCACATACCGCTGACCGACACGTCCAGGTCCGCCTCGACCGCCTCGCGCCAAGGGCCTCCGGGCGTCCACAGCCAGCACATCACCCGGCCGCCGATCCCGGCGGCCCGCAGTCCGAGCGCCTCCTCCGGCGTCGCGGTGCCCAACCAGTCGGCGCCCGCGGCCAGGGCGGCTTTCGCACAGGGCACCATCCCGTGTCCGTACGCGTCCGACTTGACCACGGCCATGAGGGCGGCGCGGGGCGCCCGCGCACGCAGTGCGCGGACGTTGGCGCGCAGCGCGGCGAGGTCGATCTCGGCACGGGCCCGGAAAGGTGCGTTCTGAGTCATCGCGCTCAGTCTCTCAGAGGCCCGCCGCTCAGTTCGTACGGCAACGACCACGAGTGGCCCTGGTCACCCACGCGCTGTGGCCTGCGGCACGTCAGGGTGTCCGCGTGTCGCGCCAGGCCCGCGGAATCGCCCCCGCCACCTCCTGTGCGGTCACCGGGGCACCCCGCGAGGCGAGCCGCGCCGCCAGGCCGTGCAGATACGCGGCGGCGGAGGCGGCGTCGAGCGGTTCGAGGCCGGCAGCGAGGAGCGAGCCGGCGAGCCCCGACAGCACGTCGCCGCTGCCGGCCGTGGCGAGCCAGGAGGTGCCCGTCGGGTTCACCCTGACCGGGCGGCGGGCGTCCGCGTCGGCCACGAGCGTCGTGGAGCCCTTCAGCAGCACCGTGGCGCCGTACTTGGCGGCCAGCGCCCGTACGGAGCCGAGCCGCGCGGCCTCCACCTCCCCGCGCTCCACCCCGAGCAGCACGGCCGCCTCGCCCGCGTGCGGAGTGAGCAGCGTCGGGGCGCTGCGGGCCCGCACCGTGTCCGGGTCGAGGCCCCGGAGGCCGTCGGCGTCGACCAGGACCGGGACGTCGGACTCCAGCACCTCCGCCACCCCCGGAGCGTCGCCGAGGCCCGGTCCGACGACCCAGGCCTGTACCCGGCCCGCGCGGGACGGCGGCCAGCCGTGCACCAGCACCTCCGGGAACCGGGCGATCACCGCGTCCGCCCCGGGCCCCACGTACCGCACGGCCCCGGCGCCGCCGTGCACCGCGCCCGCCACGGCCAGCACCGCGGCGCCCGGGTAGCGGGCCGACCCGGCCACGACGCCGACGACCCCGCGCCGGTACTTGTCGCTCTCCGCGGCGGGCACCGGCACCAGACGTGCCACGTCCGCGTGTTGCAGCGCCTCCAGGTCCGGTACGGACGGCAGCCGGGGACCGAGGCCGATGTCGACGAGCCGCACGGCGCCTGCGTACTCGTGGGCCGGATCGACGAGCAGGCCCGGTTTGTACGTGCCGAAGGTGACGGTGGCGTCGGCCCGCACGGCCTCGCCCTCGACCTCGCCCGTGTCCGCCTCGACACCGCTCGGCAGATCGACGGCGACGACCGTCGCGCCGGAGCCGCGCGCGGCCCGCGCGAGCGGGACCGCGTCCGGGCGCAGACCGCCCCGGCCGCCGATGCCGGTGATGCCGTCGAGGACGACGTCGGCGACGGCGAGCACGGCGAATGGGTCCTCGGCGACCCGGCCCCCGGCGACCCGCAGCGCCGCGAGCCCGCCGCGGTGGACGCGGTCCGGGGCGAGCAGCACCGCGCTCACGCCGGCGCCGCGGCGGGCCAGCCGGGCGCCCGCGTACAGGGCGTCGCCGCCGTTGTCGCCGCTGCCGACGAGCAGGACGATCCGGGCGCCGGAGACGCGGGGCAGCAGACCGGCGACCGCCGCGGCGAGCCCCGCGGCGGCCCGCTGCATGAGGGCACCCTCCGGCAGGCCGGCCATCAGTTCGGCCTCGGCGGCCCTTACGGTGTCGACGCTGTAGGCATGACGCATGCTCAGAAGCATGCCGTGCGCGCGTGCGTGGCGCCTGCGGTGGCGTGATGTTCGGCGCCCTCTCGACGGGCGTCACCCCCTCCGGCCGGTCCCGGTCGAACCGGCCGCCCCGCAGGTCGTGGCGCGGCAGGCGGGGGGAGACGCGATGAGGGGCGTGACTCGCCCTCCTGCGGGGGGAGCCACGCCGAAACGCACCCGGCTCCGGCGGCGGAGGGCCGTCGGCGCAGGCCGACCCGCCGTCCAGGACCGGGACCGGCCCCGGGTGGTCCGACCGGCCAGGGGGCCCTCGGGCAGGTCCTACCCCTCCGCGACCACCATCGCCGACGCCACCCCCGCGTCGTGGCTCAGCGAGATGTGCCACGAACGCACCCCCCGCTCCCGCGCCGCCGACGCCACCGTGCCGGTGACCCGGAGGCGCGGCCTGCCGGAGTCCTCGACGTAGACCTCGCAGTCCGTCCAGAGCAGCCCTGCCGGTGCGCCCAGCGCCTTGGCCACCGCCTCCTTCGCGGCGAAGCGTGCCGCGAGGGAGGCGATTCCGCGCCGTTCCCCGCTCGGGAGGAACAGCTCGCTCCGCAGGAAGAGCCGGTCGGCCATCGCCGGTGTCCTGAGCAGCGCCTCCTCGAAGCGGTCGATCTCGGCGACGTCGATCCCCACCCCGATGATCATTCGACGGTGACCGACTTCGCCAGGTTGCGCGGCTGGTCCACCTCGTTGCCACGGGCGGTGGCGAGTTCGCAGGCGAAGACCTGGAGGGGGACGGTCGCCACCATCGGCTGGAGCAGTGCCGGGGTCTGCGGGATGCGGATCAGGTGGTCGGCGTACGCCTCGACCGCCTCGTCCCCCTCCTCGGCGATGACGATGGTCCGGGCGCCGCGGGCCCGGATCTCCTGGATGTTGGACACGATCTTGTCGTGCAGCACGGAACGGCTGCGCGGCGACGGCACGACGATGACCACGGGCAGACCGTTCTCGATCAGGGCGATGGGCCCGTGCTTGAGCTCGCCGGCCGCGAAGCCCTCGGCGTGCATGTAGGCGAGTTCCTTGAGCTTCAGCGCGCCCTCCAGGGCCACCGGGTAACCGACGTGCCGGCCGAGGAAGAGCACCGTGTTCTTGCGGGCCAGCGAACGGGCGAGCTTGCGCACCGGCTCCATGGTCTCCAGGACCTGGTCCACCTGGGTGGCGATCTGCGAGAGGTCCCGGATGACGGCCCGGATCTCGTCGCCCCACTTGGTGCCGCGCACCTGCCCGAGGTACAGCGCGACCAGGTAGCAGGCCACCAGCTGGGTCAGGAACGCCTTGGTCGAGGCCACCGCGACCTCCGGCCCGGCGTGCGTGTAGAGCACGGCGTCCGACTCGCGCGGGATCGTGGAACCGTTGGTGTTGCAGATGGCGAGGACCTTCGCACCCTGCTCACGGGCGTGGCGCAGCGCCATGAGCGTGTCCATGGTCTCGCCGGACTGCGAGATGGCGACGACGAGGGTGCGCTGGTCGAGGATCGGGTCGCGGTAGCGGAACTCGCTCGCCAGCTCCACCTCGCACGGGATCCGCGTCCAGTGCTCGATGGCGTACTTGGCGATGAGCCCGGCGTGGAACGCCGTGCCGCACGCCACGATCACCACCTTGTGCGCCTCCCGCAGCACCGCCGCGGGGATCCGCACCTCGTCGAGCGTGAGCGATCCCTCGGCGTCGATCCGCCCGAGGAGCGTGTCGGCGACGGCCTTCGGCTGCTCGGCGATCTCCTTGAGCATGAAGTAGTCGTAGCCGCCCTTCTCGGCGGCGGAGGCGTCCCAGTCCACGTGGTACGAGCGCACCTCCGCGGGCGCGCCGTCGAAGTCGGTCACCGTGACGCCGTCGCGCCGGAGTTCGACGACCTGGTCCTGCCCGAGCTCGACGGCCGATCGCGTGTGGGCGATGAACGCGGCGACGTCCGATGCCAGGAACGCCTCGCCGTCGCCGATGCCTACGACGAGCGGGGAGTTGCGCCGTGCGCCGACGACGACGTCCGGCTCGTCCGCGTGGACGGCGACGAGCGTGAACGCACCGTCCAGCCGCCGGCACACCAGCCGCATGGCCTCGGCGAGTTCGCCGCAGGACGAGAACTCCTCGGCGAGCAGATGGGCCACGACCTCGGTGTCCGTCTCGGAGGCGAGGTCGTGGCCGCGCTCGGCGAGTTCGGCCCGCAGCGCGGCGAAGTTCTCGATGATGCCGTTGTGGACGACGGCGACGCGCCCGGCGTTGTCCAGGTGCGGATGGGCGTTGGCGTCGGTGGGGCCGCCGTGGGTGGCCCAACGCGTGTGCCCGATACCAGTGGACCCGCTCGGCAGCGGCCGGTCGGTGAGTTCCTTCTCCAGGTTGAGCAGCTTCCCGGCCTTCTTGGCCGCGGCCAGCCCTCCGTCGGAGAGCACGGCCACGCCTGCCGAGTCGTAGCCCCGGTATTCGAGCCGCTTGAGCCCGGCGATGACGACATCGAGCGCGGACTGCGCTCCCACGTAACCCACGATTCCGCACATGGCGGCAGCCTACGACTCCGGCGCCCCGCCCGCCGCCGTCGCGGACCGCGTGAGCGCGGCGGTCCGCCGCCGGCCGGTCGTGCGGCCGGCGGCGGGGGCCGGTCGGCGAGGTGACCGTGCGGGGTGCAACGCTGCCCGAACCGTGATACCCACGTGATCATCCGGAGCCGGGCCCGGCCGCCGCGTGACCGAGCCCACCCCCCACGACCCGCCCGCAGCCCCGACAATGGGCATGTGATCACTTCGCCGCCACGAAGCCGCAGGGGCGACCGGACCGAGGCGTCCCCGTATGTCGACCTGACCCGTGAGGAGTGGAGCGCCCTCCGCGAGAAGACGCCGCTGCCGCTGACCGCCGCCGAGGTCGAGCGGCTCCGCGGCCTCGGTGACGTCATCGACCTGGACGAGGTACGGGACATCTATCTGCCGCTGTCCCGGCTGCTCAACCTGTACGTCGGGGCCACCGCCAATCTCCGCGGCGCCCTCAACACCTTCCTCGGCGAGGCCGGCAACGGCCACGGCACCCAGCGCGGCACCCCGTTCGTCATAGGCGTGGCGGGCTCCGTCGCCGTCGGCAAGTCCACGGTGGCCCGGCTGCTGCAGGCGCTGCTCGCCCGCTGGCCCGAGCACCCCCGCGTCGAACTGGTCACCACCGACGGGTTCCTCTACCCGATGAAGGAGCTCCAGGACCGGGGGCTGATGTCGCGGAAGGGCTTTCCCGAGTCGTACGACCGCCGCGCCCTGACCCGTTTCGTCGCCGACATCAAGGCCGGCAAGGACGAGGTGTCCGCACCCGTCTACTCGCACCTCATCTACGACATCGTCCCGGGCGAGCGGCTGACCGTGCGCCGCCCCGACATCCTGATCGTCGAGGGCCTCAACGTCCTCCAACCCGCCCTGCCCGGCAAGGACGGGCGCACCCGGGTCGGTCTCGCCGACTACTTCGACTTCTCCGTGTACGTGGACGCGCGCCCGGAGGACATCGAACGCTGGTACCTCAACCGCTTCCGCAAGCTGCGCGAGACCGCGTTCCAGGACCCGTCCTCCTACTTCCGCAGGTACACCCAGGTCTCCGAGGAGGAGGCACTGGACTACGCGCGGACGATGTGGCGCACGATCAACGGCGTCAACCTCCAGGAGAACGTGGCCCCGACGCGCGGGCGTGCCACCCTGGTCCTGCGCAAGGGCCCCGACCACAAGGTCCAGCGGCTCTCCCTGCGCAAGCTCTGACCCGCCGCCGGCCGACCGGGCACACGCCGAGGAGCCGCCGGCGGGCTGCACCCTGAGTCTGCCGGTGGTGCCACCCGGTTACGCGCTACGGGCAGGCAGGGGGCTCCAGCCTGCAGCTGCTGCTGAACCTGCTCGGGATCGTCTTGGCGGGGACCCTCACGCTGTTCGTCCAGAAGTGGCTGTGGACGCGCCAGCGCCGGGCTATGTCGAAGCCGGCGGGAGTCTGAGCGTCGCACGAATGGTGCGCGCGAACGATTCGCCAAGGATTCTGTCGCTCAGGCGCCCGTTCCTTTGCCGTCCACGACGAAGACGCCCATGCCCGTCACGGTTTCGACGAGGCCCTCGTCCTTGAGTACCTTCACTGCCTTGCGCAGGGTGTCCCTGGCCACTCCGAATTCCGCTTCGAGTTCGACCAGGCTCGGAATGCGCCGTCCAGGGGGAATCGCGCCGCTCTCGATGCGCTCCCGCAGAAACGCGGCGATCTGCTGATACGGCGGCACGGGGCCTTCCCGGTCAATCCTCATGATCGCGACCGTAGACGGCGGGTGTCCACATTCCATAGCTATCCCAGGGGCTAGACGGGGGTAGTACACCTCCTCTACGCTGCAACGACAAGCCCCGGCGACGGATGCAGCCGTCCCGGGGCATGGCCATCAACCGACCAGGAAACCAAGGAGCCGATGACGTGACCGACCTTATCCCCCGCCTCGCCGCACGGCTGCGGGGTCGGCTGGACCGGCGCTTCCCTCCGGGAGCGGGCCCCGGCAGCACTCCCCCGCCCGCGCCGGTCGCACGCCCGGCGCCGACCCTGCCCGCGCACCGCAGCCCGTACGGCCTGGACGGACCGCTCGACGGGTGCGCGGGCGCGCTGGTGCGCCCGTACCTCGGCGACGCCCTCCTCCGCGAGGCGGCCGCATGAACCGCGACCGCTCTCCGGAACGGCCGCCGCCCGTGCGGATGTGCGTGCGGTGCGAGCAGGTCACGGACGATCCCGTACTGGTGCACGAGGTCCACAGTGCGAGCGGTCCCGGCTGGAACGTGTACGCCTGCCGCCGCTGCGCCCCTCGGTTCCCGCCGCCCGTCGACGTGTTCGACCTGCTGCGGGGCGACTGAACCGGGGCGACCGAGCCCGGAACGACGACGGGGCGGACCCGGCCCGGCGCCGTGCCCGCCCCGGAGCGTCCGGACGGACTACCCCAGCGTCCCCTGCAGCCAGTCGAAGACGACCTCGCAGTGCAGCTGCGGCGCCATCGGCGAGCAGTGCAGCTGCGCACCCTCGGCCGCGGTGAGTTTCAGATAGTCCTTGGGCGCGGTCAGTGCGTCGAACATCTGCTGGGCCTGGCCCGGGTAGAACTGCTCGTCCTCGTAGTCGAGCACGAGCGTCGGCGTCTTGATGCGCGGCACGATGTCCGTGATCGTCAGCGCCTGGATGCGCTTGGCGGGCGTGTAGAAGTCGGTGAAGATCTTGCCCTCGCGGGCGGCGAGCATCGCCGGGATGGAGAAGGGCTCGAAGCGCTTCTTCATCGTCGCGGCGTCTGCGGGAGACATTCCGGGAACGACTTCCTCGTTCCAGATGTTGTTCGTCTCCTCCTTGCTCGGGGTGAGGATCTCCCGGACCTCCGGGGGGAAGCCCAGCCACGGCTCCACGCAGCCGGGCATGGCCACCAGCGCGGCGATCCGGTCCTCGAAGGCCGCGGCCCGGGGCGCCAGGTCACCGGCCATGCTCAGCCCGGTGAGACCGATCTTGGCGGTGTCCACGTCGGAACGCCGCGACAGCCAGTCGAGGAGGGGCCCGACGACCTTCTCCCAGGTCGGGGTGAAGACGACCTGGTCCACGAAGAGCAGCTGGCCCTGGCCGGGGCCGTCGTAGACCAGGGCGTTCCAGCCGCGGTCCAGAGCGGCCGCCACGCCGTAGGTCCACATGTCGACGTTCTGTCCGTCGCTGCCGTTGGTGAGGATCACGGTGGGGCGGCGGGTGTTCGACGGGTCCGGCCGGAAGAACCACACCGGCAGCGGGGTCTTGCCGTACGGGACGTTCGCCTTCACCGGCGCCGGGTCGCACAGGTCGCAGAACTTGTCCCAGGCGCCACGCCCCGCCTTGTACAGGTCCTCCTCGCTGCCCGGGTCGTCCGAGCCGAGGACGAAGAACAGGGCCTGGGCGTAGTACTGCGCGGCGCGCAGCGCACGGAAGCGGGTGGTCTGGTCGTCGGGCTTGCTGCCCGGGGGCGGCCCCATCAGCTTGTCGCCGAGCTCGCGGAAGGTCTTGACGTACGTCTGCGCGGAGAGGCCGGCCTTGTTGACGGTGTTCACCGCGGTCAGGACCTCGCCCACCTCCCCCGCGCTGAACCCGGCCCCGCCGAGAGCCCACAGACAACTGAAGTTGTAGGCCGGTTCCTTGAACAGCGTCATCGCCCCGGGCGTCGGGTCGTCCGCCTGGGGCTGCGGCGGAGTCGCCCCGCTCGGCGTGGGCGCGTTCGCGGGCCTCGCCCCCGACGAGGTGCAGCCGGCCAGTACGGCCGCCCCGGCGCCGCCGAAGATCCCGGCCAGCGCGGAGCGACGGCTGGGCCCTGAAGAGAGGTCAGCTGATGTGTACGTCATACCGGCCGAACGTACGAGCCGTGCCTCCGGGCCGCCGTACGCGACACCCGCCGTTCCCCCGAACGGCGGGCCGCGGAGTCCCGCGTCAGCCCAGCGCGGACTTCACCGCGTCGGCGAGCCGTCCGGCCACCGAGCGGGCCTGCTCGATGTCCGCGGCCTCCACCATCACCCGGACCAGCGGCTCGGTGCCGGAGGGGCGCAGCAGCACCCGGCCGGTGGTACCGAGCTCGCGCTCGGCGTCGCCGACGGCGGCCGCCAGCTCGGCCGACGACGAGACGCGCGACTTGTCGACGTCCGGGACGTTGACCAGGACCTGCGGGAGGCGGTCCATGACGCCGGCCAGCTCCGCCAGGGAACGGCCGGTCGCGGCGACGCGGGCCGCCAGCATCAGCCCGGTGAGCGTGCCGTCTCCGGTGGTGGCGTGGTCGAGGACGATGACGTGGCCGGACTGCTCGCCGCCCAGGGCGTAGCCGTGCTCCTTCATCGACTCCAGCACATAGCGGTCGCCGACGGCCGTCTGCACCAGTTCGACGCCCTCGCGCTCCATCGCCAGCTTGAAGCCCAGATTCGACATCACGGTGGCGACGACGGTGTTGCCGCGCAGCGTACCCGCCTCGCGCATCGCGAGCGCCAGCACCGCGAGGATCTGGTCGCCGTCGACCTCGTTGCCCTCCGCGTCCACGGCGAGGCAGCGGTCGGCGTCGCCGTCGTGGGCGATGCCGAAGTCGGCCCCGTGGTCGACGACCGCGGCCTTCAGCAGGCCGAGGTGGGTCGAACCGCAGTTGCCGTTGATGTTGAGGCCGTCCGGCTCGGCGCCGATCGTGACGACCTCGGCGCCGGCCCGCGCGAACGCCTCGGGCGAGACCCGGGCCGCGGCGCCGTGCGCCTCGTCGAGGACGACCTTGAGCCCGTCCAGCCGGTTCGGCAGCACGGCGATGAGGTGGGCGACGTACTTGTCGAAGCCCTCGTCGTAGTCCCGGACCCGGCCGACGCCCGCGCCGGTCGGACGGTCCCACGGCGCACCGGTGCGGTGCTCCTCGTAGACGGCCTCGATGCGGTCCTCCAGCTCGTCGGCGAGCTTGTGGCCGCCGCGGGCGAAGAACTTGACGCCGTTGTCCGGCATGGCGTTGTGGCTGGCGGAGAGCATCACGCCGAGGTCGGCGCCGAGCACGCCGGTGAGGTACGCCACCGCAGGGGTGGGCAGCACACCGACCCGCAGGACGTCCACGCCCGCGCTCGCGAGACCCGCCACCACGGCGGCCTCCAGGAACTCCCCGGACGCGCGGGGATCACGTCCGACCACCGCCGTCGGCCGATGGCCCTCGAACGTGCCCGCCTCGGCGAGCACGTGCGCCGCCGCGACCGACAGGCCGAGCGCCAGCTCCGCCGTCAGATCCGCGTTCGCGACACCGCGCACACCGTCCGTGCCGAAGAGTCGTCCCACTGGTGTCCTCCGATTGTGCTCCGAAAACGCAGGCCCCGCGGTGTCCCTGCGCGAGGGTGCGGGGTCCCCCGTGTGCCGTTATACGCCGGGGGTACGGGGCCGTGTCACCCCGGGGGCGCCCCGGGTCCGATATACGGAACGCCCCGGCGGCACCGAGTGCCGCCGGGGCGAACGTAGGCCGTACAGGCGAGCAGGCGATTAGCGCTTGCTGTACTGCGGGGCCTTGCGGGCCTTCTTCAGACCGGCCTTCTTCCGCTCGACCGCACGGTCGTCGCGGCGCAGGAAGCCGGCCTTCTTCAGCGGGCCGCGGTTGTTCTCCACGTCCGCCTCGTTCAGCGCGCGGGCCACGCCGAGGCGCAGGGCGCCGGCCTGGCCGGACACGCCGCCACCCGCGATGCGGGCGATGACGTCGTAGCGGTCGTCGAGCTCGAGCACCTTGAAGGGCTCGTTGACTTCCTGCTGGTGCACCTTGTTCGGGAAGTAGTCCTCGAGGGTGCGACCGTTGATCGTCCACTTGCCGGTGCCCGGCACGATGCGGACACGCGCGATGGCGTTCTTGCGGCGGCCCAGGCCGGCGGCCGGCTGCGGCTCGCCGAAGCGGGACGCGAGCGACTCGCTCGTGTACTCGCCCTCGACGGGGGCCTCGGACTCGAAGGTGGTGACCTCGGCGTAGGTCTCTTCGCCCTCGAGCGGGGTCTCGGTGGTGGTCTCGGCCACGATTCTCCTCAGATTCTGTTCGTCTTAGGGGGTGGCCGGACTTACTGCGCGACCTGGGTGATCTCGAACGGGACCGGCTGCTGGGCAGCGTGCGGGTGGTTCTCGCCCGCGTAGACCTTCAGCTTCGAGAGCATCTGACGGCCCAGGGAGTTCTTGGGCAGCATGCCCTTGACGGCCTTCTCGACGGCCTTCTCGGGGTTCTTGTCGAGCAGCTCGTCGTAGCGGACGGAGCGCAGACCACCCGGGTAGCCGGAGTGGCGGTACGCCATCTTCTGGGTCCGCTTGTTGCCGGACAGGTGCACCTTGTCGGCGTTGATGATGATGACGAAGTCACCAGCGTCGACGTGGGGCGCGTAGATCGGCTTGTGCTTGCCGCGCAGGAGGGTGGCAGCGGTCGTGGCCAGACGACCCAGGACGACGTCCTGGGCGTCGATGACGTGCCACTGGCGCGTCACATCGCCGGGCTTGGGGCTGTACGTACGCACGGTCGTAGCCTTCGCTTCTTCAGTGATGGGGATCCCCCGGCTCGCGAGAGCACGGAGGACGGGGTCCTGACAAGGCCACCCGGACGATCACGACAGCCCTGGCCGCACATCGGGGACGCAACCCGAGTGCATGCCGCTGGTCATCGGCCCGGTGGACCGGCGTAAGGGCCCCTCACGTGAGATAGAGCAAGCCAATACGCATAACGAACCAGCAGAATACCCGCGCTCCCCCGCACGGGTCAAAACGCCCCCGTCCCGGCGGCGCGGCCCGGCAGGGCGGCCCCCGGGCCTCCGCTACCGGGCCCGGACCACCCTGCGCTCGTCCCAGACCGGCTCCGGCGCCTCCCTGACCGCCCCGTCCGAGCCGAAGACGAGGAAGCGGTCGAAGGACCGGGCGAACCAGCGGTCGTGCGTCACCGCGAGCACCGTGCCCTCGTACGCCTCCAGGCCCTCCTGCAGCGCCTCCGCGGACTCCAGGTCCAGGTTGTCGGTCGGCTCGTCCAGCAGCAGCGCGGTCGCGCCGCGCAGCTCCAGCAGCAGGATCTGGAAGCGGGCCTGCTGCCCTCCCGAGAGCCGGTCGAACGTCTGGTCGCCCTGGCGCTCCAGCTCGTAGCGGCGCAGGGCGCTCATCGCGCCGCCGCGGTCCTTGGCGTGCTCGGTCCACAGGATGTCGACGAGCGTGCGGCCGAGCAGTTCCGGGTGGGCGTGGGTCTGGGCGAAGTGCCCGGGCACCACCCGGGCGCCCAGCTTCCACGTCCCCGTGTGGGCCACGTCCTCCCCCGCCAGCAGCCGCAGGAAGTGGGACTTGCCCGAACCGTTCGAGCCGAGCACGGCGACCCGCTCGCCGTAGAAGACCTCCAGCGAGAAGGGTTTCATCAGCCCCGTCAGCTCCAGGTCCTCGCAGGTCACGGCTCGTACGCCGGTCCGGCCGCCGCGCAGCCGCATCCGGATGTCCTGCTCGCGCGGCGGCTCCGGCGGCGGGCCGGCCTCCTCGAACTTCCTGAACCGCGTCTGCATCGCGCGGTACCGCGACGCCATGTCGGGGCTGATCGCCGCCTGCTGGCGCAGCTTGTGGACCAGGGCCTTCAGCCGGGCGTGCTCCTCCTCCCAGCGCCGCTTCAGCTCCTCGAAGCGCGCGAACCGCTCCCGCCGGGCCTCGTGGAAGGTGCCGAAGCCGCCGCCGTGGACCCAGACGTCGCTGCCCGCGGGCCCCGGCTCCACGGCCACGATCTTCTGCGCGGCCGTGGCCAGCAGCTCCCGGTCGTGCGAGACGAAGAGCACGGTCTTGCGGGTCTCCCGAAGCCGGTCCTCCAGCCAACGCTTGCCCGGTACGTCCAGATAGTTGTCCGGCTCGTCGAGCAGCAGCACCTCGTCCGGGCCGCGCAGCAGCGCCTCCAGCACCAGCCGCTTCTGCTCGCCGCCGGACAGTGTGCTCACCAGGCGCCACTGTGCCTTCTCGTAGGGAACGCCCAGCGCGGCCGTGGTGCACATGTCCCAGACGGTCTCGGCCTCGTACCCCTGCACCTCGGCCCAGTCGCTGAGCGCCTGCGCGTACCGCATCTGCGCGGCCTCGTCGTCGACGCTCGTGGGCTGATCTTCCGGGGGACACCCCCGGATCCCCATCCGGTGCTCTGCCTCGTCGACCGCGCGCGCCGCGTCCCTGATCCTCGGCGGCGCGACCGAGACCAGCAGGTCCCGGACCGTGCGCTCGTCCCTCCCCCGTGGCCCTCCGGGCACGGGAGGCGCCCCCACGGAACCCACGAACTGCGGCATCACACCGAGGCCGCCGCTCACCGACACCGTGCCGCCGTGCGGCCTCAGCTCACCCGAGAGCAGGCGCAGCAGGGTCGTCTTGCCCGCGCCGTTCGCCCCGACCAGGGCGACGACCGACCCCTCGCCCACCCGGAACGACACGTCGCCGAGCAGCACCCTCCCGTCCGGGAGGAAGTACTCCAGATGCGCGGCCTCGAGATGTCCCATGGTGGGCATTCTCACCGCAGGACATGCTCACGCCCAACAGGTTTAGGATGCGCGGCATGAGCTTTGGGGGATCGCAGTGGCCGCAGGACCCGCGGCAGCCGTACCAGTCCTACGAGGAGCCGGCGTCCTCGACGCCCGACTGGGCGGCGCTGGCCGACGCCTCCGCCGCACGGGCCCGCCGCAGGAGGTGGCTGCTCATCGGGGCGGGCGGTGTCGCGACGGCGGCCGTCACCGCGCTCGTGGCCACGGCCGTCGTCTTCACCAACGACGCGGCGCCCTCCGGCAAGAACGCCAGTGACCTGCCCACGGCTCCCGAGCTGCCGAACGAGACCACACAGCCGGAGCCGTCGTTCTCGACGGTCGCTCCCCCGCCGCCGCC
This sequence comes from Streptomyces sp. WMMC940, assembly GCF_027460265.1. Taxonomy (NCBI): domain Bacteria; kingdom Bacillati; phylum Actinomycetota; class Actinomycetes; order Kitasatosporales; family Streptomycetaceae; genus Streptomyces; species Streptomyces sp. WMMC940. The sequence goes on from NZ_JAPZBC010000001.1 coordinate 2,989,780, forward strand.
GAACCCCAAGGACTTCGTCTCCAGCGCGAAGAAGGACACCGCGCCGCTGAGCGCCGACACCCTCTTCCCGGGGAAGAGGCTCACGATGGGCGACCGGGTCTACGCCAAGGGCCCCACGGCCGGCACCAAGAACTGCGCCTCCGCGACCCGGGCCTCACTGGGCGCGGCGCTCCGCTCGCACGGCTGCGACCAGGTCATCCGCGCCACCTACACCAAGGACGGCGTGGCCGTCACCATCGGCGTCGCCGTCTTCCCCACGGAGGCGCAGGCCCAGGCGGCCGTGAAGCAGTCCGCCCGCAGCATCGCCCCGCTCTCCGGCTCGGGCGTCGCCGCCTTCTGCAAGGGTGGGCCGGTGTGCCGCTTCGTGGGCAACTCCTACGGCCGGTACGCCTACTTCACCGCCACCGGCTACGTCAGCGGAAAGTCCGTCACCAAGGGCGACAGCAAGGCGTTCCAGCCGGGCGACGACCTCGCGGAGTTCACGTTCCGCCAGATCGTGCGCCGCGGCGAGATGCAGGCGTCCGCCGCGGCCACGGCCCCGGCGGGCTGACGGCCCCCGACCGCGCCGGCGCGGCCTCGTCGAGCGGCGGCGCGCCTCCTGCCGCCGTCCGGCGGACCGCTGCTCCCCGGTCTGGGACGCCGTGATCCCCCGCCGGTTCCGGGGAACTCCGGCGCGGTCCCGCCCCGGCCGAACGCACGGAGGCGGAACGACCGCGCCCCTGCCGGGGCCGGATGCGCCGGGAGGCACCAGGTCGAGGGCGGGGCACCGCCGCGTCACGTTTCGTCCCCGGAACCCGCCCCGACGCGAGGGAGGGTGCCGAGGACGAGGGGGCGGCGAAACCCGCACAGCGGGCCGCCGGCTCAGCAGCAGCCGGCCGCCCCCGCGCGCCGGGCCGGAAGCGTGCGCCGGTTCCGCGCCTCCAGGTTCCTGGCGGCCAGCAGTTCGTCGGCGGGATAACCGACTTCCTCCAGCGTGAGCCCGTGCGGCCGCACGACGTGGACCGCCGAGTCACGGACACCGGCGGCCAGGACCTTCGCCGGCCAGTCCGCCGGCCGGTGGCCGTCGCCGACGAACAGCATCGCGCCGACGAGCGAGCGGACCATGTTGTGGCAGAAGGCGTCGGCCTTCACGGTCGCGGTCAGGATCCCGGACGCGTCGCGCTCCCAGCGCAGCTCCTGGAGCGTCCGGATGGTGGTGGCACCCTCGCGCTTCTTGCAGTACGCGGCGAAGTCGTGCTCCCCGAGGAGCCGTTCGGCCGCCGCGTTCATGGAATCCAGGTCCAGCGGCCAGTCGTGCCACAGCACATGGCCCCGCAACAGCGGGTCGACGCCCGCCGGGTGGTCGGTGACGCGGTAGGCGTAGCGCCGCCAGACCGCCGAGAAGCGGGCGTTGAAGCCGGCGGGGGCCTCCTCGGCCTTCCACACCCGGACGTCGTGGGGCAGCCGGCCCGCCAGACGCCGCAGCAGCTTCTCCCGGTGCTCGGCCCAGAGGTCCTGCGGCAGGTCGACGTGCGCGACCTGGCCGCGGGCGTGCACACCGGCGTCCGTGCGGCCTGCGACGGTCAGCTCGTACGCGTCCTGTGAACGGGTGACGGTACGGATCGCGTCCTCGATCTCGCCCTGGACCGTCCGCTGCCCACGCGTCTGCCGGGCCCAGCCCGAGAAGTCCCTGCCGTCGTAGGACAGGTCCAGCCGCACCCGCACGAACCCGGGCCTCACGTCATCGCTCACGTCTCGTATGCCTCTCAGGTCCTCTCAAGGGAACGGGCCCGCCCCCGGAAAAGATGGGGAACGGGCCCGTCCGTCAGCCGTAGAGCCGTCTCGGAACGCCTCAGGCGTCCTTCGACTCCTCGGCCGGAGCCTCGGCGGCGTCCTCGGCCTTGGTCTCCTCGGCCTTGGCCTCGTCGGCCTCCTTGACCGCGCGCTTGGCGGCGGCCTCGGCCTCGGCGACGGTGGCCTTCTTCGCGATCTCGCCCTCGACGAGCTCGATCACGGCCATCGGGGCGTTGTCACCACGGCGGTTGCCGATCTTGGTGATCCGGGTGTAGCCACCCGGACGCTCGGCGTAACGCGGGGCGATCTCGGTGAAGAGCGTGTGGACGATGCTCTTGTCCGTGATCGTCTGCAGCACCAGGCGACGGTTGTGGATGTCGCCCTTCTTCGCCTTCGTGATCAGACGCTCCGCGACGGGGCGCAGGCGGCGGGCCTTGGCCTCGGTCGTGGTGATGCGGCCGTGCTCGAAGAGCGACTTCGCGAGGTTCGCGAGAAGCAGCTTCTCGTGCGCGGCGCTGCCGCCCAGACGGGCACCCTTGGCGGGCTTCGGCATGGTTCTTCTCCTTCTGATCTGCACCGGCCGTGTCAGGTACCGGTGTCAGCCTGTGCGAGAGGCTCGCGCCCCTCGCGCACCCCCCGGCGGTGCCGGGGACATCCGTGCCGGGCTCGCGCCCGGAGCCCGGGGCCGTGGCCCCGGAGGCAGCCACCCCGGCGGGGTGCGGGGCGCACGGCCCCGCACCCCGCCGGGAGGTGCTCAGTACTGCTCGGTCTCGACGAAACCGGCGTCCGCGTCGTCGTCCGCGCCGAAGGCGTCGGCGGCGGCGGTCGGGTCGAATCCGGGCGGGCTGTCCTTGAGGGCCAGGCCCATGCCGGCCAGCTTCGCCTTGACCTCGTCGATCGACTTCGCACCGAAGTTGCGGATGTCGAGGAGGTCGGCCTCGGAGCGGGCGACGAGCTCACCCACGGAGTGGATGCCCTCGCGCTTGAGGCAGTTGTAGGAGCGGACCGTGAGCTCCAGCTCCTCGATCGGCAGCGCCAGGTCGGCGGCCAGGGCGGCGTCCGTCGGGGACGGGCCCATGTCGATGCCCTCGGCGTCGATGTTGAGCTCGCGCGCCAGACCGAACAGCTCGACCAGGGTCTTTCCGGCCGACGCCATGGCGTCGCGCGGGCGCATGGCCTGCTTGGTCTCGACGTCGACGATCAGCTTGTCGAAGTCGGTGCGCTGCTCGACACGGGTGGCCTCGACCTTGTACGTGACCTTGAGCACCGGGGAGTAGATGGAGTCGACCGGGATCCGGCCGATCTCCTGGCCCACCTGCTTGTTCTGCACGGCGGAGACGTAGCCGCGACCGCGCTCGACGGTCAGCTCCATCTCCAGCTTGCCCTTGCCGTTCAGCGTGGCCAGGACCAGGTCGGGGTTGTGGACCTCGACACCGGCCGGGGGCGCGATGTCGGCGGCGGTGACCAGACCCGGGCCCTGCTTGCGCAGGTACATCACGACCGGCTCGTCGTGCTCCGAGGAGACGACCAGCTGCTTGATGTTCAGGATGAGGTCGGTGACGTCCTCCTTGACGCCCGGCACGGTGGTGAACTCGTGCAGGACGCCGTCGATCCGGATGGACGTGACGGCCGCGCCCGGGATCGAGGAGAGGAGCGTACGGCGGAGGGAGTTGCCGAGGGTGTAGCCGAAGCCCGGCTCCAGCGGCTCGATCACGAACCGGGAGCGGTACTCGTCGACGACCTCTTCGGTCAGCGAGGGACGCTGAGCGATCAGCATGTCTGTGATCCTTCAGTCATGGGCGCCCGCTATTTGACGCCCGACTCGACCGGGCCGAGACCCGGCTGTCGAAAATACTGCGTGCTGCAAGGATACGGGCGGCACGTCCCACGAGGGGCCGTACCGCCCGGAGCCTCGGACCGGACGTGACGTGTCGGACACGTCGGCGCCCGGAGTCAGCCGTGCAGCGGCGACGCGTCAGACGCGGCGGCGCTTGGGGGGACGGCAGCCGTTGTGCGGCGTCGGGGTGACGTCCTGGATGGAGCCGACCTCGAGGCCGGTGGCCTGGAGGGAACGGATCGCGGTCTCACGGCCGGAGCCCGGACCCTTGACGAACACGTCGACCTTGCGCATGCCGTGCTCCTGCGCGCGGCGGGCGGCCGACTCGGCGGCCATCTGCGCGGCGAAGGGGGTGGACTTGCGCGAGCCCTTGAAGCCGACGTGGCCGGCGGAGGCCCAGGAGATCACGTTGCCGCTGGGGTCCGTGATCGAGACGATCGTGTTGTTGAACGTGCTCTTGATGTGCGCGTGGCCGTGAGCGACGTTCTTCTTTTCCTTGCGGCGCACCTTCTTGACGGCGCCCTGGCGTCCCTTGGGGGGCATGTATTTCTCCCGTGGAGGTGGTCGGTCCTACAGCGAAGACCGCTGGTAGAGCGTCCTGCTGAGGACTACTTCTTGCCCGGCTTCTTCTTGCCGGCGATGGCGCGACGCGGACCCTTGCGGGTACGGGCGTTCGTGCTGGTGCGCTGACCGTGGACCGGCAGACCGCGACGGTGGCGCAGACCCTGGTAGCAGCCGATCTCGACCTTGCGGCGGATGTCGGCCTGGATCTCGCGACGGAGGTCACCCTCGGTCTTGAGGTTGGCGTCCACGTACTCGCGGATCTTGACGAGGTCCTCTTCGGCCAGGTCACGAACGCGGGTGTTCGGGTTCACACCGGTCGCGGCGAGGGTCTCCTTCGCCAGGGTGCGGCCGATGCCGAAGACATAGGTGAGTGCGACCTCCACGCGCTTGTCGCGCGGGATGTCAACACCGGAAACGCGTGCCATTCAATGGCTCCTGTGGTGTTCGGGGGTCTGCAGCAGAACCGTCCCGGGCCGCCGACCGCTCCCGAAGGAGAGGTGGTACGTCCCGGTCCCCGGCCCCCGCCGGAGGTGCCGCCGGTCCTTGCGGACTGGGCGGGCCCTGCTGGTGAACGTGTTTTGCTCGCGTCGCGCGAAGATCTGCGAAGTGCAGGTCGGCGTGCGTCAGCCCTGGCGCTGCTTGTGGCGCAGGTTGTCGCAGATGACCATGACCCGGCCGTGACGGCGGATCACCTTGCACTTGTCGCAGATCTTCTTGACGCTCGGCTTGACCTTCATGGGATGTGAGGTTCTCCGGGTCAGTGCCAGCACCCCTCGGGAGGGGTGAGGGCAAGATCTACTTGTAGCGGTAGACGATCCGGCCACGCGTCAGGTCGTACGGAGAGAGCTCCACGACGACCCGGTCGTCCGGAAGGATTCGGATGTAGTGCATCCGCATCTTGCCGGAGATGTGCGCGAGGACCTTGTGACCGTTCTGGAGCTCCACCTTGAACATGGCGTTCGGCAGGGACTCGATCACGGTGCCCTCGATCTCGATGGCACCTTGCTTCTTGGCCACGCTTCGCCCTTCGAATCGGCTACCTTGATCGGCTCTTGTCGCCCTTGGACCGCAAGCGGGCATACGGGTACACGCGAACCGACGCATCAGTCTACGTCAGGCCCCTGGAAAAGACGAATCCGTGGAGTTTGCCCAAGGTGGGAGATCCTTAAGCAGAACGGGGGCCGCAGGGTCTCCCCCGCCGCCCCCGGTGTGCCGCGCCGCCCGCTCAGGCCAGCGGGTCCGGCGCCGCCGTGACGCCCAGCTCCGCCAGCTTCGCCCGGCCGCCGTCGACGGCCGTCAGCACCAGCGGGCCCTCCTCCGTCAGCGCCACCGAGTGCTCCCAGTGCGAGGACCAGGTGCCGTCCGTGGTGATCACGGTCCAGTCGTCGGAGAGCACCTCGGTGTGCGGGGTGCCGAGCGACACCATCGGCTCGATCGCCAGGCAGAAGCCCGGGACCAGCTTCGGGCCCTTGCCGCGCTTGCGACTGACGTAGTTCAGCAGATGCGGGTCCATGTGCATCTCGGTGCCGATGCCGTGGCCGCCGTAGTCCTCGATGATGCCGTAGCGGCCGCCGCCCGGCTTCGGCTGGCGGCGGATGTAGGTCTCGATCGCACGGGAGACGTCGACCAGCCGGTTGCCGTTCTTCATGGCGGCGATACCGGCCCACATGGACTCCTCGGTCACCCGGGACAGCTCGACGAGCTCCGGAGCGTGACCGTCGCCCACGAACGCCGTGAACGCCGCGTCGCCGTGCCAGCCGTCGACGATCGCGCCGGCGTCGACGGAGATGATGTCGCCGTCCTTGAGGACCGTCTTCCCGTCCGGGATGCCGTGGACGACGACCTCGTTCACCGAGGTGCAGATGGTGGCGGGGAAACCGCCGTACCCCAGGAAGTTCGACTTCGCGCCGTGGTCGTCGATCACCTTGCGGGCGACCTCGTCCAGGTCCTTCGTCGTCGCGCCGGGGACCGCCGCCTCACGGGTCGCCGCGTGGATGGCGGCGACGACCAGTCCCGCCTCACGCATCTTCGCGATCTGCTCGGGGGTCTTGATCTGCACCATGAGGGCCGGCGCCTTTCAGAGTCGGAGAGTGGTTCGGCGGAATGCCTGGGTAATCAACGATACGGCCGCGGCGTCCTGGGGACACCGCGGCCGTATGCGATCCGGTCGGAGGTACTGCGGGGTCAGGCCTGGGCGGCCCGGTCCTTCTGCAGCGCCTCCATCGCGCGCTCGGTCACCTCGTCGACCTTGCCGAGCGCGGAGATGGTCACCAGCAGGCCCTGGGCCCGGTAGTGGTCGATGATCGGCTCGGTCTGCGTGTGGTAGACCTCGAGCCGCTTGCGCACGGTCTCCTCGGAGTCGTCGTCCCGCTGGTACAGCTCTCCGCCGCAGACGTCGCAGACGCCCTCGGTCTTCGGGGCGCTGTAGGTGACGTGGAAGACGTGCGCGCTGTCGTTCCGGCAGATGCGGCGGCCCGCGATCCGCTTGACGACCTCCTCCTCGGGGACCTCCAGGTCCAGTACGGCGTCGAGCTTCACGCCGTCCGACTCCAGCGCGGCGTCGAGGGCCTCGGCCTGCGACACGTTCCGCGGGAAGCCGTCCAGCAGGAATCCGTTCTGGGCGTCCGACTGGGCCATCCGGTCCCGCGCCATTCCGATGGTGACCTCGTCCGGCACCAGGTTGCCGGCGTCCATGTACGCCTTGGCCTGCTTGCCCAGGTCCGTGCCCTTGCTGATGTTGGCCCGGAACAGGTCGCCCGTGGAGATGTGCGGGATCGACAGGTTCTTGGCAAGGAACGCGGCCTGCGTTCCCTTGCCGGCACCGGGCGGCCCGACGAGGACGATTCGCATCAGCGGAGGAACCCTTCGTAGTTGCGCTGCTGGAGCTGGCTCTCGATCTGCTTCACGGTCTCCAGACCGACACCCACGATGATGAGGATGCTGGTGCCACCGAACGGGAAGTTCTGGTTCGCACCACCGAAGCCCGCCAACGCCATCGTCGGCACAAGAGCGATCAGACCCAGATACAGCGAGCCCGGCCAGGTGATCCGGTTGAGCACGTAGCTCAGGTACTCGGCGGTAGGTCGACCAGCCCGGATACCCGGGATGAAGCCACCATACTTCTTCATGTTGTCCGCGACTTCCTCGGGGTTGAACGAGATCGCCACGTAGAAGAAGGCGAAGAACACGATCAGAAGGAAGTACGTCGCGATGTAGTACGGGTGGTCACCCTTGACGAAGTGGGCTTCGATCCAGGTTTTCCATCCGGCGTTCGAGCTCGAGAACTGCGCGATCAACGCCGGGATGTAGAGCAGCGACGACGCGAAGATGACGGGAATCACACCCGCCTGGTTCACCTTGAGCGGGATGTATGTGGACGTACCGCCGTACGACCTGCGGCCGATCATGCGCTTCGCGTACTGGACCGGGATACGGCGCTGGGCCTGCTCGACGAAGACGACGAGCGCCACCATCACGAAGCCGATCAGGATGACCGTGCCGAACTCGATCCAGCCCTTGGCGAGCTTGCCGCTCTCCTTGATGGCCCACAGCGCGCCGGGGAATCCGGCGGCGATGGAGATGAACATCAGGATGGACATGCCGTTGCCGATGCCACGGTCCGTGATCAGCTCGCCGAGCCACATGACCACGGCCGTGCCGGCGGTCATGGTGATCACCATGGTGGCGGTCACGAAGATCGACTGGTCGGGGACGATCTCGTTGGCCACCTGACAGCCGGAGAACAGCGCACCACTGCGGGCCGTGGCCACCAGGCCGGTGCCCTGCAGCACGGCCAGCGCGACCGTGAGGTAACGCGTGTACTGCGTGATCTTCGCGGTGCCGGACTGGCCCTCCTTCTTGAGGGCCTCCAGACGCGGGATCACCACGGTCAGCAGCTGCAGGATGATGCTCGCCGTGATGTACGGCATGATGCCGAGCGCGAAGATCGTGATCTGCAGCAGCGCGCCGCCGCTGAACATGTTGACGAGGCCGAAGAGGCTGCTGTTGTTCTTCGAGGCCTGGTCCACACAGATCTGGACGTTCTCATAGCTGACGCCGGGCACGGGGATGTGTGCGCCGAGCCGGTACAGCACGATGATGCCGAGCGTGAAGAGCAGCTTCTTGCGCAGGTCGGGCGTCTTGAACGCCCGGGCGAACGCGGTGAGCACGGTGCCTCCTGCGACCCCCGCGCAAAGCGTCAGAGGTGACGGTCTTGAGGTTCGACGAATTCGTATGAGACAAGAACCGCTCCGGGGACCGGGTGGGCCTCCGTCACGGCGTGGGGGTCGCCCCCCGGGGATAACAGCAACAACGCACGCCACCTTACCGGCGAGTGTGCCCCCCTTGGAACGACCAACCGGGGATGCCCCGTTTGAGAGCATCCCCGGTTGGTGTTCAGGCCATCGGCTCGTCTCAGACGAGCTCGGTGACGGTGCCGCCGGCGGCGGTGATCTTCTCCTTGGCGGAGCCGGAGACGGCGTCGACCGTCACCTGCAGCGCCACGGAGACCTCGCCCTGGCCGAGCACCTTGACGAGCTGGTTCTTGCGAACCGCGCCCTTGGCGACCAGGTCGGCGACCGTGACCTCGCCACCCTCGGGGTAGAGGGAGGCGAGCTTGTCCAGGTTCACGACCTGGTACTCGGTCTTGAACGGGTTCTTGAAGCCCTTCAGCTTCGGGAGGCGCATGTGGAGCGGCATCTGGCCGCCCTCGAAGCGCTCCGGAACCTGGTAGCGGGCCTTCGTGCCCTTGGTACCACGACCGGCCGTCTTACCCTTCGACGCCTCACCACGACCGACACGGGTCTTGGCGGTCTTGGCGCCGGGGGCGGGACGGAGGTTGTGGATCTTCAGCGGGTTCTGCTCCGCCATGATCAGTCGACCTCCTCGACCGTCACGAGGTGGCGGACGGTGTGCACCATTCCGCGGAACTCGGGGCGGTCCTCCTTGACGACCACGTCGTTGACCCTCTTCAGGCCGAGCGAACGCAGGGTGTCACGGTGGTTCTGCTTGCTGCCGATGTACGACTTCGTCTGCGTGATCTTGAGGCGGGCCATTACGCACCCGCTCCCGCACCGGCACGCGCACGAAGCAGAGCCGCGGGGGCGACGTCCTCGAGCGGCAGACCGCGGCGGGCCGCGATCTCCTCGGGACGCTGCAGACCCTTCAGGGCCTCCACGGTCGCGTGCACGATGTTGATCGCGTTGGACGAGCCGAGCGACTTCGACAGGATGTCGTGAACGCCGGCGCACTCGAGCACGGCACGCACCGGGCCACCGGCGATAACACCGGTACCGGGGGAAGCAGGCTTGAGCAGGACGACGCCCGCGGCCTTCTCGCCCGTGATCGGGTGCGGGATGGTGCCCTGGATGCGGGGGACCTTGAAGAAGTGCTTCTTGGCCTCCTCAACGCCCTTGGCGATGGCGGCCGGCACCTCCTTGGCCTTGCCGTAACCGACACCGACGGTGCCGTCACCGTCGCCCACCACGACCAGCGCGGTGAAGCTGAAGCGACGACCACCCTTCACAACCTTGGCGACGCGGTTGATCGCGACGACGCGCTCAACGTACGCGGTCTTCTCGGCGGCAGCAGCGCCGCCGTCACGGCCCTTCCGGTCCCGCCGCTCGCCGCCACCGGCACCGCTTCCGCGGCGCTGGGGTCCAGCCATTGGATTTACCTCTCTCTTTTCCGCTAGCTACGAACGGCTCAGAACTTCAGGCCGGCTTCGCGGGCGGCGTCGGCCAGGGCGGCGATGCGCCCGGCGTACTGGTTGCCGCCACGGTCGAACACGACAGCCTCGACGCCGGCGGCCTTGGCACGCTCGGCCACGAGCTGGCCGACCTGCTTCGCCTTCGCCGACTTGTCGCCCTCGCCGCCGCGGATGGAAGCGTCCAGGGTGGACGCCGACGCCACGGTGTGACCCTTGAGGTCGTCGATGACCTGAGCGGTGATGCCGCGGTTGGACCGGGTGACGACCAGACGCGGACGCTCCGCCGTACCCGAGATCTTCTTGCGGATGCGGATGTGGCGACGCTTCAGGGAAGCGCCCTTGTAGGCCTTGCCCTTGGCAATCTTCACGCCGTATGCCATGGCTTACTTACCAGCCTTTCCGACCTTGCGGCGGATGACCTCGCCCGCGTACTTCACGCCCTTGGCCTTGTACGGGTCGGGCTTGCGCAGCTTGCGGATGTTCGCGGCGACCTCGCCGACCTTCTGCTTGTCGATGCCCTCGACCGAGAACTTGGTCGGCGACTCGACCTTGAAGGAGATGCCCTCGGGGGCCTCCACCAGGATCGGGTGGCTGTAGCCGAGCTGGAACTCCAGGTTGGAGCCCTTCGCGGCAACGCGGTAACCGACACCGCTGATCTCGAGCGCCTTGGTGTATCCCTGGGTCACACCGGTGATCATGTTGGCCACCAGCGTGCGGGACAGGCCGTGCAGGGCCTTGTTCTGACGCTCGTCGTTCGGGCGGGACACCTTCAGGGTGCCGTCCTCGCCCTTAACGATCTCGATCGGCGCGGCAACGGTGTGGGTCAGGGTGCCCTTGGAACCCTTGACCGTGACCGTGCGGCCCTCGATGGTGACGTCCACGCCGGCGGGAACCGGGATGGGGAGCTTGCCGATACGCGACATTGTTCTTCTCCTCCGTTCCCGACTACCAGACGTAGGCGAGGACTTCCCCGCCCACACCCTTCTTGCTGGCCTGCTTGTCGGTGAGGAGCCCGTGCGACGTGGAGATGATGGCCACGCCCAGGCCGCCGAGCACCTTCGGCAGGTTGGTGGACTTCGCGTAGACCCGGAGACCGGGCTTGGAGATCCGCTTGATGCCCGCGATGGAGCGCTCACGGTTCGGGCCGAACTTCAGCTCGAGGACGAGGTTCTTGCCGACCTCGGCGTCCTCGACCTTCCAGCCCGTGATGAAGCCCTCCTGCTGGAGGATCTCCGCGATGTGCGACTTGATCTTGCTGTGCGGCATCGTCACGGAGTCGTGGTACGCCGAGTTCGCGTTACGCAGACGGGTCAGCATGTCCGCGATCGGATCAGTCATGGTCATGAATTGGCCTTCGGCCTCTCTCGCCGGGGTTTCCTGTATGTGCCATCCCTCTCCCCGCACAGGGGCGGGACGGGTGCGGCACGGGGACCTACGGCGTAGTAAGTCGTTCAGGGCGGCGGGCGCCCAACCCCACAAGCCTACGGCATATGAGGGAGGGCCCCGCCGACCCGTTGCTTACCGAGAGCCTCGGGTAGTCCCGCCCACCCGTCGCCCGACCGCCGCCCCTCAAGGGCGGCCCTTCGGGCCGACGGACTGGACTGGGGACTACCAGGAGCTCTTGGTCACGCCCGGCAGCTCGCCACGGTGAGCCATCTCACGCAGGCACACGCGGCACAGGCCGAACTTGCGGTACACGGAGTGCGGACGGCCGCAGCGCTGGCAGCGGGTGTACGCACGCACACCGAACTTGGGCTTACGAGCAGCCTTGGCAATCAGAGCCTTCTTCGCCATCTCGCTCACGCCTCCTTGAACGGGAAGCCGAGGTGACGGAGAAGGGCACGGCCTTCAGCGTCGTTGGTCGCCGTGGTGACCACGGTGATGTCCATACCCCGGACACGGTCGATCTTGTCCTGGTCGATCTCGTGGAACATGACCTGCTCCGTGAGACCGAAGGTGTAGTTGCCACGGCCGTCGAACTGCTTGGGGGACAGACCGCGGAAGTCGCGGATGCGCGGCAGCGCGAGCGACAGGGTGCGGTCCAGGAACTCCCACATGCGGTCGCCACGGAGCGTGACGTGGGCACCGATCGGCTGGCCCTCGCGCAGCTTGAACTGCGCGATGGACTTGCGGGCCTTGGTGACGGCCGGCTTCTGACCGGTGATCGTGGTGAGGTCGCGGATGGCGCCCTCGATCAGCTTGGAGTCGCGGGCGGCGTCGCCCACACCCATGTTGACCACGATCTTGACCAGACCGGGGACCTGCATGACGTTCTCGTACTTGAACTCGTCACGCAGCTTGCCGACGATTTCCTCGCGGTAGCGCGTCTTGAGACGCGGCGCAGTCGTGGTAGCCATCAGATGTCCTCACCGGTCCGCTTGGCAACGCGGATCTTGTTGCCCTCGTCGTCAAACCGGTAGCCGACGCGGGTGACGACCTTCTTGCCGTCCTTCTCCACGACGAGCTGCACGTTGCTGACGTGGATGGGGGCCTCGGTGGTCACGATGCCGCCGGCCTGGGAGGCACGGCCCGGCTGGTTGGCCTTGGTGTGCTTCTTGACCCGGTTGACACCCTCGACCAGGACGCGCTCGTCGCGCGGGAAAGCGGCAATGACCTTGCCCTGCTTGCCCTTGTCCTTGCCGGTGATGACCTGGACCAGGTCGCCCTTCTTGATCTTCATGCTTACAGCACCTCCGGCGCGAGCGAGATGATCTTCATGAACTTCTTCTCGCGCAGCTCACGGCCCACGGGGCCGAAGATACGGGTGCCGCGAGGGTCGCCGTCGTTCTTCAGAATGACGGCGGCGTTCTCGTCGAAGCGGATGTACGAGCCGTCCTGGCGGCGGCGCTCCTTGACGGTGCGAACGATGACCGCCTTGACGACGTCACCCTTCTTCACGTTGCCACCGGGGATCGCGTCCTTGACGGTGGCGACGATGACGTCACCGATGCCCGCGTAGCGGCGACCCGAGCCACCGAGAACACGGATGCAAAGGATCTCCTTGGCACCAGTGTTGTCGGCGACACGAAGTCGCGACTCCTGCTGGATCACGTCTATCTCCTGATCGTCTGCCGGTTCCCGGCGGGGGGCTGGTCCCGAAGGAGACAGCCCCCCGCCGAGCCTGGCGGAACTTAGTGCTGGGGCAGTGCCCCCGGAGGGGTTCCCCCAGCGGGGGGCATGCGGGGGAGCACTCCCCTTCCAGGGAGGGCCCCCGCAAAATTACTTGGCCTTCTCGAGGATCTCGACGACGCGCCAGCGCTTCGTCGCGGACAGCGGCCGGGTCTCCATCAGGAGGACGCGGTCGCCGACACCCGCGGCGTTCTGCTCGTCGTGCGCCTTGAGCTTGTTGGTACGGCGGATGACCTTGCCGTACAGCGCGTGCTTGACGCGGTCCTCGACGGCGACGACGACGGTCTTGTCCATCTTGTCGCTGACGACCAGACCCTCACGGGTCTTGCGGAAACCGCGCTCGGTCTTGTTCTCGGTCACGTTGCTCTCGCTCATCAGGCGTTCTCCACCGTCTCGATGCCCAGCTCGCGCTCACGCATCAGGGTGTAGATCCGGGCGATGTCCTTGCGGACGGCCTTCAGCCGGCCGTGGTTCTCGAGCTGACCGGTCGCCGCCTGGAAGCGGAGGTTGAACAGCTCTTCCTTGGCCTCGCGGAGCTTGGCAACAAGCTCCTCGTTGCCCAGCTCGCGCAGCTCGGACGCCTTGGTTCCGGCCGACATCACGCCTCACCTGCCTCGCGCCGAACGATGCGGCACTTCATCGGAAGCTTGTGAGCAGCGCGGGTGAGCGCCTCACGAGCAATCTTCTCGTTCGGGTAGGACAGCTCGAACATCACCCGACCGGGCTTGACGTTCGCGACCCACCACTCCGGCGAACCCTTACCGGAACCCATGCGGGTCTCGGCAGGCTTCTTCGTCAGCGGACGGTCCGGGTAGATGTTGATCCAGACCTTGCCGCCACGCTTGATGTGACGGGTCATCGCGATACGAGCGGCCTCGATCTGACGGTTCGTCACGTACGCCGGGGTGAGCGCCTGGATGCCGTACTCGCCGAACGCAACCTGCGTACCACCCTTGGACATACCGCTGCGCTTCGGGTGGTGCTGCTTGCGGTGCTTGACCCTACGGGGGATCAGCATTTCGGTCAGGCCTCCGTTCCGGTGCTCTCAGCAGCCGGAGCGGCAGCGGCGGGGGCGTCGGCCTTGGGAGCCTCGGCCGACTGCTGCTGGCCGCCCTGGGCCGACTGCTGCTGCGGCTTGCGACCGCGACCGCCACGCTCGCCACCACGGCCACCACGGGCCGGGCGGTCGGAGCCACCACGGGCCGGACGGTTGCCGGCGCGGGCAGCGGCGTTCTCGGCGCGGACCTCGGCGATGTTCTTGACATCGCCCTTGTAGATCCAGACCTTCACGCCGATGCGGCCGAAGGTGGTCTTGGCCTCGAAGAAGCCGTACTCGACGTTCGCGCGGAGCGTGTGCAGCGGCACACGGCCCTCGCGGTAGAACTCCGAGCGGGACATCTCGGCGCCGCCGAGACGGCCACCACACTGGATCTTGATGCCCTTGGCGCCCGCCTTCATGGCCGACTGCATGCTCTTGCGCATGGCGCGGCGGAAGGAGACGCGGGAGGACAGCTGCTCGGCAACGGCCTGGGCCACGAGCTGAGCGTCGACCTCGGGGTTCTTGACCTCGAGGATGTTCAGCTGGACCTGCTTGCCCGTGAGCTTCTCGAGGTCGCCGCGGATGCGGTCGGCCTCGGCGCCACGGCGGCCGATGACGATGCCGGGACGCGCGGTGTGGATGTCCACCCGCACGCGGTCACGGGTGCGCTCGATCTCGACCTTGGAGATGCCGGCGCGCTCCATGCCGGACGTCATCATCCGACGGATGGCGACGTCTTCCTTGACGTAGTCCTTGTACAGCTTGTCGGCGTACCAGCGGGACTTGAAGTCCGTGGTGATGCCGAGCCGGAACCCGTGCGGGTTTACCTTCTGGCCCATTACCGGGTTCCTTCCTTGCTGCTGACGACCACGGTGATGTGGCTGGTCCGCTTGCGGATCCGGTAGGCACGGCCCTGGGCGCGCGGACGGAACCGCTTCAGGGTCGGGCCCTCGTCGACGTACGCCTCGCTGATGAACAGCGAGGAGGCGTCCGTGTGGTCGTAGTTGTGCGCGGCGTTGGCGATGGCGCTGTCCAGCACCTTGCCGACCGGCACGCTCGCGGCCTGCGGGGCGAAACGCAGGACCGCCTGAGCCTCCGTGGCGTCCATGCCACGGATGAGGTCCACCACGCGGCGGGCCTTCATGGGCGTGACGCGGATGTACCGCGCCTGGGCCCTGGCTTCCATGGTTGTCCCTTCGGTGTAAGTCATAGTCGTTCCACTCCGCGATTAGCGGCGCTTCGACTTCCGGTCGTCCTTGACGTGGCCGCGGAAGGTGCGAGTCGGCGAGAACTCGCCGAGCTTGTGGCCGACCATCGACTCGGTGACGAACACCGGGACGTGGGTCTTGCCGTTGTGCACCGCGATCGTGTGGCCCAGCATGGCCGGGACGATCATCGAGCGACGGGACCAGGTCTTGATGACGTTCTTGGTGCCTGCTTCGTTCTGGGCGTCCACCTTCTTGATCAGGTGGTCGTCGACGAAGGGCCCCTTCTTGAGACTGCGCGGCATCTAAACCCGCTCCTAGCGCTTCTTGTTCGTCTTGCGGCGGCGGACGATGTACTTGTTGCTCGCCTTCTTGGGAGAACGAGTACGACCCTCCTTCTGACCCCAGGGGGAGACCGGGTGGCGACCACCGGAGGTCTTGCCCTCACCACCACCGTGCGGGTGGTCGACCGGGTTCATGGCGACACCGCGGACGGTCGGGCGAACGCCCTTCCAGCGCATACGGCCGGCCTTGCCCCAGTTGATGTTCGACTGCTCGGCGTTGCCGACCTCGCCGACGGTGGCGCGGCAGCGGACGTCGACCAGGCGGATCTCACCGGACGGCATGCGCAGGTGGGCCATGGAGCCCTCCTTCGCCAGCAGCTGCACGGAGGCACCCGCGGAGCGGGCGAACTTCGCGCCGCCGCCGGGCCGCAGCTCGATGGCGTGCAGGGTCGTACCGACCGGGATGTTGCGCAGCGCCAGGTTGTTGCCGGGCTTGATGTCGGCACCGGGGCCGTTCTCGATCCGGTCACCCTGCGACAGACCGCGCGGGGCGAGGATGTAGCGCTTCTCGCCGTCCGCGTAGTGCAGCAGCGCGATGCGCGCGGTGCGGTTGGGGTCGTACTCGATGTGCGCGACCTTGGCCGGCACGCCGTCCTTGTCGTGACGACGGAAGTCGATCACGCGGTAGGCGCGCTTGTGGCCACCACCCTGGTGGCGAACGGTCACACGACCGGCGTTGTTACGGCCGCCCTTGCTGTGCAGGGGGCGGACCAGCGACTTCTCCGGCGTGGACCGCGTGATCTCGACGAAGTCGGCGACGCTGGAGCCACGACGGCCCGGAGTCGTCGGCTTGTACTTGCGGATACCCATTTCTCAGTCCTCGTCCGATATCGGACCAAGGTCTCCGTTAGGAGGCCTGGCCGAAGATGTCGATACGGTCGCCCTCGGCGAGGGTCACGATGGCGCGCTTGGTGTTGGCGCGCTTGCCGAAACCGGTGCGGGTGCGCTTGCGCTTGCCCTGACGGTTGATCGTGTTCACCCCGGTGACCTTGACCGAGAAGACCGCCTCGACGGCCTGCTTGATCTGGGTCTTGTTGGCGTTGGGCGCGACGATGAACGTGTACTTGTTCTCGTCCAGCAGCGCGTAGCTCTTCTCCGAGACGACCGGCTTGACGAGAACGTCACGCGGGTCGGTGAAGGTCTTGCTGGTGATCTCGGCCATCAGGCTTCGCTCCCCTCATTGTCGTTGGCCTTGGGGCCGGACACGAAGGACTCGAAGGCGGCCTGGGTGAAGACCACGTCGTCGGAGACGAGCACGTCGTACGTGTTCAGCTGGCCCGGCTCCAGGATGTGCACCTGGGGCAGGTTGCGGGCGGACAGCCACGCGGCCTCGTCGGTGCGCTCGGCGACCAGGAGCAGGTTCTTGCGCTCCGAGATCTTGCCGAGCAGCGTCTTGGCGGCCTTGGTGGAGACCTCGCCCTCGACCACGCCGGAGACGACGTGGATGCGGGAGTTGCGGGCCCGGTCGGTGAGGGCACCGCGCAGGGCGGCTGCCTTCATCTTCTTCGGGGTCCGCTGCGAGTAGTCGCGCGGCACGGGGCCGTGCACGACGCCACCGCCGGCGAACTGCGGCGCACGGGTCGAGCCCTGACGCGCG
The DNA here is from genome assembly GCF_027460265.1 of Streptomyces sp. WMMC940. NCBI lineage: Bacteria > Bacillati > Actinomycetota > Actinomycetes > Kitasatosporales > Streptomycetaceae > Streptomyces > Streptomyces sp. WMMC940. Next base: position 3,006,975 of record NZ_JAPZBC010000001.1, read on the forward strand.
CGGCCGGTGCCCTTCTGGCGGTAGGGCTTCCTGCCACCGCCACGGACCTCGCCGCGGGTCTTGGTCTTGTGCGTGCCCTGGCGGGCAGCGGCCAGCTGCGCGACGACGACCTGGTGGATCAGCGGAACGCTGACCTTGGCGTCGAAGATCTCCGCGGGGAGCTCGACGCTACCGGCCTTGTCGCCAGCGGGCGAAAGGATGTCAATGGTGCTCATCGGTTACCTCAGGCCCCCTTGGCCGCGGTACGGACCAGGACGAGGCCGCCGTTCGGACCGGGAACCGCGCCCTTGATGAGCAGCAGACCCTTCTCCGCGTCAACGGCGTGGACGGTCAGGTTCTGGGTGGTGACCCGCTCGTTGCCCATGCGGCCCGCCATACGGAGGCCCTTGAACACACGGCCCGGGGTGGCGCAGCCACCGATGGAACCGGGGGAGCGGTGCTTGCGCTGGGTGCCGTGTCCGGCGCCCAGGCCACGGAAGTTGTGGCGCTTCATGACACCGGCGAAGCCCTTGCCCTTGCTCTTGCCGGTGACGTCGACCTTCACGCCCGCCTCGAAGACCTCGGCGGTGATCTCCTGGCCGAGGGTGTACTCGCCGGCGTCGGCGGTACGGATCTCGACGAGGTGACGACGGGGGGTGACGTCGGCCTTGGCGAAGTGGCCCTTGAGGGGCTTGTTCACCTTGCGCGGGTCGATCTCGCCGAAGGCGATCTGGACCGACTCGTAGCCGTCGGTGTCGTTCGTACGGATCTGGGTGACGACATTGGGGCCGGCCTTGACGACGGTGACCGGGACGACACGGTTGTTCTCGTCCCAGACCTGAGTCATGCCGAGCTTCTCGCCCAGGATGCCCTTGATCTGCTTAGCCATCTCGCGCGTCACCTCAGAGCTTGATCTCGATGTCGACGCCGGCCGGCAGGTCGAGACGCATGAGCGAGTCGACCGTCTTCGGCGTGGGGTCGAGGATGTCGATGAGGCGCTTGTGCGTGCGCATCTCGAAGTGCTCGCGCGAGTCCTTGTACTTGTGCGGCGACTTGATGACGCAGTACACGTTCTTCTCAGTGGGCAGCGGCACCGGGCCCGCGACCGACGCACCAGTACGGGTCACCGTCTCGACGATCTTCTTCGCCGAGGAGTCGATGACCTCGTGGTCGTAGGCCTTGAGCCGGATGCGGATCTTCTGTCCCGCCATGGCTACTTCGTAGTCCTGTCTCTCGTAACGCTCCGGAACCCGGTGTTCCCAGCCCTCTCCTCCGACCCACGCGGTCGGGCGTGTCGCGCTCCCGCTACGCAGATGTCCGATGACCGGATTTCCCTGCTGGAGGGGATTGCGATCCGCAGAAGAGACCGCTGGACGGGGGCGAGGGCCCACCGGGTGCCTGGCCGGCGCCCCGCTGACACTTCCCGGAAGATTCCCGTACGTCCGCCCCAGCGCTGCCGGGAGGCAGTTGGGACGACGAGTACTGTGGGACTCGCTTCCGGTCCTCCCGGCGGGAGGCGCGCAGCATCGGCACTCAACCGAGCAACCCGGACAGTCTGCCATACGGGCCGCGACGGACGCCAATCGAGCCGAAGAGATTACCCCGCGGGGTCGACCTGTCAAACCGCGCCACGCACGGGTGCGGCAGCGCCCTCGGGCCGGGCGTCCGGGTGGCCCGCGGACCGTTCCCCGGCCCGAACGGACGATCGAAGCCAACTTCCCCCCGCCGGAGCCCTGTTGGCCTCTCCCCCGTCCCCGCGCCCAGCGGGCGCGGCACCGCAGCCCGGCCGCTCCCCGGTACGAGACCGCCCTCGACCCGACAGGGGTGGGCTCTCCGCGGGGCCACGGGTCCGCTCTCGCACGAGGCTCCTCGCCTCCCCGTCGGGTGTCGCGCCGCACCCGCCGGGCGACGGGCGCGGCGCGGCAACCCGTCAGGTACGCGTCACCGTCCCGCACTCCTGCGGCAGGGCGTCCAGATCCTTGCTGCGGTCGTACGGGTCCACGGCCGGGCCGGACCCTTCGGGGCCGGGGGCCTGGTCCGCCCGGAACTGCGGGTGGAAGTACCCGTCGCCGTCCCGCGCGCAGTCGGTGTTCCCGGTGGTCGACTTCCACGCGACCACGACCAGCCTGCCCGGCGTCGTCACCGTCCCCGCCGGGTCGTACAGGGCGACCGTCAGCTCCCTGCGGACGATCGTGCGCGCCACCTCGTCCGCGCCCGCCTTCGCCTTCACCAGGGGGTAGACGAAGGTGTAGTCGGCCTTGACCTCGACGGAGCCGTCGCGGTCGCCCTTGGCGAAGGTCAGCCGCCCTCGGGTCTTGACCGCGTCCCCCACCACACGCGCCTCGGCCGGGTCGAAGCGGCTGAGGAGCCACAGGGGGTCCTGATCCTCGCGGGGCGCGCGCAGCCCCTTCTCCATCAGGCCGTGGCCGTCCTTCTGGAGCGGGTCCAGCAGCCGGAGCGCCTTCGCCGGGTGCTCACCCCGGAGGGTCGCGGGATCGAGGTTCGACGCGACCAGCAGCTCCTTCGTGCTGCGCAGCGCAAGCGCGACCTGCTCCCGGCTCATCCCGCCGACCGCCCTGGCCTCGGGCACCTCGATCCCCGCCGCCCCGTCCGCCCAGGCCACCGCCGGAGACCCCCGGAACGGCTCCTTCAGGGTCGGCGTGTCCGGGAAGAGCTCCTCGGAGGGCGCCGCCGTGGGACGCGCGGTCTCCGCGGCGAGCGGTGCGGCGTCCGTGCCGGAACCGCCCCCGGCGCCCGGGAGCCGGTCGACGACCAGTTCCGGCCGGACGGCGACGACGGCGAGCGCCAGGGCGGCCGCCCCGACGAGGAGCGGCGCCGGCCACCGGCGCTTCCGCGACCGCCGGCCCCACCGGGGCGCCCGCCCGGCAGCGCTCTCCTCCGCCCGCAGCCGCCCGGTCACCATGCGCGCTCGCGCTGACGGCTCCACGGGCGCGTCCCGCCCGCCCTCCCCGGCCGTGCGAAGGAACTCGGCCCATTCCTCGTCCGAAACCGACGACCCGTCACCGGGCCGGCCCTCCGGCGTACTCGTTCCCACTGGTCCCCACCCCTGGTCGGGGCACACCGTGCCCATGTCGTGGACATTCCACGAATAGGCGGAGGATACAAGCAGTCGCCGACCGGCTTCTTTCTCGAGCACGAGGCAACCCGCCGCCGGCGCGGCGCCGGCTGACGGGGGAAGGGACCGGCCGCAGGACGTGGGCGAGAGGCGGGGGCCGCCGCCGTACCCCGGGGCCACCGCCCGCAGGTCCCCCCGCGGCACCGGGCGCCCGGCCCCCGGCTATTTCGGTCGAGCACCGTCGTACCCCCCGCCTACAGTGGCGACGCACCGCATGAAGTGACGGGGGGACGGATCACCATGGGCCGGCATCCGGCGCGTACGCACTATCCGCGCACGCCGCACCTGCCGTGGTCGCCCGGCGCGTCGAGCGACGACATACGGACCGGGGACCTCGCCGCGCTGCACGGCCGGGAGGTCGTCGTCACCGAGAAGCTCGACGGCGAGAACACCACGCTGTACGGCGACGGGCTGCACGCACGGTCGCCCGACTCCGCGCACCATCCGTCGCGGGCCTGGGTGAAGGCGCTCCAGGGCCGCATCGCCGACCGGATCCCGGCGGGTTGGCGGGTGTGCGGGGAGAACGTGTACGCCCGGCACTCGCTCGCCTACGACGACCTGGAGAGCTGGTTCTACGGCTTCTCCGTCTGGGACGGCGACGGCCGCTGCCTCGACTGGGACGGCGGCTCGGACTTCCTGCGCGGACTCGGAATCCCCGTGCCGCGCGTGCTGTGGCGCGGGGTCTTCGACGAACGGGCCCTGCGGCGGCTCAAGGTCGACACCGAGCGCCACGAGGGGTACGTCGTCCGCACAGCCGGTGGCTTCGCCGCCGAGGAGTTCCGTCACCGGGTCGCCAAGTGGGTCCGGCCGGGACACGTCCGCACCTCCACCCACTGGATGCACGCCGCCGTCGTGGTGAACGGACTGGCACCGTCCGCCGCGCTGTGGGCGGTGCGGTCGGGGGCGGCACCGGACCCGGCCGCCCTGCTCGAGGCGGTAGGACTGCCGGACGGCGACGCCCGGGCCGCCGGCGACGTCGCCGCCCGTCTCGGCGGCACCGGGGACGAACGGCTCGCGGGCGTGCTCGCCGGACTGCTGCACACGCGGCACCGCGGGACGCTCGCCGGCCGGCTGGCCCGGCCGCTCGGTCTCCCGCTCGCCCGGCGCGTCGCCGATCTCGTCGGCCTGCACACCGGGCTGCACCGCCCCTACCCCGACGAGCAGCGCCGGACCGGGCTGCTGCGGATGTCGTACGCCGTCGGCCTGGACGCGCTGCACGCCGTCGCCGCCGCGACCGCCCCGGACGCGGCGGCCCGTGAGCAGGTCGAGTGGTCCGCCCTCCACGCCGAGGAGGTACGCCCGATCGGTCCGCTGCGGGAGGCGTTCGCCGGGCTGGACCCGGAGGCCGCGGCCCGCTGCCTGGGCGAGGCCCGTGAGGCGTACGCGCTGGGCCGCGTCGGGACCGTCGAGGAGGCCGTCGCGGCCACCTGGCGCCGGCGCTCCGGGAACTTCCCGCGGCTGATCCACCTGGTCGGCCCGTCCGGCAGTGGCAAGAGCACCTTCGCCCGGGCGCTGCGAGGCGTCGACGCGTACGTCTCGCTCGACGCCCTGCGCGAGGCCCGCGGCGCCCGCGGCGCCCGCGCGGACCAGAGCGCCAACGGCGAGATCCTCCGGCGGGGCCTCGACCGGCTCGGCACCGCGCTGGCGGAAGGTGCGACGGTGGTATGGGACGCCACATCCCTCAACCCGCACCAGCGGTCCCTGGTGCACGCGGTCGCCCGCCGCCGCGACGCCCTGGTCACCCACGCGGTGGTGCTCGTCGACGAGGACGAGCTGGTCCGGCGCAACGAACGGCGACCGCACCCGGTCCCGGCGGAGGTGCTCACCGCGCAGGTGCGCCGCTACGTGCCTCCGTACCCCGGTCAGGCGCACCGCACCTGGTACATCGGCGCGGGCGGCACGATCGAGGAGGAGGCGTAGGTGCGTACCAGCGAGGAGATCTACCACCGGGTCCGCTGGGACCCGCGCTTCGACCCGGCCCGTTTCGTGATGGGCGTCCACCAGCGCGCCGCCGCGCCGAAGCGGATACGGCTGGAGGACTTCGACCCCTCCGGGGAGATCCCCTGGCACCGGGTGCTGTTCTTCGAAGCGGACGGCGAGGTGGTGTGGGACCGGTCCGCGGGAGTGGACCGGATCGACGCCACCGGCGCCGGACGGGTGCGGAACCCCCGCAGGCTGCGCGCCCCGTTCTTCGCCGCCCGGACGCCCCACGCCTGGGACCCCGCGCACGGCTGGGCGCCGTACGCGGGGGACGACGCGCACGGGACAACCGCCGGGGCGCGGCGAGCCGCACCGGCCACGGCGGGCCTGCGCGTACTGACCTGGAACACCCTGTGGGACCGGTACGACCGCGACCGCATCGACACCGCCCGGCGCAGACCGCTCCTGCTGGCCGCCCTGCGCGGTGCCGACGCCGACGTCATCGCGCTCCAGGAGGTCGAGGCGGAGCTGCTCGCGATGCTGCTCGCCGCCCCCTGGGTGCGGGAGTCGTACACGCTGGGCACCGACCCGGACGGCAGGGACGTCGGAGAGTGCGGCCTGCTGCTGCTCAGCAGGCTGCCCGTGCGTGAGGCGGCCCTCCACGCCCTCGGCCCGCACAAGGCCGTCGCCGCGGTGGTGGTGGAGATGGCCGGGGGCCCGGCCACCGTCGCCGTGACGCATCTGAGCAGCGACCACTCGGAGGACGGGCCGGCCCGTCGGGACGCCGAGCTGGGCCGGCTGGCCGAGGCGCTGGCGGGCGTCGAGGGCGAGGTGCTCCTGCTGGGGGACTTCAACGACGGCGGGGACACGCCCGCGACGGCGCTCGGGCTGCGCGACGCCTGGACCGAGGCGCACGGACCGGCCGACCGCACACCTACCTTCGATCCGGGCGTCAATCCGCTGGCCGCGGTCTCGTCGAGGAGCGGCCGGGCCGCCCGGCTCGACCGGGTGCTGGTCGGATCGGAGGGGCTGCGGGTGGATGCGGCGGCACTCCTCGGCGACACCCCCACGCCCGGCGGGCTGTACGTCTCCGACCACTACGGCGTCATGGCCGACCTGAGCCCGGGTGACCCGGTGCCGGGAGCCCGCAGGCCGGAGGGAGCGGGCGGCACCCCGGCCTCGGGGTCCGGCGCCGGTGCGGTTCCCGACGCGTCGCGGACGACGACGGACGCGCGCGGGGGTTCCGTCGCGAGCACCGCCGCCGACGGGCCGGCCGGGGTGCTCGCCGTCCGGCCCACGCCCCGGACGGCCGTCGCCTGGCTCCCGCCGGACGAGCTGTGGCCCCCGATCCAGCACATCCGCCGTGAGCACGACCGGCAGATCCGGCGCTGGCCGCCGCACGTCAACCTGCTCTTCGGCTTCGTACCGGAGTGCGACTTCGAGCGGGCGGCGCCGCTGCTGTCCGCCGCGGCCTCCGGCACGCCCCCGTTCACGGCGCGACTCGGAGGGGTGCGCAGCTTCCGGCACCGGGAGGACTCCACCGTCTGGCTCGACCCGGCGGCGGACGGAGCGGAGCCGTGGGACCGGCTGCACGGAGCACTCGCCGAGCGCTTCCCCCGCTGCACGGGCCGCACCGACGGCTTCACCCCGCACCTCTCCCTCGGCCGGACCCGCCGTGCGCACGAACTCGCCGCCCACTGCGAGGCCCTGCTCGGCAGCGTGACGGCGCGCGTGGGCGACGTCGTCCTGCTGTCGCGGCGCGCTGACGAGCCCATGCGGGTACGGGCGAGGGTGGGACTCGGCAGCGGCGAGGTGCGCTGGGAGCCGGAGGAGAACGACGCGGCCGCGCCGGCCGCCGAGGACCCGGACCGCGCGGAGCACGCCCGACGCACCACACGGCGCATCGCCGAGGCGCTGGCCGACGGCGTCGTGCACCTCGCCGGCTCGCGGCGCATGGGCTGTGCGCTGCCCGGCGCGGACCTCGACCTGGTGGCCGCCCTGCCGGGCACGACCGGGCCGGGAGAAGTACGGGCCCGGCTCGCCGCGGCCCTGCCGGAGGCGGAGGACGTGCGGGAAGTGGTGGGGGCGCGGGTGCCGGGCCTGCGGCTGCGGATCGGCGGGCTGGCCGTCGATCTCGTCCTGGTGTCCACCGGACCGATGGACCCGGACGAGGCCGTCGCCCGCCGGGCCGAGCTGGGCGGGGCCGCGGCCGTCGCACTCAGCGCCGTCAGCGACGCCGATGCCGTGCTGGAGCTGGCGGGACCGCGTCGGGAGGCGTTCGTGCGGCTGGCCCGGGAGGTCAAGGCGTGGGCGAGGGCACGCGGACTGGACTCGGCCCCGTACGGCGGGCTGCCCGGGCTGGCGTGGGCGCTGCTGTCCGCCCGCACGGTGCGCGAGGCGGGGGAGCTTCCCGCAGCCGAGCTGCTGGGACGGTTCTTCGCGACGTGGGCGATGGCCGACTGGAACGAACCCGCGGTGGCGACCCCGACGGAACCGGTCCGTTCCTGCACCGCGCAGGCCGGCCCAGGCTTCCGTGAGCTGCTGGCCCAGGAGCTGTTCCGGGCCTGGGAAGTCGTGGAAGCGGCCGTTCCCGCCGGCGCGGGCGCACCCGCCTCGGGCGGCCCGACGTCCGCCGGCCTCCCCTGGGCCGAGCTGCTGGCACCGCCTCCCCTGCACCGTAGGCACGCCGCCTGGGCCGTACTGACCGTGCCCACCGGTCCGGACGAGGGCAGGGTCCGGGGCCGGGTGCGCGCCCTGGTCACCGCGCTGGAGGAGGCGGGCGCGGCGGACGTCCACGCCTGGCCCCATCCGTTCGCCTCCGGCCCCGCGGAGGTCCGGTACGCGATCGGGCTCGGCGCCACTCCCCCGGACCGGGCCGGCCTCGCGAGGATCGCCGAGCGCTGGCTGCGCGGGCTGTCCGGAACCTCACTGAGCTGGGCCGACTGCGGCGACGTCCCGACCCTCCGGGCCCCGTCCACTGCTGCGGACGGGGCGTGACCACACGCCGGACCCCGGCTTCCGTCCGCTCACGCGGAGACGGGCGCGTCACGCTGTGATCCGCGAACGGCAGCGCGCAGGCCCTCCCCGCCGAAGGCGTCGCCCGGCCGGACCGGGCCCCCTCGCGCGGACCAGGACCGGGGGAGCGCCCGGACGCACGAAGAGGCCCCGCACCTCACGGTGCGGGGCCTCTCGCTTGCAGCTCGCTGCGGAGCTACCAGGTCGGACCGTCGAGGAACTTACTTGACGATCTTGGTGACCTGGCCGGCGCCGACGGTCCGGCCACCCTCACGGATGGCGAACTTCAGGCCCTCCTCCATGGCGACCGGCTGGATCAGCTGGACGGACATGGTGGTGTTGTCGCCCGGCATGACCATCTCGGTGCCCTCGGGGAGGGTCACGACGCCGGTCACGTCCGTGGTACGGAAGTAGAACTGCGGGCGGTAGTTGTTGAAGAACGGGGTGTGACGGCCACCCTCGTCCTTCGACAGGATGTAGGCCTGGGCCTCGAACTCGGTGTGCGGGGTGACCGAGCCCGGCTTGATGATGACCTGGCCGCGCTCGACGTCCTCGCGCTTGATGCCGCGGAGGAGCAGACCGACGTTCTCACCGGCCTGGCCCTCGTCGAGCAGCTTGCGGAACATCTCGATGCCGGTGACCGTGGTGGTGGTCTTCTCCTGCTTGATGCCCACGATGTCGACGGTCTCGTTGACCTTGAGGACACCACGCTCGATACGACCGGTGACGACGGTGCCACGACCGGTGATCGTGAAGACGTCCTCGATCGGCATCAGGAACGGCTTGTCGACGTCACGCTCGGGCTGCGGGATCGCCTCGTCGACGGCGGCCATCAGGTTCAGGACCGACTGGCCCCACTCCTTGTCGCCCTCGAGAGCCTTGAGCGCCGAGACCTTGACGACCGGAACGTCGTCGCCCGGGAACTCGTACTCGGAGAGGAGCTCACGCACCTCGAGCTCGACGAGCTCCAGGATCTCCTCGTCGTCCACCATGTCGGCCTTGTTCAGGGCGACGACGATGTACGGAACGCCGACCTGGCGGGCCAGGAGCACGTGCTCCTTGGTCTGCGGCATCGGGCCGTCGGTGGCGGCGACCACGAGGATGGCGCCGTCCATCTGGGCGGCACCGGTGATCATGTTCTTGATGTAGTCCGCGTGACCGGGGCAGTCGACGTGGGCGTAGTGACGCGACTCGGTCTGGTACTCGACGTGCGCGATGGAGATGGTGATACCGCGCTGGCGCTCCTCAGGAGCCTTGTCGATCTGGTCGAACGCCGAGGCCTCGTTCAGGTCCGGGAACGCGTCGTGCAGCACCTTGGTAATGGCGGCCGTGAGGGTCGTCTTACCGTGGTCGATGTGACCGATGGTGCCGATGTTGACGTGCGGCTTAGTCCGCTCGAACTTCGCCTTCGCCACTGGGGTCCTCCTGTGGAGTGGTTCTGTACGCCTTACTCATCGGCGCCAGGGTGATCTTTGCTGGTGGTGCCGACCGCCGGGACGAGCCTCACGGGTTCGCGGGGAACGCCCCGACGGTTCGGCGTCAAGCCTAAAGCGTGTACTCGGGTGAGTTACTCGCCCTTGGCCTTCGCGATGATCTCCTCGGCGACGTTCCGCGGAACCTCGGCGTAGGAGTCGAACTGCATCGAGTAGCTTGCGCGACCCGAGGTCTTGCTGCGGAGGTCGCCGACGTAGCCGAACATCTCCGACAACGGCACCAGGCCCTTGACGACGCGGGCACCGGCACGCTCCTCCATGGCCTGGATCTGGCCACGGCGGGAGTTGATGTCACCGATGACATCGCCCATGTAGTCCTCGGGCGTGGTGACCTCAACGGCCATCATCGGCTCGAGGAGAACCGGGGACGCCTTGCGCGCGGCCTCCTTGAAGGCCTGCGAACCGGCGATCTTGAACGCGAGCTCGGAGGAGTCGACCTCGTGGTAGGCACCGTCGAGAAGCGTGACGCGGACGCCCGTCATCTCGTAGCCGGCGAGGATGCCGAACGACATCGCCTCCTGGCAGCCGGCGTCCACGGAAGGGATGTACTCCTTCGGGATGCGGCCACCGGTGACCTTGTTCACGAACTCGTAAGCGGCGTCGCCGCCCTCGATCGGCTCGACCGCGATCTGCACCTTGGCGAACTGACCGGTACCACCGGTCTGCTTCTTGTGGGTGTAGTCCACGCGGTCCACCGACTTGCGGATGGTCTCGCGGTACGCGACCTGCGGCTTGCCGACGTTGGCCTCGACCTTGAACTCGCGCTTCATCCGGTCGACGAGCACCTCGAGGTGAAGCTCGCCCATACCGCCGATGACGGTCTGGCCGGTCTCCTCGTTGGTGTGCACCTGGAAGGAGGGGTCCTCCTCCGCGAGACGCTGGATGGCGACACCCAGCTTCTCCTGGTCGCCCTTGGACTTGGGCTCGATCGCGACCTCGATGACCGGCGCCGGGAAGTCCATGGACTCCAGGATGACCGGGTTCTTCTCGTCCGCGAGCGTCTCACCGGTGGTGGTCTGCTTCAGGCCCATGACGGCGACGATGTCACCGGCGCCCACCGAGTCGATCTCCTCACGCTTGTTGGCGTGCATGCGGTAGATCTTGCCGATGCGCTCCTTCTTGCCCTTGACGGAGTTCAGCACCGCGGTGCCGGACTCCAGGCGGCCCGAGTAGACCCGGACGAAGGTGAGCTTGCCCAGGTGCGGGTCGCTCATGATCTTGAAGGCCAGGGCGGCCAGCGGCTCGGTGTCGGCCGGCTTGCGGCGCACGACCTGCTCGGCGTCCTTGACGTCGTGGCCCTCGATGGCTTCGACGTCGAGCGGCGACGGCAGGTAGCGGACGACCGCGTCGAGCAGGGGCTGCACGCCCTTGTTCTTGAACGCGGTGCCACAGAACACCGGGGTGACCGTGGTGCCCTTGCCCTTGCCGGAGGCGATGGTGATACGACGGATCGCGGCGTACAGCTGCTCCTCGGAGGGCTCCTGGCCCTCGAGGTACAGCTCCATGATCTCCTCGTCGTTCTCGGCCACGGCCTCGAGCAGCTTGCCGCGGTACTCCTCGGCAGCCTCGGCGTGGGTGTCCGGGATGTCGACGACGTCGTACATCTCGCCCTTGGCGGCCTCGGCGGACCAGACCAGGGCCTTCATGCGGACCAGGTCGATGACGCCCTTGAAGTCGGCCTCGGCACCGATCGGGAGCTGCATGACGATCGGCTGCGCACCCAGGCGGTCGCTGATCATGTCGACACAGCGGTGGAACTCGGCACCGGTGCGGTCGAGCTTGTTCACGAAGCAGATACGCGGCACGCCGTATCGGTCGGCCTGGCGCCACACGGTCTCGGACTGCGGCTCGACGCCGGCGACGCCGTCGAACACCGTCACGGCACCGTCGAGCACACGCAGGGAGCGCTCCACCTCGACGGTGAAGTCGACGTGACCCGGGGTGTCGATGATGTTGATGGTGTGGTCGACGTCCTCGAGCGGCCAGTGACAGGTCGTCGCGGCGGACGTGATCGTGATGCCGCGCTCCTGCTCCTGCTCCATCCAGTCCATCGTGGCAGCGCCGTCGTGGACCTCACCGATCTTGTACGAAACACCGGTGTAGAACAGGATGCGCTCGGTGGTGGTCGTCTTGCCCGCGTCGATGTGGGCCATGATCCCGATGTTGCGGACCTTGGCCAGGTCAAGCGAAGTGGTAGCCATAAGGCTTTCGTCTTCTCTCGGTTCTCGATGGGGTTGCGACTACCAGCGGTAGTGCGCGAAGGCCTTGTTGGACTCGGCCATCTTGTGCGTGTCCTCGCGCTTCTTGACCGAAGCGCCGAGGCCGTTCGAGGCGTCGAGCAGTTCGTTCATGAGGCGCTCGGTCATGGTCTTCTCGCGGCGGGCGCGCGAGTAGCCCACGAGCCAGCGCAGGGCCAGCGTGGACGCGCGGCCGGGCTTGACCTCGACCGGGACCTGGTAGGTGGCGCCACCGACACGGCGGGACTTGACCTCGAGCGCCGGCTTGACGTTCTCGAGGGCGCGCTTCAGCGTGATGACCGGGTCGTTGCCGGTCTTCTCACGGAGGCCTTCCATGGCGCCGTAGACGATGCGCTCGGCGGTGGAACGCTTGCCGTTCAGCAGGATCTTGTTGATCAGCGAGGTCACCAGAGGAGAACCGTAGACCGGGTCGATGATGACCGGGCGCTTCGGGGCGGGGCCCTTACGAGGCATTCTTACTTCTCCTTCTTGGCGCCGTAGCGGCTGCGGGCCTGCTTGCGGTTCTTGACACCCTGGGTGTCGAGGGAACCACGGATGATCTTGTAGCGAACACCCGGCAGGTCCTTCACACGGCCACCGCGCACGAGCACGATGGAGTGCTCCTGCAGGTTGTGTCCCTCACCCGGAATGTAGGCCGTGACCTCGATGCCCGAGGTCAGACGCACACGCGCGACCTTACGGAGGGCCGAGTTCGGCTTCTTCGGGGTGGTCGTGAACACACGCGTGCAGACGCCGCGACGCTGAGGGGAACCCTCGAGTGCGGGCGTCTTGTTCTTCTCGACCTTGTCCTGCCGGCCCTTCCGGACCAGCTGCTGGATCGTAGGCACTACTTCTCCGGTTTCTGTGTGCCGTGTAGTAAAGCTAACCTGGAACGTCGCCGACCCACGCGGTCGGGTGTGTCGAATACCGCGGACCCCCGCCGAAGGCGGAAAAGGCGCAGATTACGGTGGCCGGTGCAGGCTCCTCGTACGGTTGTAGGCACGCACGAGGGCCAGGGCACACCCCAGGCACAAGGTCTGAGCGTACCTACCGCACCGAGTTCGGTCAAAACAAATGGGACGGGGGGCGACACGCCGGAAGGGCCGCCGACAGGGTCCGATGCCGCGGTGGCCCCTCGGACGCCCCGCATCGACCGGGAACGGGGCGCCACTGCGAAGGTGCGCGCACGTGGAGTACGGCCGCCGGCGAGGTGGCCCAGCCCCCTCCCAGCACGGACGGGCCGGGCTACTCGTCCGAGAAGATCGCGTCGGCGGAAGGAGCGGTGACGGCTCGCCGGAGCCAGTGGCGCAGGGTCTCGGGATCGCCGCAGCCGGTGACGCGCTCACGAACCGCCTCGGGCACGGCGATACCGCGCTCCGCCAGGACGTCCAGGACGTCCTCGGCCGCGCGTCGCGCCTCGCCCTCGGCACGGCCCTCGTCGCGGAGTTCCTCGGAGAGGGGCGACTTGTAGAAAGAGAGGTCCACGGCCACCAGTTTCCTCCATGTCTCTGCGGCCGGGTACGTGCCCAGGCCCTGTGCGATGAGTTCGACGATCGGGTTGGCGAGGGCTGCGGGCGTGTCCTGCAGCACGTTGGTCATTGCCTTGAGTATGGCCCCGATGTCCGGATTCGCAGCCTGGGTGATCGCGGACAGTGTGGCGAGCGCGAGGTCCTTGCGCACTTCGGCCGGGTCGGTGAGCACCGGCATGTTGTGCGGCCCCGCGACGAGCGGGTGCAGGGTGAGCAGCGGCCACTGGGGAGGGCCGAAGCGGACCGGCCGAGCCGCCCATTCGGCGGTCGCGCGGTCCTGGCAGACGACCAGCAGCATCGGCTGCAGCCGGTACTTCGCGAGCAGGTACGAGGCGTAGTAGGCCCAGCTCGCGGGCTTGTCCGGGTCCTTTCCGCCCTGGGCCTCGACGGCGAGAAGGAACGGCTCGTCCCCTTCCGTCTCCAGCCTCAGCAGGGTGTCGACGCGTCGTTCGAGCGGGCGGGTCTCGGTGAGGTCGGTGGGCAGGACGGTGACCGAGGTGGGTGGGGCGAAGTCGACGCCGAGCACCTCGGACACCCCGGAGAAGAGGCCCGGGTGGTCCTGGAAGATGCGGTGCATCGCCTCGTGGGACGAGCTGACCATAAGGGTTCCTGTGCAGGGAGTGGACGTACGTGAAGGCGCCAGGCGCCGCGCGGCACATGCAGGAGGCACGTGCCGCACGACGAGCGTAGTTGCGCAAGGAAGCCTGAATCAGGGCCAGTTGGCGACGTTCACCCCAAGTGGTGACCCTGTGTGGATTCCCATGCGGCGGCCGCCAGGTCAGCGGCTCGGACCGGCCCACTCCTGCCGGCGCCTCCGGGCGGCTGCCCGGCGCGGCGGCAACAGGACGGTCGGCCGTGCCCGGCCCGTCGACAGCTCGGGGCGAACCTCTGCGACGGCGGCGAAGTCGTCGTCCATGGGGAATCACGGTCAGGCGGTGGCGCTCGGCGGTGAGCGCGATCAGGATGCCGCCACAGCGAACTCACCGCGCCACCGAACGCCGAAGGGCGGCCACCCCGGAGGGAGACCGCCCTTGGCGTCAGACGTACGCCTTACTGGTTGTACGGACCGTAGTCGTAGTCCTCCAGCGGAACGGCCTGGCCGGAGCCGGTGCCGAACGGCGAGTAGTCGATGTCGTCGTAGCCGACGGCCGAGTACATCGCGGCCTTGGCCTCCTCGGTCGGCTCGACCCGGATGTTGCGGTAGCGGGCGAGGCCCGTACCGGCCGGGATGAGCTTACCGATGATGACGTTCTCCTTGAGGCCGATCAGGGAGTCCGACTTGGCGTTGATCGCCGCGTCGGTCAGGACCCTGGTCGTCTCCTGGAAGGACGCCGCCGACAGCCACGACTCGGTCGCCAGCGAGGCCTTGGTGATGCCCATCAGCTGCGGACGGCCGGAGGCCGGGTGGCCGCCTTCCTGGACCACGCGACGGTTCTCGTGCTCGAACTTCGAGCGCTCGACCAGCTCGCCCGGCAGCAGCTCGGCGTCACCGGACTCGATGATCGTCACACGGCGCAGCATCTGCCGGATGATGATCTCGATGTGCTTGTCGTGGATCGACACACCCTGCGAGTTGTAGACCTTCTGCACCTCGCCGACCAGGTGGACCTGGACGGCGCGCTGGCCGAGGATCCGCAGCACGTCGTGCGGGTTGGTGGCACCGAAGGTGAGCTTCTGGCCCACCTCGACGTGGTCGCCGTCCCGCACCAGGAGCTTGGCGCGCTTCGAGATCGGGTAGGCCGCCTCGTCGCTGCCGTCGTCCGGGGTGATGACGATCTTCTTGGTCTTCTCGGTCTCCTCGACCCGGACGATGCCGGCGACCTCGGAGATCGGGGCGACACCCTTCGGGGTACGGGCCTCGAAGAGCTCGACGACACGCGGCAGACCCTGCGTGATGTCGTCACCGGCCACACCACCGGTGTGGAAGGTACGCATCGTCAGCTGGGTACCGGGCTCACCGATGGACTGGGCGGCGATGATGCCGACCGCCTCACCGATGTCGACCAGCTTGCCGGTGGCGAGCGAACGGCCGTAGCAGTAGGCGCACGTACCGACCGCGGACTCACAGGTCAGGACCGAGCGGGTCTTGACCTCCTCGACACCCGCGCCCACGAGCGCGTCGATCAGCACGTCACCGAGGTCGACGTTGGCCGGCGCGATGACCTTGCCGTCCACGACGACGTCCTCGGCGAGCATCCGCGCGTACACCGACGTCTCGACGTCGTCCGCCTTGCGCAGGACGCCGTCGGCGCCCCGGTCGGCGATCCGCAGCTTCAGACCGCGGTCGGTGCCGCAGTCCTCCTCGCGGATGATGACGTCCTGGGAGACGTCGACCAGACGACGGGTCAGGTAACCCGAGTCGGCCGTACGCAGGGCGGTGTCGGCGAGACCCTTACGGGCACCGTGCGTGGAGATGAAGTACTCCAGCACGGAGAGACCCTCGCGGAAGGACGCCTTGATCGGACGCGGAATCGTCTCGTTCTTGGCGTTCGACACCAGACCACGCATACCCGCGATCTGACGCATCTGCATCATGTTTCCGCGAGCACCCGAGTTGACCATCATGAAGATGGGGTTGGTCTTCGGGAAGTTCTCGTTCATCGCCTCGGCGACCTCGTTGGTCGCCTTGGTCCAGATCGCGATGAGCTCCTGCGTGCGCTCGTCCTTGGTGATCAGACCGCGCTCGTACTGCTTCTGGACCTTCTCGTCCTGCGCCTCGTAGCCCGCGACGATCTCCTTCTTCGCCTCGGGAACGACGACGTCGGAGATGGCCACGGTGACACCGGAACGGGTCGCCCAGTAGAAGCCGGCCGCCTTCAGGTTGTCGAGCGTCGCCGCCACGATGACCTTCGGGTAGCGCTCGGCGAGGTCGTTGACGATCTCGGAGAGCTGCTTCTTGCCGACCGTGTAGTCCACGAACGGGTAGTCCTCGGGCAGCAGCTCGTTGAAGAGCGCGCGGCCCAGGGTGGTCGTCAGCCGGAAGCTGTCACCCTGCTGCCAGGGACCGGAACCGACGCCGTCGTCCCCGTCCTCGTCCACCGGCGGGGTCCAGCCGCGCGGGGGCACGGTGCCGATGGGGAAGCGGATGTCGATCTTCGCCTGGAGCGAGAGCTCCCGGGCGTCGAACGCCATGATCGCCTCGGCGGTGGAGTTGAACGCACGGCCCTCGCCGCGCACCTCGCGCTCCTGC
This sequence comes from Streptomyces sp. WMMC940, assembly GCF_027460265.1. Taxonomy (NCBI): domain Bacteria; kingdom Bacillati; phylum Actinomycetota; class Actinomycetes; order Kitasatosporales; family Streptomycetaceae; genus Streptomyces; species Streptomyces sp. WMMC940. Next base: position 3,023,474 of record NZ_JAPZBC010000001.1, read on the forward strand.
TCGTCCGTGGTGAGGAAGAACAGGCCCAGCACCATGTCCTGGGTCGGCATGGTGACCGGACGGCCGTCGGCCGGCTTGAGGATGTTGTTCGAGGACAGCATCAGGATGCGGGCCTCGGCCTGCGCCTCCGCGGACAGCGGCAGGTGCACGGCCATCTGGTCGCCGTCGAAGTCCGCGTTGAACGCGGTACAGACGAGCGGGTGGATCTGGATGGCCTTGCCCTCGACCAGCTGCGGCTCGAAGGCCTGGATGCCGAGGCGGTGCAGCGTGGGCGCACGGTTCAGCAGCACCGGGTGCTCGGCGATGACCTCTTCGAGGACGTCGTACACGACGGTGCGGCCGCGCTCGACCATGCGCTTGGCCGACTTGATGTTCTGCGCGTGGTTCAGGTCGACCAGGCGCTTCATCACGAACGGCTTGAAGAGCTCCAGCGCCATGGCCTTGGGCAGACCGCACTGGTGCAGCTTCAGCTGCGGGCCGACGACGATGACGGAACGCGCCGAGTAGTCGACTCGCTTGCCGAGCAGGTTCTGGCGGAACCGGCCCTGCTTGCCCTTCAGCATGTCGCTGAGGGACTTCAGCGGGCGGTTGCCCGGACCGGTGACCGGGCGACCGCGGCGGCCGTTGTCGAACAGCGCGTCGACGGCCTCCTGCAGCATCCGCTTCTCGTTGTTCACGATGATCTCGGGGGCACCGAGGTCGAGCAGACGCTTCAGTCGGTTGTTGCGGTTGATCACACGGCGGTACAGGTCGTTCAGGTCGGAGGTCGCGAAGCGGCCACCGTCCAGCTGCACCATCGGACGCAGGTCCGGCGGGATCACCGGCACGCAGTCCAGCACCATGCCCTTGGGGCTGTTGCTGGTCTGCAGGAAGGCGGAGACGACCTTGAGGCGCTTGAGCGCCCGGGTCTTCTTCTGGCCCTTGCCGGTACGGATGATCTCGCGGAGGCGCTCGGCCTCCTCCTCCAGGTCGAAGGACTCCAGGCGCTTCTGCAGCGCCGCGGCACCCATCGAGCCGTCGAAGTACGTGCCGAAGCGGTCACGCAGCTCGCGGTAGAGCAGCTCGTCGCCCTCGAGGTCCTGGACCTTGAGGTTCTTGAAGCGGGTCCACACCTCGTCGAGACGGTCGATCTCGCGCTGGGCGCGGTCGCGCAGCTGCTTCATCTCACGCTCGGCACCCTCGCGCACCTTGCGGCGCACGTCGGCCTTGGCGCCCTCGGCCTCGAGCTCGGCCAGGTCGGCCTCGAGCTTCTTGGCGCGGGCCTCCAGGTCGGCGTCGCGGCGGTTCTCGACCTGCTGGCGCTCGACGGAGATGTGGGCCTCGAGCGAGGGCAGATCGCGCGTGCGGCGCTCCTCGTCCACGTACGTGATCATGTACGCGGCGAAGTAGATGACCTTCTCCAGGTCCTTCGGGGCGAGGTCGAGCAGGTAGCCCAGCCGCGACGGAACGCCCTTGAAGTACCAGATGTGGGTGACGGGAGCGGCCAGCTCGATGTGGCCCATCCGCTCGCGGCGCACCTTGGCGCGCGTGACCTCGACGCCACAGCGCTCACAGATGATGCCCTTGAAGCGGACGCGCTTGTACTTGCCGCAGTAGCACTCCCAGTCCCGGGTAGGACCGAAGATCTTCTCGCAGAAGAGTCCGTCCTTCTCGGGCTTGAGCGTGCGGTAGTTGATGGTCTCCGGCTTCTTGACCTCGCCGTGGGACCACTGACGGATGTCGTCAGCGGTGGCCAGGCCGATCCGCAGCTCGTCGAAGAAGTTGACGTCGAGCACTATGCGTCAATCCCTCTCAGGGTCGTGTCTCAATCATGGTCTGTACGGGGTCCCGGGGCCCGCCACCCCGGGTGAGGGGTGGCGGGAGGCCCGTCAGACCTCTTCGACGCTGCTCGGCTCGCGCCGGGACAGGTCGATACCGAGCTCCTCCGCGGCGCGGAAGACGTCCTCGTCGGTGTCGCGCATCTCGATGGACATACCGTCCGAGGACAGCACCTCCACGTTGAGGCACAGGGACTGCATCTCCTTGATGAGCACCTTGAAGGACTCGGGGATGCCGGGCTCGGGGATGTTCTCGCCCTTGACGATGGCCTCGTAGACCTTCACGCGGCCGGTGACGTCGTCGGACTTGATGGTCAGCAGCTCCTGGAGGGCGTATGCGGCGCCGTATGCCTCGAGCGCCCACACCTCCATCTCACCGAACCGCTGGCCACCGAACTGAGCCTTACCACCCAGCGGCTGCTGGGTGATCATCGAGTACGGACCGGTCGAGCGCGCGTGCAGCTTGTCGTCGACCAGGTGGTGCAGCTTGAGGATGTACATGTACCCGACCGAGATCGGGTCCGGGAACGGCTCGCCGGAGCGGCCGTCGAACAGGCGCGCCTTGCCGGACGGGAGGACCATGCGGTCGCCGTCGCGGTTCGGGATCGTGTGCTCCAGCAGACCCGCCAGCTCGTCCTCGCGGGCACCGTCGAAGACCGGGGTGGCGACGTTGGTGCGGGGGTCGACCTGGTCGGCACCGATGGCCTGCAGGCGTTGGGCCCACTCGTCGGCGAGACCGGAGACGTCCCAGCCCTGGCTGGCGAGCCAGCCGAGGTGGATCTCCAGGACCTGTCCCGGGTTCATTCGGGACGGGACGCCGAGCGGGTTGAGGATGATGTCGACCGGGGTGCCGTCCTCCAGGAACGGCATGTCCTCGATCGGCAGGATCTTGGAGATGACGCCCTTGTTGCCGTGACGGCCGGCGAGCTTGTCACCGTCGGTGATCTTGCGCTTCTGCGCGACGTACACGCGCACCAGCTGGTTCACACCGGGGGGAAGCTCGTCGCCCTCCTCGCGGTCGAAGACGCGGACGCCGATGACCTTGCCGGTCTCGCCGTGCGGCACCTTCAGCGAGGTGTCACGGACCTCACGGGCCTTCTCGCCGAAGATCGCGCGGAGCAGGCGCTCCTCCGGGGTCAGCTCGGTCTCGCCCTTCGGGGTGACCTTGCCGACCAGGATGTCGCCGGCGACGACCTCGGCACCGATCCGGATGATGCCGCGCTCGTCGAGGTCGGCGAGGACCTCCTCGGAGACGTTCGGGATGTCCCGGGTGATCTCCTCCGGGCCGAGCTTGGTGTCACGGGCGTCGACCTCGTGCTCCTCGATGTGGATCGAGGAGAGGACGTCGTCCTGCACGAGGCGCTGCGACAGGATGATCGCGTCCTCGTAGTTGTGACCCTCCCACGGCATGAACGCCACGAGCAGGTTCTTGCCGAGCGCCATCTCACCGTTCTCGGTGGCAGGGCCGTCGGCGAGGACCTGGCCCTCGATGACCCGGTCGCCCTCGGAGACGACGACCTTCTGGTTGACCGAGGTGCCCTGGTTGGAGCGGGAGAACTTCGCGATGCGGTACGTGGTGTACGTGCCGTCGTCGTTGGTGACGGTGATGTAGTCGGCCGAGACCTCCTGGATCACACCGTCCTTCTCCGCCTTGATGACGTCGCCGGCGTCGGTGGCGCAGCGGTACTCCATGCCGGTGCCGACGAGCGGGGCCTCCGCCTTGATGAGCGGTACGGCCTGGCGCATCATGTTCGCGCCCATGAGGGCGCGGTTGGCGTCGTCGTGCTCGAGGAAGGGGATCATGGCGGTCGCGACCGACACCATCTGGCGCGGCGAGACGTCCATGTAGTCCACGTCCTCGGGCGACACGTAGTCGACCTCGCCGCCGCGGCGGCGGACGAGCACGCGGGCCTCGGAGAAGCGCAGGTCGTCGTTGAGCGCGGCGTTGGCCTGCGCGATGACGAAGCGGTCCTCCTCGTCGGCGGTCAGGTAGTCCACCTCGTCGGTGACCTGGCCGCCCTGGACCTTGCGGTACGGCGTCTCGACGAAGCCGAAGGCGTTGACGCGGCCGTACGAGGCGAGCGAACCGATCAGACCGATGTTCGGGCCTTCGGGGGTCTCGATCGGGCACATGCGTCCGTAGTGGGACGGGTGCACGTCTCGGACCTCGAAGCCCGCCCGCTCACGGGACAGACCGCCGGGGCCCAGCGCCGACAGACGGCGCTTGTGGGTCAGGCCCGACAGCGGGTTGTTCTGGTCCATGAACTGGGACAGCTGGCTGGTGCCGAAGAACTCCTTGATGGAGGCGACGACCGGCCGGATGTTGATCAGGGTCTGCGGCGTGATCGCCTCGACGTCCTGGGTGGTCATGCGCTCGCGCACGACGCGCTCCATGCGGGCGAGACCCGTACGGACCTGGTTCTGGATCAGCTCACCGACGTTGCGCAGACGGCGGTTGCCGAAGTGGTCGATGTCGTCGGTCTCGACGACGATCTGCGTGCCGCTCTCGCCGACCGTCTCGGTCTCACCGGCGTGCAGCTTGACCAGGTACTTGATGGTCGCGATGACGTCGTCGGTGGTGAGCACGCCGGCGTCCAGCGGCTCGTCCGCGCCGAGCTTCTTGTTGACCTTGTAGCGGCCGACCTTGGCGAGGTCGTAGCGCTTCGGGTTGAAGTACAGGTTCTCGAGAAGGGTCTGCGCGGCCTCACGCGTCGGGGGCTCGCCCGGGCGCAGCTTGCGGTAGATGTCGAGCAGCGCGTCGTCCTGGCCCTGGGTGTGGTCCTTCTCCAGGGTGGCGCGCATCGACTCGTACTCGCCGAACTCCTCGAGGATCTGCTCGGTGGTCCAGCCGAGCGCCTTCAGGAGGACGGTGACGGACTGCTTGCGCTTGCGGTCGATGCGGACACCGACCATGTCGCGCTTGTCGATCTCCATCTCCAGCCAGGCACCCCGGGACGGGATGATCTTGGCGGAGAAGATGTCCTTGTCGGACGTCTTGTCGATGGAGGAGTCGAAGTAGACACCCGGCGAGCGGACCAGCTGCGACACCACGACACGCTCGGTGCCGTTGATGACGAAGGTGCCCTTGTTGGTCATGAGCGGGAAGTCGCCCATGAAGACCGTCTGGGACTTGATCTCGCCGGTCTCGTTGTTGGTGAACTCGGCCGTGACGAAGAGCGGGGCGGCGTACGTGAAGTCGCGCTCCTTGCACTCGTCGATCGAGTTCTTGGGAGGCTCGAAGCGGTGGTCGCGGAAGGTCAGCGACATCGACCCGGAGAAGTCCTCGATCGGGGAGATCTCCTCGAAGATCTCCTCCAGACCGGACTTGGTGGGGACGTCCTGTCCGGACTCCAGAGCCGCCTCGACACGAGCCTTCCACGCGGCGTTGCCGAGCAGCCAGTCAAAGCTCTCGGTCTGCAGCGCGAGGAGGTTCGGAACCTCGAGGGGCTCCTTGATCTTTGCAAAGGAGATGCGCAGCGGGGCGGTGCTTGCGCCGTTGTTCGTATTCGCGGTCGAGGCGTTGCGCGAGGCGGCCAAGAGGGGGTCCTTCCGAGGGCTCGGACTCACTACGCGCGTACCGGTCCCAAGCCGGGCACAAAGACAGAAATCCCAGGTCAGGGCTATTCCGGTCAACGATGCTCGTGCGTGGGGATGCCCCTGGTGACGGGCAGGGGGCAGCTAACAGGCAGCGCAAAGGGTCAGTGTAGCCACTTGGCCCACTGATGTCCAGGGCGGGTAAACCGAGACCCTCGTTGTTCTCAACTCCGCGGTATGCCGTGCGCCGGGAGGCGCACACCGATACTGCCCGTTCGGTCGCCGATCCATGCCTCGAACTTGGACCGTTGTGACGACGCGTCCTGAGAATTGCGCGCTGCGTGCGGTTCGTCAAGGCCCCCCAGCCCAATCCTGGCTGCGGGGATCGTCACCTGGCGCACGGCGAAGATCACCCTACTCTCCGCAGCGGCCATCGCAAGGCGCCCGCCCGACGGTGGAGGGAACGCCGAAGGGCGACCACCCGAATGGATGATCGCCCTTCAGCGTGTGCGCGTTACAGCGCGGGAGTCAGAAGACTCGCAAGGTCACTTGACCTCGACGGCCGCACCGGCAGCCTTGAGGGACTCGGCGGCCTTGTCGGCGGCCTCCTTGTTGACCTTCTCGAGGACCGGCTTCGGGGTGCCGTCGACGAGGTCCTTGGCCTCCTTCAGGCCCAGGGAGGTCAGCTCACGCACGACCTTGATGACCTGGATCTTCTTGTCGCCGGCGCCGGTGAGGATGACGTCGAACTCGTCCTTCTCCTCGACGGCCTCGGCGGCAGCGGCACCGGCGCCACCGGCGGCGGCAACGGCGACCGGGGCGGCGGCGGTGACGTCGAACTTCTCCTCGAACGCCTTCACGAACTCGGAGAGCTCGATGAGGGTCATCTCCTCGAACTGCGCGAGCAGGTCTTCCTGAGACAGCTTCGCCATGATGGCGGTCCTTCCACTAAATCGGCTGGTGCCGGGTGTACATGTCGGCGGGCGTACGTTGGGCCCGCTGCGACCCGCGCGCTGGACGGCGCGGATCAATGCGCGAGCCGAATTACTCGGCACCGCCCTGCTCGGCCTGCTTGGCGCGAAGCGCGTCCACGGTGCGGACGAGCTTCGACGGGAGCGCCTGGAAGAGCGCGGCAGCCTGGGACTGCTTGCCCTTCATGGCACCCGCCAGCTTGGCGAGCAGAACCTCGCGGGACTCGAGGTCCGCAAGCTTCTTGATCTCATCGGCGGACAGCGCCTTGCCGTCAAGGACACCGCCCTTGATGATGAGGTTCGGGTTCTCCTTGGCGAAGTCACGAAGACCCTTCGCCGACTCCACCGGGTCACCGGTGATGAAGGCGACCGCCGTCGGACCAGCGAACTGGTCGTCGAGCGAGGTGATCCCGGCCTCGTTGGCCGCAATCTTGGTCAGCGTGTTCTTCACCACGGCGTACTGGGCGTTCTCACCGAGCGAACGACGCAGCTGCTTGAGCTGCGCCACGGTGAGACCGCGGTACTCGGTCAGCACGGCGGCGTTCGAGCTGCGGAACTTGTCCGTCAGCTCGGCGACCGCGGCGGACTTGTCGGGCCTCGCCATGAGCCTCGGCCTCCTTCCGGGTGATTCGGACCGCATGGGCTGAAGGAAGGAGACTGGGCAAAACGAAACGCCCCGGCGCAGGCGCACGGGGCGTGGCTCGACCGGACGGACGTCCGGGAGCTTCATCCACAGTCACCTGCGCGGGTCGTCCGCAGCTAGCGGATCCTTCGGCCGCCGAAACCCTCACGGGCACGGCAACGACCAGCGGTCTTTGGCTTCCCGGGAAGAGTACGCGAACGGATCGGCGTCAAGCAAATCGGGCGTCCGGACCGGCCGGGGCCGGTGGACGGGGCCGGTCGGCAGATCCTGCCGGCCGGCCCCGTCAGGGGGTGTCCGGTCCGCCCGCTCAGCCGAGGCCGGGCCTCAGCCGTCCAGGCCGGGGGCGCCCTCCGCGCCCGAGCCCTCCAGCTCCTTGAGCATCTTGAAGAGGTCGAAGGTGTCCTTCGCCGGCGGCGCCTGGACCGTGGCCGCGGCGCCGTAGTCGGAGTAGTTCGCCGTCATCGTCATCATGCCCTGCGGCATCTCGATGCCGACGACCATCTTGACCGGGTAGTCGTCCTCGTTGACCCAGACCTGGGTGTCGTAGCCCTTGATACCGGCCTTCTTGACGTTGGCGACCAGCTCCTTGCGCTCCTCCGCGGAGAGCACGTCGAGGGACTCGTTGGCGTCGAGCATCTCCTGGAAGGTCAGCGTGCCCTTGTAGTGCTGCGCCTCGACCCCGTCGACCTTCTCCGCGCCGACGTGCTTGATGCTCGGCGAGCCGAGCAGCAGGGCGAGCTGCTGGGCCGGGTCCTGGTTCATGCTCTCCAGGCTGCCGGTCATCTGCTTCTGGAGCGCCTTGTCGCCGCTGGCCTCGGCAGCGGCCCTGAAGTCCATCTTCATCCAGCGCTTGCCGTCCATCTCGGCGGCCTGCTTGGCACCCATCTCCATGTACATGGCCTGGTCCACCATGACCATGCGCACCGCGGAAGGCGCGTCCGGGCCGCCCGCGGTGAGCATCGAGCCCTTCACGGTGACGTCCATCACGCCGGGGTCCCAGCCCTGCACACCGGACATCTCCATCGTGCCGCCGCCCTCCATGCCCGCCGGCATGGCCACGGTCATGCGGATCTTGGCGGACTTGGCGTCCGACGTCTTCTTGTACGCGGCCTGGATCACCTTGGTGATCTCGCCCTGCGACTGGACGGCGGACCGCGGGGAGTCGGCGGCCTTCTTCTTCCCGCCCTCGTCACCGTCCTGACAGCCCGCGACACCCGCGACGACGGCCACGGCCGTCAGGGAGACGCCCACGCGCTTCCACGTCGACATACCCATGAATCCCCACCCCTGCTTTTCAGTTCTGTTGCGTCCGTGAAGTCAACTGAACGGTAACGCACCCCACCGACACCGTCGTAATGAGAAACCGGCCCCCGCGCCTCGGGAAGAGGTGCGGGGGCCGGTCTCACCGTGTGCGAGCCATCAGGCTCAGACCGCGGCCGGGTCCTCCTCGACGAGGAGGTTGCGGGTGCGGTTCGAGTCCAGCGGGATGCCGGGACCCATGGTGGTGGTCAGGGTCGCCTTCTTGATGTAGCGGCCCTTCGCGGCGGACGGCTTCAGACGGAGGATCTCCTCCAGCGCCGCGGCGTAGTTCTCCACCAGCTTGGTCTCGTCGAAGGAGACCTTGCCGATGATGAAGTGCAGGTTCGCGTGCTTGTCGACACGGAACTCGATCTTGCCGCCCTTGATGTCGGTGACGGCCTTGGCGACGTCCATGGTCACGGTGCCGGTCTTGGGGTTCGGCATCAGACCACGGGGACCGAGCACGCGGCCGAGACGGCCGACCTTGCCCATGAGGTCCGGGGTGGCGACGACGGCGTCGAAGTCCAGACGGCCCTTCGAGACCTCGTCGATCAGTTCGTCGGAGCCGACGATGTCGGCGCCCGCGGCCTCCGCGGCCGCAGCACGGTCACCGGTCGCGAAGACCAGGACCCGGGCGGTCTTGCCGGTGCCGTGCGGAAGGTTCACGGTGCCACGGACCATCTGGTCGGCCTTGCGCGGGTCGACGCCCAGGCGGAAGGCGACCTCGACGGTGCCGTCGAACTTGGTGGTGGCGGTGTCCTTCGCAATGCGGACGGCCTCGAGCGGGGCGTAGTTGCGCTCCCGGTCGACCTTGGCGTCCGCGTTGCGGAGAGCCTTGCTGCGCTTCACTTCTTCTCCTGTGGTGTTTCAGGCGTGGAGTTCGTGGTCCGGGCCAGCGCCTGGCCCTGCCACTGAGGTCTCGGGGAGCTGATCAGCCCTCGACCGTGATGCCCATGGAACGGGCGGTGCCGGCGATGATCTTCTCGGCGGCGTCCAGGTCGTTGGCGTTCAGGTCGGGCATCTTGGTGGTGGCGATCTCGCGGACCTGGTCGCGCGTCAGCTTGGCGACCTTGGTCTTGTGCGGCTCGCCGGAGCCCTTGTCCACGCCCGCAGCCTTGAGGATCAGCTTGGCGGCCGGCGGAGTCTTGGTGATGAAGGTGAAGGAACGGTCCTCGTAGACCGTGATCTCCACCGGCACGACCATGCCACGCTGCGACTCGGTCGCGGCGTTGTAGGCCTTGCAGAACTCCATGATGTTGACGCCGTGCTGACCCAGCGCGGGGCCGACCGGCGGAGCCGGGTTGGCGGCGCCGGCCTGGATCTGGAGCTTGATAAGCCCCGTGACCTTCTTCTTCTTGGGAGGCATTGCTCTCTCCGGGTCCAGTTGAGAGTTTGCTGAAACTGCATGACTTCCACCCGATCATCCGGATGGAGGCATACCGCACCACGATAACGGGTACCACTGTGCGGCTGAAAACCGAGCAGGTCAGAACAGCCGCGGGGGCCGCTCTGACCTGGTCGGAAGCTGTGGGGCGATCCGTCAGTTCTTCTGGATCTGGTCGAAGCTGAGCTCGACCGGCGTCTCGCGGCCGAAGATCTCGACGAGGCCCTTGACCTTCTTCGAGTCGGCGTTGATCTCGTTGATCGTGGCCTGCAGGGTGGCGAACGGACCGTCGGTGACGGTGACCGAGTCGCCGACCTCGAAGTCCAGGACCTGGACCTCGACCTTGCGGGCCGGGGCCGGCTTGCCCTCGGCCTCGGCGGCCTCGCGGGCAGCCTTCTCCTCCGCCTCCGGGGCGAGCATCTTCACGATCTCGTCCAGGGTCAGCGGGTACGGGTCGTAGGCGTTGCCGACGAAGCCGGTCACACCCGGGGTGTTGCGGACGACGCCCCAGGACTCGTTCGTCAGGTCCATCCGGACGAGCACATAGCCGGGCAGCTTGTTCTGCCGGACGTTCTTGCGCTCGCCGTTCTTGATCTGGACGATCTCTTCCTCGGGCACCTCGGCCTGGTAGATGAAGTCCTCGACGTTCAGCGAGACGGCGCGCTGCTCCAGGTTGGCCTTCACGCGCTTCTCGTAACCGGCGTAGGTGTGGATCACGTACCACTCGCCGGGCAGCCCGCGCAGCTCCTCGCGGAGCGCGGCGACGGGGTCGGCCGGAGCCTCCGGCTCGGCCTCTTCGAGGGGCTGCTCGCCGGCCACGGCCTCCGCCGCCTCCGCGTCCTCGTCCACCTCGGCCACGGCCTCGGCTTCGTCGTCCACGTGGATCGCGGCCTGCTCCGCGGGCTCACCCGCAGCGGCGTCAGCAGCCTCCGCCTGGTCCGGGTCGACGGAGTCCGCCGCCTCGACGATGTCGAGCGCGTCCTCAGCGGACTCGAGGCTGTCGCTCGGCTCAACGGCGTCGTTCAGGTTCGGGTCAGACACGGTGGCTGCTTCTTCCTGGATACAGATGGGGTGGAACATGCGAAAAAGGCGCCGGTCAGGCGCCCTCCGCGGGATCAGCCGAAGACGTACTTGACGGCTGCCTGGAAGCCATAGTCGATCACGGTCACAAGACCGATCATGATGACCACGAAGATGATCACCACGGTCGTGTACGTCGTCAGCTGGCTGCGCGTGGGCCAGACGACCTTGCGAAGCTCGGCGACGACCTGGCGGTAGAACAGCGCGAGGCGGCCGAGGGGGCCCTTCTTCCCGCGCTTGCCACCCTTTCGGGTCTTCTTGCGGGACTCGGGCGCCTCGTCCTCGGCATCAGGCATGTCGATGGAGCCCACGGCGTCCGTCACGTCTCTCACCTGATTCCGGGTCGTGGCCGTGCCGCGCCCGGTCGAGCCGCACGGCGATGCATTGAAGTACGTACATGCGCACACATCCTGGCGAAGGTGTGTGTAGCAGGGCCGGAGGGACTTGAACCCCCAACCGCTGGTTTTGGAGACCAGTGCTCTACCAATTGAGCTACGACCCTTTGTGGTTCCCCCCAAACCTACCGCATCGGCGGTGGTGGTCCGTGAGGGCCAACGACCAGTGAGTGTACGTGGTCGGAAGCCGTGCGTCGAACAGATAGCTCCGAGGCGGTTCCTGTCCGCGTTCTGTCCGGACCCTGTCAGCCACCGCCCGACCCGCGAAACCCCCCTGCCCGGCCTCTCCGCGTTCTGGGACGATGGACCGTATGAGCGCTGCAACTCCTCCCACCGAGCGCCGGGTCTCCGCCCGTATCGGCGCGATCTCCGAGTCCGCGACCCTCGCCGTCGACGCCAAGGCCAAGGCCCTCAAGGCCGCCGGCCGTCCGGTGATCGGCTTCGGGGCGGGCGAGCCGGACTTCCCGACCCCGGACTACATCGTCGAGGCCGCGATCGAGGCCTGCAAGAACCCGAAGTACCACCGCTACACCCCGGCCGGCGGCCTGCCCGAGCTGAAGAAGGCGATCGCGGAGAAGACCCTCCGCGACTCGGGCTACGAGGTCGACCCCGCGCAGGTGCTGGTGACCAACGGCGGCAAGCAGGCGATCTACGAGGCCTTCGCGGCGATCCTGGACCCGGGCGACGAGGTCATCGTCCCGGCGCCGTACTGGACGACGTACCCGGAGTCGATCCGGCTGGCCGGCGGCGTCCCCGTGGAGGTCGTCGCCGACGAGACCACGGGCTACCGGGTGTCAGTGGAGCAGCTGGAGGCGGCCCGCACGGAGCGGACGAAGGTCGTCCTGTTCGTCTCCCCGTCCAACCCGACCGGCGCGGTCTACAGCGAGGCGGACACCGAGGCGATCGCCCGCTGGGCCCTGGAGCACGGTCTGTGGGTGCTTACGGACGAGATCTACGAGCACCTCGTCTACGGCGACGCGAAGTTCACATCGGTCCCCGCGCTGGTGCCCGAGCTGCGCGACAAGTGCATCGTGGTCAACGGCGTGGCCAAGACGTACGCGATGACGGGCTGGCGGGTGGGCTGGATCGTCGGCCCGAAGGACGTCGTCAAGGCCGCGACCAACCTGCAGTCGCACGCCACCTCCAACGTCTCGAACGTGGCGCAGGTCGCCGCCCTCGCCGCGGTCTCCGGGGACCTGGAAGCGGTCGCGAAGATGCGCGAGGCGTTCGACCGCCGCCGGCAGACCGTCGTGCGGATGCTCAACGAGATCGACGGCGTGGTCTGCCCGGAGCCCGAGGGCGCGTTCTACGCGTACCCGTCGGTGAAGGGCCTGCTGGGCAAGGAGATCCGCGGGCAGCGTCCGCGGACCTCCGTGGAGCTCGCGGCGCTGATCCTGGAGGAGGCCGAGGTCGCGGTCGTTCCCGGTGAGGCGTTCGGCACGCCGGGTTACCTGCGGCTGTCGTACGCGCTCGGCGACGAGGACCTCGTCGAGGGCGTGTCGCGCATGCAGAAGCTGCTGGCGGAGGCCCGGGGCTGAGGTTCCGTTTCCGCCGGACGACATGAGGGGCGGGCCCCGGCCGGACTTCAGTTCTAGTGGTCGTTGCAACACCCCAGTTCAAGGGGTGTCATGGACTTCGAGATCCGCAAGAACAGGAAGCCGCAGGGGCCCAAGCCGTTGCTCCGTGAGCGGGCCGCATACTTCCAGCTCATGGAGCAGGGCTACAGCACCCGGGAAGCGGCCCGGATCGTCGGCATCGACCGGCGCACGGGCAAGAAGTGGCGCAACGGTCACACGAGGGGCCGCAAGGTAGTTCCTCCGATCCATCCCGAGCACGGGCACGCGTCCGTGACTGCGGGAGATCTGGAGGCGCCGCCTTGCGGCCCTTCGCGGTATCTCCAGGAGCACGACCGCATCCACATCGCCGACCGGCTGCGGGAGAAGGCGTCGATGCGGCAGATCGCCGCCGAGCTGGGCCGCAGCCCGTCCACCATCAGCCGCGAGATACGCCGCAACCGGCGGACCATGCCCAAGGGAGGCTGGTACTACCGGCCGCACACCGCCCAGGCCCGGGCCGATGCCCGCCGACCCCGCCCCAAGACCGGCAAGATCGGCCAGAACCCCGAACTGCGGGACTTCATCCAGGACCACCTCACGATGCGGTGGAGCCCCGAGCAGATCTGCCAGGCTCTGCGGGCACGCTTCCCCGACCGGCCGGAGATGCACGTGACCCACGAGACGATCTACCAGGCCCTCTACGTCCACGGCCGCGGAGAACTCCGCCGGGAACTGACCCGCGCACTTCGCACAGGACGTGCCCGCCGGCGCCCGCACCGCCAGGCCCACAAGCGCACCTCCCGCGCCATCAAGGACATGGTCCTGATCAGCGACCGGCCCGCCGAAGCCGAAGACCGTGCCGTCCCCGGCCACTGGGAAGGCGACCTCATCATCGGCAAGGACGGACGCTCCGCCATCGGCACCCTGGTCGAACGGTCCACCCGCTACGTGATGCTCGTGCACCTGCCGACGGGCCACAGCGCCCTCGCCACCCGCAACGCGCTCGCCGCCACCGTCCAGACCCTCCCGCCGCATCTGTGGCGATCCCTGACCTGGGACCAGGGTTCGGAGATGGCCGCCCACCGGTCGTTCACCGTCGCCACCGACATCCCGGTCTACTTCTGCGACCCGGCCAGTCCCTGGCAGCGGGGCTCGAACGAGAACACGAACGGCCTGCTGCGGCAGTATTTCCCTAAGGGCACCGACCTGAGCACCCACACCCCCGAGCACCTCCAGGCCGTCGCCGCCGAACTCAACAGCCGCCCACGCAAAACGCTCGACTGGGAAACCCCAGCCGAGCGCCTCGCTAAGCTACTGGACCTAGCCAGCTGACCAGCAGGCCGGGGCCCGTTCTCCTTCCCCGGGCTCCGCCTCCCCCGCCGGGACGCGATTCTTCGTTCGGGCGAGGACTCGATCGGGGAAAGGGGCTGCCGTTCGGCCGGTGTCTGCGGCAAGATCCTGCAATGCTGTGCCCGTCAGGGGGACACCCCCCGAACCCCCCGAGAGTCCGCGATCTCAGCCTGCTGCCCAAGGCCCATCTGCATCTGCACTTCACCGGGTCGATGCGGCCCGGCACCCTGCTCGAGCTCGCCGACAAGTACGGTGTGCACCTCCCCGACGCGCTGACCGGCGGCGAACCGCCGAAGCTCCGGGCGACGGACGAGCGCGGCTGGTTCCGCTTCCAGCGGCTCTACGACATGGCGCGGTCGTGTCTGCGGGAGCCGGAGGACATCCGGAGGCTGGTTCGGGAGACGGCCCAGGAGGACGTCAGGGACGGCTCTGGCTGGCTGGAGATCCAGGTCGACCCCACCTCGTACGCCCCGATGCTGGGCGGGCTGATCCCCGCTCTGGAGATCATCCTGGACTCGGTGGACGAGGCGGCGCGGGAGACGGGGCTGGGGATGCGCGTCGTGGTCGCCGCCAATCGCATGAAGCATCCGCTGGACGCCCGCACGCTGGCGCGGCTGGCCGTGCGCTACGCCGACCGCGGGGTGGTCGGGTTCGGACTCTCCAACGACGAGCGGCGCGGTATGGCCAGGGACTTCGACCGCGCGTTCGCGATCGCCCGCGACGGCGGCCTGCTGGCGGCACCGCACGGCGGCGAACTGACCGGCCCGTCGTCCGTGCGGGACTGCCTGGACGACCTCCACGCCTCCCGGATCGGCCACGGCGTCCGCGCGGCCGAGGACCCGCGGCTGCTGCGCAAGCTCGCGGAGCGCGGTGTGACCTGCGAGGTCTGCCCCGCGTCGAACGTGGCCCTCGGGGTGTACGAGAAGCCCGAGGACGTACCCCTGCGGACGCTGTGGGACGCGGGTGTGCCGATGGCCCTGGGCGCGGACGACCCCCTGCTCTTCGGGTCGCGGCTGGCGGCCCAGTACGAGATCGCCCGTCGCCATCACGGCTTCACCGACGAGGAGCTGGCCGAGCTGGCCCGCCAGTCGGTCCGCGCCTCGGCCGCTCCGCAGCACGTGCGGGACGATCTGCTGGGCGGGATCGACGAGTGGCTGAAGGACTGATCCGGCGGTCCCGCCGCGCTCGGCCCGCGCTCGGCCCGCGCGAGGTCGGGCCGGGGCCGAACCCGGGCGTCCTTGAACCCTTGTGCGGGACCCCCTCCCGGTCCGCCCGCCCGGCACGCGTGCACTCACCGCGTGGCCGCGGTCGCCCGGGGTGCGTCCTGGTGCGTCCGGTACGAGGACGTCCGGATGCTCCGGCCCCGCGACGGAACGCACCGGACGGACGCGCGCCCCGCCCCGCGGGCGGACGGCGCCGGTCCTCGAGCCCGGCCTCAGAGGCCGACGCCGACCGTCACCGGCTCGTTGACGAGGGTGACCCCGAAAGCGTCGCGGACTCCGGCGACCACCTCGCGAGCGAGCGCGAGGAGGTCCTCGGTGGTGGCCTCGCCGCGGTTGGTGAGGGCCAGGGTGTGCTTGGTGGAGATCCGGGCGGGGCCGCTGCCGTAGCCCTTGGTGAAGCCGGCCTTGTCGATGAGCCAGGCGGCGGAGGTCTTGGTGTGCCCGTCACCGGCCGGGTAGGCGGGCGGGGTGACGTCCTCGCCGAGCCGCTCCCGGACCCGGCCGAGGAAGGTCTCGTACTCGGCCGTCGTCAGGATCGGGTTGGTGAAGAAGGAGCCGGCCGACCAGGTGTCGTGGTCGTCCGGGTCCAGGACCATGCCCTTGCCGGCGCGCAGCCTCAGGACCGCCTCGCGGGCCGCCGCCAGCGGTACACGTTCGCCCGGCTCCACCCCGAGCACCCGCGCGGTCTCCGCGTACCTGATGGGCGCGGACAGGCCCCCCGCGTCCTCCAGCCGGAACCGGACGCGCAGCACCACGTGGCGTTCGGGGTCGCCCTTGAAGCGGCTGTGGCGGTAGGAGAAGCCGCAGTCGGCGTTCGGCACGGTGACGGTCCGGCCGCTGCGGCGGTCGTAGGCGACGACCTCGGTGATGGTGCTGGACACCTCCTGCCCGTACGCCCCGACGTTCTGGATCGGGGTGGCGCCGGCCGAGCCGGGGATGCCGGAGAGGCATTCCAGTCCGGCCAGTCCGGCCTCGACGGTGCGGGCCACGGCGTCGGTCCACGTCTCGCCCGCCGCGAGTTCCAGCTCCCCGCCCTCCAGACGGAAGCCGGTGGTGGCGATGCGCAGCGCCGTGCCGTCGAACCCCTTGTCCCCGATCACCAGGTTGCTGCCGCCGCCGATGAGGAGCAGCGGGGTCCCGGCGGCGTCCGCCTCTCGGACGGCGGCGATCACCTCGTCGTCGGTGGTCGCCGTGACGAGACGGGTGGCCGGACCACCCAGGCGGAAGGTGGTCAGCGGGGCGAGAGGCGCGTCATGGAGTTCCAGCACGGGGACAAGGGTACGGTCCGGGCCGCTCCGGTCAGGGAGCGGCCGGGGCCGTGGACGGCGGGTCGTGCTGCGGCCCGTCAGGACGCTTCCCCGCGGGGCGGGACCCGCCCGGCCCGGAATGTGTCCGGGCCCACTCCGGTGCGGGGAGTCCGGCAGCCCGGCCGCCCGGGGCCCGTTCCCACGGCCCGGGGCCGAGCCGTGGGAAGCGTGGAGGACCTGTGCTCCTAGCGGTGGCTCCGGAGCCCGGGGCCGATCGGAGCGCCTCAGGCGAGGCGGACGACCGCCCGGGACATCCCGAGCACCTTCTGCCCCGCCGAGACCGCGGTCAGATCGACGCGCACCCGGTTGTCGTCCAGCTTGGCCGCGACCTTGCCGCTGACCTCGATGACCGCGCCCCGGTCGTCGTTCGGCACGACCACCGGCTTGGTGAAGCGGACCCCGTACTCGACGACCGCGGCCGGGTCGCCCGCCCAGTCGGTCACCACGCGCGCCGCCTCGGCCATCGTGAACATGCCGTGCGCGATCACGTCGGGCAGCCCGACCTCCTTGGCGAACTTCTCGTTCCAGTGGATGGGGTTGAAGTCCCCGGACGCACCGGCGTAGCGGACCAGCGTCGCCCGGGTCACCGGGAAGGTCTGCGCGGGCAGCTCGGTGCCGACCTCGACGTCCTCGTACGCGATCTTCGCCGCCATCGGGTCAGCCCTCCTCGGCGGCACGCGCCACCAGCTTGGTCCAGGCGGTGACGACGTGCTCTCCGGCCTCGTCGTGCACCTCGCCACGGATGTCCAGGATGTCGTTGCCCGCGAGCGACTTGATCGCCTCGATCGTGGAGGTGACCGTCAACCGGTCCCCCGCCCGCACCGGCCGGCTGTACGCGAACTTCTGGTCCCCGTGCACCACACGGCTGTAGTCCAGGCCGAGCTGCGGATCCTCGACGACCTGTCCCGCCGCCTTGAACGTGATGGCGAACACGAAGGTCGGCGGGGCGACCACGTCCGAGTGGCCGAGCCGCTCGGCGGCCTCGGGGTCCGTGTAGGCGGGATTGGCGTCACCGACGGCCTCCGCGAACTCCCGGATCTTCTCCCGGCCGACCTCGTACGGCGCGGTGGGCGGATAGGTCCGCCCGACGAAGGACTGGTCGAGCGCCATGGACTCGCTACCTCCTGGTTTCCGTTCCTGGCGGGTGCCACCGGAACACTCGCCGGTAACCCCGTGACAAACGACGCGAGGCCGCCCCCGAGTGGGGACGGCCTCGCATTCGAGCCTGATTCAGCGCGTCTCGCGGTGCGCGGTGTGCGCGTTGCAGCGCGGGCAGTGCTTCTTCATCTCAAGACGGTCCGGGTTGTTGCGCCGGTTCTTCTTGGTGATGTAGTTCCGCTCCTTGCACTCCACGCAGGCCAGCGTGATCTTCGGGCGGACGTCGGTGGCAGCCACGTGAGTGCTCCTTGGACGGATGGACGGATTGAACGCAGAAAAGAGTAGCCGATCGAAGGACCGACCCCACAATCGGCTACCGTGTGTAGCGGTGACCGGACTTGAACCGGTGACACAGCGATTATGAGCCGCTTGCTCTACCGACTGAGCTACACCGCTTCGGCGCCGGATCCCCTCGCCCGAGGGCGAGGATCATCCAACACCAGAGCCCCAATACGGAATCGAACCGTAGACCTTCTCCTTACCATGGAGACGCTCTGCCGACTGAGCTATTGGGGCGAGCGATGAAGACATTACACGGTCGGTCGCCGATCGCCCAAATCCGTTTACGGGCCACGTTGGCCGCCTTCGTCGCGTACCGGCGGAGCCCCCTCCCGGCCACCTCACGGGACACCGCCGGCCCCGCCGCCACGCCCGTCCCCGTACGCCACTCGTGGTCACACCGGTACGACTATTGCGCTCCTCCTCGATGCGCGGTCGGGGCGCCCCTAGGCTCGGCACACGCCGGGTGATCTTGATCGTCCCGCAGGCCGCCCCCAGGCCACTCCCCCGCCCGTCAGGAGCGCGATGCCCGACAGCCAGGCGCAGCCGCCCGGCGGCGCCACCGCAGACAGCACCACACTGCTCCTGTGCGGCGCCCGGCTCACCGACGGCCGCACGGTCGACGTGCGGCTGAGCGGCGCGCGCATCGAGGCCGTCGGCACCGCCGGCAGTCTCAGCGCCGCGCCGAAGACGTACTCCGCACGTGTGGACCTCGGTGGCTATCTGCTGCTGCCCGCGCCCGCCGAGCCGCACGCCCACGCCGACACCGCCCTGACCGCGCTCGCGCCGGAGGGGCCCGTGTCGTACGCCGCGGAGGACGTGCAACGGCGCGCCACCGAGGCGGCACTGCTCCAGCTCGGGCACGGGGCGACGGCGCTGCGGTCGCACGTGCGGATCGGCGACGTGCAGGGACTCGGCCCGCTCGAGGCCGTACTGGAGGCGCGGCGGGCGCTGCGCGGCCTGGCCGAGGTGACCACCGTGGCCGTGCCCCGGCTGCTCACCGGCGTGGCGGGCGCGGACGGCCTCGCGATGCTGCGGGACGCGCTGAAGACGGGCGCGTCCGTGGTGGGCGGCAGCCCGGACGCCGATCCGGATCCGACGGGGTACACGGAGGCCGTGCTGGAGGCCGCCGCGGAGCACGGCTGCCCCGTCGACCTCCACACCGACGGCGACGACCCGGCCCGGCTGGCCCGGCTGGCCGCGATGGCCGGGGGCCTGCGCCCCGGCGTGTCCATCGGCCCGTGCGCCGGTCTGGCCCGGCTGCCCGCCGACGTGGCGTCCCGGACGGCCGACCAGCTGGCGGCCGCCGGGGTCACGGTCGTCTGTCTGCCGCAGGGCGGCTGCGCGGGCTCCGAACTGCGCGGCGTCGCCCCCGTACGGCTGTTGCGGGCGGCGGGAGTGCCCGTCGCGGCGGGCAGCGGGGCGATGCGGGACGTGACGAACCCCGTGGGCCGCGGCGACCCGCTGGAGGCGGCCTTCCTGCTCGCCTCCCAGGGCGGGCTGCGGGTCCCGGACGCCTACGACGCGGTCAGCTCGGCGGCGCGGGCCGCGATGGGACTGTCGGAGGTGCGGGTGGAGGCCGGCTTCCCCGCCGAGCTCCTCGCGGTCCGGGGCGAACGCCTCGCGGGCGTCCTCTCGCTGGCGTACAGCCGGATCGTCATCCACCGCGGCCGAGTGGTCGCCCGGACCAGCGCGGTACGGGAGTACTGCGACTCCGCCGCGGCGGTGGCGCTGGAACTGCCACGGCAGGGGCGGCCCGACCCGAGGCCGTGAGACGTACCGGGCCGGGCCGGGCCGTGGCGGTCCGGTCCGGGCACCACGCCGACCGCCGGTTTCGGGGCTGCCCGGGCCGTGCGGTCCGGCCAGCCCGGCCCCGGGCGGTGGCCCCGGTACGGGTCGGTGCGGTCGACGGTGCCGGGGCCGATGGGTGGGCCCGGACGCGCCGGGTGAGGGGCCCCGAGCGTCCCGGCGGCCGGCGGCGCCGCCGGGACGGATGGACGCCGTGATCCGCGCCCAGACAGACGGTCACCGGGGGCGTGGACGGACACCGGCACCCGGCGGTGGCCGGAAATGGCCCCGGGTCCAGAACCGTCGCGAGCGTCCGGCGTGGGACGGGCGTACGGTCGGGAGCATGCGCACAGTCATCGCAGGAGGACACGGCCAGATCGCGCTGCGCCTGGCGCGGCTGCTCGCGGCGGGCGGGAACGAGCCGGTGGGCGTCATCCGGAAACCCGAGCACGGTGACGACCTGCGGGAGGCCGGTGCGGAACCGTGCCTGCTGGACCTGGAGTCCGCCTCGGTCGAGGAGGTCGCCGCGGTGCTCCAGGGCGCGGACGCAGCGGTTTTCGCGGCGGGCGCCGGGCCGGGAAGCGGCGCCGAGCGGAAGAGGACGGTGGACCGGGACGCCGCGGTCCTCTTCGCCGACGCGGCCGAACGGGCCCGTGTGCGGCGGCACATCGTCATCTCTTCCATGGGCGCCGACCCCGAGCACCGGGGCGACGAGGTGTTCGACGAGTACCTGCGGATGAAGGGCGAGGCGGACGCCTACGTCAGGGGGAAGGAGAACCTGGACTGGACGATCCTGCGCCCCGGAATGCTGACGAACGACGCCGGAACCGGGCTGGTCCGGCTGGAGGCCCACACCGGGCGCGGACCGATCCCCCGGGACGACGTGGCCGCGGTGATCGCGGAACTGCTGGAGACCTCGGCGACGGCGGGGCTGGTCCTCGACCTGATCGGCGGAAACGTCCCGGTCGCGGTCGCCGTGAAGGCGGTCGCCGGCAACTGACCGCCGGGGCCCGGCCGATGCCGCGGGGCACTGCTCGGCCCGGCCGGGCACGGACGGTGCGCGGTGGGCACGCGCAAGGGGCGGGGCACCGCGGGGCGGGCGCGGGGCCGGGCGGGACGCGTCAGGACCGGACGGCGGGGCGGGACGGCTGCGGGCAGGACCTCGGCGGAGAGTTCGGGCGGGCGGGGCACCCACAGCACGGAAGGGCCCCGACCGACCGATGAATTCCGGCCACGACCGCGGTCTGCGCCGCCATCCGTGAAACCGCAGGCGGCACCAGACCGTCGTGGAGCGGCCGGGCGGACCTCCTACGTGGCCGTCAGGCGTTCCGTCCGCATGGGCGGCTTCGCCGTCATCGTCGAACGCCCGCCGAGGTCTTCGGCCCGCCGATCTCGCACGGCCCCCGCAGGGCCCCCTCCCTTCCGCTCCCCACGGTCGACACGAACGGCCGCGTCGGACGTCGAGACGGGCCCCGTCGTCTCCGGGCCGGCCGCGAGTCGAACCGGAGATGAACGAGTGTGACGTCGAACCGTCCTTCCGCCTCGCCGCCCGGTCATGCGGGACGCGGCACGCCGCCTCGCGTGTCCGCCGCCTCGCGCGTGCCGCAACCCGGAGCACATGCCGCAATCCGGAGCACATGCCTCGGCGCGGTGGCGTCGCGTCCGCCCTTCCGTCTGACGCACTGAATCACCACCGCACACGACCCGATCAGCTATGCGCCACGGCCGGGTGTTCTTCGTTCACCTGATCTACCGTCATCAGCCGCTCGAAAAAAGCGCGTTGCACCCCGGAAGCCCGAACGCCCCCTTGATCGGGCTCCCCACCCCACGACAATTCCCGCAGCATCCCCCCGACGGCGGGAATTGTTGTGTACACACCTAGTGCTGGAGGACCCGACACCCCCTCCCGCCTCATCCCGAACTGCCACGTGACGGGAAGCACATCCCGCTTTACCCCCTATTTATTCCCCTTGTGGCGCCAATCACAGAATTTCCTCTTGTCGTCACCCGCCTCCACTCGGATGCTGAAAACCCCGGCGGAAATCCCCATTCCCGATTAACCGCCTTGCATGGGATCAGAACCCCAAGATTCATGTGAAAGGGCGGCGTCATGCAGCTTTCCCCGCTCCCCCGTCGAGCAACGTCCAAGATCGCCAAGTACCTCGTGGGCGGCGTCGCCGCCGCCGCGGTCGTCACCGGCGTGACCACGGCAGTCGCTCCGGCCGAGGCCTCCGCGGCCCCCGCCAGCGCGCACCGGATCGACGGCTGGATCAAGCACTCCCTCCTGGTCATGAAGGCCAAGGGAATTCCCGGCAGCTACGACGGGATCCACCGCAACCTGATGCGCGAATCGAGCGGCGATCTCTACGCGATCAACCTCTGGGATTCGAATGCAAAGAAGGGCATTCCGTCCAAGGGGCTCATGCAGGTCATTGACCCCACATTTCGGACATACCACGTAGACGGCACCTCGTGGGACATTTATGACCCGATTGCGAATATTACGGCGGCGTGCAATTACGCGGCGAAGCGCTACGGGTCCATCGACAACGTGAACGGCCCCTACTGATCCGCGTCCCGGCGGACTCCGCTTCGCCGGGTCCGAGCAGCGCCGGGGTGTGTCCACGGCCCCGCCGGGGGCCACGGACACGTTCCGTCCGCGGGGCGACCACCCCGACCACGGCGGAGCCCCGACAGGGCTTCTCGCAGCCACGGCCCGGCGGCCGGCCGCTACCCGGACGCGCCCTGATCCGCACCTGGGTTCCCGCCCCTCCGGTCCCGGCTCCGGCTCCGGGACCGCCGCACCACCGATCCCGGTCGATGCGTGTCGATGCGTGTCGATGCGTACGGCCAGGGCGCTCAACCCCGTGTCGAGGGCGCCTGCGCGCGGGCCTGGCCGTCCGACCCCACGACCTCGGTGCCGGTCGGCACGGCACCGTGGACGGCGCGGACGATCACGACGTCAACGTCGCGCCGACGTCGAGGGCCCGCTACAGCCGGAAGACCCGCGCCAGCTCCTCGGACAGCGCGGCGACCGTGCCGGGAACCGTCAGCGGCGCCACACGCGCGCCCAGATGGCCGTCCGGCCGTACGAGGAAGGCCGTGGGGCCCGTCGTGCGGTAGCCGCGCGCGAACTCGCCCCGGCTGTCGAGGAAGGCCGGCAGGTGCCGGCCGTCCGCGTCCGTGACGTAGCCCACGGTCTCCGTGGCATCCCCGGCGCCGGTGCCCGTCGCCACGGCCCCGGACGCCTCACCCGTGGCCGGGCTCGTACCTGTCTCCGTACCCGTTCCCGTACCGCCGTCCGTTCCCGTGCCCGGGGCGAGCAGCACCAGGGCCGTCGCCTGCCCGTCCGTCAGATGACGGATTGCGGCGGCGATCGCACCGCACGCGTGGAGCGCGGCGGCCGAGTCGGCGTGGAGCAGGAGCACATGGCCGCGGTCGCGGAGCAGGTCGTACAACCGCAGGGGGACGGCGGCGACACCGCCGGTGAGACCGCCGCAGTCGGGCGCCCGGTCGCCGGGGCCCGGACCGTCCACTCCCGGCGTGCCCGGGCCCACGACGGGGCTGTCCGGGTAGGCGACGAGCAGCTGGGCCTCGCGCAGCATGACGGTCGTGAAGTCGTCGTGGTCGGCCTGGACGCCTTCTGCGGCGTGCCGGACCGTGCGTCCCACGACCTCCTCACCGACGGGTCGGCGCTCGGAGTCGTAGCTGTCCAGGAGGCGCGGATGCGCGGCGCCCCGCACCGTGAGAGCCAGTTTCCACGCGAGGTTGCAGGCGTCCTGGATACCGGTGTTCATGCCCTGGGCGCCGGTGGGCGGATGGATGTGCGCTGCGTCACCGGCGATGAAGACCCGGCCGTCCGCGTACTTGTTCACCAGGCGGTGGCTGATGCGGAAGACGGAGGACCAGCGCATGGCCGACGCCGTGGTGGGTTCCGGGGACAGCCGGTCGAGGACGGCCTGGATGTGCTCGACGCCGGGTACCCGTCGCCCGGTCTCCAGCCCGTGTGCGACCTCGTCCCCCGGGCCCGCGTCCCCCACGGGCTGCCGTGCGGCGGAGAGTTCGGGCGGGACCAGCATGGACACGCGGTAGCGGCCGCGGCCCGGCAGCGGGATGCAGACGAGCAGGTCGTCGACGGACCCGTCGTCGCCGTGGTGCATGGCGCGGACGCCGTAGCCCGGTGGCAGGCTCCAGTCGACCTCCACGTCCGCGAGCATGTACTCCTCGGGGAAGGCGGCGCCCTCGAAAGTGAGTCCGAGCGTCTTGCGGACGACGCTGTGCGCCCCGTCGCAGCCGACGAGGAAGTGCGACCGGACCTCCTCCTCCCGGCCGTCGACGGTGACGATCCGGCTGAGGACCCCGTCCGTGTCCTGCTTGAACGAGACCAGCTCCGTGCCGCGCTCGATCCGTGTGCCGAACCGGGCGAGGTGGTCCTCGATGACGCGCTCGGTCTCGTACTGCGGCAGTGCGGCGAAGCCGTAGGGGACCTCCGGCGGGAGCCGGAAGTCGATACGCCCCTGCTCGGCACCGTCGGCGTACAGCAGCTGGCCGCGCATCGGCACGGCGGCGTCCAGGGCGTCGTGGACCATGCCCATCCGGTCCCAGATCTCCAGGGTCCGGGGCTGGATCCCCACGGCCTTGGCGTACGGGAGCCGGGCCGGGAGTCTGTCGACGACACGGCAGTCCGCTCCGTGGCGCCGCAGCTCCGCGGCCGCGGTGAGTCCGACGGGTCCGGCCCCCACGATCAGTACATCGGTGTCCACCACTGGCATCTCCCACCGAGAGTCCCCGGCTGCGCTGTCCCTCCATGGTCGGCCGATGAGCCCGGTCCGGCGACTCGGATCCGTCGTCCCCGCCGGTGGAAGGCATGTCGCGGGTCGCGAGTGCCGGGGCCACCGGGCGCGAGTACCGGCCGAGGTCGCGGACGCCGGGGCCGCCGGGGCCGCCGGACGCGAGTGCCGGCCGGACGACGGCGGGTGTTGGGCGCTGCGTCCCACGTCCACGTGCGCCGGACCCGGGCGCTCCTCCCCGGCGCAGCCGTTGCGCGAGCTCCTGGGCCCCCAAATCCGGGTCAGGGGTTGGGGGGTGGGCAGGGGGCCGTTCGGCGCGGCGGATGCTCGGCGTCCAGGCGGGTAGCGAGTGCCGGCTCGACCGGCGGCACGGTCCGGCACCGTGGGCCCGGGGGCCGGGGGCCGCACCCATCGGACTCCTTTCGGACCGCCGTCCTCAATTTCCCCTCCATGGAAACGACTTCACACCGAAGCGCGCACGAGCCTCGTTGTGGAACCGCCGAATACACCCAAGCATGAGGACGACTCTCCGCCTTGCGACGCACCGCGTCCGACGCCGCGCGCTGGTCCCCCAGGGATTGCGGGACAGCCCTTAAGCTCGGTTGCCGAGCCGGCGATGCGAAGAGAAGAGATACGAAGAGAAGAACGGAACTCGGGGGCTGCATGCTTGCCGTCACGGTCATCGCGGGAATTCTCTTCGTCTGGTCGCTGCTGGCGTTCAGGCTTTCGCGCTGGAGTATCACCGCGCCCATCGCGATGATGGCGGCGGGCACCGCCCTGACCGCGGGCTCGAACCCCCCGCTGCATTTCGAACTCGAGACGAACGTCTTCGAACACGCGGTGGAAGTCATCCTGGCCCTGCTGCTGTTCGTCGACGCCATCGAGGTGCCCGGCAGGATCCTGGGCCGCGAGAAGGGCATCGTCCTCCGTCTGCTGGGCGGCGGGCTGCCGTTGACGCTCTGCGCCGCGTTCCTGAGCGGCCTCCTCCTCTTCCCGGGCCAGTCCGGATGGCTGCTCGCGGTGCTGGCGACCGTCGTCGTCCCACTGGACCTCGCCCCCACCGCGTCCGTCGTCCGCGACCCGCGGATCCCCGCGCGGCTGCGCGAGGTCCTCAACGTCGAGGGCGGTCTCAACGACGGCATCGTCTCGCCGGTGTTCCTCCTCTGCATCGCGGTGGCCGTCGAATCGCACGATGTGCACGCCGACTACGGCGACGCGCTGCTGACGGCGGTCGAGGCGGCCGGCTGGGCGCTCGCCACCGGACTCGCCGTCGGCTGGACGAGCGGCTGGCTTCTGCGCAAGTCGTGGTCACGGGGGTGGACGCAGACGTCGGCGATGCGACTGGGCGTGCTCGCCGTCCCGTTGGTGGCGTACACCTTCTCCAGCGCCGTGGGCGGGAACGGGTTCGTCGCGTCCTTCATCGCCGGCGTCGTCTTCGGCCCGGCGGTCCGGGAACTCCCGGAGACCGCAGTGGAGCTGACCGACGACATCGTCACCCTCATGAGCCTCGCGCTGTGGTTCATCTTCGGGCAGATCGTCAACAACGCGTTCTGGCCCGGCTTCCAGGCCTCGGTCGTCCTCTACGCGCTGCTCGCCGTCACCCTGGTCCGCATGCTTCCCGTGCTCCTGGTACTCACGGGGGCGGGGGTGAGCCGGGCCGACAAGCTCTTCCTGGGCTGGATGGGGCCGAGAGGTGTGACGTCCATCGTCTTCGGCTCCCTGGCGGTCATCGAACTCCCGGACGCCAGTGCCGACTTCGTCTCCCGGGTCATGGTGATCACCGTGATGCTCAGCATCGTGCTCCACGGACTGAGCGCCGAGCCGATCGCCCGCTTCTACGCCCTGCGGCGGACCGGGCCACCCCGGCCGGCCGCTCCGGCTGCCGACGCCGGCCCCTGATCTCCGGCGGGCGGGACGCCGGCCCGGGGCCCCGACCGACGACGCGGGCCCGGTCCCGGGAAGCGGCGCGGGCACGGGCCCGGGGAAGCGGCGCGGGCACGGCGTCGACGGCCGCCCGCACGGGTACGGCCCCCGGCCCGAGCCTGCCCGGCAGGACGACGGGGCCAGGTTCTTCCCGTGCGGACCGGACCGCGGGCCGTAGGGACCGCCGCGCCGGAAGAGCGTCCGGGCGCGCAGCACGGACAGTCGTCGTCGAGCGCGGCGTACCTCACCCACGGGCCGGGCTTGTGGGCGATCTCCCGCCATCGCACCAGCGCCCGGTGCGCATCACCGGCCCGGAAACGGCTCCGCTCGATCCGGGCGGTCACGGCAAGCGCCCTGCCCGGGAGCCCGGGAATCACCCGCCGTCCCACGCCCGTGGGACGCGCGGCAGGTCCTGTCTGACCTGCGGGGAGCCCTACGCGGCATCGGCCTTCCGTACGTCGGTCATGCGGCCGATCGTGCACGACCGCGCGCCACCCGCGCAGCGCCTCTTCGTGCCACCTCTCGTCCGTTCCACCCTTCGGGATCCGTGGACGGTCCTTCACCTTGCGGTCCGAGGCTCCGTACGGCCGTGGCCGTACGGGCTCCGGTCCCCCCGAGAGCCCTCGGTAGGGTGGGCGCCACAGCAGCGGACCGTGAACCGGAGCAAGGAGCAGATGTGAGCGAGTCGGCGTCCATCGCCCTGCAGCAGGAGATCGCCCGGGAGCTCCAGGTCGCCGAGACCTTCGAGGCCGAGCGCGAGATCGAGCGACGGGTGGCCTTCCTCGCCGAGCGTCTGACCTCCACCGGTCTGCGCTCGCTCGTGCTCGGCATCAGCGGCGGCGTGGACTCCACCACCACGGGCCGGCTGTGCCAGCTCGCCGTGGAGCGGACCCGGGCGGCCGGCCACGAGGCGCGGTTCTACGCGATGCGGCTGCCGTACGGGGTCCAGGCCGACGAGCACGACGCCCAGCTCGCGCTCTCCTTCATCCGGGCCGACCATGTGCTGACCGTGGACGTCAAGCCCGCGAGCGACGCAGCGCTCGCGGCACTGCCGACCGGGGAGGTGGGCTTCCGCGACGCCCACCACCAGGACTTCGTGCACGGCAACATCAAGGCCCGGCAGCGCATGATCGCCCAGTACGCGGTGGCGGGCGCGCACGACGGCCTGGTCGTCGGCACCGACCACGCCGCCGAGGCGGTCTCCGGCTTCTTCACCAAGTTCGGCGACGGAGCCGCCGACCTGGTCCCGCTGACCGGTCTGACCAAACGCCGGGTGCGCGCCGTGGCGGACGCGCTGGGTGCGCCGGCCGAGCTGGTGTGGAAGACGCCGACGGCCGACCTGGAGACCCTCGACCCGGGCAAGGCCGACGAGGACGCGCTCGGGGTCACGTACGACGACATCGACGACTTCCTGGAAGGCAAGCCGGTGGACGGACGAGCCTTCGAGACGATCGTCCGCCGCTACCGCGCCACCGACCACAAGCGCGCACTGCCCGTCGCCCCCTGAGACCGGTCCTCCCCGGGCTGCTAGGCACTCCGCGGGCGGAGCCCGGAACGCTGCGAGGGACAGCGCGGGATCGGTCCGACCATGACTGGGGTGTCGGTCAGACCGCGATGACGGCCGCGCCCTCGACGACGCAGCCTCCAATGCGGTGTGGGCCTCGGCGACATCGGCAAGAGTGAAGTGCGCGGGGGCGAGCAGCGGTTCGGGCTTCCCGGCGTCGGCGAGTGGGGCCGTCTCACGCATGATCTCGATGCGAGCGCCGCCCGTCCGTGACACGCACGACAACGGCCCCCGATGTGCGTTTCCGCAGATCAGGGGCCGTTCCATCGCGTGGCGGCGCCAGGATTCGAACCTGGGTAGGCTAAGCCGACGGATTTACAGTCCGTGCGACCAGTACAACCCGACCAGCGCTTGAGCGTGCATGTGGCAACCCCACCCCACATCAGCCCCACTGGCAGCCATCACCGGACCCGTGTCGGTGGCCACCCGAAGCCAGACGCGCTCTAGAAGCCTGCCCCGCTCAGGTACGTCTACCGAGCCCCCGCCGTCACGACTTCCTCGCCTTCACCAAGGCATAAGGGCACAGCCGCACGGGCCCACCCCCCGCTGGTCCCTGTCGGACGCGGCAATGCGGCGGTACATGGCGTCGCCCGGAACCTTGAATCCGAGGAACTGCTGGAGAATCTCTGGCGCTAGATCGCGGTTGCCAGGATGTGACAGCCCGTGGAGAAGATCACGAATGGAGCAACTCCCTCTCTTTGGTGAGAACTTACGTCGGGGAGGTCGCCCCTGTGTCATCCTGTCCCAGCCAGATCACAGGCCGTGAGGGTCCGGGACCGGGTGGGGGGCGGGGAGAGTTGTGACCGAAGCAAGACCGATCGACCTACTGGGGCTTTCTCCTGCGGCAGGGTGTGGCTGCAAGGTTCCCCTGCAGAGGCTGAGCGGATTCATGGCCGCTGTGGACGAGATGGTGGGGACGCTCAATGCCACGCATCGTGTGCATACCGACGGCCGGTCCCGGGATGACGCAGCGCTGTACGAAATCACGCCCGACCAGTTGCTGGCCGTCACCGTGGATTTCGGGACGCCAGTCTCTCCGGATGCTGCCACCTGGGGTCGTGTCGCGGCGCTTAACGCCCTCTCTGACATTTTCGCCATGGGAGCGAAACCGATTCTCGCCCTGAGTGTTCTCGGTTGGCCCGATGACATCGGCAAAGCGCCCATGCTGGCACTTACCCGGGCTGCAGTCGAGGCGCTTTCTCAAGCCTCGGCAGTGCTACTCGGGGGGCACACGATCATCTCTCCCACGCCGCTGTTCGGACTCGCCGTCGTCGGGACTGCGAAACTCGGCGGTGTAATGCTGATCCGCAACGCCCAACCTGGGCATCTGCTCATTCTCACAAAACCGCTTGGTACCGGAATCGTGCTGGCCGCGGTGAAAGCAGGAGTGGTCGGCCCGGAAGCGGCCTCGGCAGCCGAAGCGGTCATGAAGTCGTCGAACCAGATGTCCGCCGAACTGGCAGTATCGGCCGGTGTGCGCGCCGCCACCGATGTCACCGGATACGGCCTCGTCGGGCATCTGCACAACATGCTCAGCGCATCGGGGTGCGCGGCTGAGATCGATGCGAAGCGCGTCCCCACGCTGCCCTCAGCCGACCGACTGCTGGAGGAGCACGGTGTCGTACCAAACAGCGCGGAGCGCACCTACTTCGAACTCGAAGAGGAGATCGATTGGGGGCGGACGCCGTTGTCTGTGCGTTTCCTTCTAAGTGACCCGCAGACCTCCGGAGGGCTCCTGCTTGCCGCGGCGCCGGACGTTGCCGAGCGTTTCCTCACCGCCTGCGCGAAGGAGCGACAGTTCGCGGCGGTCATCGGCTCAGTGACGGCGGGACGGCCCGGAGCCGTCCGCGTTAGGGCATAGAAATGACCTATGCAGCAATCACGGAGGCTAACCTCACATGAACGTAGGGGCTCCTCGCCGGATACTCGTCATTGCCGCAGTGGCGGGTCTGCTCGTGTTCACGGCTGGCGTCGCCGTTTCGGTTACCACCAAGGGAATGGTATGGACCATCGTTTCCGTGACACTCCAGTCACTTGGCTCCGCCGTACTTTTTCCCATCCTAGTTTCCTTCGCGTACGACAAGCTGAGGGAGCGGTGGCTCGGGGACGAGGTGTGGCGCCTCTTCAACGAGTTGTCCGACGCTGGCATCACCCGGGTCTACAAGGACCGAGAATTCAATACGAATGCGGACAACGCGCAGACGCGACTCTCCGAGGAATTCCTATCGCATCAAAGCGGTGAGATATATATCATGGGGCCGACTCTGCGCGTTTTCTTTAACCCGCTGGGCCCATTCTACCGAGACATCGAACGGATGCTGCGGAACGCGAACGGTGCTGTCCGAATGCAGGCGTTGATCGAGCGTTCCGACAGTCCGGCAGTGCGGGACAGGACATCGATCGAAGAGCCCAATCTGGCTCCGGGACAGAAGCCCCAGACCGAGCGGGACGCGGACTCCACGATCGCGACCGTGCTGAATGTCTGCTCCACCACGGGGTCCTACATCACACTTCGCCGATTCATGCCAGCCCCGTATTGCACCGTCGTAATCTTTCCCAATATCGCATTCTTCTCGCCCAACATCCTCGCACCGGAAGCACCGGTGAGACTGCCGATGATTCTCTTTCGTTCGGGTTCCCATGGCTACCGCATGCTGAAGGCTTCATTCAACTACTTGTGGGACCACGCCGAGACTATCCAAGCCGTTCCCTAGGACGTGATGTGGAAGCGACAGGACAGCGGATCACTGGACGTTATGCGTCCCTCGCCGTTGACGGACCACCGGCGGAGGCCGCCAGGGACCTGGTGAACCTGGTCAACGTCCAAGGCGCAGGAGAGATCGCGATCACACCGGCATCGAAGCGGAGCCAGGTGAGTGAGGCACTCGAACGGCTTGATCCCACTGGCAGTTGGCGTGCCTGGTGGCATCGGGCGGCGGGTGAACCCGTTGAACTGACCGACGGAAAGCCTTCCCGGCTACTGCCCACACCCGTGCACGGCTTCCGCCCGTTCGAGGGAGAAGCAGATGCGGCTCCTCAGCTCGGGATCAACATCGGCGGCCACTATCTGCGGCTGGTCCGCATCCACTGCGGCGAGGTCGTCGACAGCCGGGAGAAGCGACTGGGCTCAGGACGGCAGTCCTCGCTGTTCGGCATCTCGCTCCGGGCGTTCGTTGAGATGCTGACCGGTGACGAACTCGCCCACGGTATCCGAGGCGTGGGCATCGCCTGGTCGGCGCCCCGCACGCGAGTCGGCCTGCGCTCCATGTCGATCCTTACGGAAGGCGGCGGTGAAGTCGTCGGCCTCCTAGACACGGGCGAGCTCGACTCCGTGCTGACCAAGGCACTTGGCTGCCCAGTCCACAGCTGGAACGATGGAGAGGCCGTCGCGGCTGCGGAGGCCCTTGCTCGACCCGGCGGACCGGATCGCCCGCTGCTCGTCCTCAAACTCGGTACGTCGTTCGCCTCTGGGCTAGCCCTGGGGGCGCATGAGGTGTCGGCTCTGCCGATGCAACTGTCGAAGTGCCTGCCCAGGACAGTGCCACCCGAGCGTTTCGCCCATCCCATGGTCGGACTCCACGGCACGGCACGCGATGCCCTCGGGGCCGCCTGCGTGTCGGAGACCTTCAGACTGCTCACCGGCCGGTCGCGGGCGGACTTCGAGGACTACTGCCTGGCGGCCGTGCAGGGTGATTCTGTGGCCACGCGGCTGGCGCGCTCGGCGGCTCGCATCGTCGCGGAGACGGCTCACTTCGTGAGTTGTCTCTGGTCGCCGGTCGATCTGGTGCTAAGCGGCAGGAGTCTCCGGCAACTGCCCTACCGTCAAAAGTTCACAGAACTCGTGCGGCACGAACTCGCCCTGCTTCCATCCGGCATCACTCTTCTCGACCCGGCCGGCGACGTCAACCTGTCGGCTGCACTGGGCGCGGCAGCCCTCTCACGAGCCCACACCTGAGCCCGACTGAAAGAGAGAGACATATGGACAGCCTGCAGGACGCCATCCGGGTAATTGAGCAGGACCAGATGGATCCCGGCGTTCTCGGCAGAGATGTCGTGGTGGCGGCAGTTGACGAGGTCGTCCGAGGGACCGCGGCGGCGTACACGAAGCAGAGCGCGTCTTACGAGCAGGCACGCGAGGCCGCGCCCTGGAAGTGGGACGAGTACCTGACCGCGACCCTGCTGGAGCGGGTGCGTTCGAGGATCGCCGACGGCAGTCTGCCCCTGGGCGGAGCCACACGGTGGCGGATGCTCGACGTGGGTGCAGGCTACGGGCGGGATGTGCTGCGCTTCGCCGAGGAGCCTGACATTGAACCCGTCGCTCTGGAGAACGCCGGCGGGTTCGTACGGTATCTGCGTCGTGCCCAGGACGAGGGGCGCATCGGTCCGGACGGCGTGATGGTTACGGACATGCGTGACCTCAGTGTCATCGAGGACGGCCGCTTTCACTGCATTCGCGTCCACGCCACCCTCCACCATCTACCCCTGGTGTCGCATGGTCTAGGAGCGGACGCGGCCGTGGCCGGGTTCCGGCGCGTCCTCGCTCCCGGCGGAGTGCTGTATGTGCTCGTTAAGTCCGGCACGGGCGTGAATGTCATCGACACAGGGGAAGGGCTCGGCGGAAGGTTCTTCCAGCTGTTCACGTCGGCTTCCTTGAGGCAGCTGCTGGAACGACATTCCTTTTCCGTCGTCCAGATGGAGGAAGCCGTCGAACCGCGGTCATCCGGCAATGTGGACTGGCTGTTCGCCCTGGCCGTGGCGGAATAGGGGGCATGGTGGCGGAGGTCGCCGTCATCGGACGCTTCCAGCCCTTTCACTGGGGCCACTTCGAGTACGTGACGGAGGCCGCTCGACACCACCACCGGCTCGCCGTGGGCATCACCAACCCGTCACCGGAGCGCACCCGGCACACAGGAGTCGACCCGAACCGCTCCACCGGGGAGGCTAATCCCTTCACCTTCGAGCAGAGGTCCGCCATGGTTTCGACCAGTCTGGCGCGTCTAGCTCCCCATCTGCGTCCACGTATCGTTCCGTGCGACCTGCGGTCGCCCGCCACACTGCGGTCCTCCCTCGGTGATTGTGACGTCGTAGCGCTCACCGTCTACGACGCCTGGGGGCGTGAGAAGCAGGCTCTGGCCGAGGCTGCCGGATACGAGGTCCTGGTGCTCTGGCAGAGAACGGAAAAACTCGTAACCGGGACGGAGGTACGCCGTCGCTGGCGCATGGCCCTCCCCTGGGACCATCTGGTGCCCTCCGGCACGGCGGAGCTGATCTGTTCGCTGAGGGGCTGACCTGCCATGTGCCTCGTATGCAGGCCGCAGGCCGTGCGAGGCCCACGTCGGGCAGAGACCACGGCCTGGACGCGGGCGCAGGTCGACCCCGGCTGTGTCGTGAACCCTCGACAGGCACGCACGCTGCTGGAAGCGGTCGCCATGCAGGGCGCCCGTGGTAAGCACCTGAAGGCGTTCTTCGGGTGTCTGTACCACGCGGGCCTACGCCCGGCAGAGGCTGTCTGGCTGCGTCTTGAGAACTGTGAGTTGCCCGCATCGGGGTGGGGGACGCTACACCTGGACGGCTCCCGTCCGCGCGTCGGTCGCGGGTGGACCGACTCCGGCGAGCGGCACGACAAGCGGGGCCTGAAATGGCGCCCGGAACGGGAGGTCCGGCACGTGCCCATTCCGCCCCACTTCACCACCATGCTCCGCGAGCACATCCAATCGCACGGCATAGCGCCCGATGGACGACTCTTCCGCACGTCACGCGGCGGACTCGTGCAAGAGAGCGGCTACGGCGAGGTCTGGGCCCGCACACGCAAGAAGGCACTGACCCCGCAGCAGCACGCGTCCCCGCTCGCCGCGCGGCCATATGATCTACGCCACGCGTGCGTCTCACTGTGGTTGAACTCCGGGGTCGACCCGGTGGAGATCGCGCGGAGAGCCGGCCACTCAGTGGCTGTTCTTCTAAAGGTCTACGCGAATTGCCTGGACGACGCCACGGCTATGGCGAATGCCCGCATCGACGAGGCGTTGCAGCGCTGGAAATGACCCGGGCTGCCCCACAGATGCCCCACACGCACTAGTCAGCACGCGAGTCAGGGTGAGACAAGTTGGGGCACTCCCCTGCAGATCGCCCCACGATCACTCCGGAAACCGAAAGGGTCTGTGACTCGCATTTCTGCTGGTCACAGACCCTTTCAACCATGTGGCGGCGCCAGGATTCGAACCTGGGTAGGCTAAGCCGACGGATTTACAGTCCGCTCCCATTGGCCACTCGGGCACACCGCCATGGGATGTCGCTCCGGAGCCGCTTTCGCGCGGCGTTCCGTGGCAACGACGTAAACGATACCTGATCCCCAGGGGTGCTCCGCCACCGGATTGATCAGCGCCTCCGGCGGGTGCGGGTGGCTAGGCTTTGCCGTGGCGGTCCGGGCATCCGGCCGTGCGTCTACCCACCCGATACAAGGAGCCACAGGACATGGCCGACTCCAGTTTCGACATCGTCTCGAAGGTCGAGCGGCAGGAGGTCGACAACGCCCTCAACCAGGCCGCCAAGGAGATCTCGCAGCGCTACGACTTCAAGGGCACCGGCGCGACCATCGAGTGGTCCGGCGAGAAGATCCTGATGCAGGCGAGCGGCGAGGAGCGGGTCAAGGCGATCCTCGACATCTTCCAGTCCAAGCTGATCAAGCGGGGAATCTCGCTGAAGGCGCTGGAGGCGGGGGAGCCCCAGCTCTCCGGCAAGGAGTACAAGATCTTCGCGTCGATCCAGGAGGGCATCTCCCAGGAGAACGCGAAGAAGGTCGCCAAGGCCATCCGCGACGAGGGCCCGAAGGGCGTCAAGGCGCAGGTGCAGGGCGACGAGCTGAGGGTCAGCTCGAAGAGCCGCGACGACCTGCAGGCGGTCATCGCGCTGCTGAAGGGGAAGGACTTCGACTTCGCCCTTCAGTTCGTGAACTACCGCTGAGCCGTGACCGCCGCTGAGCCGTCCGGCCGCGCGGAGGCAGGCGCTCGGGGGTGGTGCGGCGCGGCCGCACCACCCCCGCCTCGCGTCCTGGAGCGGGCCGGAGCGCTCAGGGGCCGACGTCCGAATACCACCGGCGCGGGCGGCCCACCACGCCGCAGACTCGTGGACGCGGGACCGCGGAAGGACGCCCCCACGGCGGAGAGGAAAGAGCCATGACGGTGTACGCGACGGTCGACAGCCCGCTCGGTGAGCTGCTGCTGGTCGGCGAGGAGTCCGCGACCGCCGTCGGCGGGACCGCGCTCGTCTCGCTGTCGCTGCCCGGGCAGAAGGGTTCGGCGGAGGTACGGGACGGCCGACGGCCCGCGCCGGAGGAGTTCGAGGAGATCATCGCGCAGCTCCGGGCCTACTTCGCCGGGGAGCTGACGTCCTTCTCGATCGAGTTCGCGCGGGACGCGGGCACGGACTTCCAGCGGCGCGTCTGGCAGGCGGTGGAGGAGATTCCCTACGGGCGGACGGCGACCTACGGCCAGATCGCCGAGCGGGTCGGCGCCGCGGGGCCCGGAGTGCGGGCGGTGGGGACGGCCATCGGCCGCAATCCGCTGCTGATCGTGCGGCCGTGCCACCGGGTGATCGGCGCCGACGGCGCACTGCGCGGTTACGCGGGCGGCCTGCCGAGCAAGGCGCGGCTCCTCGGACTGGAGGGCGCGCTGGTGCCGTGAGCGAGGGACTCTTCCCGCGGGAGCGGGCCGAGCCGGCGCCGGGAGCCGTGCACGTTCCCGGCTGGCTGTCGACCGCCCGGCAGCGCGAACTCGTCGTGGTGTGCCGGGAGTGGGCGCGCGGGCCGGTCCCGATCCGGCACACCAGGCTGCCGACGGGCGGGGTGATGTCCGTGCGGACGGTCTGCGTCGGGTGGCACTGGCAGCCGTACCGGTACGCCCGGACCGCCGACGACGTGAACGGCGCCCGGGTCGCCGGCTTCCCCGACTGGCTTGCGGAGTTGGGACGCGAGGCGCTGGCCGCCGCGTACGGCGACAGCGGGGTGGGCGACGGGAGCGGCAGGGCGTACGCGCCGGACACCGCGCTCGTCAATTTCTACGACGGCGCCGCCAGGATGGGCATGCACCAGGACAAGGACGAGCGGTCCTGCGCCCCGGTGGTGTCGCTCAGCATCGGCGACACATGCGTCTTCCGCTTCGGGAACACCGCGAACCGCGGTCGGCCGTACACGGACGTCGAGTTGGCGTCCGGCGACCTGTTCGTCTTCGGTGGGCCGTCCCGCTTCGCCCACCACGGGGTGCCCAGGGTCCGTCCGGGCACGGCCGATCCCGCGCTGGGTCTGGCCGGCCGGCTGAACATCACCCTGCGCGAGACCGGCCTCCGGGACTGAGCGCGCCGGGTCGGCCGGGAGAGCGCCGGGTCGGCTCCGCTAGCGCGACCGCGAATGGCCGAAGAGGATGCGGTAGGCGATGAGCAGGACGAGCGCGCCGCCGATGGCGGAGACCCAGGTGGCACCGTCGTAGAAGTCCTTGGTGATCGGACGGTCCAGGAAGCGGGACGATATCCAACCGCCCACGAAGGCGCCTGCGACACCGATGAGGGTGGTGCCGATCAGTCCGCCCGGGTCGCGTCCCGGCAGCAGGATCTTGGCGATGATCCCGGCGAGCAGACCGAGGACGATCCAGCTGATGATGCCCATGCCATGACCTGCCTTTCCTCGTGCGCGTCCCCGGACTCCTGCCCGTCACGCGCTGCTGTCATGTCAGACGCCGGCGGTGCGGAGCGCGGTTGCGGCCGTGAGTAGGGTGCGGTGCATGCCACAGGAACTGCGCAGGTCGCTGGGCGTGTTCGACGCTGTTGTCATCGGGCTGGGCTCGATGATCGGCGCCGGTGTCTTCGTCGCGCCGGCGCCCGCGGCCGCGGCCGTCGGCACCGGGCCGCTGCTGCTCCTGGCGCTGGGACTGGCCGCGGTCGTGGCGTACTGCAACGCCACCGCGTCGGCCCGGCTCGCGGCCCGCTACCCGGCGTCGGGCGGGACGTATGTGTACGGGAGGGAACGGCTTGGCCCGTTCTGGGGCTATCTCGCGGGCTGGGGCTTCGTCGTCGGGAAGACCGCCTCGTGCGCGGCGATGGCACTGACCGTGGGTGCGTACCTCTGGCCCGAGCAGGCGCACGCCGTCGCGGTGGCCGCTGTCGTGGCGCTGACGGCGGTCAACTACGGCGGCGTGCAGAAGTCCGCCCGGCTGACCCGGGCGATCGTGGCCGTCGTGCTGGCGGTCCTGGCGGCGGTGGCCGTCGCCGTCCTCTTCTCTCCGTCGGCGGACCCCGGCCGTCTGCTGTCGGGTGGCCCCGGCGGTGGGGTGGGCGGTGTGCTGCAGGCTGCCGGACTGCTGTTCTTCGCGTTCGCCGGGTACGCGCGGATCGCCACGCTCGGCGAGGAGGTGCGGGATCCGGCCCGGACGATCCCCAGGGCGATCCCGCTGGCCCTGGGGATCTCCCTGGGTGTGTACGTGATCGTGGCCTGTGCGGTCCTCTCCGTGCTGGGCGCGGACGGACTCGGCCGGGCGACGGCTCCCCTGGCCGACGCCGTCCGGGCGGCCGGGGCGGACCCGCTGGTCCCCGTCGTACGGGTCGGGGCGGCGGTGGCCGCGCTCGGATCGTTGCTGGCGCTGATCCTCGGTGTCTCCCGGACGACGCTGGCGATGGCCCGGGACGGCCGTCTGCCGCGCGCCCTCGGGGCCGTCCACCCCCGCTTCCGGGTGCCGCACCACGCCGAGCTCGCGGTGGGGTCGGTGGTGGCCGTGGTGGCTGCGACGGCGGACGTGCGGGGCGCGATCGGCTTCTCGTCGTTCGGCGTGCTGGTGTACTACGCCATCGCCAACGCCTCGGCGTGGACACTCGGTCCCCGGGGAAGGGCCCTCACCGTCGTCGGGCTGGCGGGCTGTCTGGTACTGGCTCTCGCACTGCCGTTGGCGTCGGTCGTGGCGGGCGCGGCAGTGCTGGCGGCGGGGGCGGTGGCGTACGCGGTACGGGGGCGGGTCGGCGGAGATCGGCCTTGACGCCCTCGGTCCCGAGGAAGTCGACGACCTCGTGGTCGGACGGCGGATCCGCGAGCCGGGGCGCGTCACGCCGGGACGGCGGCCCGAAGCACGGGGGCGGACGAGGGTGAGCGGCCCCTGCGCGCCGCAGCGCTTCCGGCTCTCAGGGCCGAGACGGGCGGGCCGGGGGCGGGCCCTTCGGGCTCCGTCCGGGCGTGCGGGCGCGGACGGGCTTGCGGGCGCGCGCGGGCTTGCGTCACCTCGCCATGAACGGCTGGTCGCTCGGCACGATCTCCTTGCCGAGCGGCAGCAGCGACACGGGGATCAGCTTGAAGTTCGCGAGGCCCAGCGGGATGCCGATGATGGTGAGGCAGAGGGCGATGCCCGTGACGACGTGCCCGAGCGCCAGCCACCAACCGGCCAGGATCAGCCAGAGCACGTTCCCGATGCAGGAGGGCGCGCCCGCGTCCCTGCGTTCCACCACCGTCTGGCCGAAGGGCCACAGAGCGTAGACGCCGATACGGAAGGCGGCCAGGCCGAAGGGGATGCCGATGATGGTGATGCACAGCAGGACGCCGGCCAGCAGATAGCCGAGGAACATCCAGAAGCCGCACAGGATGAGCCAGATGACGTTCAGGATTGTCTTCATGGGCGGTGACCTGCCATCTGTTCGAGACGGGCGATGCGTTCGGCCATCGGCGGGTGGGTGCTGAACAGCTTTGTGACGCTCTGACCCGGCCGGAAGGGATTGGCGATCATCATATGGCTCGCCGTCTCGATCTTCGGCTCGGGCGGCAGGGGCAACTGCTTGGTGCCCTCCTCCAACTTGCGCAGGGCGCTCGCCAGGGCGAGCGGGTCGCCGGTGAGCCTGGCCCCGTCGGCGTCGGCCTCGAACTCGCGGGAGCGGCTGATGGCGAGCTGGATGACGGACGCCGCGAGCGGACCCAGGATCATGATGAGGAGCAGGCCGAGCAGCCCGGGGCCGTCGTCGTCGTCCGAGCGGCCTATGGGAATCAGCCAGGCGAAGTTCACCAGGAACATGATCACTGAGGCGAGGGCCCCGGCGACGGACGAGATGAGGATGTCCCGGTTGTAGACGTGGCTCAGCTCATGGCCGAGGACCGCCCGCAGTTCCCGCTCGTTGAGGATCCGCAGGATGCCCTCGGTGCAGCAGACCGCCGCGTTGCGCGGATTGCGTCCCGTGGCGAAGGCGTTCGGCGCCTGGGTCGGCGAGATGTACAGCCGGGGCATCGGCTGACGGGCCTGTGTGGAGAGCTCGCGGACGATCCGGTACAGCGCGGGCGCCTCGAACTCGCTGACCGGCCGGGCGCGCATGGCCCGCAGTGCGATCCTGTCGCTGTTCCAGTACGCGTACGCGTTCGTCCCCAGGGCCACGACGACGGCGACGATCAGGCCCGTACGGCCGAAGAGACTGCCGATGACGATGATGAGGGCGGACAGCCCCCCGAGGAGAACGGCAGTCCTCAGTCCGTTGTGCCGGCGGTGCACGGTACGCCCTCCAAGTGGCTCGGCAGGGGAACCCTCTGCGGTCGTGGTCCGCTCTCCAGTGGACCCTCCCGTACTGGTCAACGCCAGGCGGGAGCCGCGGGTTCCCCCGTCGCCACGGGCGGGGAGCCCGGCACCGCTGGGCCGTTCGGGTGACCCGTCCGGCTCAGCGCTGGGACGGGAGCACCCCGGCCTTCTCCAGTGCTTCGGGGAGGGGCTCCACATCGCTCGTGCAGTGCGCGCAGCGGCTGGCGATCGCCGGGATCTCCGTGTAGCAGCGCGGGCAGTCGCGTACCGCCGCCTTGATGCTGACCGGCTCCTCCTTGGTGAAGCGGTTCTGCACCTTCAGCATCGGGACGACGACGCAGAAGTAGAGGACGGCAGCGGTGATCACGAAGGCGATGGTGGCGCTGATGAAGAGGCCGTAGGGGAACTTCACCCCCTGGACCGTGAAGGCCGCCTTGCTGAAGTCCCCGGCGCCCTGCGTGGCCACGCCGATCAGCGGGGTGATGAAGGCGTTGGTGAGCCCCGTGACGACCGCCGTGAAGGCGGAGCCGACCGCGAGGCCGATCGCCATCGTGATCACGTTTCCACGGAGGATGAAGTCCTTGAATCCGCTCAGCACAGCGGTACTCCCTCGTCGTTCTGCGGCCATGTCGTTCCTGCTGCTCGTCCGGATGCGGTCAACACCGTGCCCGCTCGGGGCACCGCTTGTCGAACCGACGGTTCCGCCTGCCCGGCGCAGCGCGTTCCACGGGTACCGGGAGGAGACACGCGTCCGGAGCCGCGCGGGGCGGGCCTGTCGTGAGCCCGTCAGAACAGGTCGACGGCGGCGAAGCGCAGCACCAACTGCGGCCAGCCGGACAGCAGGACCCCCCCGGCTGCGGTGAGCGCGATGGCCGCGGTGACCAGAGCGGGTGCGGGGCGGCGCGGCGGCACGGCCTCCGCCGCGCCCTCGGGCGCCTCCTCCGGCGCCCGGAAGAGCTGGGCGGTCCACTGCAGGTAGTAGTAGAGCGCGATCACCACGTTCACGCCCATGACGACGGCGAGCCAGCCGAGGCCCGCGTCGACCGCGGCCGAGAAGACCGTGACCTTGGCGAAGAGCCCGATGACGCCCGGCGGCAGCCCGGCCAGGCAGAGCAGGAAGAAGGCCAGCGCCAGGGCGGTCACGGGACGGGTCGCGTACAGGCCGCGGTAGTCGGCGATCCGGTTCCGCGGCTCGGTGCGGGCGACCAGGGCGACCACGGCGAAGGCGCCGAGGTTCACGACCGCGTACATGAGGGCGTACGCGACGGTGGAGCCGATCCGGACGTCGCCGGACCAGGCGGCCGCGGCGATCGGGACCAGGATGTAGCCGGCCTGCCCCACGGAGGACCAGGCGAGCAGCCGTACGGCGCTGTTCGCACGGGTGGGCGACTGGCGTACGGCCGCGACGTTGCCGGCGGTCATGGTGAGGGCCGCGAGCACGGCGACGGCGGGACCCCACAGATCAGCGTGGGCGGGGAAGGCGATGACGGTCACCAGGATCAGCCCGGAGAAGCCGACGGCCTTGCCGATGACGGAGAGGTACGCGGCGACGGGCAGCGGCGCGCCCACGTAGGTGTCGGGCACCCAGAAGTGGAACGGAACGGCCGCCGTCTTGAAGGCGAAACCGACCAGGGTGAGCACCACACCCACCTGGGCCAGGGTGTCCAGCTGACCGGGCACCTCGTCCATGCGGGAGGCGATCCGGGTCAGGTGCAGGGTGCCCGTCGTCGCGTACACGAAGCTGACGCCCAGCAGCATCACGGCGGTGGCGGTGACCGAGGACAGGAAGAACTTGAGGGCCGCCTCGCTGGACATCCGGTTGCCGCGGCGCAGTCCGACCAGCGCGAACGCGGGCAGCGAGGCGACCTCGAGGGCGACGACGAGGGTGGCGAGGTCCCGCGCGGCGGGCAGCAGGGCCGCTCCGGCCGCGGAGGACAGCAGCAGGAACCAGTACTCCCCCGCGGGCAGCCGCCTGCGGGTCTCGGTGACGGAGATCAGCGCGGTGACCAGCGCGCCGCCCAGCACCAGGAACTGGATGACGAGCGTGAACCGGTCCGCCGTGTAGCTGCACACGTCGGGGGCGGTGGTCAGGCAGAACGTGGCGCGGTCCGCCCCGCGCAGCGGCAGCAGCGAGACCACGGCGACGGCCAGGGACGCGATGGCCGCGTAGCCGAGGAGCACCTTCCTCCGCTCGGCGACGAAGAGGTCGGCGACCAGGATGAGCAGGGCGGCCACCGCGGCGATGGTGGGCGGGGCGATCGCGAGCCAGTCCACGGACTGGACGACGGGCGCGACGAGCGCCTGCGGTGCGGCGGCCAGGGTCATGCCTTTCCTCCAGCGAGGAGCTTCTGCACGGCCGGGTCGGTGAGGCCGAGGAGGACCGCAGGCCAGAGCCCGGCGAGGACGGTGAGGGCGACGAGCGGCGTCCAGGCGGCGACCTCGTAGCCCTGTACGTCGGCGAGCCGCGGCTCTCCGACGGGCCGGGGGCCGCCCATGCAGACACGGCGGACGACGACGAGCAGGTACGCGGCGGTGAGCAGGGTGCCGAGGCCGCCGATGGCCATGAAGGTGAGGAAGGCGGGGCGGCTGAGGCCGTCGGCGGGGTCGAAGGCGCCGAAGAGGGCGAGCATCTCGCCCCAGAACCCGGCGAGGCCGGGCAGGCCCAGCGAGGCCACGG
Source organism: Streptomyces sp. WMMC940 (assembly GCF_027460265.1). Lineage (NCBI taxonomy): Bacteria > Bacillati > Actinomycetota > Actinomycetes > Kitasatosporales > Streptomycetaceae > Streptomyces > Streptomyces sp. WMMC940. Next base: position 3,065,740 of record NZ_JAPZBC010000001.1, read on the forward strand.
CGGCGAAGGCGAGCAGTCCGCCGAGGCGGGGCGCGCGGCCGTACAGGGCGGCCCCGGTGGCGCCGGCGAGCGTGTCGAGGTCGGCGGTCCCGTACCGGTCCTTCACGGCTCCGGCCAGGAAGAAGAGCAGACCGGTGATGAGGCCGTGGGCGATGTTGGCGAAGAGCGCGCCGTTGACGCCGGTCGGGGTCATGGTCGCGATGCCCAGGAGCACGAAGCCCATGTGGCCGACGGAGGAGTACGCGATCAGGCGCTTCAGGTCGCCCTTGGAACCGGGCCTGGCGAGCGCGAGGCAGGCGAGGGATCCGTAGATCACGCCCACGACGGCGAAGGCGGCGAGGTACGGGGCGAAGACCTGCATGCCGTCGGGCGCGATCGGCAGGACGATCCGGACGAAGCCGTAGGTGCCCATCTTCAGCAGGACGCCGGCGAGGAGGACCGAGCCGACCGTCGGCGCGGCGGTGTGGGCGTCGGGGAGCCAGCTGTGCAGCGGCCACATCGGGGTCTTCACCGCGAGACCGACCCCGATCGCGAGTACGGCGATGACCTGCACGGACAGGGTCAGGCCGCGGCCGTTGTCAGTGGCGAGTGCCAGCATGTCGAACGTGCCGGCCTGCAGTCCCACGAGGAGCAGGCCGAGCAGCATGACGACCGAACCGAGCAGGGTGAAGAGGATGAACTTCCAGGCCGCGGGGCGGCGGCCGGCGCCGCCCCAGCGGGCGATGAGGAAGTACATCGGGATCAGGACCGTCTCGAAGGCGAGGAAGAACAGCAGCAGGTCGAGGACGGCGAAGGTGGCGAGGGTGCCGCACTCGAGCACGAGGAGCAGCGCGACGAAGGCCTTGGGGGACGGGCCCTCGGGCATCTTGAAGTAGCTGTACAGCGCGCAGAGGAACGTCAGCAGCGCGGTCAGGACGAGGAGGGGGAGGGAAATGCCGTCGGTGCCGAGGTGGATCCGCACGTCCAGTGCCGGGATCCAGCTGATGTCCGTCGTGGCCTGCATCTTCGACGGCTGGTCGTGGTCGAAGCCGAGCGCGAGGACGATCGCGGCGGCGAGGATCGCTCCGGTGACGGTCACACCGTGCCGCAGCACGGCCTGGTCCGGCGACTTCCCCTTCAGCCCGGGCGGGGCGGGCAGGAGGGCCGCGGCCGCACCGATGAGCGGGCCGACGACGATGAACGCGAGAAGGAACTGCATCACGGATTCGCTGATATCGATCACGGCTCACGCTCCCGCGGCGACGAGTACGACGGCGATCGCCAGGACGACGGAGCCGGCCAGCAGTGCGCTGAGGTAGGTCTGTACGTTTCCGGTCTGGGCGCGGCGGACGAGCCACCCGAGCCAGTTGGTGCCGGTGCCCGCGCCACGCACATAGGTGTCGACGACCTCCCGGTCGAGGAACCTCACCAGTTCCGCGCCGGCCGTCACAGGGCGGACGAACAGGGCGCGGTAGACGGCGTCGAGGTGGAAGCCGGCCGCCGCGGGCCGGTGCAGCGGACCGAGCAGCAGCCGGCCGGGGTCGGCCGGGTCGGGCGCGGCCGCGATGTCCCCGTACACGGGTTCGTGGCTGGTGATCGCCTCGGCCTCGGAGACGGCCGGTTCGGCCTCGGGGTGGGCGGCGACGGCACCCATCGGGACACGTGCGGCAGGCGCCGTCGTGTGCCGCCAGGTGGCGTAGGTGACGAGGCCGCCGACGAGGGCGACGCCCGTGCCCAGCACGGCGGTGGTGAGGGTCGGCTGCAGCGGCCGGCCGTCGAACCAGTCGTCGATGAAGCCCGCGGTCAGGCCGAAGGCGAGCGACGGCGCGGCCAGTACCCAGAGGACGGCGGTCATGGCCAGGGGCTGCCGGCCGTGGTCGGGGGCCTCTGCGCCCCGGCCGCGGAACGCCAGCAGCCACAACCGGGTGGCGTACGCCGCGGTGAGCAGGGCGGTGAGCAGGCCGGAGACCAGGACGGCCCAGCCCGCCGCCGGCGGGGCGACGGCGGACTCGCCGAGCGCGCTGTGCTCGGCGGCCACGAGCACCGCCTCCTTGGAGAAGAAGCCGGCGAAGGGAGGAACGGCGACGAGCGCGAGCAGGGCGATCGTCATCGTCCAGTACGCGTCGGGGATCCGCTTGGTCAGCCCGCTCATCCGGGACATGGCGGCCAGCGAGTTGGTGCCCGCGGCATGGATGATCACGCCGGCCGCGAGGAAGAGCAGGGCCTTGAAGGCTCCGTGGGACAGGAGGTGGAAGACGGCGGCGCCCCGGTCCCCGACCGCCAGGGCACCCGACATGTAGCCGAGCTGGCCGATCGTCGAGTAGGCGAGGACCCGTTTGATGTCGTCCTGGGCGAGGGCGGCGAGGGCGGAGCCGACCATGGTGATCGCGGCCATCACGGCGAGGACGATCAGCGCCGCGGCGGAGGCGGCGAAGACGGGGAGGAGCCGGGCGACGAAGTACACGCCGGCGGCGACCATCGTCGCCGCGTGGATCAGCGCGGAGACCGGGGTGGGGCCGGCCATGGCGTCGGGGAGCCAGGTGTGCAGCGGGAACTGGGCGGACTTGCCCGCGACGCCCGCGAGCAGCAGCAGCGCCACCAGGGTCGGGTGGTCGATCGCACCCGCGGCGACGGCTCCGAGGACGCCGGTGATGCGGAACGTTCCGGCGTCCACGGCGAGCGCGAACAGGCCGAAGAGGAAGGGCACGTCGCCGAGCTTGGTGACCAGGAACGCCTTCAGGGAGGCGGCCCGCGCCTCGGGCGTCTCCCAGTAGTGGCCGACCAGGAAGTACGAGCAGATGCCCATGATCTCCCAGCCGACCAGCAGCACCATCAGGTCGCCGGAGTAGACGACGAGCAGCATCGCGGAGGTGAACAGCGAGACCAGGGCGGCATAGGAGGGGTAGCGCGGGTCGTCGCGCAGATAGGCGGTCGAGTAGATCTGCACGCAGGAGGCGACGACGCCGACGAGCACGGCGACCAGGACGGCGAAGCCGTCGAGGTAGAGGGCGAGGTCGACGGGGACCGAGCCGGTGGGAGTGAGCTGGGTGGACGCGCTGATCGGCCGGCCGCCGCCCTGACGCACGGCGACGAGCGCGGCGAGCCCGGTGGCGGCCAGCGTCGGCAGTACGGCAAGGGGCCGGACGAATCCGGGTGCCGAGCGGCCGAGGAGCAGGCCGGCGGCGGCGCCGAGGAAGGGAAGGAGGGGGACGAGAACGGCGAGGGTCGTCGTGGTCACGCGGTGGCCTCGGCCTTCTCCGCCGGCGCGGCGGCATCGGCCGGTTCATGGCCCTCGGCGGTGTCGCGGAGCCTGTCGATGTCCGAGGTGCCGCGGTTGCGGTACACCATCAGGACGATCGCCAGACCGATGCCGATCTCCGCGGCCGCGATGGCGATGGTGAACAGGGTCAGGGCCTGGCCGCTGTGCAGGGCGTCGCGCAGCCAGACGTCGAAGGCGACGAGGTTGAGGTTGACGGCGTTGAGCATGAGCTCGACCGACATCAGGACCAGGATCGCGTTGCGGCGCGCCAGCACCCCGTACAGCCCCGTGCAGAACAGGAGGACGGAGAGCACCGCTGGATAGGCGAGATGCATCAGCTCTTCCCCTCCCGGTCCCGGGAGTCCTTGCGGGACAGGACGATCGCCCCGACCAGGGCGGCCAGGAGCAGCACGGACAGTGCCTCGAACGGCAGCACCCAGTGCCGGAAGAGGATCTCGCCGGAGACCCGGGTGGAGCCCTGGGCCGGTCCTTCGAGGTCGATCCACGTCGTGCGGAACGCGTCGACGACCACCCAGACCAGAGCGGCCGCGGAGGCGACCGCCACGACGAGCGCGGCGGGGCGGTTGCCGGAGTCCGCGTCGGCGGAGCGGCCGATGGGGGCCTTGGTGAGCATCAGTCCGAAGAGGAGGAGGACCACCACGGAGCCGACGTAGATCAGCACCTGCACCCAGGCGATGAACTCGGCGGTGAGCAGGAGGTACTCGACGGCCAGCCCGCCCAGCGCGACGACCAGCCACAGGGCGGCGTGCACCAGCTGCCGGGTCGTGACGGTGAGGACGGCGGCGGCCAGGGTGGCGATGCCGACGAGCAGGAAGGCGATCTCGACGCCCGTCGGGGACAGGAAGCCGTTCCCCGTCTGGGCGACGGCGTGCGCGAGGGTCATGTCCGGCCTCCCTCGGCCGGCGGGGCGGTCGGGCCGGTGGCGTTCGGCGCCCCGGCGGCCTGCTCGGCCTCGGCCCGCGCGGCGGCGAGCTTCTCCGCGGCCTTGCGGGCCGCGGCGAGTTCCTTGGGCTCCTCGGCTGCGGGATCGAGCGCCGGCGGCGCCGGAACCGTCCACATCCACTCGCGGAGCTTGTCCCGTTCATGGGTCAGATCACGGATGTCGGTCTCCGCGTACTCGAACTCCGGCGACCAGAACAGCGCGTCGAAAGGACAGACCTCGATGCAGATGCCGCAGTACATGCACAGGGAGAAGTCGATGGCGAACCGGTCGAGGACGTTGCGGGAGCGCTCACGGCCACCCGGGGCGGCCGCCGGAACCGTCTCCTTGTGGGAGTCGATGTAGATGCACCAGTCGGGGCATTCACGGGCGCAGAGCATGCAGACCGTGCAGTTCTCCTCGAACAGACCGATCACACCGCGCGAGCGGGGCGGGAGCTCGGGCTGCACGTCGGGGTACTGCGCGGTGTGCGCGCGCTTCGTCATCGTCCGCAGGGTGACGGCGAGCCCCTTGGCCAGGCCCGATCCGGGGATACGGGACCGGGAGGGCGGACGGGAGCCGGTCATGACTGCATCACCACCTTGACGACGCCGGTGAGGGCGATCTGGGCGAGGGCGAGCGGGACGAGCGTCGTCCAGGCGAGCCGCTGGAGCTGGTCCTCCCGCAGCCGCGGGTAGGTCACGCGGAGCCAGATCACGATGAAGGCGAGCACCGCGGTCTTCAGCAGGGTCCACAGCCAGCCGAGCCCGTCGGCACCGAAGGGGCCGTGCCAGCCGCCGAGGAAGAGGACCGTGGTCAGACCGCAGAGGACGACGATGCCCGCGTACTCGGCGAGCAGGAACAGGGCGAAGCGCAGTCCCGTGTACTCCGTGTACGCACCGAAGATGATCTCGGAGTCGGCGACCGGCATGTCGAACGGCGGACGCTGCAGCTCGGCGAGACCGGCGACGAAGAAGACCAGGGCACCCACGATCTGCCAGGGCAGCCACCACCACTCGAAGGCGTTCAGGATGCCGGGGAGGGAGACGGTGCCGGCGGCCATCGCGACGGACGCGGCGGCAAGCAGCATCGGCAGTTCGTAGGCGAGGAGCTGCGCGGCGGTGCGCAGTGCGCCCAGGAGCGAGAACTTGTTGGCCGAGGCCCAGCCCGCCATGAGCGAACCGAGCACACCGACGCCCATGACCGCGAGCACGAAGAAGATGCCCGCGTCGACGATGATCCCGACCGCTCCCTCGCTCGGGCCGATCGGGATCGCGACCAGCACGAGCAGGTACGGGAGAAGCGCGACGGCGGGCGCGAGCTGGAAGACGCGACGGTCCGCGTCGGCCGGGACCACGTCCTCCTTCTGTGCGAACTTCACACCGTCCGCGACGAGCTGCGCCCAGCCGTGGAAACCACCGGCGTACATGGGGCCGAGCCGGCCCTGCATATGGGCCATCACCTTGTGCTCGGTCTGCCCGATGACGAGGGGCAGCACCAGGAACACGGCGAAGACGGCCAGGAGCCGCAGGGCGACGTCGAGAGCGTCGTTCACGCGCGGTCGCCTCCCGTGGCGTCGTCCGTCCGCGGCCCGGGTCCTTCATCGGGCCCGCCGTCCGGCCGGGGGGCCGGTGTCGTGGGTGGGGTGGTGCCACCGGCTCCGGGCGTACCGGGTTCGGGTTCGGGTTCGGGTTCGGAGGTGGTGCCACCGGCTCCGGGCGACGGCTCGGGCTCGGACCCCGGCTCTGTGGCACCCGCGCCGCCGGTGTCCACACCAGGCCCGGACTCGGGCGCCTCCGCCTCCGCCTCGGGCCGAGACCCAGGCCCGGAGACAGCCTCGGCGGCCGGCTCCGTCGCGGAGCGGGGCCCGGTCGTGGGCTCCCCGGAGGACCGGGGCTCGACGGCAGGCGCCGTCGGGGCCTCGGCTTCGCCCGGTCCGGGTCGAGCCTCGGGGTCCGTCCTCGTCGGCTCCGGCTCGTCGAAGGCCGGGCGGGCGTGGTGCCAGGGCGCGTCGGCGCTGCGGCCGCGCGGGGCCTGGGCGGGCTGGGGTGAGGCCTCGCCGGACTGGCTCGCCGAGCGGTCCGCGGCGCTGCGCGAACGACGGGGCGCGGGCGCCGCCCCGTCCGCCTCCGGCCGCTGGCTTGCCGAGCCCTCGGATGCCGACCGCGAGCGACGCGCGGGGGCCTGGCTCGCCGAGCCCTCAGCAGCCGTACGCGAACGCCGCACCGGAGCCCCGGACGCCCCGGGGCCGTCCCCCGAAGCCGGCGCCCGGGCCGCAGCACCGGCGCCGGCCGCCGGTGCGGCCTCCGCCGAAGCCGTCGCCTGACTGGCCGAGCCCTCCGAGACGCTGCGGGTGCGGCGCGGCGGGCGTTCACCGGCGGCGCGCGGGGCGCGGGCCGGGCGGGCGGGGGCAGGGGGGAGCTGGCCCTTGAGGGGACCCCACTCGTTCGGGTCCGGGACGCCGGGGGGCAGCATCTGGCGCCGCTTCGGCCCACCGTGTTCGGACTCGCCCGGCTCCTTCGCGCCCGGCCACGCCTTGGCGACCCGCGCCGCGAGCACGAAGTCCTTGCGCAGCGGGTGTCCCTCGAAGGTGTCGGGAAGGAGCAGCGGCACCAGATGCGGATGGCCGGTGAAGTCCACGCCGAACATCTCGTGGGTCTCGCGCTCGTGCCAGCCCGCGCCCGCGAAGACCTCCACGGCGGTGGGGAGCACGGGTGCGTCGTGCGGAACGGTCGTACGCAGCATGAGCCTGCGCACGGACGTCCCTTCCGCGCCCTGCTCCAGCGCGACGACGTGCGCGCAGACACGGAAGCCGGTGCCCGGCTCGTCCACGGCGCTGAGCCAGTCGAAGTAGCTGCAGCCGAGTTCGTCGCGGGCGACTCGCAGCGCGTCGAGCCAGGAGGCCGCCGGAACGTCCACGGTCAGCAGGTCGTACGCCGCCTCGGCGGTGGCCCCGGGGCCGAAGCGTTCGGCGATGTCCGTCTCGAACGTGCTCACGAGGCGGCTCCCCGGTCGGACCCCGGCCCGGACGGTGCCTCGTCCGGCGGTGCGCCGCCGGTGGGGGAGTCCGCGGCGCTCGCGGACGGTGCGGGCGGGGCCACGAGTCCGCTGCGGAGTTCGCCCACCGAGGCCCGTCCGGGAGCGGCGGCGTAACGCTCGCCCAGCGACTCGCGTGCGATCTTCTCCTGCAGCTTGAGGATGCCCTGGAGCAGCGCTTCGGGCCGGGGCGGGCAGCCGGGGACGTACACGTCGACGGGGATGATCTGGTCGACGCCCTTGGTCACGGAGTACGAGTCCCAGTACGGGCCGCCGCAGTTCGAGCAGGCTCCGAAGGAGATGACGTACTTGGGTTCGGGCATCTGCTCGTACAGCCGCTTCACCGCGGGCGCCATCTTGTCGGTGACCGTGCCCGACACGACCATCAGGTCGGCCTGGCGGGGGCCGGGCGCGAACGGGATCACTCCCAGGCGGATGAAGTCGTGCCGGGCCATCGAGGCGGCGATGAACTCGATCGCGCAGCAGGCGAGGCCGAAGTTGAAGACCCACAGGCTGTAGCGGCGGCCCCAGTTCAGGATCACCTTCATCGGCTCGGGTGCGAGCCGGGAGAGGGCTCCCAGCCTCCTGGGCTCGGGCAGCGTCACCGGCTCGGCGGCCGGCACGGCGGCCTCGGCGCCCGGGGTCTGCGGGGTCACGTCCATGTGAGGACGCCCTTCTTCCATGCATAGAGAATTCCCACGGCCAGGAAGCCGAGGAAGATGAACATCTCCACGAGCGTCGTCGCGCCGTAACCCGGTGCGGCGAAGACCGTGGCCCACGGGAAGAGGAAGATCGAGTCGACGGCGAAGATCACGTAGAGGAAGGCGTACACGTAGTAGCGGACCTGGGTGTGCGCCCAGCCCTCTCCCACGGGATCGACTCCGCACTCGTACGTGAGCAGCTTCTCCGGCGTCGGTACGACGGGGCGCAGCAGCCGTCCCGCGCCGAACGCCACGGCGACGAAGAGCACGCCGATCAGGGCGAGCAGTCCGACGACGGAGTAGCTCTGGAAGTAGTCGGCCGCGAGCACGGTCGATTCGGGAAGTTTCCGCACGTCCGCCCCTCGCTCCCTACCCGTTCGACGACCTGTACGCACGGGAGTCTAGGCCCTGTTAAAGAGAAGGTAAGCAGCCGTGCCACTCATCGGACCGGAACGGGCACCGCGCCGGTGCGGACATCCCCACCCCGCCCCCACCCACGTACCCCACGGCGTGCGCGAACTCGACCGTGCAGGCTGTCCCGCACGAGCCCGACCAGCAGCTCTTCCGACGCTTCGGGTACGGGCCCGACGGGCCGCCGTCAGCCCGCTTCGCGTACGACCGGCACACCTGGAAGTAGATCGCCCATCTCCTCTCCGGCCCGCCGGTCGCCCTCGCCGGGTTCGTCCACACGGTGACCGTGCTCGCGGTCGGCGCCGGGCTGTCGGTGACGGTGGTCGGGCTGCCGCTGCTCGTGGGCGGTCCGGCCGGCGCGCCCCTTCTCGGCCGCGAGGAGCGGGCCCGGCCCGGGCGCTGCTCGGCGTGCGGGTGGACGAGCCGAGCAGGCTCCCCCACCGCCCGGGAGCGGGGATCCTCGGCGGACCGTGGAACGGGCTGAAGGACCCGGTGGGCCGTCCTCCGGCTGACGGGGACGGCCCGGCGGGCGGTCGCGGAGGATTCGGACGGGTGCCCACCGGTTCCGGGCACGGACACCGGCCGCACGCCCGGCCTCGCGCCAGGTCCGAGAACCGGCACCCGGCCCGCTCGACCTGCGCCGCCGCGGAGGCGAAACGCCCCGCCCGGCCGTGTGAAGGATGCGATGCTGGGGGCGACCGGAGGGCGACCGCCGGACACAGGCCGAGGACCTCGCACAACGACCGCAGGGGGACGCACCGCCGTGGAGCACTGGACCGAAGCCCTCCCGAGGCACGCCGCGCCGCCCGGTAACGCCGCGACCGGAGCGCACACCGTCCGCGTCGTCATCGCCGAGGACTCAGTACCGCTCCGCGAAGGCCTCACCCGATTGCTCACCGACCGTGGCCACCACGTCCTCGCGGGTTTCGGGGGCGCCGACGCGCTGATCACGACCATCGGGGACCTGGCCGCGCGGGACGACCTTCCCGACGTCGTCGTCGCGGACGTGCGGATGCCGCCCACCCACACGGACGAGCGCGTCCGCGCGACCGTCCGGCTGCGCGGGGACCACCCGGACCTCGGGGTGCTGGTGCTGTCGCAGTACGCGGAGGAGCGGGTACGCCACGGAGCTGCTCGCGGGGAACGGCCGCGGTGTGGGCTGTCCGCTGAAGGACCGGGTCGCCGAGGTCGGGGGGGGCGTCGACGCGGTCGTGCCGGGTGGCCGGCGGCGGGGCGGCGCCGGACCGGAGGTCGTGGCGCAGCTGCTGGGTCGGAGCCGGAAGCAGGAGGTGCTCGCCGGCCCCACTCCCCGGGATCGCGAGGTGCCGGGCCTGATGGCGCAGGGCAGGACGAACTCGGCGATGGCACGACAGCCCGTGGTGAGCGACGGCGCCGGGGGAGCACATGAGCAATGCCTTCCCGAAGCTCGTGCTGTCCCCCGGTGACGCTGATCATCGGCGTGTACTGGCCGTGCTCACGCATCTGGAATCCTGAACAGCTGACACTCTGTCAGGTAACACCGATCGATCACGGGAGAGCGTCTCACCGAACGAAGCGAGGGGGGAACGGAACATGGCAAACCAGGACACGGCGGCATCTCAGATCGACGTCCGACATGTGAGCGGTCCGGGGAAGGCGATGCTCACGGACGTAGGGTTGACCTTGGAGCGACCGGTGCGCCGGCCGCAGCCCAGCCGCCTCGAGGGAGGTCCAGTTCAGTGACCAGCCAGGTCAGCAGCCCAGCAGAACACGCGGACGAGGCAGACGAGGCCGGGGAGGCCCTCGTCGGGGGGCAGCGACGGCCTCCCGGCGAGAAGGAAGTACGACAACTGGACCGGGTGATCATTCGCTTCGCGGGTGACTCCGGTGACGGTATGCAGCTGACGGGTGACCGCTTCACCTCGGAGACGGCGTCGTACGGGAACGACCTGTCGACCCTGCCCAACTTCCCGGCCGAGATCCGGGCGCCCGCAGGCACCCTTCCGGGCGTATCCAGCTTCCAGGTGCATTTCGCCGACCACGACATCCTCACCCCCGGCGACGCACCCCATGTGCTGGTGGCGATGAACCCCGCCGCGCTGAAGGCCAACATCGCCGACGTGCCGCGCGGCGGCGAGATCATCGTCAACACCGACGAATTCGCCAAGCGCGCGATGGCCAAGGTCGGCTACGAGACCTCGCCGCTGGAGGACGGCTCGCTGGACGGCTACAGCGTGCACCCCGTCCCCCTGACCACGCTCACGATCGAGGCGCTCAAGGAGTTCGGACTCTCCCGCAAGGAGGCCGAGCGCTCCAAGAACATGTTCGCCCTGGGCCTGCTGTCGTGGATGTACCACCGGCCGACCGAGGGCACCGAGAAGTTCCTGAGAGCCAAGTTCGCGAAGAAGCCGCAGATCGCCGAGGCGAACGTGGCGGCGTTCCGGGCCGGCTGGAACTTCGGGGAGACGACCGAGGACTTCGCCGTCTCCTACGAGGTCGCGCCCGCCGACACCGCGTTCCCGACCGGCACGTACCGCAACATCTCCGGGAACCTGGCCCTGTCCTACGGGCTGATCGCCGCGTCCCGGCAGGCCGACCTGCCGCTGTACCTGGGCTCGTACCCGATCACCCCGGCCTCGGACATCCTGCACGAGCTCTCCCGGCACAAGAACTTCGGCGTGCGCACCTTCCAGGCGGAGGACGAGATCGCCGGCATCGGCGCGGCGCTCGGTGCCGCGTTCGGCGGCTCGCTCGCCGTGACCACCACGTCCGGACCCGGTGTGGCGCTGAAGTCGGAGACCATCGGCCTGGCGGTGTCGCTGGAGCTGCCGCTGCTGGTCGTCGACATCCAGCGCGGCGGGCCCTCGACCGGTCTGCCGACCAAGACCGAGCAGGCCGACCTGCTGCAGGCGATGTACGGCCGCAACGGCGAGGCTCCGGTGCCGGTCGTGGCGCCCCGCACCCCGGCGGACTGCTTCGACGCGGCGCTCGACGCGGCACGGATCGCGCTGACGTACCGCACCCCGGTGCTCCTGCTGTCCGACGGATACCTCGCCAACGGCTCCGAGCCGTGGCGGATCCCGGACCTCGACGAGCTGCCGGACCTGCGGACCCGGTTCGCCACGGGCCCGAACCACACGCTCGACGACGGCACCGAGGTGTTCTGGCCCTACAAACGGGACCCGCAGACGCTGGCCCGCCCGTGGGCGGTGCCCGGCACGCCGGGTCTGGAGCACCGGATCGGCGGCATCGAGAAGCAGGACGGCACCGGCAACATCTCCTACGACCCGGCGAACCACGACCTCATGGTCCGCACCCGCCAGGCCAAGATCGACGGCGTCGAGGTCCCGGACGCCGAGGTCGACGACCCGGACGGCGCGAGGACGCTGGTCCTCGGCTGGGGTTCCACATACGGGCCGATCACCGCGGCGGTCCGCCGCATCCGCCGGGAGGGCGGCGCCGTCGCCCAGGCCCATCTGCGGCACCTCAACCCGTTCCCCGGGAATCTCGGGGAGGTTCTCGGGCGTTACGACAAGGTAGTGGTGCCGGAGATGAACCTCGGCCAGCTCGCCACGCTGATCCGGGCGAGGTTCCTGGTCGACGCTCACTCGTACAACCAGGTCAACGGAATGCCGTTCAAGGCCGAGCAGCTCGCGGCGGCCCTCAAGGAGGCCATCGATGACTGAGACAGCGTCCACACTGCTGTCCCTGGTTCCCAAGGCCGAGGCCAAGCAGTCCATGAAGGACTTCAAGTCGGACCAGGAGGTCCGCTGGTGTCCGGGCTGCGGCGACTACGCGATCCTCGCCGCCGTGCAGGGCTTCATGCCCGAGCTCGGCCTGGCGAAGGAGAACATCGTCTTCGTCTCCGGCATCGGCTGCTCCTCCCGCTTCCCGTACTACATGAACACCTACGGGATGCACTCCATCCACGGCCGCGCCCCCGCGATCGCGACCGGCCTCGCCTCCTCCCGTCGCGACCTCAGCGTGTGGGTCGTCACGGGTGACGGCGACGCGCTGTCCATCGGCGGCAACCACCTCATCCACGCCCTCCGCCGCAACGTCAACCTCAAGATCCTGCTGTTCAACAACCGGATCTACGGCCTGACCAAGGGCCAGTACTCCCCCACCTCCGAGCTCGGCAAGATCACCAAGTCGACGCCGATGGGCTCGCTGGACGCGCCCTTCAACCCGGTCTCGCTGGCGATCGGCGCCGAGGCGTCGTTCGTGGCCCGCACGATCGACTCCGACCGCAAGCACCTCACCGAGGTGCTGCGCGCGGCGGCGGACCACCCGGGCACGGCACTGGTGGAGATCTACCAGAACTGCAACATCTTCAACGACGGCGCCTTCGAGGCCCTGAAGGACAAGGAGCAGGCCGAGGAGGCGGTGATCCGGCTGGAGCACGGGCAGCCGATCCGCTTCGGCGGCGGCGACTCCAAGGGCGTGGTGCGGGACCGGGCGACCGGCGATCTCAAGGTCGTCACGGTCACCGCGGAGAACGAGTCCCAGATCCTGGTCCACGACGCCCACAGCCCCAGTCCGACGACCGCGTTCGCGCTGTCCCGGCTGGCCGACCCGGACACGCTGCACCAGACGCCCATCGGGGTGTTCCGCAGCGTCGAGCGCCCCGTCTACGACACCCTGATGGCCGATCAGCTCGATGCCGCGATCGAGCAGAACGGCAAGGGCGACCTGGGGGCGCTGCTCGCGGGCAACGACACCTGGACCGTCGTCGGCTGACGCACGGCTCCCCCCGTGGACACGGGCCCGGATCTCCGCCCAGGAGGTCCGGGCCCCGTCGTACTCCGCGTGAGCCCGCTCCACGTCGCCGAGCCGCCGCTCGGTCCACCGCGCCGGCGCCCACACCTGCTCGCCGGCCTCGCGGCCGAGGTCCGTGAGGTGACGACGGGCGGGATGACGGGCTGGGCGTCGCGGCGCACGACCCTTCGCCGCGATCCCCGTCGACGTGGACCGCGCCTTCGAACGTGGTCTGCCGGCCCGCGGCGACGGCGACCTCACCCGCATCATCGGCCGGCCGACCACCCCGCTCGCGGTGACCGTCGCGACGGCCCTGGCGCGCCACCGACCGCCCCGTCATGACCGTATGGCGATACGGACATGACAGCCTGGCTTGCTCGGCGCTACCTTCGACCGGGACAGCGCGGTGCAGTGCGGAGGGAGGGCCAGTGAAGGCGGACAACGAGCAGCGCATGGGCCTGCTGTACGGGATGGGCGCCTACGGGATGTGGGGGCTGGTCCCGCTCTTCTGGCCGCTGCTGAAGCCGGCCGGCGCCGTCGAGATCCTCGCCCATCGCATGGTCTGGTCGCTGGCGGTGGTCGGCGTCGCCCTGCTGGTGCTGCGCCGCTGGGGATGGCTGCGCACTCTGCTGCGCGACCCGCGCAAGGTGGGCCTGATCACCGTCGCCGCCACCGTGATCACGGTCAACTGGGGCGTCTACATCTGGGCCGTCAACGCGGGCCAGGTGGTGGAGGCGTCACTGGGCTACTTCATCAACCCCCTGGTCACCATCGCCATGGGCGTGCTGCTGCTGAAGGAGCGGCTGCGGCCCGCGCAGTGGACGGCCGTCGGCATCGGCCTGGCCGCGGTGCTCGTGCTCACGGTCGGGTACGGACGGCCGCCGTGGATCTCCCTGGTGCTGGCCTTCTCGTTCGCCGTCTACGGGCTGCTGAAGAAGAAGACCAACATCGGCGGCCTGGAATCGCTGGCCGCCGAGACCGCGGTGCAGTTCCTGCCGGCCCTCGCCTATCTCCTGTGGCTGAGCTCCCGGGGAGCGGCCGACTTCGGCGCGCACGGCGCCGGCCACGCCGCACTGCTCGCCGCCACCGGAGTCGTCACCGCCGTACCGCTGATCTGCTTCGGCGCGGCCGCCATCCGGGTGCCGCTGTCGACGCTGGGGCTCCTGCAGTATCTGGCACCGGTGTTCCAGTTCCTGCTGGGCGTCCTCTACTTCCACGAGGCCATGCCCGCCGAGCGGTGGGCCGGCTTCTCACTGGTGTGGCTGGCGCTGACGGTCCTCACCTGGGACGCGCTGCGCAACGCCCGTCGCACCCGGGCCGAGGCGGCGCGCCTCGCGGCCGGTGCCCGGGCCGCGGCCGCGGCGGGCACGGCGCCCCGGGCACCGGCCTCCCCCGAATCCGCGTCCGTGCGGCGGCCGGAACCCGCCGCCTGACGACGGCCGGACGGTCCCCTCACGGCCGTGCGGCCGGCGGCGCGTCAGCTGCCTCCGGGGAGCAATCCGTTCGTCACCCGCTCCACGACCGCCCGCCAGATGCCCGCGCCGCTCCTCTACAACCGGTTGCATGACGCTGCACCGGAAGCTCGTGATCGACGCCACCGATCCGCTCGCCCAGGCCGACTTCTGGGCCGGGGCCTCGGCTACCGGACGGAGGACAGCAGCGCCCTGATCGCGAGGGCCTGCTGGAGCAGGGCGCCGTCCCCGAAGCTCTGACCACCGAGTGGCACGGTCGCCGCGCATGGCGGGATCTGGCCGCCGTCCGGCATCCGGACGACCCGTGGGAGGAGGCGACCGGCACGGGACTCGGCAGGCGGCTGCTGTTCCAGCGGGTGCCGGAGACCAGGACGGCCAACAACCGTCCATACGCCCGCACGCGACCATGGGCGCACAGTGCCCGCAGCGGGGAGGCGCCAGACGGCACTTGCCCAGAAAGCCTTGCGGACTTGCCCGTTCCGAGATGTCCGCCTATCGAACCCGACTGACCGGTTTCCGCCCTTGACGGTCAGTCACCATCTCACTGACCATTCAGCACACAGCCGCACCGCACACTGCCGTACCGCGCACAGCTCCAGCCCCCCGCGACGCCGTCGTCGCAGGGAGTCCCGCACGTTCCGTCCTGTCCCCGTACGGAATCCGGAGCCCCCACATGAGTCACTCCGCGCACAGACGTACCGCCGCCGCAGCGGCACTGGCCCTCGCCGGGCTGCTCACCGCGGCCGTTCCGGCGACCGCGGCACCCGGCGGACCACCCGCCTCCGCACCCGACTCCCTGGCGAGCGCCGCCACTTCCCCGGCGGCGCTCGCCGCGCCGGACATACCACTCGCCAACGTCAAGGCCCTTCTGTCAGAGCTGCAGTCCATCGCCGGCGCCAACGGCGGCAACCGCGCCCACGGCCGACCCGGCTACAAGGCGTCGATCGACTATGTGAAGGCCAAGCTGGACGCCGCCGGATTCACCACCACCGTCCAGCAGTTCACGTCCTCGGGCGCCACCGGCTACAACCTGATAGCCGACTGGCCGGGCGGCGACCCCAACCAGGTGCTGATGGCCGGCGCCCACCTCGACTCCGTGAGCTCGGGACCGGGAATGAACGACAACGGCTCCGGATCGGCCGGCGTGCTGGAGACCGCCCTTGCCGTCTCCAGGGCCCAGTTGCAACCGGCGAAGCACCTGCGCTTCGCCTGGTGGGGAGCGGAGGAACTGGGGCTCGTCGGCTCCCGGTACTACGTCAACAACCTTCCCTCCGCGGAGCGTTCAAAGATCTCCGGCTATCTCAACTTCGACATGATCGGATCGCCGAACCCCGGCTACTTCGTCTACGACGACGACCCGACGATCGAGCAGACCTTCAAGGACTTCTACGCCGGACTCGGTGTGCCGACCGAGATCGAGACCGAAGGCGACGGCCGTTCGGACCACGCCTCGTTCAAGAACGTCGGAATAGCGGTGGGCGGTCTGTTCACCGGCGCCAGCCGCACCAAGTCGAGCGCGCAGGCCCAGAAGTGGGGCGGTACGGCCGGACAGGCCTTCGACCGCTGCTACCACTCGTCCTGCGACACCACGTCGAACATCAACGACACGGCGCTCGACCGGAACAGCGACGCCATCGCACACGCCGTCTGGACGCTGTCCTCCGGGTCGACCGTTCCGCCCGGCGACGTCTACGAGGCCACCGGGGACGTCGCCATCCCGGACAACGGCGCCGCGGTGACCTCGTCCGTCACCGTGTCCGGCCGCACGGGCAACGCGCCGGCCACCCTCAAGGTGGGCGTGGACATCAAGCACACCTGGCGCGGTGACCTCGTCGTCGACCTGCTGGCGCCGGACGGCACCGCGTACCGCCTGAAGAACTCCAGCGGCAGCGACTCCGCGGACAACGTCATCGCGACGTACACCGTGAACGCCTCCAGTGAGGTGGCCAACGGCACCTGGAACCTGCGGGTCCAGGACGTCGCCCGCTACGACACCGGCTACATCGACAGCTGGCGGCTCACCTTCTGAGCCGGCGGCACCGGCGGACCCACCCCCCACAGGCCGCATGCGCACGCGGACACCGTGTGCGCATGCGGCCGTCCGCGGGTCGGACACGCTCAGGTCCCTCCTGGTGAGCCCGCGCGCCCCGACGACGGCGACGCCGGGCCGTCCGTCTCCCTTCGCGAGACGCCCGGTCCCCATGGGCCGGGGTACGCACAGGAGTGCGGGGCGCCGTCGGAGCGCCCCGCACCCGGGTCGTTCTACTTCGCCGCGTTCGCCGCCCTGACGAGGGCGTCCTGGGTGACCGCGCCGACGTACACCGTGCCGTCGTCGGTCATGAGGGCGTTGACCAGACGGGTCTTGAAGACCGTGCCGGTGCCGAAGTCGCCCTTGACCCGGTCGCCGAGGGCGTCCAGGAACTGCTGGGCCTCGGGCGGGGCGTCGCCCGGCTTCGGGGCGGTGGAGCCCTTGCCGCCCGAGGTGGTGATCTCGGCGATGGCGGTCCAGCCCTCACCGATGACGTTCACCCCCCGGCCGTCCCCGCCGGCCGGACCGGCCGGCCCCAGGCCCTCGAGGCCCTTCAGTCCCCCGGCGGGCTTGGGCGCACCCTTCTCGCGGCTGTTGAGCTCGTCGGCCTCGGTGACCTTCGCGCCCTTCGGCGGGCTGAAGTCGAACGTCGACGCGGCGGGCCGGGAGAAGTCGACCTTGGTGAAGCCGGCGTCGACCACGGCCTTTCCACCGCCGCTGGGCAGCAGGGTGAACTTCAGCGGCACGCCGTTCTCCGCGTCCACCGCGATCCTGACGGAGTCGACGGTCGAGCCGCTCTGCTTGGGCTTCACGAGCAGCTGGTACGCGTCGCGGCCCGCGATCCGGGCCGTGCCGTCCACGGTCACCGAGGTGGTGTCGCCGGCCGCCTCCAGCACCTCGTCGGCGAGGTCCTTCGGGGTGGTGGGCAGCTCCTTCGGGGCCCGCTGCTCCCGCTCGGCGCCCGCCCCGGCGTCCTTGCCGTGGAAGACCTCGTTGGACTCGCTGTCGTACGCCCAGACGTCGTCGCCGTTGTGGATGACGCTGTACTCCGCGGCGTCCCCCAGGATCGACAGCTTCTGCCGGTCGGGACCGTCGGCCGCGATCCGCAGTGTGTGGGTGCCGGACGCCAGTTCCATCAGCTTGGCCTCGGGCGAGGCGGACGAACCGCCGTCACCGCCCCCGGGTGCGAGGCTGCCCGCGGCGCCCCCGGCCAGCCCGCCGAGCGACGGGAGTCCCAGGTCGGTGCTGATCTTGACCGTGCCGGACAGCTGCTCGGTGTCCGATGCCGCGATCTTCGCGATGAGTTCCTGTGCGGTGATGTCCGGCAGATCGGGGTCGCCGGACGCGGCGAGCGCCGGGACGAGCCCGATGGTCGCCGCGGCGACTCCCGCCACCGCGACCGGGACGGCGTAGCGCGCCGCCTTGCGGCGGACGACGCCGCCCTCCCCGGCCTCATCGGTGGTCCGTGCGGTGTCGTTCGGTGCCATGGTGTGCCCTACCTCCGTGATCGGCGGCGTCGTCCGTCCAGTGCACGAGTCCACCCCGCGCCGCCATTCTCACCCGTATCGGTCGGTTCGGTGAGGAGTGGTTGTCTCCATCTGACCAAATCGGGCCGTCGCACGCGTCAGCCCCCGGGATCAACTCCGCGTACTGCTGCGGTATGACCCGAGGGCCGGTTCCGTCACCCGTCCAGTAGGGGTCGCAAGGAGGCGGGGCGTCAGCCCGCGCGGTGGACCACCGCGTCGCACAGCTCCTCGAGAGCGGTCCTCGCGGTGCACTCGGGGAGCGCCGCCAGCATCGCGCGGGCCTCCTGCGCGTACCGCACGGTGTCCCGCCTGGCCTGTTCGAGGGCCGAGTGGGCCCGCAGCCTCGCCAGTGCCTCGGCGTGCCGGGCGTCGTCCGTCAGATCGCCGGCGAGCAGCTCGACGAGCTCCACGTCCTCCGGCCGACCGTGCGCGGCCGCCTGCTCCTGCAGCCGGAGCACCGGCAGGGTGGCGATGCCCTCGCGCAGATCGGTGCCGGGGGTCTTCCCGGACTCGTGGGAGTCGGACGCGATGTCGAGGACGTCGTCGGCGAGCTGGAAGGCGACGCCGAGGCGCTCGCCGTACTGGGTGAGGACGTCGGTGATCCGCTCGTCGGCGCCCGACATCATCGCGCCGAAGCGGCAGGACACGGCGACCAGCGATCCCGTCTTGCCCCGGAGGACGTCCAGGTAGTGCTCGACCGGGTCGCGGCCGTCGCGCGGACCGGCCGTCTCCAGGATCTGGCCGGTCACCAGACGTTCGAACGCCTCGGCCTGGATACGGACGGCCTCGGGGCCGAGGTCGGCCAGGATGTGCGACGCGCGGGCGAAGAGGAAGTCGCCGGTGAGGACGGCCAGGGAGTTCCCCCAGCGGGCGTTGGCGCTCGGCACCCCGCGGCGCACCTCGGCCTCGTCCATCACGTCGTCGTGGTACAGCGTCGCCAGGTGGGTCAACTCGACGACGACGGCCGAGGGCACGATCCCCGGTGCGTCCGGGTCGCCGAACCGGGCGGCCAGCATCACCAGCAGCGGCCGGAAACGCTTCCCGCCGGCCCGGACGAGGTGCTGCGCGGCCTCCGTGATGAAGGGCACCTCGCTCTTGGTGGCATCGAGCAGCCCCGACTCGACGGCCGCCAATCCGGTCTGGACATCGGCCTCAAGAGCCTGGTCCCGCACGCTCAGCCCGAACGGCCCGACGACGGTCACGAGAGGTACTCCTGTCTGCTGACGATCACACGGATTGTCGATGTGTCGCTGTCACCACTCAAGTCAGCGTATCCGGTCGCCTTTCGATCACCATGGGCGCCTTCCCGCCTCCCCCGGTATGTTCGTGATCAGCTCATACGACTGGATGTGAGAGCTTTGTCAGGAATCTCGAGGGTGCCCGCCGGGACGTGCGCACACCGGCCCGCCGGAGCCCGCCGTGCCTGCTCCCACCGGGCGGGCGCGGGCGCCCGGAGGGGTGTGCCGGATCCGCCGGGGCCGGCGTCATGAGGATCCGCACCGACTACCCGTACGTGACCCGCCAGGACGACGTCCGCATCCCGGTGCCCGGCGTCTGCGGGGGCACCACCCTGCTCCACGGCCGCGTCTGGCGGCCGGTCACCGACGAGCCCGTCCCCGCCCTGCTCGAATACCTCCCCGACCGGCTGAGCGACCGGACCGCAGCCTCGGACCGGCAGCGCCACCCCTGGTACGCGGGGCACGGCTACGCCTCTGTACGCGTCGACGTCCGCGGCCACGGCAACAGTGAGGGCGTGCCCGGCGACGAGTACGCGGCGACCGGGCCGGCGGACGGGGCGGCCGTCGTCGAATGGCTCGCCCGGCAGCCGTGGTGCACGGGCCGCGTGGGCATGTTCGGGGTCTCCTGGGGCGGCACCGGCGCCCTGCAGATCGCGGCGCTCGCGCCGGAGCCGCTGAAGGCCGTCGTCGCGGTCTGCTCCACCGACGACCGGTACGACAACGACGTGCACCGCGTCGGCGGCGCGGTCGCCGCCGCAGGCACCGCCTCCCGGGCCGCGACCCTGCTCGCCTTCGGCGCCCGGCCGCCCGACCCGCTCTACGCAGGGGAGGACTGGAGCCGGCTGTGGCAGACCCGTTTGGAGGCTCTCGAACCCCTCCACCACACCTGGCTGGCCCACCCCGCCCGGGACGCGTACTGGGAGCGGGGCAGCGTGTGCGAGGACTACGGCGCGATCCGGGCGGCGGTGCTCGCCGTCGGCGGCTGGCAGGACCCGCACCGGGACACCGTGCTGCGGCTGGTCCGCGAGCTGGACCCGGCACGGACGCGGGGGATCATCGGTCCCTGGCCGCACGAGTACCCGGACCAGGAACGGCCCCCGGGCCCCGCGATCGGCTTCCTCCAGGAGACGCTGCGCTGGTGGGACCACTGGCTGCGGGACGACGCCCCGGAGCGCGCCGGGCACGGCGGCACGGGGCGGCCGAGCGCCGCAGGCGCCTCCACCGGCGCGGGCACGGGCACCCCCACCGCTGCGGGCGACGCCATCGGCGTGATGGCGGAACCGCTGCTCCGGATCTGGGTCACCGAGTCCCACCCGCCGGCCACGGCGTACGACGAACTGCCCGGCCACTGGGACGGCGAGCCCGACTGGCCGTCCCCCCGGATCACCCCGGTGGCGTACGCGCTCCAGGGCCCGCCGCTGGTCGTCGACTCGCCGCAGCAGACCGGGATCGACGCCGGAAGCTTCACACCCTGCGGCGAGGACGCCGATCTGCCACCCGACCAGCGGGACGAGGACGCCAGATCCGTGAGCTTCGAGTTCGCGGTCGCGGAGCGGACGGAGATCCTGGGACGTCCGCGCGTGGTCCTGCGGCTCCGACTGGACGTACCGCACGGGCTGGCCGTCGCCCGGATGTGCGACGTGGCGCCCGACGGCTCGTCGACTCTCGTCACACGGGGCGCGCTGGACCTCTCGGCCCGGACCGGGCGGGACCGCTCGGTCGACTGGCCGGCCGGGGCCACCGACGCCGTCTCCTTCGAGCTCGCCGCCGCCGGCCACGCCTTCGCCCCAGGCCATCGCATCCGGCTGGCCGTCTCCTCCGCCTACTGGCCCTGGATCTGGCCCCGTGCGGACTCCGCGGGCTTCACCCTCCACCCGGACGGCTCCTTCCTCGAACTCCCTGTGCGCAGCGGCCCCGCAGGCCCGGAGGCGTTCGGCACGATCGCCTTCGAGGCACCGGAGCACGCCGAGCCGCTCGGCGTCGTCACCCCCGTCACACTCGATCCGCCGCGCCCCGAACGGCTGATCGTCCGCGATGTCGCCAGGGGGGAATGGCGCCTGGAACTCTCCGACGACCGCGGTACCCGCGTCCACCCGGACGGCCTCGAACTCACCGAGCGGAGCACGGAGTCGTACACGATCCGGGAACGGGACCCGCTGTCCGCGGGGGCCCGGTGCGAATGGACGATCCGCCTCCACCGCCCGGAGCAGTCCTGGGACACCACGGTCGAGACCCGCTCCGACATCGGCTGCGACGAGGAGCACTTCATCACCACCGACGAGGTGGTGTGCCGGCACGGCCGCGAGGTGGTCTTCCACCGCACCTGGCAGAGGCGCATCCCGAGGAGCGCGGGCTGACGGGACCGGCGCGCGGGCGTGCGCCGGGTGTCCGAGTGGGCCCTGACGCCGACTGCACGGTCCACGTAACGTGTCCTCCACACACGTGGAAAGCGAGGCAAGCACCGATGCCCGAGCAGAGCCCGCTCGATCTGGCCGAAGGCGATCCCTTCGGCCCGCACAACCTCCCGTACGGCGTCTTCACCACGGCGGACGAGCCGGACCGGCGCCGGCTCGGGGTCCGGATCGGCGGCCACGTGCTCGACGCCGGCGCCGCGGCGCACACGCTCGGCTCCCCGTACGCCGCGCTGCTCGCCCAGCCCGGCCTGGGACCGCTGCTCGCGGCCGGCCGCACCGCCTGGCGGGACGTACGGCGCGCGCTCACCGCATGGGTGACGGTGCCGGCCCACCGCCGGGACATCGAGCCGCTGCTCCACCCGCTCGGCTCGGTGACGCTCCATCTGCCCTACGACGTCGCCGACTACGTCGACTTCTACGCCAGCGAGCACCACGCCACCAACGTCGGCCGCATCTTCCGTCCGGACGGCGAGCCGCTCACGCCCAACTGGAAGCATCTTCCGATCGGTTACCACGGCCGCTCCGGCACCGTCGTCGTCTCCGGCACGGAGGTCGTCCGCCCCTCCGGACAGCGGAAGGCCCCCGCCGACCCCGCTCCCGTCTTCGGCCCGTCGGTCAAGCTGGACATCGAGGCGGAGGTCGGCTTCGTCGTCGGCACACCCTCCGAACTCGGCCGGCCCGTCCCGCTGAACGGTTTCCGCGACCATGTCTTCGGGCTCCAGTTGCTCAACGACTGGTCCGCGCGCGACATCCAGGCCTGGGAGTACGTGCCCCTCGGCCCGTTCCTCGGCAAGTCGTTCGCCACGTCCGTGTCCGCCTGGGTCACCCCGCTGGAGGCCCTCGACGCGGCCCGGGTCACCCCGCCCGACCGGGACTTCGGCCTGCTGCCCTACCTCGACGACTCGGGCGACGAGGAGCCGGGCGGCTTCGACCTGCGTATCTCCGTCGCCGTCAACGGGCAGATCGTGTCCGAGCCCCCGTTCGCCACCATGTACTGGACCGCGGCCCAGCAGCTGGCCCACATGACCGTCAACGGCGCCTCGCTGCGCACCGGGGACCTGTACGGCTCCGGCACGGTCAGCGGCCCCGAAGTGCACCAGCGCGGCTCGCTCCTCGAACTCACCTGGAACGGCCGTGACCCGCTCGAGCTGCCGTACGGGAAGCGGACGTTCCTGGAGGACGGCGACGAGGTCACCATCACGGCCTGGGCACCGGGCCCCGACGGCGTGAAGGTCGGCCTCGGCGAGGTCACCGGCCGGATCGTGCCCGCCGACGAGGGCGTGCTGCAAAAGTAGCGTCGTCCGCCCCCGGCCGGACGGACCTCTCGAAAGACGCCCTGTGCAGGACTCCGTCGGATCGGGGCGGCTCCCCGCACGACCTCATGGCGTCGGGTCGGGGGCCCTCCTCGGGCCTCTGACCGCGCGGTGCCGACGCCCGCATGCTCCCGAGCGGCTCGTGGACGGGGACCGGGCCTGGGCACCGTCGTGGTCCGCCACGCGTACCGTCACGTCCCCGCGAGCGGCCGGGGCCTCGCTCGGCCCGCGGAAGCCGGCCCGCGGGCCGCGCGGCCCGGAGCGTCACCCGTGCTCGGCCAGTCTGAGCACCAGGACCAGCGACCCCGACCCCAGGGCCAGGAGGACCCAGGCGGCGACCCACGGCCTGCGGCCGTTCAGCAGATGCCGTACCGCCGCCGTGCCCTCGACGGCGGCGCAGGCCATGCCCAGCACCCCGATGACGGCCCCCGTCCAGTAGGCCCATCCCTGCTCTCCGAAGAACCTCAGCAGCAGGAGGGCCGGGAGCAGCACCGCCGCCGGCCAGGTGTCCGCACTGCTCGGCTGCTTCGGCTCCTCCCGCCGGCCGGGATCCCGCGCGCGGTCCGGAGGACCCGGCTCCCCGGTCCGCTGCGACTGGTCTACTGGAGCGCCCACGATGTCCCCCCGTGTCCGTGATCAAGGTCCGGCGCCCTGGAGGACGCCGGACCTTGATCGCGGGTTGCCCGGAGCCGGGCGGGAACGTGCCGGCAGGGGGAGGGAGCGCGCCGGAGGCCGGACCGGAACCGTTCGCAGCCGCACGGGACCGGAACCGGGCCGCGCGGGTGCCGGCCCTACCCTCGCGGAGGCCGGATCTCGACCCGGTGGGGGCTGGAACCGGTACGGGCGGGCGGTCAGGTCCTGTCGTCCGTGACGCGCTCGCCCTCGGCCTGGGACGGCGTGGTCCGGTCGACGTCGGGGTGCTGTTCCTCGGTCGACTCCTGGTCCTCGCCCTCGGCCTGGGAGGGGGTGGTGTACTCGGGGTCCTGGTACTGGTCGATCATGACGATCCTCCTCGACCCGACGGCCTCGCCCCGTGATCGAGCGTAGTCGCATTCGGACGGCCCGGCCGGGTGGGCGTGAGCAGCGCGAGGGCCCGGCACCCCACCGAGAAGATGCCGTTGTCGATCAACAACGGCATCACTCCGAGGAGTGCCGGGCCCCGGCGCGGACCGTGCGGGGCATCCCCGAACCGCCGCCTACCGCACGAACACGCTCGCCTGGCCGGCCAGGTCCAGGAAGTACTGCGGTGCCACGCCGAGCACGAGGGTGACCGCGACGCCGACCGCGATCGCCGACGTCGTCAGCGGGGAGGGGACAGCGACCGTCGGGCCCTCCGGCTTCGGCTCGCTGAAGAACATCAGCACGATGACCCGGATGTAGAAGAACGCGGCGATCGCGGAGGAGATCACACCGATCACGACCAGCGCCCCCGCGCCTCCCTCCGCCGCCGCCCGGAAGACGGCGAACTTCCCGGAGAAGCCCGAGGTCAGCGGGATACCGGCGAAGGCCAGCAGGAACACCGCGAAGACGGCGGCGACCAGCGGCGACCGCCTGCCGAGGCCTGCCCACTTGGACAGGTGGGTGGCCTCGCCGCCGGCGTCGCGCACCAGCGTGACCACCGCGAACGCGCCGATGGTGACGAAGGAGTACGCGAGCAGGTAGAAGAGCACCGACGAGACCCCCTCGGGCGTCACCGCGATGACACCGGCGAGGATGAAGCCTGCGTGTGCGATCGAGGAGTACGCCAGGAGCCGCTTGATGTCGGTCTGGGTGATGGCGACGATCGCGCCTCCCAGCATGGTGACGATGGCGATCGCCCACATGACCGGCCGCCAGTCCCAGCGCAGCCCGGGCAGCACCACGTACAGCAGCCGGAGCAGTGCGCCGAAGGCCGCGACCTTCGTGGCCGCCGCCATGAAGCCGGTGACCGGGGTCGGTGCGCCCTGGTAGACGTCCGGGGTCCACATGTGGAACGGCACCGCGCCCACCTTGAAGAGCAGGCCCGTCAGGATCAGCGCCCCGCCGATGAGCAGCAGGGCGTCGTTGCCCATCGTGCCGGCGAGCGCCGGGTCGATGGTCCGGACGGTGCCGTCGACGACGTCGGCGATGCGGGCGTACGCGACCGAGCCCGCGTAGCCGTACAGCAGGGCGATGCCGAAGAGCAGGAACGCGGAGGAGAAGGCGCCGAGGAGGAAGTACTTCACCGCGGCCTCCTGCGACATGAGCCGCTTGCGGCGGGCCAGCGCGCACAGCAGGTACAGCGGGAGGGAGAAGACCTCCAGGGCGATGAACAGCGTCAGCAGGTCGTTCGCCGCGGGGAAGACCAGCATCCCGGCGACGGCGAAGAGGGCCAGGGGGAACACCTCGGTGGTGGTGAACCCCGCCTTGACCGCGGCCTTCTCACTGTCGCTGCCCGGCACGGAGCCGGCCTGTGCGGCGAAGGAGTCGACGCGCTCGCCGTGCGCCGCGGGGTCGAGCCGGCGCTCGGCGAACGTGAACACCGCGACCAGCGACGCCAGCAGGATCGTGCCCTGCAGGAACAGGGCGGGGCCGTCGACCGCGATGGCGCCCATCGCCGCGATGTGCGCCTTGCTCGTGCCGTAGCCGCCGGCGGCCAGGCCGACCACCGCGGCGAACGCGGCGGTCAGCGCCACGACGGCGAGGAACACCTGTGTGTAGTGGCGGCTCCTGCGCGGGACGAAGGCCTCGACCAGCACACCGAGGATCGCCGCGCCGACCACGATCAGCATGGGCGCGAGCTGTGCGTACTCGATGTGCGGCGCCTGGATCCTGTCCAGCGGCTCGGCCGCCGTCGTCCACAGGCTGTGGACAGCTGTCGTGCTCACTTGGCCGCCTCCACCTCGGGCTGGGGGTCCTTCTTCTGGACGTCGGACATGGTGTGTTCGACGGCCGGGTTGACGATGTCCGTCAGCGGCTTCGGATAGACGCCGAGGAAGAGCAGCAGCGCGATCAGCGGCGTGACCACCACCAGTTCGCGCAGCCGCAGATCCGGAAGGCTCCGCACCTCCTCCTTCACCGGTCCGGTCATCGTCCGCTGGTACAGCACCAACGTGTAGAGCGCGGCGAGCACGATGCCGAAGGTCGCGATGACGCCGACGACCGGATAGCGCGCGAACGTCCCGACGAGGACCAGGAACTCACTGACGAACGGCGCGAGTCCCGGCAGCGACAGGGTCGCCAGGCCGCCGATGAGGAAGGTGCCGGCGAGGACCGGCGCGACCTTCTGCACTCCGCCGTAGTCGGCGATGAGCCGGGAACCGCGCCGCGAGATCAGGAAGCCGGCCACCAGCATCAGCGCGGCGGTCGAGATCCCGTGGTTCACCATGTAGAGCGTCGCCCCGGACTGCCCCTGGGTGGTCATCGCGAAGATGCCCATGATGATGAAGCCGAAGTGGGAGATCGACGCGTAGGCGATCAGGCGCTTGATGTCGCGCTGTCCGACGGCGAGCAGCGCACCGTAGACGATGCTGACCAGGGCCAGGGCCAGGACCACCGGGGTCGCCCACTCGGACGCCTCCGGGAACAGCCCGAGGCAGAAGCGCAGCATCGCGAACGTGCCGACCTTGTCGACCACGGCCGTGATCAGCACGGCGACCGGGGCGGTCGACTCGCCCATCGCGTTGGGCAGCCAGGTGTGCAGCGGCCACAACGGCGCCTTCACCGCGAAGGCGAAGAAGAATCCGAGGAACAGCAGCCGCTCGGTGTTGGTGGCCATCTCCAGAGTGCCGTTGGCGCGGGCCTCGGCGATCTCCGTCAGCGAGAAGTTCCCCGCGACCACGTAGAGCCCGATGACCGCGGCCAGCATGATGAGGCCGCCGGCCAGGTTGTAGAGGAGGAACTTCACCGCGGCGTAGGAGCGCTGGGCCGACGCGTTGTCGCCGCCGCCCCCCGCCGCAGCAGCGGCCTGTCGAGCGGGTGCGGCACGGTCCCCGAAGCCGCCGATGAGGAAGTACATCGGGATGAGCATGGCTTCGAAGAGGATGTAGAAGAGGAAGACGTCGGTGGCCTCGAAGGAGAGGATCACCATCGCCTCGACCGACAGGATCAGGGCGAAGAATCCCTGGGTCGGCCGCCACCGGTAGTTCTTCGTCTCGACAGGGTTGTCCCCGCCGGAGGCTGGGGAAGGGTCGGCATCGTGCCAACCCGCCAGAATGATCGCCGGGATCAGCACGGCTGTCAGCGCGATCAGCGCCACCGCGATCCCGTCCACGCCCAGTTCGTAGCGGACCCCGAAGTCCGCGATCCAGGCGTGGGACTCGGTGAGCTGGTAGCGGTCGCCGCCGGGCTCGAAGCGTACGGCGATCACCGCCGCGAGCACGAGCGTGCCCAGGGAGACCAGCAGCGCCAGCCACTTGGCGGCCGTGCGCCGGCGGGCCGGGACGGCGGCGGTCGCGATCGCGCCGAGCGCCGGGAGCGCCGCCGCCGCGGTGAGGAGCGGGAAGGACATGTCGGTTACACCGCCCTCATCAGCAGGGTCGCGGCGATCAGCACCGCCGTACCTCCGAACATCGTGACCGCATAGGTGCGGGCGTAGCCGTTCTGCAGCTTGCGGAGCCGGCCGGAGAGGCCGCCGAACGAGGCCGCCGTGCCGTTGACGACCCCGTCGACCAGGCTGTGGTCCACGTACACGAGAGACCGGGTCAGGTGCTCGCCGCCCCGGACCAGGACCACGTGGTTGAAGTCGTCCTGGAGGAGGTCGCGGCGGGCGGCCCGGGTGAGCAGCGAGCCGCGCGGCGGGGTGACCGGCACCGGGCGGCGGCCGTACTGGAGATAGGCCAGCGCGACGCCGAGAACCATCACCGCGACCGTCGCGGTCGTGACCGTGGCGGCGCTGAGCGGCGAATGGCCGTGTTCGAAGCTGGTGACCGGCTCCAACCACTTCACGAACGACTCGTGCCAGGAGAACAGCCCGCCGGCGAAGACCGAGCCGAAGGCGAGCACGATCATCGGGATCGTCATCGTCCTCGGCGACTCGTGCGGATGGGGCAGTTCGCCCTTGTCGTCGGGCTGCCAGCGCTTCTCGCCGAAGAAGGTCATCAGCATCACGCGCGTCATGTAGAAGGCGGTGATGGCGGCGCCCAGCAGGGCCGCGCCGCCGAGGATCCAACCCTCGGTGCCGCCCTTGGCGAAGGCAGCCTCGATGATCTTGTCCTTGGAGAAGAAGCCGGACAGGCCGGGGAAACCGATGATGGCGAGGTAGCCGAGGCCGAAGGTGACGAAGGTGATCGGCATGTACTTCCGCAGGCCGCCGTACTTCCTCATGTCCACCTCGTCGTTCATGCCGTGCATGACCGAACCGGCACCGAGGAACAGCCCGGCTTTGAAGAAGCCGTGGGTGACCAGGTGCATGATCGCGAAGGCGTAGCCGATCGGGCCGAGGCCTGCCGCCAGGATCATGTAGCCGATCTGGGACATCGTCGAACCGGCCAGCGCCTTCTTGATGTCGTCCTTCGCGCAACCGACGATCGCACCGAAGAGGAGCGTGACCGCGCCGACCGTGACGACGGCGAGCTGGGCGTCCGGGGCGGCGTTGAAGATGGCCCCGGAGCGGGTGATCAGGTAGACGCCTGCGGTGACCATCGTCGCCGCGTGGATCAGGGCCGACACCGGGGTCGGGCCCTCCATCGCGTCCCCGAGCCAGGACTGCAGCGGCACCTGGGCGGACTTGCCGCAGGCGGCGAGCAGCAGGAGCAGGCCCAACGCGGTCAGCGTGCCCTCGGACGCCCTGCCCGTGGACTCCAGCACCGGCCCGAAGGCGAAGGTGCCGAAGGTGGTGAACATCAGCATGATGGCGATGGACAGGCCCATGTCGCCGACCCGGTTGACCAGGAAGGCCTTCTTCGCCGCCGTCGCCGCGCTGGGCTTGTGCTGCCAGAAGCCGATGAGCAGGTACGAGGCGAGGCCGACGCCCTCCCACCCGACGTACAGCAGCAGGTAGTTGTCGGCGAGCACGAGCAGGAGCATCGCCGCGAGGAACAGGTTGAGGTAGCCGAAGAAGCGACGGCGGCGCTCGTCGTGCTCCATGTACCCCACCGAGTACAGATGGATGAGCGAGCCGACGCCGGTGATCAGCAGGACGAAGGTCATCGACAGCTGGTCGAGCTGGAAGGCGACGTCCGCCTGGAAGCCGCCGACCGGGATCCAGCTGAAGAGGTGCTGGTGGAGGGTGCGGTCGTCACCGGGCCGGCCGAGCATGTCGGCGAAGAGCACGACGGCCACGACGAAGGAGGCGGCGGCGAGCGCGGTGCCGATCCAGTGGCCCGAGCGGTCGAGCCGGCGCCCGCCGAGCAGCAGCACGGCCGCGCCGAGCAAGGGCGCCGCGACCAGCAGCGCGATCAGGTTCTCTGCGTTGTCCACGAGTCTGCGACCCCTTACAGCTTCATCAGACTGGCGTCGTCGACCGAGGCCGAGTGGCGGGAACGGAACAGCGACACGATGATCGCGAGCCCGACCACCACCTCGGCGGCGGCGACGACCATCGTGAAGAAGGCGATGATCTGGCCGTCGAGATTGCCGTGCATCCGGGAGAAGGCGACGAGCGCGAGGTTGCAGGCATTGAGCATGAGCTCGATGCACATGAAGACGACGATCGCGTTCCGCCTGATCAGTACGCCGGCCGCGCCGATGGTGAACAACAGGGCGGCGAGGTAGAGATAGTTGACGGGGTTCACCGCTTGGCCTCCTGTCCGTCGCGCCGGCCGTCCCGGCCGGGCTCGTCCCGGTCCCGGTCGAGGCGCTCCTCCGAGCGGCGCTCCAGCGCCCTGAGGTCGTTCAGCGCCTCACGGGACACGTCCCGGACCTGTCCGCGGGAGCGCAGCGTCTTGCTGACGGAGAGCTCCGACGGGGTGCCGTCGGGGAGCAGACCGGGGATGTCCACCGCGTTGTGGCGGGCGTACACGCCCGGGGCGGGCAGCGGCGTCGGAAGCTTCCAGCCGTAGGCCGCGGACGAGGGGTGGCGGTCGGGCGACGGGAGGGCGCTCGCCTCGCGCACGCGCTGCTCGGCCAGTTCCCGCTGCGTCTTCGCGCGCTCGGTGCGCTCCCGGTGGGTGAGCACCATCGCGCCGACCGCCGCAGTGATGAGCAGGGCGCCGGTGATCTCGAACGCGAAGACGTACCTGGTGAAGATCAGTGCCGCCAGGCCCTCGACGTTGCCCGCCGCGTTGGCCTCGCCGAGTCCGATGAAGGACCCGGGGCCCAGTGAGGCGTGGCCGATGCCCGCGATCAGCAGGACACCGAAGCCGATGCCGCAGAGGGCCGCCCACCAGCGCTGGCCCTTCAGGGTCTCCTTGAGGGAGTCCGCGGCCGTGACACCGACGAGCATGACCACGAACAGGAAGAGCATCATGATCGCGCCGGTGTAGACGATGATCTGGACGACGCCCAGGAAGTACGCTCCGTTGGCGAGGTAGAAGACCGCCAGGATGATCATGGTCCCGGCGAGGCACAGCGCGCTGTGCACGGCCTTCTTCATCAGGATCGTGCACAGCGCCCCGACGACGGCGACGGTGCCGAGCACCCAGAACTGCACGGCCTCGCCGGTGGAGGTCGCGGCGGCCAGCGCGCTCATGCGTCGACCTCCTTCTCCGCCGCCGGCTCCTCGGGCCCGAAGGTGGAGGCGGCGTCCTGCGGCTTCTCCCCCTTGGACACGGCGACCTGGCGCTCGGTGCCGGGTGCGGCCTCGGTGACCAGCCCCCGGTAGTAGTCCTGCTCGTCCGTGCCGGGGTGGATCGCGTGCGGGGTGTCGACCATGCCGGGCTCCAGGCCCGCCAGCAGCTGCTCCTTGGTGTAGATCAGGTTCTCGCGGGAGCTGTCGGCGAGCTCGAACTCGTTGGTCATCGTGAGCGCCCGGGTCGGGCAGGCCTCGATGCACAGCCCGCAGAGGATGCAGCGGGCGTAGTTGATCTGGTAGACGCGGCCGTACCGCTCGCCGGGCGAGTACCGCTCCTCCTCGGTGTTGTCCGCGCCCTCCACGTAGATGGCGTCGGCCGGACAGGCCCAGGCGCACAGCTCGCATCCGACGCACTTCTCCAGCCCGTCCGGGTGCCGGTTGAGCTGGTGCCGGCCGTGGAAGCGCGGCGCCGTCGTCTTCTGCTGCTCCGGGTACTGCTCGGTCAGCCGCTTCTTGAACATGGCCTTGAAGGTCACGCCGAAGCCGGCGACCGGGTTCTGGAACGCGCTCCCGGAATCCTCGGGTCGTTCAGACACCGTCAGCCTCCTTTCCGTCACGAGGACCGTCACTGTCAGTATTCACGCCGCCACTGACAATCAGTTCGCGGTCGCGGCGGGGCCGCCTGCGCGGAACCTGCGGCAGCACCTGTCCGGGCAGCGGGGGCACCGGGAAACCGCCGGCCATCGGGTCGAACGCCCCGGGCGCCCCGCCCCGTTCGGCCTCCGCCTCCTCGGCCGCCTCCGCCTCCGCCCGTTCCCTGCGGCCGCGGAAGAGGTCCGCGACGAAGGACAACAGCAGGACGGCGAGGACCGCGCCGCCGACGTACAGCACGATCTGTGAGAAGTCGCGGCCGTCGTTGCGCAGCGCCCGTACGCTCGCGACGAGCATCAGCCAGACGACCGAGACCGGGATGAGCACCTTCCAGCCGAGCTTCATCAACTGGTCGTAGCGGACGCGCGGGAGCGTGCCGCGCAGCCAGATGAAGAAGAAGAGCAGCAACTGCACCTTGGCGACGAACCAGAGCATCGGCCACCAGCCGTGGTTCGCGCCCTCCCAGAAGGTGCTGACGGGCCACGGGGCCCGCCAGCCGCCCAGGAAGAGGGTGACGGAGACCGCCGCGACGGTGACCATGTTCACGTACTCGGCGAGCATGAACATCGCGAACTTGATCGAGGAGTACTCGGTGTTGAAGCCGCCCACGAGGTCGCCCTCGGACTCCGGCATGTCGAACGGAGCCCGGTTCGTCTCGCCGACCATCGTCACGATGTAGATGAGGAACGAGACCGGCAGCAGCAGGACGTACCAGCGGTCCGCCTGCGCCTCCACGATCGTCGAGGTCGACATCGAGCCGGAGTAGAGGAAGACGGAGGCGAACGCGGCGCCCATGGCGATCTCGTACGAGATCATCTGGGCGCAGGAGCGCAGTCCGCCGAGCAGCGGGTACGTCGAGCCGGACGACCAGCCGGCGAGCACGAGGCCGTAGATGCCGACCGAGGCGACCGCGAGGATGTAGAGCATCGCGATCGGCAGGTCGGTGAGCTGCATCGTGGTCCGCTGGCCGAAGATCGAGATCTCGTTGCCGGCCGGGCCGAACGGGATGACGGCGATCGCCATGAAGGCCGGGATCGCCGCGACGATCGGCGCGAGGACGTAGACCACCTTGTCCGCGCGCTTGACGATCACGTCCTCCTTGAGCATCAGCTTGACGCCGTCCGCGAGGGACTGGAGGAGGCCCCACGGACCGTGCCGGTTGGGGCCGATGCGCAGCTGCATCCACGCGACGACCTTGCGCTCCCACACGATGGAGAACAGCACGGTCACCATCAGGAAGGCGAAGCAGAAGACCGCCTTGACGACGACGAGCCACCAGGGGTCCCGCCCGAACAGCGAGAGGTCCTCCGCCGCGAGCAGCGTCTGGTCGAGGAGTGCCGGGTTCACGCGCGCACCTCCGGTACGTCGTCGGGGCCGGCGATCCCGTGGCCGGCCGTTGCCGCCGGGCCGACGCGGACGAGCCGGCCGGGCGTCACGCCCGTGTCGCTCAGCACGCCGCCGCCGGCCGAGTTGAGCGGTAGCCACACCACGTGGTCGGGCATCTCGGTCACCTGGAGCGGGAGTTGCACGGAACCGGAGGGACCGCTGACGGCGAGCAGATCGCCGTCCTTGACCCCGGTCTCGGCCGCGGTGGCGGCGGAGAGCCGGGCGACGGCCGCGTGCCGGGTGCCGGCCAGCGCCTCGTCGCCCTCCTGGAGGAGCCCCTGGTCGAGCAGGAGCCGGTGACCGGCCAGGACCGCCTCGCCCTCGCCGGGGCGGGGCAGCGGCCGGGCGGACTCGGTGGGCTGGTCCGCGCGGGGGCCGGTCCAGCCGCCGAGCCGGTCCAGCTCGCGCCGTACGGACCGGAGGTCGGGCAGGGCGAGGTGCACGTCGAGCGCGTCGGCGAGCATGTGCAGCACCCGCGCGTCCGCCGGCGGCAGCGGGCGGGTCATCTGGTCGGGCTTGAGCGCGGCCTCGAAGAGCCGTGCCCTGCCCTCCCAGTTGAGGAACGTGCCCGGCTTCTCGGCCACGGCCGCGACCGGGAGGACCACGTCGGCCCGCGAGGTGACCTCGGAGGGCCGCAGCTCCAGCGAGACCAGGAAGCCGACCGCGTCCAGCGCCTCCCGGGCGCGTGCCGGGTGGGGCAGGTCGGCGACCTCGACGCCGGCGACGACCAGGGCGGCCAGTTCTCCGTTGGCGGCGGCCTCCACGATCTGCCCGGTGTCCCGGCCGTAGCGGTGCGGCAGTTCGCGTACGCCCCAGGCCGCCGCGGTCTCCTCGCGGGCCCGCGGGTCGGTGGCGGGACGGCCGCCCGGCAGCAGCGACGGCAGGGCGCCCGCCTCGATCGCGCCGCGCTCGCCGGCGCGGCGCGGGATCCAGACCAGCTCGGCGCCGGTCGCCGTGGCGGTGCGCGCGACCGCGCTCAGGGCGCCCGGTACTCCGGCCAGCCGCTCACCGACGACGATCACGGCGCCCTCGGCCCGCAGCGCCTCGGCGGCCGTGGCGCCGTCCCCCTCGAGCCCGGTGCCGGACGCGAGGGCGTCCAGCCACTCGGCCTCGGTGCCGGGGGCCGCCGGCAGCAGCACGCCCCCGGCCTTCGCGAGCCCGCGGGTGGCGTGCGTGGCGAGGGCGAACGTCCGCTGGCCGTGCTTGCGCGCGGCCTTGCGCAGCCGGAGGAAGACGCCTGGGGCCTCCTCCTCCGACTCGAGGCCCGCGAGCAGCACCGCCGGCGCCTTCTCCAGGGAGGTGTACGTGACGCCCTCGCCGTCCAGGTCCCGGCCGCGGCCGGCGACGCGGGCGGCCAGGAAGTCGGCCTCCTCCGAGGAGTGGACCCGGGCCCGGAAGTCGATGTCGTTGGTGCCGAGGGCGATCCGGGCGAACTTGGCGTACGCGTAGGCGTCCTCGACGGTCAGCCGGCCGCCGGTGAGCACCGCGGCCCGGCCGCGCGCCGCCGCGAGTCCGGTGGCCGCCGCCTCCAGCGCCTCCGGCCAGCTCGCGGTCTCCAGCTCACCGGTCTCCCTGTTGCGGACGAGCGGGGTGGTGAGCCGGTCGCGCTGCTGGGCGTAGCGGAAGGCGAACCGCCCCTTGTCGCAGATCCACTCCTCGTTGACCTCGGGGTCCTCGGCGGCGAGCCGCCGCATGACCTTTCCGCGCCGGTGGTCGGTGCGGGTCGCGCAGCCGCCCGCGCAGTGCTCGCAGACGGACGGCGACGAGACGAGGTCGAAGGGCCGGGAGCGGAACCGGTAGGCCGCCGAGGTCAGCGCGCCGACCGGGCAGATCTGGATGGTGTTCCCGGAGAAGTAGGACTCGAAGGGGTCGCCCTCGCCCGTGCCGACCTGCTGGAGCGCACCCCGCTCCAGGAGTTCGATCATCGGGTCGCCGGCGATCTGGTTGGAGAAGCGGGTGCAGCGCGCGCAGAGCACGCACCGCTCGCGGTCGAGCAGCACCTGGGTGGAGATGTTGACCGGCTTCTCGTACGTCCGCTTCCTGCCCTCGAAGCGGGACTCGGCCTGGCCGTGCGAGACGGCCTGGTTCTGCAGCGGGCACTCGCCGCCCTTGTCGCAGACCGGGCAGTCGAGCGGGTGGTTGATGAGCAGCAGCTCCATCACGCCCTTCTGCGCCTTCTCGGCGACGGGCGAGGTGAGCTGCGACCTGACGACCATGCC
Source organism: Streptomyces sp. WMMC940 (assembly GCF_027460265.1). NCBI lineage: Bacteria > Bacillati > Actinomycetota > Actinomycetes > Kitasatosporales > Streptomycetaceae > Streptomyces > Streptomyces sp. WMMC940. The sequence goes on from NZ_JAPZBC010000001.1 coordinate 3,100,681, forward strand.
GTCGGTGCAGGTGATGGTGCAGGAGGCCATCGGCTTGCGCTGGCCCTCGACCTCGACGATGCACTGCCGGCAGGCGCCGGCCGGGTCGAGGAGCGGGTGGTCGCAGAACCGGGGGATCTCGATGCCGAGCTGCTCGGCGGCCCGGATGACCAGGGTGCCCTTCGGCACGGAGATCTCGACACCGTCGATGGTCAGCGTGACCAGGTCCTCCGGCGGGACCGCGGCGCTCCCGCCGCCGGCGTTCGCGGCGGACGTGGTGACGGTCATGCGTCCACCTCCAGGTTCGACACGGCCCAGGCCGTGGACTTCGCGGGGTCGAAGGGGCAGCCCCGGCCGGTGATGTGCTGCTCGTACTCGTCGCGGAAGTACTTCAGCGAGGAGAAGATCGGCGCCGCGGCGCCGTCACCGAGGGCGCAGAACGACTTGCCGTTGATGTTGTCGGCGATGTCGTTCAGCTTGTCGAGGTCCTCCGTCGAGCCCTTGCCCGCCTCGATGTCGCGCAGCAGCTGGACCAGCCAGTAGGTGCCCTCGCGGCAGGGCGTGCACTTGCCGCAGGACTCGTGGGCGTAGAACTCGGTCCAGCGGGTCACGGCCCGGACCACGCAGGTCGTCTCGTCGAAGCACTGGAGCGCCTTGGTGCCGAGCATGGAACCGGCGGCGCCCACGCCCTCGTAGTCCAGCGGCACGTCGAGGTGCTCGTCGGTGAACATCGGGGTGGAGGAGCCGCCGGGCGTCCAGAACTTCAGCCGGTGGCCCGGGCGCATGCCGCCGCCCATGTCGAGCAGCTGGCGCAGGGTGATCCCGAGCGGGGCCTCGTACTGGCCGGGACGGGCGACGTGGCCGCTCAGCGAGTACAGCGTGAAGCCGGGGGACTTCTCGCTGCCCATCGAACGGAACCATTCCTTGCCCTTGTTGAGGATCGCGGGAACGGAAGCGATGGACTCGACGTTGTTCACCACGGTGGGGCAGGCGTACAGACCGGCGACCGCGGGGAAGGGCGGTCGCAGCCGGGGCTGCCCGCGCCGGCCCTCCAGGGAGTCCAGCAGGGCGGTCTCCTCGCCGCAGATGTACGCGCCGGCGCCGGCGTGCACGGTGAGTTCGACGTCGAGTCCGCTGCCGAGGATGTTCTTGCCGAGGTATCCGGCGTCGTACGCCTCGCGGACGGCCTCGTGCAGCCTGCGCAGTACGGGGACGACCTCACCGCGCAGATAGACGAAGGCGTGGCCGGAGCGGATCGCGTAGCAGGCGATCACGATGCCCTCGATGAGGGAGTGGGGGTTGGCGAAGAGGAGCGGGATGTCCTTGCAGGTGCCCGGCTCCGACTCGTCGGCGTTGACGACGAGGTAGTGGGGCTTGCCGTCGCCCTGCGGGATGAACTGCCACTTCATCCCGGTGGGGAAGCCGGCGCCGCCGCGGCCGCGCAGCCCGGAGTCCTTCACGTACGCGATCAGGTCGTCGGGGGCCATGGCGAGGGCCTTGCGCAGTCCCTCGTAGCCCTCGTGCTCGCGGTAGGTCTCCAGGGTCCAGGACTCGGGCTGGTCCCAGAAGGCGGAAAGGACGGGCACGAGCAGCTTCTCGGGGCTGGTCCCGCCGCCGGCCTCCGGCCCGTACTCGGTGGACACGGTCATCACTCCCCCTCCTCGGAAACCGGGCCGGCCGGGTGGGCCGGGTCGGACGCCGACGTGTCCTGTGGTGCGTCGTGCGAGCTGAGGTGCTCGCCCGGGGGCTCGTCCTGCGGAGCGGCGACGCGCGGGTGGACGACCCGCGGCTGGGGGGCCTCGCCCTTGGCCAGCCGGAGGCCGACGAGGGAGGCGGGGCCGGCACCGCCGGTGGCCTCGACGGCTCCGGGGCGCTCGTCGGGGAAGCCGGCCAGGATGCGGGCGGTCTCCTTGAACGTGCACAGCGGGGCGCCGCGGGTGGGTTCGACGCTCCGTCCGGCCCTCAGGTCGTCGACGAGACGGCGGGCCGACTCGGGGGTCTGGTTGTCGAAGAACTCCCAGTTGACCATCACGACGGGAGCGAAGTCGCAGGCCGCGTTGCACTCGATGTGCTCGAGGGTGATCTTGCCGTCCTCGGTGGTCTCGCCGTTGCCGACGCCGAGGTGCTCCTTGAGGCCGTCGAAGATCGCGTCGCCGCCCATCACGGCGCAGAGGGTGTTGGTGCAGACGCCGACCTGGTAGTCGCCGGACGGCTTGCGGCGGTACATCGAGTAGAAGGTCGCGACCGCGGTGACCTCGGCCGTCGTGAGTTCCAGGACCTCCGCGCAGAACCGCATGCCGGTGCGGGTGACGTGGCCCTCCTCCGACTGCACGAGGTGCAGCAGCGGCAGCAGCGCGGACCGGCTGTCCGGGTAGCGGCCGATGATCTGCCGGGCGTCCGCCTCCAGCCTCGTACGCACCTCCGCCGGGTAGTCGGGGGCGGGGAGCTGGGGCATGCCGAGCGATACGTCTGTCACCGGTCGACGCCTCCCATCACGGGGTCGATGGACGCGACGGCGACGATCACGTCGGCGACCTGGCCGCCCTCGCACATCGCCGCCATGGCCTGCAGATTGGTGAAGGACGGGTCGCGGAAGTGGACCCGGTAGGGGCGGGTGCCGCCGTCCGAGACGACATGGACGCCGAGCTCGCCCTTGGGGGATTCGACGGCCGCGTACGCCTGCCCGGCGGGGACCCGGAAGCCCTCCGTCACCAGCTTGAAGTGGTGGATCAGGGCCTCCATGGAGGTGCCCATGATCTTCTTGATGTGGTCGAGGGAGTTGCCGAGGCCGTCCGGGCCGAGCGCGAGCTGCGCGGGCCAGGCGATCTTCTTGTCCTCGACCATCACCGGGCCGGGTGCGAGCCGGTCCAGGCACTGCTCGACGATCCGCAGCGACTGCCGCATCTCCTCCAGCCGGATGAGGAAGCGGCCGTAGGCGTCGCAGGTGTCCGCGGTCGGGACGTCGAACTCGTAGTCCTCGTACCCGCAGTACGGATCGGTCTTGCGCAGGTCGTGCGGGAGGCCGGTGGAACGCAGGATCGGGCCCGTCGCGCCGAGTGCCATGCAGCCGGCGAGGTCGAGGTAGCCGATGTCCTGCATCCGGGCCTTGAAGATGGGGTTCCCGGTGGCGAGCTTGTCGTACTCGGGAAGGTTCTTCTTCATCGTCTTCACGAACTCGCGGATCTGGTCCACCGCGCCCGGGGGCAGTTCCTGGGCCAGGCCCCCGGGGCGGATGTACGCGTGGTTCATCCGCAGGCCGGTGATCAGTTCGTAGATGTCGAGAATGAGTTCACGATCACGGAATCCGTAGATCATGATCGTGGTCGCGCCCAGCTCCATGCCGCCGGTGGCGATGCACACCAGGTGGGAGGAGAGCCGGTTCAGCTCCATCAGGAGCACGCGGATGACCGACGCGCGGTCCGGGATCTGGTCCTCGATGCCGAGGAGCTTCTCCACCGCGAGGCAGTACGCCGTCTCGTTGAAGAACGGTGTGAGGTAGTCCATGCGCGTGACGAACGTGGTGCCCTGCGTCCACGTGCGGTACTCGAGGTTCTTCTCGATGCCGGTGTGCAGGTAGCCGATGCCGCAGCGGGCCTCGGTCACGGTCTCGCCGTCGATCTCCAGGATCAGCCGGAGCACACCGTGGGTGGACGGGTGCTGGGGGCCCATGTTGACGACGATGCGCTCGTCGTCCGCCTTGGCCGCGGTCTGGGCGACCTCGTCCCAGTCACCGCCGGTGACCGTGTAGACGGTGCCTTCGGTGGTCTCGCGTGCGGATGCAGATGGGGTGGTCACGAGTACGACCTCCGCTGGTCCGGAGCCGGGATCTGGGCGCCCTTGTACTCGACGGGGATGCCGCCGAGGGGGTAGTCCTTGCGCTGCGGGAAGCCCTGCCAGTCGTCCGGCATCATGATCCGGGTGAGGGCGGGGTGGCCGTCGAAGACCAGACCGAAGAAGTCGTAGGTCTCGCGCTCGTGCCAGTCGTTGGTCGGATAGACCTCGACGAGCGACGGGACGTGCGGGTCGGTGTCCGGGGCGCTGACCTCCAGCCGGATCAGCCGGCCGTGGGTGAGCGAGCGCAGGTGGTAGACGGCGTGCAGCTCGCGCCCCTGGTCACCGGGATAGTGGACGCCGCTGACCCCCGTGCACAGCTCGAAGCGGAGCGCCGGGTCGTCGCGCAGCGTCCTGGCGACCCGGACGAGGTGCTCGCGCGCGATGTGGAAGGTGAGCTCGTCGCGGTCGACGACGGTCTTCTCGATCGCGTTCTCCGGGACGAGGTCCTGTTCCTCCAGAGCGCCCTCGAGCTCGTCGGCGACCTCGTCGAACCAGCCGCCGTAGGGGCGGGTCGCGGCACCGGGCAGCCGGACGGAGCGGACGAGTCCGCCGTAGCCGGAGGTGTCGCCGCCGTCGCCGGCACCGAACATGCCGCGCTGGACGCGGATCTCCTCGCCGTGCTCACCGCGCTGACCCGGCAGGTTCTGCTCGGAGAGCTCCTTCTCCGGGTTCGGCTGGTCGGTCACTGGTGGACCCCCTTGATCGCTTCCCCGCCCGCACGGGACAGGGGTGCGGGTTTGGTCGTCTGCGGCGCGGCGGCCGTGTGCGCGCCGCTCACCGGAGCAGCCCCTTCATCTCGATCGTCGGGAGCGCCTTGAGTGCCGCTTCCTCCGCCTCGCGGGCCGCTTCCTCCGCGTTCACCCCGAGCTTCGAGCTCTGGATCTTCTGGTGGAGCTTGAGGATGGCGTCCATCAGCATCTCCGGCCGAGGGGGGCAGCCGGGCAGATAGATGTCAACGGGAACAATGTGGTCAACACCCTGCACAATCGCGTAATTATTGAACATTCCGCCCGAGGACGCGCAAACACCCATGGAGATCACCCACTTGGGATTCGGCATCTGGTCGTAGACCTGCCGCAGGACGGGCGCCATCTTCTGGCTCACTCGCCCGGCCACGATCATCAGGTCGGCCTGCCGGGGTGAGCCGCGGAAGACCTCCATGCCGAAGCGGGCCAGGTCGTAGCGGCCGGCGCCGGTCGTCATCATCTCGATGGCACAGCAGGCGAGGCCGAAGGTCGCGGGGAAGACGGACGCCTTGCGCACCCAGCCCGCGGCCTGCTCGACGGTGGTCAGCAGAAAGCCGCTCGGCAGCTTCTCTTCGAGTCCCATTGCTCCTCAGCCCCTCAGTCCCATTCCAGGCCGCCGCGCCGCCAGACGTAGGCGTAGGCGACGAAGACGGTGAGCACGAAGAGCAGCATCTCCACGAGCCCGAAGATCCCCAGGGCGTCGAACGTGACGGCCCATGGATAGAGGAAGACGATCTCGATATCGAAGATGATGAAGAGCATCGCCGTCAGGTAGTACTTGATCGGGAAGCGGCCCCCTCCGGCCGGCGTCGGCGTCGGCTCGATACCGCACTCGTAGGCCTCGAGCTTCGCGCGGTTGTAGCGCTTCGGGCCGACGAGCGTGGCCATGACCACGGAGAAGATCGCAAAGCCTGCCCCTAGGGCGCCGAGCACGAGGATGGGCGCGTAGGCATTCACGCTCCTCGCTCCTTCCAGTCGTCCTTGACCGTTGGACCGCACCGGGACTCGCCTCGCCGCCCCGCGAAGATCATGCTCATGTGAGGCAGTTCACAAGCCCGACTGCTCCGCATCCTATGCCCGCCGGTCTGTGATCTGCGACACGGGGTGCGGCAACGACTTTGTGATCTCCACCACCTGACGAAGGATCATGAAGTCGGATGAGCGGTGATCTTCATACGGGAAGCGCACGAGCGGCTACAAAAGGTGACCATTTTGACCGTTTCCGCTGGTCAGAGGGCGGAGTCACTAGCAGGGGCGACGCCGTCCAGGCAAATTGGCGATGGACCGGACCGAGTGGTAAAGGACGGCCTTCACTCACGCGAGGGGCGAGACGTACGGAGGTGGACGCGTGCACATGTTCACGAGCACCCCGAAGGTCGCCGACGGTGATCATTCTGTGACCTGCGCCACTCGGGCCGCCGCCCGAAAACCCGGGGCTTGGCCATCGGTGTGAAGGGGTGGTAAGCGGCGGGCAATACGGACCTTTTTATGAAAGACCGTGATCACAGCCCTGATCGCGACTGCCCGTTTTGCCCGTTACGGCGTCAATAAAGGCGGCACACAGGCGTATTCGGGCACCCGTGGCGGCAACTGTGGTGGAAGCCACGTTTCTTGAAGGGAACCGCGGAGCCCTGATAGCGGTTGTACCCATGTCCCACACCGCTCACATACGTAGCCACCGGAAGCCCCGCCGCAGCTCCTCGAAGCTCGCGCTGCGCGCCGGAGTTGCCGGTGGCGTCCTCAGCACCATCGCGGTGGCCGGAAGCGCCGGGCCGGCGAACGCCGAGCCGGTGACCGAGACCATCGAGATGCCCGCGCTCACCTTCGACACCCCGGAGCTCGCCGGCGCGGTCGCCCTCTCCGCCGAGGCGACCCAGCAGGCGGCCCTGGACCTCGATCTGCAGACCCAGGAGAACGCCGCCGCGGCCAAGGCCGCCAAGGCCGCGAAGAAGGCCAAGGCCGAGGCCGACCGCAAGGCGGAGGCCGAGCGGAAGGCCGAGGAGGCCGCCCGTGCCGCGGTCGAGGAGCGTTCCTCCCGGTCCGCCGAGCGCACCACCCTCTCCAGCGCCTCGCAGAGCGCCTCCAACGCGTCCGGCTCCGCCGCCACCGTCGTCGCCTTCCTCAAGGCGCAGCTCGGCGACGCCTACGTCATGGGCGCCACCGGCCCCAACTCGTGGGACTGCTCCAGCCTCGTCCAGGCCGCCTTCCGCCAGGTCGGCATCGACCTGCCGCGCGTCTCCCAGGACCAGTCGGTGGCCGGCACCCAGGTCTCCCTGGACAACCTCCAGGTCGGCGACATCCTCTACTGGGGCGGCGCCGGTTCCGCGTACCACACGGGTGTCTACATCGGCGACGGCAAGTACCTCGACGCCGCCAACCCGAGCAAGGGCGTCGTCATCCAGGAGCTGTCGGGCTACCCGGCGAGCGGCGCCGTTCGCGTCCTCTGAGCCGTTCTCGCAGCAGTTCTCCCGGTACGCCCGGTTCGTTACGGGCCGCAGCCGCACGAGGCCACCGTCCCCCCGTCCAGGGGGGACGGTGGCCCTTTCGTCGTCCCTCCGGACGGCCCTCGGGGCCCCTCCGGAGGGCGGCCGGGGCCGGTGGCCCGGAAAAGGGCCGGAGGGCGGGTGCCCGGCTCCGGAGAGCCGGGCACCCGCCCTTCTCCGGGCTTCGCGGGTCAGGCCTTCGGAGCCACCTTCGAGAGACCGTTGATGATCCGGTCCATCGCGTCGCCGCCGGACGGGTCGGTGAGGTTCGCCAGCATCTTCAGCGTGAACTTCATCAGCAGCGGGTGCGTCAATCCCCGCTGCGTGGCGATCTTCATGACCTTCGGATTGCCGATGAGCTTCACGAACGCCCGGCCCAGCGTGTAGTAGCCGCCGTAGGTGTCCTTCAGGACCTTCGGGTAGTTGTGCAGGGCCAGTTCCCGCTGGGCGGGGGTGGCCCGGGCGTGGGCCTGGACGATGACGTCGGCGACGATCTGGCCGGACTCCATGGCGTAGGCGATGCCCTCGCCGTTGAACGGGTTGACCAGACCGCCCGCGTCGCCGACGAGCAGCAGGCCCCTGGTGTAGTGCGGCTGCCGGTTGAAGGCCATGGGAAGCGCGGCGCCGCGGATCGGGCCGGTCATGTTGTCGGGCACATAGCCCCAGTCCTCCGGCATCGAGGCGCACCAGGCCTTCAGGACCTCGCGCCAGTCGAGCTCCTTGAAGGAAGCCGAGGTGTTCAGGACCCCGAGACCGACGTTGGAGGTGCCGTCGCCCATGCCGAAGATCCAGCCGTAGCCGGGCAGCAGCCGGTCCTCCCCGGGACCGCGGCGGTCCCACAGCTCCAGCCAGGACTCCAGGTAGTCGTCGTCGTGCCGCGGGCTGGTGAAGTACGTGCGGACGGCGACGCCCATGGGGCGGTCCTCACGCCGGTGCAGTCCCATGGCGAGGGAGATCCGGGAGGAGTTGCCGTCGGCGGCGACGACCAGTGGGGCGTGGAAGGTCACCTCCCGCTTCTCCTCACCGAGCTTGGCGTGGACGCCGGTGATCCGGCCGGTCCGGTCGTCGATGACGGGCGCGCCGACATTGCAGCGCTCGTACAGCCGCGCGCCGGCCTTCTGCGCCTGCCGCGCCAACTGCTCGTCGAAGTCGTCCCGCTTGCGGACGAGTCCGTAGTCCGGGTAGCTGGCCAGCTCCGGCCAGTCCAGCTGCAGCCGGACACCGCCGCCGATGATCCGCAGGCCCTTGTTGCGCAGCCAGCCGGCCTCCTCGGAGACGTCGATGCCCATGGCGACCAGCTGCTTGGTGGCGCGGGGCGTGAGCCCGTCGCCGCAGACCTTCTCGCGGGGGAACGCCGTCTTCTCCAGCAGCAGTACGTCCAGGCCGGACTTGGCCAGGTGGTAGGCGGTCGTCGAACCGGCCGGGCCTGCCCCGACGACGATCACATCTGCGGTGTGCTCGGAGGGGGTCGTCTCGGTCACGGCGGGTTCTCCCGAAGACTCGAATTCGCGTGCCGTGCGGCACAGGTCATGTGCAGTCTATGGGGCGTACCGACCGGCGACCGAAGGGCTCCCCCGCGATGACCGCAGCGTCTCTCCCCGTCGTACAACTCCGTGTGCCCACCGAGGAGGACGCGTTCGCCTGGCACCGCGTCTTCGACGACCCCGAGGTGATGGAGTTCCACGGGGGCAGGTCCGCCGAGGTGTCCGTGTACGAGGAGCTCACCGCGCGGCAGCGGCGGCACGACGCGGAACGGGGCTTCTGCCTGTGGACGCTGTTCGACGAGGCGGGCGAGGTCTTCGGCTTCACGGGCGCGCAACCCTGGCCGCACGAGTCGTTCGGCCCGGTCGGCGAGATCGAGATCGGATGGCGCCTCGCGCGGCCGTACTGGGGCCGCGGCTACGCGACCGCCGCCGCCCGGACGACCCTGGACCGGCTGCGCGCGGCCGGCGTTCCCTCCGTGGTCGCGATGGTCGACTCCCGCAACCAGCGGTCGATCGCCGTGACCCGGCGCCTGGGCATGGAGCTCTCCGAGACGTACGCCGTCCCGGACTCCGAACGCAAGGGGCTCTGCTTCCGGCTCACCCTGTAGCGAACGCCGGGTCCGCGGTCCAGGTCGACAGGGCCGTCTCGAAGACGTGCGCGGTGTCCGCCCAGTACAGGTCGCGTTCCGTGAAGTAGATCGCGTACTCGGTGCCGTCCTCGGCGATGTACGACTGGTCGACGCCGTGGATCGTCTCGCCCGACTCGGCGTGCGTGTAGGTGTACTCCCAGACCGCCCCGGGGCGTCCGTGGAAGGTGTTCGTCTCCAGCCGCAGCCGCCGGTAGTCGGCGTTCTTCGAACGGGACCTGGCCTCGATTGCGGTGAGGTTCTCCAGGGAGGTGTAGGGGGCGGACCGGACCACGCCGACGAGGATGTGGGACATCCCCGTGGAACCGGCGTAGGTGATCTGCCCGTTCACCTCCTTTTGGCGGTACCAGACGGACGGGATCGCGAAGGAGAAGCCGGCCGGGTCGTTCACGCGCTTGAAGCCCTCGGGCACACCGGCGTCGCCGCCGCCCGGCGCGCCGGTGCGGGCCGGTCCCCCGGTCCGGGCCGGTGCGGCGGCGGGCGGAGACGTCCGGGCGGGCTCGGGGCCGGCGAGCGGTGCGTCCGTGGGGGTCGTGGCGGCCGGTGAGGGTCGCGCCGGGACGGCCGCCGCGGGCCGGTCCCCCGGTCCGGGCCCGGAACCCCCGTCCCCGAGCAGCAGCACGCCCGCGGTGCTGCCCGCGTCGAGCACGAGTGCCGCCGTCAGGGTCCCGCCCCACACGAGCGCGCGGCTGCGCCCCGGACCCGCGGCGGGCGGCACGGCCGGGGGCGGAGCCCCGGGGCCCACCCAGGTGGGGCTGTACGAGGCCGCCGCGGGCTGCGGGCGCTCCCGTCCGCACGTCATGCAGAAGCGCGCCTCGGCCGGGGAGGTGTTCCCGCAGTAAGGGCAGTTCGACGCCAAGGGGAGCTCCAGGGGGAGATCGGATACGGCCGGTGTGAACGACCCGTCTAGCCCGCCGTCCGGTTCCCGTCAACGCGCTTTCCCCACACAGCGGTTGCCCCTCGCGGGCGGGACCGGCGACCGCTCGCGCCGCGCTCCCGTACGGTCAGAACACCGACAGCCCGGTCAGCGTCGTGAATCGGTCCAGCGCCGCCACGCCGGCCACCGAATTCCCCTGCCCGTCCAGCCCCGGGCTCCACACGCACAGCGTGCACCGCCCCGGCACGACCGCCACGATCCCGCCGCCGACCCCGCTCTTGCCGGGCAGCCCGACCCGGTAGGCGAACTCGCCCGCGGCGTCGTAGGTACCGCAGGTGAGCATCACCGCGTTGATCTGCTTCGCCTCGCTGCGGGTCAGCAGCCGGCTGCCGTCGGCCCGCAGTCCGTGACGGGCCAGGAAACGGGCCGCACGGGCGAGATCGGCGCAGTTCATCTCGATCGAGCACTGCCAGAAGTAGTGGTCGAGCAGCGCCGGAACGGAATTGGCGATGTTGCCGTACGAGGCCATGAAGTGGGCCAGCGCGGCATTGCGGTCACCGTGCGCGGACTCGGACCCGGCGACCTCCGGGTCGAAGGCCAGGTCGGGGTTGCCGCTCTCCTGTCGCAGGAACTCCAGCACCTCGCTGCTCGCGTCGCCGGTCAGGGTCAGCAGCCGGTCGGTGACGACGAGGGCCCCGGCGTTGATGAACGGATTGCGTGGAATGCCGTTCTCGTACTCAAGCTGCACCAGGGAGTTGAACGGATTGCCGGAGGGCTCCCGGCCCACGTGCTCCCAGAGGCTGTCGCCGCCCAGGGAGAGCGCGAGGGCCAGGGCGAAGACCTTGGTGACCGACTGGGTGGAGAAGGGCCGCTCCCAGTCGCCGACGCCGTGGACCTTTCCGTCGAGGTCGGCGATGGCCATGCCGAAGTGCCCCGGGTCGACGGCGGCCAGGGCCGGGATGTACTCGGCCGGGGTGCCGCCGCCGACCAGCGGGGCGACGTCCTGCTCGATCCGCTCGAGGATCGCCTGGTAGTCCATGGTGCGGTCCCCGGAGACTTACTGGGACTTGGTGCCGCGGTGCAGCGCGACGATCCCGCCGCTCAGATTGCGCCAGGCCACCTTCGACCAGCCGGCCTTCTGGAGCATCCCGGCGAGGTCCGCCTGCTCGGGCCAGGACCGGATCGACTCGGCGAGGTAGACGTACGCGTCGGGGTTGGACGAGACCGCGCGGGCGACCGGCGGCAGAGCCCGCATCAGGTACTCCTCGTACGCGGTCCGGAACGGCGCCCACGTCGGGTGCGAGAACTCGCAGATGACCACGCGGCCGCCCGGCTTCGTCACGCGGTACAGCTCCCGCAGGGCCCGGTCGGTGTCCTGGACGTTCCGAAGCCCGAAGCTGATCGTCACGGCGTCGAAGGAGTCGTCCCGGAAGGGGAGCGCCGTCGCGTCGCCGGCGGTCAGCGGCAGCCACGGGTGCCGCCTCTTGCCCTCGCGCAGCATGCCGAGCGAGAAGTCGCAGGGCACGACGTACGCGCCGGTGCGGGTGAAGGGCAGCGAGGACGTGCCGGTCCCGGCCGCCAGGTCGAGGACGCGCTCGGCGGGCCGTGCCCCGACCGCCCGGGCGACCTCCCGGCGCCAGCGCCGGTCCTGGCCGAGCGAGAGCACGTCGTTGGTGAGGTCGTAGTTCGCCGCGACATCGTCGAACATCGACGCGACTTCGTGCGGCTGCTTGTCCAGGGAAGCGCGGGTCACTGGCTTTCGGCCTCGCAGTGTCGGGTGCGGACGGTACGCCGGCCATTGTCTCAGGCACACCGCGGCGGGCCCGGCGGGGGCGTGCCGGTGGGTTCCGGAACCGGCCCGGCGCCGAGCAGGGCGAGGTCCGCCCGTCGAGGAGCGTCGTCCGGCGCACGGGGTCTCCCCAGGCCCTCCGGGCCGGGGGAAGGTTCGCAAGGCGCCGGATCGACCTCGCAGTGGGCCCGCTCGGTCGATTCGGCGACGCGCCGGGTAGCCGTGCCGGGCGTCGCGACGGGGGCACGTCGCCTGTGCGGCCCTGGGCGTGTGCCGAAAACAGCGCCGTCCGCCCCCGCCCAGACGGGACTGTCGAAGCACGCCCTAGCGCCGCCGGTGCACCAACCGGCCGCGGAGGACGGTGGCGACGCAGGTGCGGGCGCCGTGCTCGCGCAGCACGCGGTACGGGTCGCCGATCACCGGCACGTCGAAGACGGCGAAGTCCGCGTCGGCGCCCTCGGGACCCAGCGGCACCAGGAACGCCTCAGCCACGGGGCGGTCCGCGAACGGATCCAGGGACGGCGGTCCTTCCGGCTCCGTGAAGCGCTCCTCGCAGCTGAGCCCGACCCGGGTCACCGCGTCGAGGACCGCGCCGCGCCGGAGGTCCCCGGCCACCGCCACCGTTCCGCGCGCCAGCATCCGCTGCGCACCGCGCCGCGCACTGGCTCCCCACCGGGCGTCCGTCATCTCCAGCGCGGCGAGCGCGGCGCCGGTGAGCGGCTCGGTGCCCAGCTCGCCGGCCTCACGAGGGTCGGGGTGGTAGGCCCGTTCCAGCAGCTCAGGCCCGTACGGATTGCACAGGCCCGGCGTCAGCACCCCGGGCCAGCGCCGCACGCGGGCGCCCGGATGGGCGGCGGCCACCTCGGCGTAGGGGCCCACGGCGGCGATCGCGCTCCCCCGGACGGCGACCGCGCCGCCCGGCACGGGAGCTCCCGGACCGCCGGGCAGCAGCAGGTCCGCCGCGTGAATCGTCAGCACGGCGCACTCAGTTGGCGTTCAGCAGCTTCAGTTCCGGGTGCGCCGTGCCGCCCTCGATCGCCGTCGACGAGATGTGCGACACGACGCGGTCGTCGGCCGGGTCGTTCGCCGGGTCGTCGTGCACCACGATGTGCTCGTACGTCGTCGTGCGCTGGGCCGGGACGCGGTCGGCGCGGCGGATCAGGTCGATGATCTCCTGCCGGTTGGAGCGGTGCCTGGCGCCCGCCGAGGAGACCACGTTCTCCTCCAGCATGATCGAGCCCAGGTCGTCCGCGCCGTAGTGCAGCGACAGCTGGCCGATCTCCTTGCCCGTGGTCAGCCAGGAGCCCTGGATGTGGGCGACGTTGTCGAAGAAGAGCCGGGCGATCGCGATCATCCGAAGGTACTCGAAGATCGTCGCCTGGGTCCGGCCCTTGAGGTGGTTGTTCTCCGGCTGGTACGTGTACGGGATGAAGGCCCGGAAGCCGCCCGTCCGGTCCTGTACGTCGCGGATCATCCGCAGGTGCTCGATACGCTCGGCGTTGGTCTCGCCGGTGCCCATCAGCATCGTGGACGTCGACTCCACACCGAGCCCGTGCGCCGCCTCCATGATCTCCAGCCAGCGCTCGCCGGACTCCTTCAGCGGGGCGATCGCCTTGCGCGGCCGCTCCGGCAGCAGTTCGGCGCCGGCACCCGCGAAGGAGTCGAGACCGGCCGCACTGATGCGGCGGACGGCCTCCTCCACGGACACACCCGAGATCCTGGCCATGTGCTCCACCTCGGACGCGCCGAGGGAGTGGATGACCAGCTGCGGGAACTCCTTCTTGATCGCGGCGAAGTGCTTCTCGTAGTACTCGACGCCGTAGTCCGGGTGGTGACCGCCCTGGAACATGATCTGCGTACCCCCGAGCTCCACCGTCTCGGCGCAGCGCCGCAGGATGTCGTCGAGATCGCGGGTCCAGCCCTTGGCGGTGTCCTTGGGCGGGGCGTAGAAGGCGCAGAACTTGCAAGCCGTGACGCAGACGTTGGTGTAATTGATGTTGCGCTCGATGATGTACGTCGCGATGTGCTCGGTACCGGCGTAGCGGCGGCGGCGCACGGCGTCCGCGGCGGCGCCCAGCGCGTGCAGCGGAGCGGAGCGGTAGAGGGTGAGCGCCTCTTCGGGGGTGATCCGCCCGCCCTCGGCGGCACGGTCCAGGACGGACTGGAGGTCGGCCTTCTGGGTCACCGGGGTGTCACCTTTCGGTGGTGGAACAGGGCGTTACCGGACCGTGCCAGCCTACGACAGGCCCTCTGCCCTGCCCTCGGCGGCACCTCGGCGGCACGCCCGGTCCGGCCTCCGCCGGGACTTGGCGCATGCCGGTGGGCGGCCCGCCCTCATCCGCCGCTGCGGGTGAGGTCGCCGACCGGATTGCCCGCGCGGGCGTCGGCCGAGACGTAACGCAGCGTCCCACCGCTCAGTTCGAGACGCAGGCCCTGGGTGCTCTCGCTGCACATGCCCTTGCTGCGCGGCCCGCGCCGGGCGTCGACGACCAGGGTGCGGGCATCGGCGCGGGTGGCGGTCAGCAGGTCCTCGCAGATGAAGTTGCCCAGGATGTCGGTCTGTTCGGCCGTGCCGATCCGCTCCCCGGTGCGCCCGCCGGGCTCGATGGTGACCTTCATCGTGCCCGCGGGCAGTCCGGCCGCCGTAATGCTGCCCTCCCAGGTGCCCGCGAAGGTCTTCGGCACCTCGGCCGGGCCCGTCCCGCCGGCGGAGGGAGCGCCGGTCTCCGAGGACGCGGGCGGCCGGGCCGCGGTGTCGTCGCGGCCGCCGCCACCACCGGGGAAGAGGTCCAGCAGGACCCCGGCGCCCACGGTCACCGCGGCGAGCGCCCCGGCCACGGCGAGGGCCACGGTGCAGCCGGCCTTGCGGGAGCCTCCCTCGCCCTCGCGGCGGGTCGTGACCGAGAGGGACAGACGCCCGCCGGCCTTCGCGTCCGCGGGCACCCGCTGCGGGGGAGGCGTCGGCCGGGGAGGCGGCGAGGCGGGCGCGGGGTCGATCGGCGGACCGAACACGCCCAGGGCCTGGCCGGTGAACGGCACCGGCCCCGAGGCCACCGGGTCCTCGGCGGACGCCGGCTCCAGGTCGAGCAGCAGGACCGCGGTCCTGCTGACCTGCTCCACCAGCGGCCCGGGCAGCCAGCCCGCCGCCACGAGCGCCCCGGCGCCGGCCGGGGCGAGCCGGCGGGCCAGCGCGGTGGGTTCCGGACGGGCGACCGGGTCCTTGGCGAGGCAGCCCGCGACGAGCTCCCGCAGTTCACCCGTGAGCGAGCCCAGTTCGGGCTCCTCGTGGACCACCTTGTAGAGCAGTGCGGCCGAGGAACCGCCGGGGAACGGTGCGGCACCCGTCGCCGCGTAGGCGAGGACCGCGCCGAGCGAGAAGACGTCCGCCGCGCCGGTCACCTCTCCCCCGCCGGTGATCTGCTCGGGCGCCATGTAGCCGGGGGAGCCGACGGAGACGCCGGTCGTGGTGAGGGACGCCGTGCCGTCGGTGGCCCGGGCGATGCCGAAGTCGATGAGTCGGGGACCGTCCAGGGTAAGCAGCACGTTGGACGGCTTCACGTCGCGGTGGACGAGCCCGGCCGCGTGGACGGCGGCCAGCGCCTCCGCCAGCCCGGCGCCCAGGGTCCGGACCGTCTGCTCGGGCAGCGGCCCGTGCCCGGCCACCGCCGCGCCGAGTGCGGGTCCGGCGACGAAGCCGGTGGCCACCCAGGGCACGGGCGCGTCGGGGTCGGCGTCGAGGACGGGAGCCGTCCAGGCCCCTCCCACCCGTCTTGCCGCCTCCACCTCGCGCCGGAACCGTGCCCGGAACTGCTCGTCGAGCGCGAAGTGGGGATGGACGACCTTCACCGCGACCGTACGGCCGCCCTCACTGCGGGCGAGATAGACCCGGCCCATTCCGCCCGCGCCGAGCCTGCCCAGCAGCCGGTAGGCGCCGATGGTCCGCGGTTCGCCGGCTTCCAACGGCTGCATGCGCTTCCCTCCCCCTGTCGCGGCGGCCTGCGGGGCACGTCCGTTCCGTCCAGCAGCGTAGGCCCACGCGGGGTCCGGATCACCGGGATCGGGCCGGGTGCGGGACCAACCGATCGGTCCGAGCCCGCATCTCCCTGGTCGTAAAGCACCCACCGCGCCTGCAACCCCCATGAAGCGCACCCATCACCGCACAAACGGAGTACGCCATGAAACGGCCGTCCAAGGCGCTCGTCGCCACCGTCGCCCTCTGCGCTGTCGCGCTCGCGTCGGGGTGCTCGACCGAGGGGGA
Organism: Streptomyces sp. WMMC940; assembly: GCF_027460265.1. Lineage (NCBI taxonomy): Bacteria > Bacillati > Actinomycetota > Actinomycetes > Kitasatosporales > Streptomycetaceae > Streptomyces > Streptomyces sp. WMMC940. Next base: position 3,116,778 of record NZ_JAPZBC010000001.1, read on the forward strand.
GCCGGTCACCTTCGACGGGCCGTCCGCCGTCCCCGCCGGCAGGGACGGCGCGGCCGCCGCGGAGGCCGCCTCGAAGACCCTGATGCCGACCGGCCCGAAGGCCGAATTCACCACGCAGAACACCGTCGACGACGGCACCAGGATCGGCGTCACCACACTGCACGGCAGAAAGTCCGGATTCACGGAAAAGGTCTGGGTGTGGGCGCCGCAGCAGTATTTCGACCCGAAGTACGCGAACAGCGGCTTCCCCGTCCTGATCGCGCTCCCGGGCGGCAACGGCTACCCGAACAATTACTGGATGGGCACCGATCTGAAGCTGCAGAGCAGCATCAGTCGCTGGTCGAAGGAGGGAAGGAGCCTTCCGTTCATCGTGGTGATGCCGGTGCTCAATCCGGATGACAAGTACTACTACGACGGCAGTGACATACCCGGGCAGCCGAAGATGGGCACCTGGATGACCGAGGACGTTCCCGATTTCGTCCGCGCCAATTTCCGTACGTTCACGTCCCGGGACGGCTGGGCGTTCATGGGGTCGTCCTCGGGGGCCTTCGTCGGACTGAAGTCGGTGCTGAAGCACCCCGACCGGTTCAAGGCGGTGATCGCCTCCGGACCCGACATCGTGCCGGACTCCCCGCTGTGGGCCGGGCACGAATCGGAGCGGGCGGCGAACGACCCCGAGAGGCTCGCCAGGGCGCTCGGCGCGAAGCCGGGCGGCAAGGACACGGACGTCTACCTGGCGTTCCAGGCGGGGACCAGGGAGTCGGCGCTGCGGAAGGTGCGGGCCTTCGTCCGGGACCACACCAAGGGCCCCGTGAAGACCCGGTTGCAGGTCATCCAGGACGGCGGGCACAACGCCAGGACCTATGTGAAGGGCATGGGTGACGGGTCGATCGAGTGGATCAGCCGCCATATGCAGGGGCCCATCCCCACACCCTGACCTGCCCCGCCACGGCCCGCACCGGACGGCCGCGAGGATGCGGGGACGCCGCCGACCGGCCTTCCCCGCCGGCGTCCCGGCCTCCGGCCTTCCCGGCCGGCGTCCTCGTTTCCGGCTTGCGGCTTCCGGCTTCCGGCTTCCGGCTTCCGGGACGGAGCCTCCCCGCGCCAGGGGTCCGGGCTCCGGCACGGAGCTCAGACGCCGAGCAGTTCGACCGCCACGTCCGGCGCGAACCCCGTCGTCCGGCCTGTCCTGCGGGCGAACTCCCGGACCCCGGCCAGCTGCTCGGGACCGAAGCGGAAGTCGAGGGTCGTGAAGTAGCGCTCGAGCAGTGCCGCGTCGAACGCCTCCCAGCGCGCCGCCTGCTCGGCGACCTTCGTGACCTCCTGGAGGGAGAGGTCCCGGGAGGCCAGGAACGCCTCGTGGACCTTGCGCACGACCCGGGGCTCCCGCCGCAGGTAGTCCTTGCGGGCCGCCCACACCGCGAAGACGAACGGCAGACCGGTCCAGTCCTTCCACATCTGCCCCAGGTCGTGGACCCGCAGCCCCAGCCTCGGCGCGTCGTGCAGCGACGCGCGCAGCGCGGCGTCGCCGATCAGCACGGCCGCGTCCGCCTCCTGCATCATCACGCCCAGGTCGGGCGGGCAGGTGTAGTAGTCGGGCGCCACCCCGTACTGATCGGCGAGCAGCAGCTGCGCCAGGCGCACCGAGGTCCGGGAGGTGGACCCGAGGGCGACCCGCGCCCCGCCCAACTGCTCCAGCGGCAGCTGCGAGACGATCACGCAGGACATCACCGGACCGTCGCAGCCGACCGCGATATCGGGGAAAGCGACGAGATCGTCGGCGTTGCGCAGATATTCCACGAGGGTGATCGGGCCGATATCGAGATCACCGACGACCAGCCGCTCGGAGAGCTTCTCCGGCGTGTCCTTCGTGAGCTCGAGATCCAGGAGCGTCCCGGTGCGGGCGAGGCCCCAGTACAGGGGCAGGCAGTTCAGGAACTGGATGTGACCGACGCGGGGCCGACTGCGGCGGTCGTGGCCGGAGGCGTTCTCGGCGTGTTCCGCGCGTTCCGCGGGTTCTGCGTGACTGTCCACATCGTGAGGCTAGACCCGGGGACACACCTTCGAATGGCCGGGGCACCCCCACCCAGATCGTCAGCATGTCAAGGCGGCATCAAGCGTCCGGGTGACGTGATCTTTCCCTCTACCCATCTCAAGACCGTGCGTGCTAGGCTCAGCGCAAGTTGCAGTTTGGTTTCCCTTGCAGTGCAGAGCCTGCGGAGCATGTGACCCGCAGGCTTTTGTAGTTTTCAGACTTGTTTGCAGGTTCTGGAGCAGGGCAACCCTTTGGCCCAAGGAGGGCTTATGGCTACCGGAACCGTGAAGTGGTTCAACGCTGAAAAGGGCTTCGGCTTCATCGCCCAGGACGGCGGCGGCCCGGATGTCTTCGTCCACTACTCCGCGATCAACGCGACCGGCTTCCGCTCCCTCGAGGAGAACCAGGTCGTGAACTTCGACGTCACCCAGGGTCCGAAGGGCCCGCAGGCGGAGAACGTCACCCCGGCCTAATGCGCCCGGGTCGGCGATCGCGCACGACTTAGCAGTACCCAAGGGGCCCCGCCCGTACATCGCGTACGGGACGGGGCTCCTGCCTTTCCGGAACCCGTCGGCCGGGCTGCTCCCACCCGGACGGCCGGAAACCCGGAACCGGAAACAAGGCACCGGAAACCCGCGGGGAAAAGGCGGTGAACGGGGAGCGGCGAACGGGAAACGAAAGGGGAGTCGCCGGACGGCTCACAGCTCCCGGAACATGATGTTCAGCCCCACCGCGCCGTGTTCCGGATGCCGGAAAGCGCCCGGCACGGTTCCCACGACGCGGAAACCCAGCGCCTCCCACAGGCGCGTCGCGGGATTCGTCTCCACGACCGCGTTGAAGACCATTCCGGTGTAGCCGTCCCGCCGCGCGCGGTCGATCACGTACTCGGCCAGCCGCCGGCCCACGCCCCGTCCCGCCTGCTCCGGGGCCACCATGAAGCCCGCGTTGGCGATGTGCGCGGCCGGGCCGCCGTAGTTGGGCCGTACATACGCCGACGCGACCACCGCGCCGTCCTCGTCCTCGGCCACGAACACCCGGTGGGAGGGCGCCATCCACAGGGCGCGGGCCGCGGACTCGGAGGTGTCCGGGTCCCAGGCGTAGGTGTCGCCGGCGGACACGATCCGGCGCCAGAACGGCCATATCCGTTCCCAGTCCTGCGCGGTCGCCTCTCTGATCAGCACGGTTCAAGTGTCCCAGAGCCCTGACCTGCGGCCAGGCGCGTCCGTACCCTGGGAGGCATGACGGAGCGCAAGCCCCCGGGCGTCAGTTTCGAATCGTGGGTGGACAAGCAGATCCGCGACGCGCGCGAGCGCGGAGAGTTCGAGGATCTGCCGGGCCTCGGCAAGCCCCTGCCCGACGACCTGGCGCCGTACGACGAGCTCTGGTGGGTCAAGGGCAAGATGCACAAGGAGGGCATCGCCGTCCTGCCTCCCGCCCTCGCCCTGCGCAAGGAGGCCGAGGACGCGCTGGAGAGGGCGTACCGCGCGCCTTCGGAGACCGCGGTGCGCCGGATCATCACGGAGATCAACGAGAAGATCACCGCGATGCTCCTGATGCCGCCCCCGGGCCCGCCGCTCGGCCGCAGGCCGTACGACCTGGACGAGGTCCTCCGGGAATGGCGGCTCCGGCGGGGCTGACGACCCGGGCCCGGCGTCCGCGGTGCGTCCGCCGGAGCTGAGCCGCCCAGGACCGCCGCCACGCACCGTTCGCCTGCCGCGCAGATCGGGATCGGCCCGCGGCCGGGTCCGTCCCGCCCGGCGAGGGCAGGGAGCTCGACGAAGGCGAGAAGCTCGGCGAGGCGAGCTGCGCGGTACCGGCCGCGAGGGCCTGGGACACCTCATCGGGAGGGCGGGGGCATCTCATCGAACGGACGGCGACCAGCGTTCGCCCTTCATGAGGTTCCCCAGGCCCTCCCACGCGAAGTTCATCAGCGTCGCCGCCGCGTCCCTCGCGGAGACGTCAGGCGTGTCGTTGGCCCACCCGGCCAGCGACTCCGCGGCACCGACAAGGGCCTGAGCGAGCCCCGCCACGTCCTTGCCTGCGAGTTCGCCCTCCCCGTGGGTCCCGCGCGCCGCCTCTCCGATCAGCCCCGTCACGAACGCCACGATCTCGTCCCGCATCACCGCCACCTCGGCGGCGAACGGCTCACCGTGGGTACGGGCCTGCCGGTGCAGCACGGCCCACGCGTCCGGGTGCTCGGCCGTGTGCCGGAAGAAGGCCGCGAGGCCCTCCCACAGCTGCCGGTCCGGCGGCAGCCCCGGGTCGACCGCCGCCCGCACGGCCGCGACCAGCGCCGCGGACTCCCGGCGGATACAGGCGGTGAAGAGGTCCTCCTTTGAATTCAGGTAGAGGTAGACGAGCGGTTTGGACACACCCGCGAGCTCGGCGATCTCGTCCATCGACGCCGCGCGGTAACCCCGCTGCCCGAAGGTCTGCACCGCGGCGTCGAGCATCTGCTGCTCCCGCATGACACGCGGCATCCGCTTGCTCCTACCGGCACCATCCACGTCAGACGTCCTCCAGGCCCTGCCCACCGATCTACTGTTCGGTAAGCCTAAGGCCCGCCGCCCGGCGAAAACGCCGAGGACCGGTCCGCACGGTGCACGGACCGGTCCTCGGGCGAACCACGCCGGATCGGCGCGGTCGACGGGTGCGTCGGGGCGGTCAGGCGTTGGGGCGCTTACCGTGGTTCGCCTTCCTCTTCTTCCTGGCCCGCCGCTTGTTGCCTCGCTTCGACATGGTGCGAATCTCCCGCTTCCGGACGAAAACGATGATCTTGCCAGTCTAGGGCGGGCAGTCACGCTCCGCACCCACGGCCCGCCGACGGGTTCCCCACCGCCCGCCGTGGCGGCTCCGGCACAGGCAAGGAGGTGACGGCGTCACGCGGCGGCGGGGACGGCCGCCTTCCGCCCGGGCTCGCGCACCTCGACGTCGTCCACCGGGGAGGACGAGGCCGAGTCGTACGCGTCACGGTCGAGGATCTTCTCGCGGGCCGCGACGATCACCGGGACCACGGCCTGGCCCGCCACGTTCGTCGCGGTCCTGATCATGTCCAGGATCGGGTCGATCGCCATCAGCAGACCCACGCCCTCCAGCGGTAGGCCCAGCGTGGAGAGGGTCAGCGTCAGCATGACCGTCGCTCCCGTGAGGCCCGCGGTGGCGGCGGATCCGACGACCGAGACAAAGGCGATGAGCAGGTAGTCCTGGACGCCGAGCTGCACGTCGAAGATCTGCGCGATGAAGATCGCGGCGAGCGCCGGGTAGATGGCGGCGCAGCCGTCCATCTTGGTCGTCGCGCCGAACGGCACGGCGAAGGAGGTGTACTCCCTCGGGACTCCGAGGCGTTCGGTGACCTTCTGGGTGACCGGCATGGTGCCGACCGAGGAGCGGGAGACGAAGGCGAGCTGGACGGCCGGCCAGGCGCCCTTGAAGAACTGCAGCGGGTTGACCTTGGCGACGGTCGCCAGCAGCAGCGGGTACACACCGAACAGGACCAGCGCGCAGCCGATGTAGACGTCGGCCGTGAAGGTCGCGTACTTGCCGATGAGCTCCCAGCCGTAGTCGGCGATCGCGTGGCCGATGAGACCGACGGTGCCGATCGGGGCGAGCCGGATGACCCACCACAGGGCCTTCTGGAGCAGCTCCAGCACGGACTCGCTGAAGGTGAGGATCGGCTGGGCGCGGTCACCGAGCTTGAGCGCGGCGACACCGGCGACGGCGGCCATGAAGACGATCTGAAGGACATTCAGCTCGGTGAAGGGCGTGATGACGTCCGTGGGGACGACGCCGGTGAGGAAGTCGATCCAGGAGCCGGCCTTCTCCGGCTTCTCGCCGTCCTGCCGCGTGAGGCCGGTGCCCGCACCGGGGTTGGTGAGCAGGCCGATCGCGAGGCCGATCGCCACGGCGATCAACGAGGTGATCATGAACCACAGCAGGGTGCGGCCGGCGAGCCGCGCGGCGTTGTTGACCTTCCGCAGATTGGTGATCGACACCAGGATCGCGAAGAACACGAGCGGTGCGACGGCCAGCTTCAGCAGCTGGACGAAGATGTCGCCGACCTGCTCCAGGGTCGTGCGGAGCCAGGTGACGTCCTGGCTCCGGGCCAGCCAGCCGAGCAGGACGCCGGCGATCAGACCGGCGGCTATCTGGGCCCAGAACGGGACCTTCGGTATGCGGCTGGTGTGGGTGGGCGTCGCGGAGTTCGCGGACACGGACACACTCCGGTGAGGCGTATCGGAAAGGCGGGGGACGAGGATGCGGCACCCGTTCGCTCGGGAGGAGCCGCTGTGTGATGCCGGGTCAGACCGAGCGGCAACAGACCGCGGACATACCGGGGGAGCCCCCGGCACGAGTGCGGCGGGATGCGCGGGGGAGGCGCGGGTCGACACACAGGCGCGTCATGAGCGGGGGGCTCATGACCGTTTCGGGGCACGCTGCTGTCGTCATGGCCCACACGTTAACACTTGAACTTTGAGATCCTCAAAGCCGTACTTTGGGCTGGGATCACACCATCGCGCGTCCGGAAACGGCACCGCCCCGACGCGGGAGCATGTACTCCCGGCCGGGGCGGCGAGGTGTGCGGAGGTCGGTGTGACGAAGGCCACGCGCCGTTGGAGCCACCGGACTCGGTGGCGCGTTACTGGACGTCCTCGCGCGTGCGGTTGGCCTCCAGGCGGGTCTTGGCCCGGTCGACCTTCGCGACGATCTGCTCGGACATCGCCTCGCGCTGCTTGCGCAGCAGGACGAAGCTCAGCGGCGCCGAGACCAGGACGGACAGGACGAGCACCCACAGCAGGTTGGAGTCGCCCAGACCGCGCGGCAGCACGCGCAGGTACACCAGCCCCCACAGGACGAGGAAGCAGCCGGCGAAGACGCCGAGCCTCATGAGGGTGTACCGGAGCGTGGCGCTCGTCTTGCTGTCGGACACGACGGCCCCTTTCCTTCACTGAGTCGCCCGTCCAGTGAAGCACGTCCCCACCGTGGTCTTTCAGGCGGCTCCGGCAGGCCGGGCCCGGACCGCGCCCCGGGGAAGATCACACCAGCGGGAGCAGCATCGTGATGTCGTCGCGGTAGTCGCCGTCGGAGACGCGGATCGCGTCGGGCACCCGCCCGACCTCCTTGTAGCCGCACGAGGCGTAGAACCGCTCCAGTCCCGCACCGCCGCGGCAGGTGAGCCGTATCGCGGTGATCCCGCTCATGCCGCGTGCGGCGCCCGCGGCCGCTGCGAGCAGGTCCCGTCCGTACCCCTTGCCCTGGTGCCGCGGGTGCACCATCACCGTGTAGAGCCAGAGCCAGTGGCGCATCAGCCGGTGCGCGTTGAGCGTGAGGAACGCGGCGGCCGCGACCTGCCCGTCCTCGTCGAGCCCGACGAGCAGCCGCGACCGCCCCTCGGCCATCGCCACCAGGTGCCGCACCAGTTCGGGGCGCACGTCCTCCGTGCTCACCGGCGGTACGAACCCGACGGCCCCGTCGGCGTTGCTCACGTCGGTCCACAGCGCCAGGATCCCGTCGCGGAGCGCGGGGTCGACAGGCGGATCGAGCGTGAATTCCAGAGCCATGACCCGACGATAACAACGCCCCGGCCCCTGCCCGGGGCGCCCCTGGAGAGGGCCGGGCACGCCCTCGCGGGCGGGTGGGACCGGGGCTCGACGGCCTCGACTCCGGCCCCGCGCGGGGCCGGATGCGTGCGGAGCCGGGTGCGGGCGCGTCAGACGCGCATGGGCTGCGGAGACTCGCGGCGGTCGCCGTCGGGGCCGGGGTACTCGCGGATGACCTCGTAGCGGGTGTTCCGCTCGACCGGGCGGAAGCCGGCGTCACGGATGAGCTCCAGCAGATCGTCGCGCGTCAGCTTGTTCGGCGTGCCGTAGTTGTCCGCGTCGTGGGTGATCTTGTACTCGACGACCGAGCCGTCCATGTCGTCCGCACCGTGCTGCAGCGCCAGTTGCGCGGTCTGCACTCCGTGCATCACCCAGAAGACCTTGACGTGGGGGACGTTGTCGAAGAGCAGTCGGGAGACCGCGAACGTCTTCAGCGCCTCGGCGCCCGTCGCCATCGTCGTGCGGGCCTGGAGCCGGTTGCGGACCTTGCCGTCCTTCATGTCGACGAAGTCGTGCTGGTACCGCAGCGGGATGAAGACCTGGAAACCGCCGGTCTCGTCCTGCAGTTCACGCAGCCGCAGGACGTGGTCCACGCGGTGGCGGGGCTCCTCGATGTGCCCGTACAGCATCGTGGACGGGGTCTTCAGGCCCTTCTCGTGCGCGAGGCGGTGGATCCGGGACCAGTCCTCCCAGTGGGTGCGGTGGTCCACGATGTGCTGACGGACCTCCCAGTCGAAGATCTCGGCGCCGCCGCCGGTCAGCGACTCCAGCCCGGCGTCGATGAGTTCGTCCAGGATCTCCGAGGCGGTCAGCCCCGAGATGGTCTCGAAGTGGTGGATCTCGGTCGCGGTGAAGGCCTTCAGCGAGACGTTCGGCAGCGCCTGCTTGAGTTCGCGCAGCGACCGGGGGTAGTAGCGCCACGGGAGGTTCGGGTGGAGCCCGTTGACGATGTGCAGCTCGGTGAGGTTCTCGCTCTCCATCGCCTTGGCGAGGCGGACGGCCTCCTCGATGCGCATCGTGTACGCGTCCTTCTCGCCCGGCTTGCGCTGGAACGAGCAGTACGCGCACGACGCGGTGCAGACGTTCGTCATGTTGAGGTGGCGGTTGACGTTGAAGTGGACCACATCACCGTTCTTGCGCGTACGGACCTCGTGCGCGAGGCCGCCCAGCCAGGCGAGGTCGTCCGACTCGTACAGGGCGATGCCGTCCTCGCGGCTCAGCCGCTCGCCGGCCCGGACCTTCTCCTCCAGCTCGCGCTTGAGCCCCGCGTCCATGCGGCCGCCTCCCAGATGTCCTCGTACTGCGCTTGTCCCGGGGCCTTTTCCCGGGAGCGCCTCCGGGATCGCCGGAGGCCACACCCACGTTACGCCCAAGGGCCGTCCCGCAATCCCCGGGGGACCGGCGCGCGGCGTCGTATGCCGTGCGCCGCAAGGCGGGGAGTCGTCCTCATACCGGGTGTATTCGGGCGATTCGAGGACGCAACGAGACGCCGTGACTGTCCTCGTGCACCCGCCGGGGATCGCGGGACGGCCCTCAGACCTCCTCCGGCAGGTCCCCCACCCGGTTCTCCCACTTGGTGGACAGCACGATGGTGGTGCGCGTCCGCGACACGCCCTTCGTCCCCGACAACCGGCGGATCGTCTTCTCCAGACCGTCGACGTCGCTGGCGCGCACCTTGAGCATGTACGAGTCGTCGCCCGCGATGAACCAGCAGTCCTCGATCTCCGCCAGGTCGCGCAACCGGTGCGCCACGTCCTCGTGGTCCGCGGCGTCGGAGAGGGAGATGCCGATCAGCGCGGTGACGCCGAGGCCGAGCGAGGCGGCGTCGACCGTCGCCCGGTAGCCGGTGATGACGCCTGCGGCCTCCAGGCGGTTGATGCGGTCGGTCACGGAGGGACCGGAGAGTCCCACGAGCCGGCCGAGCTCGGCGTACGAGGCCCTGCCGTTCTCACGCAGGGCCTGGATGAGCTGCCTATCCACGGCGTCCATATGCCTGAGCCTTCCATTATTCATCGCTACCGCAATTTTACGTGTGAAATCCAAGGCATGCAGGGTGAACACCCCGCACTGCCCATGCGTATCCGAACGATCGGGACGGGGACGGCCGGTCCCGCCGGCCGCCCGGTCCCCTCGCCGGCCGGTCGGCTAGTCGGCCCTGGAGCCCCCCAGCTCTCCCTCCCACCGGCGGTACAGGCCGTGCGCGACGCCCGCCGCGTCCAGCGCCCGTCCCGCCACGAAGTCCACCAGGTCCTGGATGTGCGTCGCTCCCGAGTAGAAGGCGGGGGACGCCGGCAGGACCACCGCGCCCGCCTCGTCCAGCGCCACCAGGTGCCGCAGGGTCTGGCCGCCCAGCGGGGTCTCCCGCACGGCCACCACGAGCCTCCGGCGCTCCTTGAGCGTGACGCTCGCCGCCCGCTGGAGCAGGTCCTTGGACAGCCCGAGCGCCACGCCGGCTGCGCAGGCGGTGGACGCCGGCACGATCAGCATCCCCTTCACCGGGTACGACCCCGAGGACGGTCCGGCGGCCAGGTCACCGGCCGGCCAGTGGCGCACCGCGCTCACGTCCACCCGGAAGGTCCCGGGCTTGCCGTCCGCGCCGCGCTCCAGCCAGGTGCGCAGATCGTCCTGCCAGTGCGCGTCCCGGAACGCGATCCCCGTCTCGTCGAGCAGGGTGAGCCGCGAGGCCCTCGACACCACCAGGTCGACGCTCTCACCGGCGTCGAGCAGCCCGCGCAGTACGGCTGCGGCGTAGGGAGTCCCGGACGCCCCGGAGACCCCGACGACCCACGGGGTGCGGTTGGCGTCGTTCATGGGATTGAGCCTATCCGGCCACCGGGTGGCGGAACTGAGTCAGGTGCCCCGGACGTTTCCGGGGGGAGACGCGGGAATCACAGGGGGCCACGATGTCGACAGCCTCGCTCGAACCGAGCCGGACCGACCGGGCGAAGGCGGCCGGCAAGCTGATGCTTGCCTGGGTGGCTCTGCTGTGGGCGCTGGAGGTGGCCGACCACGCCACGGGCCACAGCCTCGACACATACGGGATCACACCGCGCGAGCCCGGCGAGCTGGCCGACGTCGTCCCGGCGTCCTTCCTCCACTTCGGCTTCGGCCATCTGGCGTCGAACACGGTCCCGCTGCTGGTCTTCGGCTTCCTCGCCGCGCTCGGCGGCGTCCGCCGGTTCCTGGCCGTCGCCGCGCTGATCATCATCGCCGACGGCATCGGCGTCTGGCTGATATCGCCGCCGGGCTCGAACACGGCGGGCGCGTCCGGTCTCGTCTTCGGCCTCTTCGGCTATCTGCTGGTCCGCGGTTTCGTGGACCGGCGCCCCCTGGACATCGGCGTCGGTCTGCTCGTCGGCGCGATATGGGGCAGCTCGATCCTGCTGGGTCTCTCCCCCGCCAACACGGGGGTGAGCTGGCAGGGGCACCTCATCGGACTGGTGGCGGGCGTGGTGGCGGCCTTCGTGTTCCGCCGCCGCAGGCCGACCGCGATCACGGCCTGACGGAGCCCGCTCGGGTCCGGGCACGAACCGTGGGCACGGCGCGGTCAGGCCCGGGCCGCGGGATCCACGGGGAGTCCTCCCGTGTCCAGGGTGAGCCTTCCGATGCCCGTCTCCACGACCACCGTCTTGCCGTACGGGAGCGTGTCCCGGCCGAGATAGCCGTCCGGGCCGGGATTCCAGAGCGTGAGGCAGTGAGCCTTGTAGGGATCGAAGACCAGGTAGTGGGGGATGCCGCGCCTCGCGTAGGCCCGGTCCTTGATCTCGTAGTCGTTGCGGACGCTGCCCGGCGAGACCACCTCGACGGCGAGTTCAATGAGGTCGGGCGAGTAGGCGCTCAGGTTCTTCTCGCTCTCGGCCCTCGGGATGACGGCGAGGTCCGGGCAGAACTCGTTCGCGTCGTCGAACGGGATCGTGACGTCGCTGATGAAGTCCCACTCGTCGGAGAGCTGGGCCTCCAGCGCGTTCCACACCGCCCTGATCGTCTTGGCGTGGTGCGGCTTGACGGGACTCATCACGATGGCACCCTCGACGATCTCCGTCCGGTAGCCCGGGAACATGCCCTCGAGCCGGCTGAGCTGCGAGTGCAGACGGTCGATCTCCGAGACGGTGACAGTCACATCGGCCTCCCTGTCCATGCTCTCGATGGTAGGCCGCACGGTAGCTACGGGGTGAGGCCCCGAACGCTCAGATCGATCAGGGCGCACACGAACAGGGCAATGCCGATGAAGCCGTTGACGGTGAAGAACGCGCGGTTCAGCCGGGACAGGTCGTGCGGCGTCACGATCGTGTGCTCGTAGACGAACGCGACCGCGACGATCACCAGACCCAGCCAGAGGAAAGGCCCGGCGCCGGTGGCGAGGGCGTACCAGACGAAGAGGGCCATCGTCACGACGTGGCAGGCCCGGGCGCCCCACAGGGCCGCCGGGATGCCGAAGCGGGCCGGGACCGACTTCACACCCTGGGCCCGGTCGGCCTGCACGTCCTGGCAGGCGAAGATCAGGTCGAAGCCCCCGATCCACACCCCGACCGCCAGCCCGAGGACCACCGCGTCCCACGACCAGGCCCCGGTCACCGCCAGCCAGGCGCCGACGGGACCCATGGCCTGGGCGAGGCCGAGGATCGCGTGCGGGAAGTTCGTGAAGCGCTTCCCGTACGGGTAGACCACCATCGGGACGACCGCGACCGGCGCGAGCGCGAGGCACAGCGGGTTGAGCAGGGCCGCGGCGCCGAGGAAGACCGCGACGGCGACGCCCGCCCCGATCCAGGCGGACCGCACCGACACCGCTCCGGTCACCAGTTCGCGGCCGGCGGTCCGCGGGTTGCGGGCGTCGATCTCCCGGTCGATGATCCGGTTGCAGGCCATGGCGAACGTCCGCAGGCCCACCATGGCGACCGTGACGAGCAGCAGCGTGACCCAGTCGACGCGCCCGTCGCTCTCGAACATCGCGGTGAGGGCGGCGATGTACGCGAACGGCAGCGCGAAGACCGAGTGCTCGATCATCACCAGCCGCAGGAACGCCTTGGTCCGGCCGGGACCCGGTACGGCCGCCGCGGACGCGCTCACAGGCCGTACTCCTTCCACCGGCGGTCGACCAGCGCCGCCGTGTCCGGATCGGAGAGCACCATCTCCGGCCATCCCCCGTCCCGGGTGTAGCCCTCCTCGGGCCACTTCCTCGTCGCGTCGATCCCCGCCTTGCCGCCCCAGAACTGCTGGTAGGAGGAGTGGTCGAGGTGGTCCACGGGCCCCTCCACGACCGTCAGGTCGCGGGCGTAGTCGGTGTTGCCCAGCGCCCGCCACGAGACCTCGTGCAGGTCGTGGACGTCGCAGTCGGAGTCCACGACGACGATCAGCTTGGTCAGCGACATCATGTGCGCCCCCCAGATGGCGTGCATCACCTTCTGGGCGTGCTTCGGGTACTTCTTGTCGATCGAGACGATCGCGCAGTTGTGGAAGCCGCCCGACTCGGGCAGGTGGTAGTCCACGACGTCCGGCACGATGATCTTGAGCAGCGGGAGGAAGAAGCGTTCCGTCGCCCGGCCGAGCGGGCCGTCCTCCGTCGGGGGCCGTCCCACCACGATCGACTGGAGCAGGGGGCGCTTGCGCATCGTCACGCAGTCGATCGTCAGCGCCGGGAAGTCCTCCTGCGGCGTGTAGAAGCCGGTGTGGTCCCCGAACGGGCCCTCGGGAAGCATCTTCCCCGGCTCCAGCCAGCCCTCCAGGACGACCTCCGCCTGCGCGGGCACCTGGAGCGGCACGGTCTTGCAGTCGACCATCTCGATCCGCTTGCCCTGGACGAAGCCCGCGAACAGGTACTCGTCGATGTCCCCGGGGAGCGGCGCCGTCGACGCGTAGGTCACGGCGGGCGGGCAGCCGAACGCGATGGCGACCGGCAGCTTCTCACCCCGCCGCGCGGCCACCTGGTAGTGGTTGCGGCTGTCCTTGTGGATCTGCCAGTGCATTCCGATGGTGCGCTTGTCGTGGCGCTGGAGCCGGTAGAGGCCGAGGTTGCGCACCCCGGTGTCAGGGTCCTTGGTGTGGGTGAGGCCCAGGTTGAAGAAGGACCCGCCGTCGTCGGGCCAGGTGAACAACGCGGGCAGCCGGTCCAGATCGACCTCGTCACCGCGCAGGACCACCTCCTGCACCGGTGCGTCCTTCACCTTCTTCGGCGGCACGTGCGTCATCGCCCCGAGCTTGCCGAACGCCTCGCGCACCCCGACGAATCCGTGCGGCAGCTCCGGCTTCAGCAGTCCGCCGATCTTCGTGCTGATCTCGTCGTACGACTTCAGCCCCAGCGCCTTCAGCAACCGGCGGTCGGTACCGTACACGTTCATCGCGAGGGGCATCGACGAACCGCGTACGTTCTCGAAGAGCAGCGCGGGCCCGCCGGACTTCTGGACCCGGTCGACGATCTCCCCGACCTCCAGGTACGGGTCGACTTCGGCCTTGATGCGCTTGAGGTCGCCCTCGCGCTCCAGTGCCCGGAGCAGCGAGCGAAGATCGTCGTAAGCCATGCCGTCCAGTATCGGCCACTCGCTACGCTGGACTCGTCACGGGGGCCGTTCCACGGCCCCGTTCTCCGCACGCAGGGGGCCGCCAATGCTTCGGGTGCTGATGTTCTTGGTGCCGCTGGCGCTCAGCATCTACGCCTTCATCGACTGCATCTCCACGGACGAGAAGGAGATCCGGCACATCCCCAAGCCGCTCTGGGCGATCCTCGTGCTGCTCTTCCCGCTCGTCGGTTCGATCTCCTGGCTGATCGCCGGAAAGGACCGCGGCGCGCCCCGCTCGACACGGCGGGGCGGCTGGGTGGCGCCCGACGACAACCCCGAGTTCCTGAAGTCCCTCGACGACGAGGGCGGATCCGGGCAGCCCGGGGACCGGGCGAAGGATCCGAAGCGCGACGAGGACCCGGGCACGTCCTGACGACGGGAGGGCCGGGACCATGGACCGGGATCTGGCATTGCGGTGGCTGTCCACGGCCTTCGAGGAGGCGCGCGCCGGCCTCGCGGAGGGCGGCATCCCGATCGGGGCCGCGCTGTACGCGGCGGACGGCTCGCTGCTGGGCCGCGGACACAACCGCCGGGTCCAGGACGGCGATCCTTCGGTGCACGCCGAGACGGACGCGTTCCGCGCGGCGGGGCGTCAGCGCTCGTACCGGGGCACGACGATGGTGACCACCCTCTCCCCCTGCTGGTACTGCGCCGGGCTGGTGCGGCAGTTCGGCATCTCCCGGGTCGTGGTCGGCGAGGCGGAGACGTTCCACGGTGCCCACGACTGGCTGGCGGCGCACGGTGTGGAGGTCGTGGTCCTGGACGATCCCGCGTGCACGGCGCTGATGCGGGAGTTCGTCGAAGACCGTCCGGACCTGTGGCACGAGGACATCGGCGAGGACGGCTGATCCCCGCCGACCCCGTCCCGGCCCGACCGGTCAGGAGCGGGCGGCGTACTCCGCTCGGAGCTGCTCGAAGCGCTCCGGGGTCCAGGCGGACCAGTCCGCGGGCCGGCCGTCGAGCGCGTCGGACAGGTACTCGAAGTGCTGGTGCCAGCCGGCCAGGTTGTCGAGGCGCCGCCCGTCCGGGCCGGAGAACTCGTTGGTGAAGCGCAGCACGGTGGCGAGCGAGTCGGCGGGGGCCGGCTCCATGTGGAAGCGGATGCGGCCGTGCGTCTCGACGGTGTACTCGGCGACGGCCTCCCGGTCCCAGGCCGTGACCCGCCCCGAGACCACGGCCCCGTCGACGCTCTCCTCCGCGTTCAGCCAACGGAGCGTCACCGCGCCGTCCATCCGGGGTTCCAGCAGGTCGGCGGCGGCCAGCCACTGCGGCAGGCCCTCGGGGGTCGCCACGGCGGCCCAGACCCGCACCACCGGGTGCGGCAGATGGAGCACGTAGTGCAGGACGTGGACCGGGCCGTCGTCGCCGGCGCGGGTCTCGCTGGTGCCGTACGGGATCGCTTCCGTCATGGCACCAGCGTCGCCCGCGCGGGCCGGGTCCGCTACCGTGCCTCGCCCACTCGGACGCCTGCCGGGACGTCCCCCGGGGCATCACGGCCCCGGCGCGGCGGCTCAGACCCCCGCGTAGCCGTGGAGGCTGTTCACGAAGAGGTTGACGCCGTAGTAGTTGAAGAGGAAGCAGGCGAAGGCGATCAGCGCGATGTACGCGGCCTTGCGGCCCTTCCAGCCGGCGGTGGCGCGGGCGTGCAGGTACGCGGCGTACGCCACCCAGGTGATGAAGGACCAGACCTCCTTGGCGTCCCAACCCCAGTAACGGCCCCACGCGTCACCCGCCCAGATCGCTCCGGCGATGATCGTGAACGTCCACAGCGGGAAGACCGCCGCGTTGATGCGGTAGGCGAACTTGTCCAGGGACGCGGCGGCCGGCAGGCGCTCCAGCACCGAGCGGGCGAAGGAGCCGGGGCTGCCGCCGTTCACGAGCTTGTTCTCGTAGGAGTCCCGGAAGAGGTACAGCAGGGTGGCGACCGCGCCCAGGTAGAAGACCGCACCGCAGAAGATCGCGGTGGAGACGTGGATCCACAGCCAGTACGAGTGCAGGGCCGGGACGAGCTGGTCGCTCTCGGTGTAGAGCCAGGTGACCGCGATGCCCAGGTCCAGCAGGACCGTGGTGACCAGCGGCAGGCCGATCCAGCGCACGTTCCTCCTGGCGAGGAGGAAGCCGAGGTACGCGCCGACCGCCACCGTGGAGAAGGTGGTGGAGAACTCGTACATGTTGCCCCAGGGGGCGCGCTGCACCGAGACGGCGCGGGTGACGACGCCGGCGGCCTCGACCAGGAAGGCGAGGGCGGTCAGCGAGACCGCGATCCGGCCGTACATGTCGCCCTGCTGGTCGCCGCCGGCCGCGCCGGGGCCGTCGGGCACGTCCCGGGCGCCGACCGCGGCGCGGGTGACGACCGTGGGGCGCTCCAGCACGGCGGTCCCGCCGCCCTTGCGGGCGACCCGGACCTCGGGTGCGGCGGACCCGCCGTCCGCCGTGAGGGCGGCGGCGGTGCGAGCGACCTTGCTGCGGCTGCCGAACGTCCACTCGGCGATGTGCGCGAGGAAGGCCAGGGTGTACACGGCCATGGCCGAGTAGATCAGCACGTTGCTGAACTCGGCGAGGCTCTCGTTGTTGGCGGCGGCGAGATTCACTTCTCAGCCCCTTCGGAGGGAACAGCTTCGGCGGGTTCGGGATCGGGCGCGGTCGGCGCCTCGGCGTTGAGCGACGCGGCCAGGTCGGCCAGTTCCTCGGGGAGCCTCGCGGACTCGCTCCGGCCCAGCCCCGCCATCTCGACGACCGTGACGCCGTCCTCCCCGCGCACGGCGCGCACCCACACGCGGCGGCGCTGGATGAACAGGGAGCCGACGAGGCCGGTGATCGCGGCGACAGCACCGGCGAGGGCGAGTCCGTTGCCCGGCTGCTGGGAGATCTGGAAGCTCGCCCACTCCTTGATCTCCTTCTCGAAGGTGATCGAGCCGGCTCCACCGGGGAGCTTCATCGTCTCGCCGGGCAGCAGGGTCTGCTTGAACACCTCGCCCTTGGCGTCCTCGAACGGCTTCATCTTGCGGGTGTCCAGCTGGTACACGTTCTGCGGGACGCCGGAGTCGACACCCAGACTGCCGTGGTACGCGCTGAGGTTCAGCGCCGGGAAGACCAGGGCCGGGAACTGGGAGAACATCTGGCCGTGGCCCTTGCCCGCGTAGGTGGGCACGAAGAAGGCCGGGAAGCCGAGCTGTTCCTTCTCGCCGTCCTTGTTCCGGTAGCCGTCCAGCACCTTGACGACGCCGGTGGAGCTGACGTTGTCGTCGATGGGCAGCAGCGGCACGGCGGCCCGGTGGACGACCTGGCCCTTGCCGTCGCGGACGGTGACGACGGGCGCGTAACCGTGGGCGAGCAGATAGACCTTGGAGCCGTCGATCTCCAGTGGCTCGTTGACCCGGATGACGGCCTTCTGCTCCCTGCCCTCGGCGCCCTTCGCGTAGGTGACCGCGGCCTCGAAGGTGCGGGGCGTGCCCTTCTGCGGGCCGCTGGGCTCGTACGTGCCGGTGAACTGGTCCAGGGTGAAGCTGAACGGGGCCAGGTCCTCGATGTCGAACATCGACCCGGACCTGAAGTCGTCGTACTGCGTGAGGGTGTTCGCGAAGCCGCCGCCCTCGACGATCAGCTTGCCGCCCTCGGACTTGAAGAGCTGCCCGGCGGCGAAGGCCACGAGCATCACGATCAGGGCGACGTGGAAGAGGAGGTTGCCGACCTCGCGGAGGTAGCCCTTCTCGGAGGCCACGGCGTCCCCGGCGGCATGGGCCCGGAACCGCCGCTTCCTGAGCAGCGCGAGGGCGGCCTCGCGGACCGCCTCGGGCTCGGCCGCGGTGCGCCACGTGGTGTACACGGGCAGCCGGGTGAGTCGCTTGGGCGCAGCCGGCGGACGGCCGCGCAGCTGTCCGGCGAACTGCCAGGTCCTGGGGACGATGCAGCCGATCAGGGAGACGAACAGCAGGATGTAGATCGCGGAGAACCACACCGAGCTGTAGACGTCGAAGAGCTGGAGCTTCTCGAAGATCGGCGTCCAGAACTCGTTGTTCGTCTTCCAGGTGCGGACCTTCACCTCGTCCACGCTGTTCTGCGGGATGAGGGAACCCGGGATCGCGCCGAGCGAGAGCAGGAAGAGCAGGATCAGCGCCACCCGCATGGAGGTCAGCTGGCGCCAGAACCAGCGGATCCAGCCGGTCGTCTCGCGGACGCCCCAGGCGAGCGCGCCCGCGGGACCCGGCGCGCGGCGCCCGCCGAAGGAGCCGGGCACGGCCCGCTCCTGCGGGGCCGTGGACAGCTGCTCACCCGCCCTGCCGAGGTCACCGGCCTCCTCGGCGGCCCGTGCGGCGTCGGTGCTCTCCGTCGTCGTGTCGGTCTTGCTCATCGTCAGATTCCCACCTGGAAGCCACTGGACCAGCTCTGCATCTCCTGCACGAGGATGTCCCACGCGCCGGTGAGCAGCAGCACACCGGTCGCGATCATCATGCCGCCGCCGATCCGCATCACCCAGCCGTAGTGCCGCTTGACCCAGCCGAACGCACCGAGGGCCTTGCGGAAGGCGATGGCCGCGAGCACGAACGGCAGTCCGAGACCGAGGCAGTACGCGGCGGTCAGCAGCGCACCCCGGCCGGCGCTGCCCTGCTGCGCGGAGAGGAACGTCACCGAGGCGAGGGTCGGGCCGATGCACGGGGTCCAGCCGATACCGAAGAGCGCGCCCAGGACCGGTGCGCCCACCAGACCCGTCGCGGGCCGCTTGTGGAAGCGGAACTCGCGCTGGGTGAGGAAGGGCATCAGGCCCATGAAGAACCCGCCCATCACGATCATGAGGACGCCGAGGGCCGTGGTGAGGACCTCGCGGTGCTCCTGGAGGGTCCAGCCGAAGAAGCCGAAGAGGGCCCCTCCGGAGACGAAGACGGCGGAGAAGCCGAGCACGAAGAGCGCGGCCCCGGAGGCCATCCGTCCCTTGCGGGCCTCCGCCAGATCGGTGCCGGTGACACCGGTCACGTACGACAGGTAGCCCGGGACCAGCGGCAGTACGCAGGGGGAGAAGAACGACACCAGGCCCGCCAAAACGGCGACGGGGAGCGCGAGCAGCAGGGCGCCGCTCATGACCGTCTCGTTCTGCATCCCTACTTCTCCGCGACCACGGGGTCGATCATGGAGCGGAGCTGCTTGTCGTCCACTGCCGTCAGGGCGCGGGCCGCGATCTTCCCCTCGCGGTCGATGACGATCGTGCTCGGGATCGCCTGCGGGTTGAGGCTGCCCTTGGGGAACTTGAGAATCAGCTTGCCGATCGGGTCGTGGAAGCTCGGGTAGCCGACCTCGTGGTCCTTCTCGAAGGCGAGCGCCGGTCCCGTCTGCGAGTCGCGGTTGATCCCGATGAACTCCACCCCCTGGCTCCTGGTCTCCTCGGCGACCTTGGCCAGGTAGCGCGCCTCGGCGCGGCAGGGCGCGCACCACGAGCCCCACAGGTTCAGTACGACGACCTTGCCCTTGTAGTCGGCCAGATCGAGCGGCTTGCCCGTGAGGTCCTCGCCGGACAGCCGGGGGGCCGCCATGCGCTTGCCCTCGGCGGCGGTGGAGATCCCACCGGTGTCGGTGACGAAGTTGGTGCCACCACCGCCGAGGGACTTGCCGCCGGCGTCGCCGGCGCATGCCGACAGCGTGAGCGCGGCGGCGAGCGCGCCGAAGGCGAGCAGGATGCGTCGAGGGGCACGGGCGAAGGTCATGTGAAAAGTTTCGCATGAGGGTTCAGGAGATCTTGGCCACCCCCCTTGCTGCCCGTAACGCCCCTTGTCAAGGGTGGTTAAGGAGCGCCGTGCGCCGGATCGGCCCGCCGCTTTCCGCCGTGCCGGCTACACGGCGGTCTTGAGGAAGGCGTTCCAGCCGCCTTCCGGGGACTGTCCGACCTCGAGGGTGCGCAGTTTCGCGAGGATCTTCGGGTCCTGCTCGTCCAGCCAGTCGCAGAACTGCCGGAACGACACCAGCCGCACGTCCTTCTTTCCGGCCATGGACTTCAGGGCCTCCTCGACGGCGTCCATGTATATGCCGCCGTTCCACTGCTCGAAGTGGTTGCCGATGAAGAAGGGCGCGCGATTGGACTCATAGGCCCGCCGGAATCCGCTGAGGTAGGCGTCGGTGGCCTGCCTGCGCCAGCCCGGGTAGCGGGACGGCATGCCGTTGGTCGAATTCCTCGACTGGTTGGCGAGGATGTTGTAGTCCATCGAGAGCACCTCGAAGGAGCGGCCGGGGAACGGCACGGCCTGCAGCGGCAGGTCCCAGACGCCGCCGCGCTTCTCGGGCCATATCTGGCGTCCGCCGGGGGAGCTCGCGTCGTAGCGCCAGCCCAGTTTCTTCGCGGTCGGCAGGAGGTTGTCCTGGCCGAGCAGACAGGGGGTGCGGCCGCCCACGAGTTCCTTGCGGTAGTCGAAGGGCAGCGGCTCGAGGTCCGTCCAGCCGCTGTTGCTCTTCCACCGGGTGACGAAGGACACGGCCTGGTCGATCTCGTTCTCCCATTGGGCCGGCGTCCAATTGCCCACGGAACCCGATCCACCGCAGAAGTGCCCGTTGAAGTGGGTGCCCATCTCGTGGCCCTCGAGCCACGCCTGCCGCACGTACTTCAGGGTGTCCTTGATGTGCGCGTCGGTGAGGTAGCCGATGTCGGAGGCGCCGACCGGATTGTTCGGCGGACGGTAGAGCGATTTCCTGGACTCGGGGAGCAGATAGAGCCCGGAGAGGAAGAACGTCATCGCCGCGTCGTGGTTCCTGGCGAGTTCCAGGAAGCGCGGGAAGAGGCCGTTGCCGACCTCACCCGCGCCGTCCCAGGAAAAGATCACGAATTGCGGCGGGGCCTGCCCCGGTTCGAGCGGAACCGGGGCCTCGGGCTGCTTCGGCTGCTTTCCCGTGTCGGCGGTCGAGCCGTCGCCTATGAGACGCACCGGCTCCTTTCCGGGACCGGGCGCCTTGCCGTCGCCCCCGCCCGCGTCACCGCCGTCCCCCCGCGGCTTTCCCCCGCCGCCCGAACCGACCCCGCAGCCCCCGGCACCGAGGGCCGCGGCGGCACCGAGTCCCGCTCCCAGCAGGCTCCTTCGGGTGATGTTGCGCATGCCGACCGTCCCCGCTTCCCTGTCGCGTCCCCGCACGTACTCGTATGGAGAGAGATGGCGTGCGGAACGGGAAGGTTCCCGGGGCTAGCACGGAGCGTGCGGGACGGCCAGACGGCTATGCGCCAAACGCCTTCGATTTTCCCTTGACCGGTTTGGCACCCGCGAGAAGATGCGCCGGAACGAGATCCCGTGCGGGTTCCGAATACGCGACCGAGACGATCCTGTCGCCCTGGAACGTGAAGGTCGTCAGCGACGCCAGGGTGCACTGCCGCCGGCGCGGGTCGTGCCAGAGCCGACGCTGCTCCACGTAGCTCCGGACGATCCAGATCGGCAGCTGGTGGCTCACCAGGACCGCCTCGTGGCCGCGTGCGGCGTCCCGGGCGGAACCCAGCGCACCCATCATCCGCACCACCTGGTCCACGTACGGCTCGCCCCAGGACGGCCGGAACGGATTGGTCAGGTGCCGCCAGTTGCCCGGCTTGCGCAGCGCGCCGTCGCCGACCCCGAAGGTCTTGCCCTCGAAGACGTTCGCCGCCTCGATCAGCCGCTCGTCGGTGTCCAGGGTCAGCCCGTGCGACTTGGCCACCGGCGCGGCCGTCTCCTGCGCCCGCTCCAGCGGAGAGGCCACCACATGGGTGACGTCGCGGTCGGCGAGGTGCTCGGCGACGCGGTCCGCCATTCGCCGGCCCAGCTCGGAGAGGTGGTAGCCGGGGCGGCGCCCGTAGAGAACGCCGTCCGGGTTGTCCACTTCGCCGTGCCGGATGAGATGGACGACGGTCCTTTCCGTATTCATCCCCGTACCGGTCATGCCGTGGCCTCCGCGGCGGCACGGGCGGCGGCGGGCAGCGCGGCGGCGATGCGCTCGACGGCGGGGTCGTCGTGGGCGGCCGACACGAACCAGGACTCGAAGGCGGACGGCGGAAGGTAGACCCCTTGGGAGAGCATCGAGTGGAAGAAGGCGTTGAAGCGGAAGGCTTCCTGGCGCTTCGCGTCCTCGTAGTCCCGTACCTCGCCGTCGGTGAAGAACACCGAGAACATGTTGCTCGACGTCTGGAGCCGGTGGGCGACGCCCTCCTTGGCCAGCGCGTCCGTGACCAGGCCCCGGACGGCGGCGGAGACCGCGTCGACCCTCTCGTACGCGGCGTCGTCCAGCAGTCGCAGCTGGGCGAGGCCGGCGGCGGTCGCGACCGGGTTCCCGGAGAGGGTGCCCGCCTGGTAGACCGGCCCGGCCGGGGCGAGGTGCCCCATGACGTCGGCACGGCCGCCGAACGCCGCGGCCGGGAAGCCGCCGCCCATGACCTTGCCGAAGGTCATCAGGTCCGGTACGACACCGTCGACGCCGTACCAGCCGGCCTTCGACGTACGGAAACCGGTCATGACCTCGTCGGAGATGTACAGCGCGCCGTTCTCGGCGCAGACGTCCTTGAGGCCCTGGTTGAAGCCGGGCAGCGGTGGGACGACGCCCATGTTGCCCGGCGACGCCTCCGTGATCACACAGGCGATCTCGCCCCGGTGCGCCCGGAAGGCGGCGCGGACCGCGTCCAGATCGTTGTACGGCAGCACGATCGTGTCGCCGGCCTGCGCTCCCGTGACACCCGGGGTGTCCGGGAGCCCGAAGGTCGCGACCCCCGAGCCGGCCGCCGCCAGCAGTGCGTCCACGTGCCCGTGGTAGCACCCGGCGAACTTGATCACCTTGGCCCGCCCGGTGAACCCGCGCGCCAGCCGGATCGCCGACATGGTGGCCTCGGTACCGGACGAGACGAGTCTCACCTGTTCGACCGGGGTCACCCGGGCCACGATCTCCTCGGCGAGCGCGACCTCGCCCTCACCCGGCGTGCCGAACGACGTACCGCGCGCGACGGCCTCCTGCACGGCCGCGGTGACCTCGGGGTGGGCGTGGCCGAGGATCATCGGACCCCAGGAGCACACGAGGTCCACGTACTCGCGGCCGTCCGCGTCCGTCAGGTACGGGCCGGTGCCGGACACCATGAACCGGGGTGTACCGCCCACGGCGCGGAAGGCCCGGACGGGAGAGTTCACGCCGCCGGGCGTCACGAGGGACGCGCGGTCGAAAAGCGTCTGCGAAACTGGGGCGTCATAGGGAAAGCTCACGGAATCCATGGTGTCAGAGGCACGCGACGTTCTTGCGGACAGGTGTTTCACCACACGTCCGTGGGGGAGGTCACTGTCACGATGATCGGGTTGCGCGGCGGGGGCCGTGCGTCCTAAAAGCAGTCGGGTGGAGATATGCATCGCGGTGGCGGACTGGGCGAGGGGACTGACGACCTGGGTCCCGAGCCTGCCCGGCGTGGGAGGCACCGGAGGCACGAGGCGGGTGCGCCCGAGCCCGTGGAGAACAGAGGTGGCCGCGGTATGGGGGTGACCTACAAGTACTTCGGCGCGCCCGACGGCGCGACGGCCGCCCGAGTGCCGATCTCGATGCGCCCCGAGGAGCTGGGCGGTGACGAGCTCGGCATGGGCGGAATGTTCACCAAGATCAAACCCGAGACGATAGCCGCGATGGTTCTCACGGGTATCCAGGGCATGCCCCTGCACAAGGTCCCCCCGCTCGAGCTCGTGGTCCTCCACCCCGATTACGCCGTGGTGAAACTCCCGATGACGGTCGTCGACCCGCTGCGCGACATCGGCGAGGAATCGGTGGGCGCGGCCGCGTTCATCTGGTCCACCGTCCCGGACCGCGGCGGCCCGCGGGACGCCTTCAACGTCTACCAGCTGCTGCACGAGTGGCAGGACTTCAGCCATCGTCTGCACGAGGCGGGGCACCAGCCGTACTGCCTGGTGTGGCCCTGAGCGAGGTCCCGACGGCCGGACCGGCGGCCCGGGAGCACGAGGGTCCGCGCGGCGGGCCCCGGCCGGGCCCGGACGGTGCGCCCGCCGGCCCCTGTCGGCCCCGGCCGCACGGTGGACCCGTCGCGGCTCAGAGCCAGCCGTTGCGGCGGGAGCCGCGGTGGATCACGTGACACGCGACCGCGATGACCGCGAGCACGAGGGGATAGCCCCAGACCGAGCCGGTCGACGGCATGTGCTCGAAGTTCATCCCGTACGCCCCGCAGACCATCGTCGGCACGGCGATGATCGCCGCCCACGCCGTGATCTTGCGCATGTCCTCGTTCTGCGCGACGGTCATCCGGGCCAGGTGCGCCTGCAGGATCGAGTGCAGCAGCGCGTCGTACCCGTGGATCTGCTCACCGGCCCTGGCCGGGTGGTCGGAGACGTGGTGCTTCCCCGGCCAGCCTCTCGAACGCGACGTCGCTTGTAAACGACGGCGGGTGTAAACGACGGCGGGTGTGCGAGGGCTCGACGGCCGGGCGCCCGTGCCCCACCCGGCGCACGAGCCCGGGGCCGGGTGTCCCCGACGGTGCGGGACAGCCCGGACGCCGGGAAGCCGTCCTCGGGCCGGCGGCGTGGGCGGACGGCGAGAGTCCGGTGAGGATCCTGCGTTCCCGGCGCCCTTCGTGCCGTGCACGCGTCGTTGCCGGACATCCTTTTGAGCGGTGAACCAACTCCAGCCGGGCGCCCCGACTGCCGATGTCCGGACTGCGACCGCCGCGAGTCGCTCCGGCGTGCCGTGGCGGTCCTGACAGAAGACACGAGAGTCCCCGAGCCCGAGGAGGTCCGGCGTGGGTGACGTCCTGCTGGCCCTGTGCATCCCGCTGACGCTCTGCGCGAGCGGTCTCTACGCGGTGTGCGACAGCTGGTGGCGGCGGCGCAGGCGCGGGGTGGCGCCCCGTCACCTGTATCCGGGCGTGTGCTCGTACGTCTACGCCTACGAGCACCCTCGCGCGCACGCCGGAGCGCGGCTCGCGGAGCGGGAGATGCTCGCCGCCGCGGAGGAGATCGTCGACGAGGCCTACACGAGGCTGGCCTGGCTGTACGACGGCACGTGCACCGGAGCGGAAGGCGGCACGAGCGCCGACCGGAGCAGCGGCGCCGGCGCCGGCCGGGTCAGCGCGGACTCCACTGCGGATCACGGCCTGTCACGGCCAGCACCCGCGCGAACGGCGGCGCGTCCGCCGGAACACTGACCTTCTCCCCGAACGCGCCGTACCGGCGCGCCTGCGGCGCCATCTCCTCCACGGCCGGGCCGAGTTCCGCGATCACCTCGGGATCCGGCGCGTACTCCTGCCCGGTCGCGCGCGCCAGGTCCCACGCGTGCACGGTCAGATCGGCCAGCACCATGTGCCCCACGCTCCTCGCGGGAAGGCCGAGCGCCCCCGTGGTGCCCTCCTCCGCACCGGGCCGGGCCCAGGCCTCGACCAGGCGCGCGCACTCGTCGGCGAAGGTCTCGCGCCAGTCCCCCTCCGCCGTGCGGTCCGGTGTCGCGGAGAAGTCGGCGTCCTGCTTGGCCGCCAGCGCCTGGAAGTTGACCACGACCTGGAGCAGGTGGTTGATCAGGGCGCGTACGTCGTACTCGGGGCAGGGGGTCGGAGCGGTGAGTGCGTCCCCGGTCACCCCGCGCACCACGGGGAGGGCGCGTTCGGCGGTCGCGGCGAGCAGTTCGCTGATGGTGTTCATACCGCAACCGTGGCGGCACCGGACCCCGGGCGTCTTGAACAAACGCGACATAGGATCGCGCCATGGCGAGCAGGAGCGAGCCCGCAGGAGCCGGCGGGGCGCGTGCGGCCGGCGGACCGGGACCGCGGCACGACACCCGGGGGATCGTGGACGCGCCGGAGCTGTTCGCACGCGTACGGTTCCGGCGTCGGGAACCGGCCCCTCCCCTGCGCCCGTACCTGGAGCACTACTGGCTCGTCGACTGGGACCTGCCCGAGCCCTATGTCACGCACGTCGTGCCCCATCCGTCGGTGAACGCCGTCTTCCAGCGGTACGGCGGCGAGGAACCGTGGGCCGAGGTCGCCGGCATCGGTCTCGGACTCTTCACCCAGAAGCTGCGGGGGCGGGGGCGGGTCTGCGGGGTGCAGTTCCGGCCCGGCGGGTTCCGCCCCTTCGCGCCCGGGCGGCCGGTGTCGGCGTGGACGGGCCGCCGGGTCCCCGCGGCGGACGTGTTCACCGCGACCGGCGGATCCGTTGGGGCAGCGCCGTCGGTGGGCCCCGCGGCCGTCGTCCTCCCCGACGAGGAGGACGCGAGGGTGGCCGCCCTCGACGCCTTCCTCCTCGCCCTGCGGCCGGAGGCGGATCCGCAGGCGGACCACGCGATGGCCCTGGTCGAGCGGGTGCGCACCGACCGCACGATCCGCCGGGTCGCCCAACTCGCCGCGGCCGAAGGGGTGACGGCGCGTACCCTGCAACGGCTGTTCGCGGCGTACGTCGGTGTCGGACCCAAGTGGGTCATTCTGCGCTACCGCATCCACGAGGCGCTCGAGCGGGCCGAGGCGGACGGCCCGGCCGCAGCGGGCGCGGAACGCACCGTCGTGCCGGGCGGGGGCACGGGTGCGGCCGGAGCGCGTTCCCGGGGCGCCGAGCCGGACTGGTCGGCCCTCGCGGCCGAACTCGGCTACAGCGACCAGGCCCATCTCGTACGGGACTTCACCGCGACGGTCGGTGTCCCGCCCACGGCGTACGCGGCGACGAGGACTCCGGGTTGAGCTCCCGGCTCCTGGCGTCGGCGGCCGGGTGGGCGCGTTCCGGGCGCTGTCGGTCCGGGGGCGTACCGTGCGGGGCATGGACGACACGACACCGGTTGTGCGGATCGAGCCCTGGTCGGAGGGCGACTTCGAGCTGCTCCGGGCCCTGAACGCACCGGAGTTGACGGCGCACCTCGGGGGACCCGAGCCGGAGGGCAGGCTGACCGAGCGGCACCGGCGCTACGTGGCCCTGAGCGCGGACCGGTCCGGGGCGGGGCGGATGTACCGCGTGGTGCTGACGGTCGGCGGGGAGCCCGTCGGATCGATCGGGTTCTGGGAGAAGACCTGGCGCGGCGGCGAGGTCTACGAGACGGGGTGGAGCGTCCTTCCCGGCTTCCAGGGGCGGGGTATCGCGACGGCGGCGACGCTGGCCGTCGTGGAGGAGGCCCGCGCGGCGCGGAGGCACCGCCGTCTGCACGCCTTCCCGTCCGTCGACAACGTCCCGTCGAACGCGGTGTGCCGCAAGGCGGGGTTCTCCCTGATCGGGGAGTGCGACTTCGAGTACCCGCCGGGCACGCCGCTGCGCAGCAACGACTGGCGTCTGGACCTCGACGGACCGTAGCCGGAGCGGACCGCGGCCGGAGCGGACCGTGGCCGGAGCGGGACGCGTCGGAACCAGGCGGGAGCGGGCCGGACACGGTACGAGCGGCGACCGGTCCACGAGCGGCAACGCGCCCCGAGACGATGTGCGTTCCGGGCACGGGCGGGACCCGGGGGTGGGAAAGGGTTCGGTCGGGGCAGGGGGTCCGCGCGGTCGGGCGGCGGGACAGCCGGGCGCGGCAGGCGGGGGCCGGGACGCGGGGGCCAGGCACCGTAAGCGTGAGCGCACCCGTCCGGTGCGGCGGCGCCGCCGCACGCCGCCGAGCCGGTGGAAACCGCTGGCTGGGGCCGTCCGCCCGGTGGCATGCTGGCGGCGTGAACGGACCGGAGATCCACATCAGCTTCGCCCCAGAGCTGCGGCTCTTCGTCCCGGCGGAGCGCCGGGACGGGCGGACCTCCCTCGTCACGGACGGGTCGTCGAGTCTCGGGCACGTCGTCGAATCGCTCGGGGTCCCGCTCACCGAGGCCGGGCCGCTGCTGGTGGACGGAAGCCGTGTGGAGACGTCGTACGTCCCCGCGGAGGGCGAGCACGTCCGGGTCCTGGGCGTCGAACGCCCGCAGCGGGTTCCCGGCGCCCCCCTCCGGTTCCTTCTGGACGTCCATCTGGGGACCCTGGCCCGGCGGCTGCGGCTCCTGGGCGTCGACGCCGCGTACGAGAGCGAGGACATCGGTGACGCCGCGCTGGCCGCCCTCTCGGCGCGCGAGCGGCGCGTGATGCTGTCCCGGGACCGGGGACTGCTGCGCCGCCGCGAGCTCTGGGCCGGCGCGTACGTCTACAGCGACCGCCCCGACGACCAGCTCCGTGACGTACTGCAGCGGTTCGCACCCGCGCTCGAGCCGTGGACCCGCTGCACCGCCTGCAACGGCCGTCTCTCGGACACGGACAAGGCGGCGGTGGAGCACCACCTGGAGCAGGGCACGCAGCGTTCGTACGACGTGTTCGCGCAGTGCACGGCCTGTGAGCGGGTCTACTGGCGCGGCGCCCACCACGCCCGGCTGGAGGCGATCGTCGAGGGCGCGCTGCGCGAGTTCGGCGGCGCGATCGCCTAGTCGCGGTCTCTCGGTCGCCCCCTGGTCGCGGTCGCCCGCGCCGGCGGGCCACGGAGCCACCGGCGGCCGTCGTCGCGGGCCCACCGACGGGCGTTGCCGGGCCGCTACGGGCCCTCGGCGGTGAGATACCGCTGGATCGTCGGGGCGAGCCACGCGATCACTTCGTCCCGGGTCATGTCGACCGCCGGCGGGATCCGCAGCACATAGCGGGCGAGGGCCATGCCCAGGATCTGCGAGGTGACGAGCGCTGCCCTGCGCGGAACCTCTTCCGCTACGGGGCACACCCCGTCGGCGATCGGCAGCAGCTGTCCCCGGAACACCTGCGCCATGCGCTCGGCGCCGGCGGCGTTGGTGACACCGACGCGGAGCATCGCCGTCAGCACCTCGTCGTGCTCCCACCGGTCGAGGAAGTGGGAGACGAGCACGGCGCCGATGTGCCGTCCGGGCATCGCCCCCAGCTCGGGAAGCCGCAGGTCGATCTCGGAGGCCGCGGCGAACAGCCCCTCCTTGTTGCCGTAGTACCGCATGACCATCGACGGATCGATCCCCGCGTCCTTGGCGATGGCACGGATGGTGGCGCGCTCGTACCCCTCCGCGGCGAAGCGTTCACGGGCTGCTTCGAGGATCGCGGCGCGGGTGGCGTCGGAGCGGCGCGGGGCGGGAGGTGGTTCCGGGGTCATGCCAACAAATGTAGGCCAACGGCCGTTGACACGCCAGCAGATCCGGGCCTAACGTTGCCTACAAGCGTTGGCCAACATACGTTGACCCGCATGCGCCGACCCAGAGGCCGACCCGTTCCCCGAGATCGGGCATCGGCTCCCCCGGCGCCCGAGTGCTGACAGGAGGCACCGCAATGACCGACCGAACCCGCACCGACCGGACCGCGGACCGGAGCACCGCCACCCCCGCCACCACGGAGACGGACGTGACGGTCGTGGGGGCCGGGCCCACCGGGCTGCTGCTCGCGGGGGACCTGGCGGCAGCCGGCGTCCGCGTCACCGTCGTCGAGCGCCGGCCGCCGACGAGGAGCAATCTGACCCGGGCCTTCGGGGTGCACGCACGCACCCTCGAGCTCCTGGACGCCCGGGACCTCGCCGACGAGCTGGTGTCGAAGGGCACGCCCATCACGGGCCTACGGCTGTTCCGCCGGCTCTCCCTCGATCTCTCCCGGCTGCCCTCCCGCTTCCCGTACCTGCTGATAGCCCCGCAGTACGAGGTGGAGCGACTGCTCGAGCGCCGTGCGCGCGCCGCCGGGGTCGCCTTCCGGTACGGCACGGAACTGCGCGGCCTGCGCCAGGACGCCGGATCGGTCACCGCCGAGCTCCGCGAGGAGGACGGCGGAAACGCGACGCTGAGCTCCCGCTACCTCGTCGGCACGGACGGGATGCGCAGTTCGGTGAGGCAGTCGCTCGGTCTGCCCTTCCCCGGGGTCTCGGCGATCCGCTCGATCCTGCTCGCGGACGTACGGCTCTCCGAGGAGCCGGAGAACCTGCTGACGGTCAATGGCACGGGCCGGGCCTTCGCCTTCATCGCCCCGTTCGGCGACGGGTGGTACCGCGTGATGGGCTGGCGGCGCGACCGCTCCCAGCCGGACGGCCGGCCGGTCGAACTCGACGAGGTGCGCGACATCGCCCGCCAGGCCCTCGGCACCGACTACGGCATGCGGGACGCCCGCTGGCTCTCCCGCTTCCACAGTGACGAGCGCCAGGTCCCCGAGTACCGCCGGGGCAGGGTCTTCCTCGCCGGGGACGCGGCGCATGTGCACTCGCCCGCGGGCGGCCAGGGCATGAACACCGGCCTTCAGGACGCGGCGAACCTGTCCTGGAAACTCGTCGCCGTCCTCCGCGGCGACGCCCCGGACCCCGAAGGGCTCCTCGACACCTACCAGTCCGAGCGGCACCCGGTCGGTGCCCGAGTGGTGCGCAGCAGCGGGGCGATCGTGCGTCTCGCCATGGCGCACTCACCCCTCGAACGCCTCACCCGTGCCCTGGCCACGAGCTTCCTCGACGCGGTCCGGCCCGCAGCGGACAAGGCGATGGGCATGATCTCGGGCACCGGACTCTCCTACGGGGCCCCGCGCGGCGCCCACCGGCTGACCGGCAGGCGCGCACCGGACCTCTCCCTCAGGGAGGGCCGGCTCTACGAGCTGCTGCGCAAGGGCGAGTTCGTCCTGGTGACACCGGACGGCGCGGACACGGCTGCACCGGCGGCGCCCGGCCCCGTCTCCAGGGCCCACTGGCGCGGCCCGGACCGCACGACCCTCCTGGTCCGGCCGGACGGATACATCGCATGGGCCAGGGACTGAGCGTGCGGCACGGCGGCGCCCCGGCGCGGACGCGACCCCGCGTCCCGGTCACGGCGGCCGGACGTGCCAGGCTGACCCCATGGTCGTCGCCCGCTCCGTCCTCCTGTTCGCCGTCGCAGCCGTCTTCGAGATCGGCGGTGCCTGGCTGGTCTGGCAGGGCATGCGGGAGCACCGGGGCTGGCTCTGGATCGGTGCGGGCGTCCTCGCGCTCGGCGCGTACGGCTTCGTGGCCACGTTCCAGCCGCAGGGTGACTTCGGACGGGTCCTCGCGGCCTACGGCGGCGTGTTCGTCGCGGGCTCGATCGCCTGGGGCATGGTGGCCGACGGCTATCGTCCCGACCGCTGGGACGTCCTGGGCGCGCTGGTCTGCCTTGCGGGCATGGCGGTGATCATGTACTCGCCGCGCGGCCGGTGACCCTCTGCCTATCCTGACTTCTGGTATCGATCAGTTGCCCGAGGAGCCGTCATGACCGCCACGCCCATCGCCGTCGTCACCGGAGCGAGCAGCGGAATCGGCGCCGCCACCGCACGGAGCCTCGCCGCGGCCGGCTACCACGTCGTCGTCACCGCCCGGCGCAAGGACCGGGTCGAAGCCCTCGCCGCCGAACTGACGGACGCCGGGCACCGGGCCACCGCCCGCCCCCTCGACGTCACCGACCGTGCCGCCGTCGATGCCTTCGCGGCCTCCCTCGACGGCACCGGCCCGGTGAAGGTCCTGGTCAACAACGCGGGCGGAGCCCTCGGCGCCGACCCGGTCGCGACCGGTGACCCGGCCGACTGGCGTCAGATGTACGAGGTCAACGTCATCGGCACGCTGAACCTCACACAGGCCCTGCTCCCCGCGCTCACCACCAGCGGCGACGGCACGGTCGTCGTCCTCTCGTCCACCGCGGGCCACGCCACGTACGAGGGCGGCGCGGGTTACGTCGCCGCGAAGCACGCCGAGCACGTCCTCGCCGAGACCCTCCGCCTGGAGATCGTCGGCACGCCGGTCCGCGTCGTCGAGATCGCTCCCGGCATGGTCAGGACGGAGGGTTTCGCGACCACGCGCTTCCGGGGCGACACCGAGAAGGCCGCCAAGGTCTACGAAGGCGTGGCCGAACCGCTCACCGCCGAGGACGTCGCCGACACCGTCACCTGGGCGGTGACCCGCCCGCCCCACGTCAACGTCGACCTGCTGATCGTCCGTCCCAGGGCCCAGGCTTCGAACACGAAGGTGCACCGGGAGCGCTGACCGTTCCTCAACACGAGCGGGAGCGGATCCCGATCACCGGGACCCGTGCCCATCCGTGTGCCCCGAACCACTTCGGGCCCGCCGGTCCCCCGCTTTCGCAACGGTTTCCCGGACCTCACGACCGCCGGCCGCTGTGCCCCGGCCCGTCCCGCTGGTTCGGCCATTCGGCTGCGGTCCGCAGGCGCGCCCCGTCAGGGCGCGATGGTGTGGAAACGGTCGCGCACCGGCCTCCATCGCCTGGGGGCATCGGGCGCCCAGGCGTGCTCGAGGAAGGGCGGACCATGCACATACCCGGACATGGAGCGGGCCGTCGGCATCATGCGGCGGCCCTTGCCGCGACGGTGTTCTGCTCGACGCTGTTCATCGGGCCGGACCTCACTCCGGCCGACGGCGCGCCCCCGCCGTCGGTGCCCGCCCCGAAGCTGGACTGGGACACCTGCGTCCCGGGCAGTCCGTTCGACTGCGCGACGGCGAGGGTGCCGCTCGACCACGCGAAGCCGGGTGGCCGCACCATCGAGCTGGCCGTCATCAGACGGAGGGCCACCGACCCGGGCCGCCGCATCGGCACCCTGTTCTTCAACCCCGGCGGCCCCGGTGGGCCCGGCACGGTTCAGATGCCGCAGAACTACGCGGCCTTCCCACGGGAGGTGCGGGAGCGGTTCGACATCGTCAGCTGGGACCCCCGGGGAATCGGCAGCAGCACCGCGGTGAAGTGCTTCGGCAGCCGCGAGGAGGCGGACGCCTGGGCCGCGGGCAAACCGGCCGGCTTCCCGGTCGGCGAACAGGAGCGGGCGGAGTGGACAGCCGCGTACAGGGACCTGTCCCTCCGCTGCCGGCAACGCGACCCCGAGCTGCTGCGCCATGTGTCGACCGCCGACACCGCTCACGACCTCGACCTGCTCCGCGAGGCCGTCGGCGACGCACGGCTCACCTACCTCGGTATCTCCTACGGGACGATCCTCGGCGCCACCTACGCCAATCTCTTCCCCGGCAAGGTCCGCGCGATGACCCTCGACAGCAACATCGACCCGCGGGCGTGGACGAACGACGCCTCCGACAACGCCCGGCTCACGACGTTCCTGCGCATGGGATCGGACCGCAGCGCCGCCTCGACCCTGGACAGGTTCCTCACCCTGTGCGGGTCCACCACCGTCTCCCACTGCGCCTTCTCCGCGGGGAGTCCGCAGGCGACCCGCGGCAAGCTCGACCGGCTTCTGGAGAGGCTCCGGGAACGTCCGGTGGGCCCGTGGACCTACGGCCGCACGGTCGGCGACGTCGTGAGCGGGCTCTACGTCGTCCAGCCCGGCTGGACGGACCTCGCCCGCAGACTCCAGGACCTGTGGCAGGGCCGCGTTCCACAACCGACCCCGCTCCCGCCCGCGCCACCGGTCCCGCACCCGGACCCGTACCTCGGCGAGGAACAGGCCGCCGCGGTGTTCTGCGGCGACAGCCCCAATCCGCGTGACCCCGGGGTCTACCACTCGCTGGAAGAGACCGCCGCCCGCCGCGCGGGCGACGCCGGACGCTTCTGGACCTGGGCGGCCGAGGGGTGTGCCACCTGGCCTTCGTTCGCCGCGAACCGCTACCGCGGCCCGTGGAACAGGAGGACGGCGCACCCCGTCCTGGTGGTCGGCACCACCTACGACCCCTCGACCCCCTACGCTGACGCGCGTGCCATGGCCGACGAGCTGGCCAACGCCCGTCTGCTCACCCACGAAGGGTACGGACACACCGCGCTGGTCAATCCCAGCGCCTGTGTGCAGGCGCACGAAAGCCGGTACTTCATCGAGGGCACCCTCCCTCCGGCCGGAACGACGTGCCGCCCGACCACGCCCCCGTTCTCCGCTCCCAGGCCGAGCGGCGGCATCGCCACCGGCGGCGGAGGACTGGCCGGCGCACTCCCCTGAGCCCCGCGGAGCCGGCAGACGTCACACGCCCCGGGCAGTCGCCGGCCCGAGCGGCCCCGTCGCACGCCGAGTCCACGGCGCGCCGGCCACCGGGGCACCGGCCGCCCTCGGCGGATGGGGCCCGGACTGCTGAGCCCGCCTGGAGCCGGGGCCCTCAGCCGGGCGTGAGGTGAGAGCGGTCAGCCCTTGACACAGATGACCTGCTTCAGCTTGGCGACGACCTCCACGAGGTCCCGCTGCTGGTCGATCACCTTCTCGATGGGCTTGTACGCGCCCGGGATCTCGTCCACGACCCCGGAGTCCTTCCTGCACTCCACTCCGCGCGTCTGCTCCTCCAGGTCCCTGGTCGAGAAACGCCGCTTGGCCGCGTTGCGGCTCATCCGGCGACCGGCACCGTGCGAAGCCGAGTTGAACGACTTCTCGTTCCCGAGGCCCTTCACGATGTAGGAGCCCGTGCCCATCGAGCCGGGGATGATCCCGAAGTCGCCCGAAGCGGCACGGATCGCGCCCTTCCGGGTGACGAGCAGGTCCATGCCCTCGTACCGCTCCTCCGCCACGTAGTTGTGGTGGCAGGAGATGACCGGTTCGAACGTGACCCTCGCCTTTCTGAACTCCCTGCGGACGACCTCCTGGAACAGCCCCATCATGATCGCGCGGTTGTACTTGGCGTACTCCTGCGCCCAGAAGAGGTCGTTGCGGTAGGCCGCCATCTGCGGGGTGTCCGAGACGAACACCGCGAGATCACGGTCGACCAGGCCCTGGTTGTGCGGCAGTTTCTGGGCCTCGCCGATGTGGTGGTCGGCGAGTTCCTTGCCGATGTTCCGCGAGCCGGAGTGCAGCATCAGCCAGACGGAACCGCCCTCGTCCAGGCAGAACTCGATGAAGTGGTTCCCGGAGCCGAGCGTCCCCATCTGCTTGGCCGCACGCTCCCGGCGGAACTTCACCGGGTCGGCGACAGCGTCGAACCGGGACCAGAAGTCGTCGAACCCCGTGGACGGGAATCCGTACACCCGCCCGGGGTCGACCGGATCGTCGTGCATACCGCGCCCGACCGGGATCGCGCTCTCGATCCCGGACCGGAGCCGGGACAGATCGCCGGGCAGGTCGTTCGCGGTGAGCGAGGTCTTCACGGCCGACATCCCGCAGCCGATGTCGACGCCGACGGCCGCCGGGCAGACCGCTCCGTGCATCGCGATGACCGAGCCGACCGTCGCACCCTTGCCGTAGTGCACGTCCGGCATCACGGCGAGCCCCTTGATCCAGGGCAGCGTGGCGACGTTCCGCAGCTGCTGCATCGCGCCGTCCTCGACCGTGGCCGGGTCCGTCCACATCCGGATCGGGACCTTGGCGCCGGACACCTCTACATACGACATACTTCCTCGATTCCCCCGAAAACCCCGATAACGCAAAACCGGCGCCAAGCTCAAGAAAAGGGATATCGAACCGGCGTTCACAGCTGCGCGTGCGATACACATTGTGTCCACCGGCACGCCTCGGGCGGCAACACGTTTTCGCCGCGGGCGGCCACGGCCGGGGCCGGGAGCCAGTGCGCTACCCGACCGGGCCGGAAGCGCAGGACGGCAGAGAAGGGAGCCTGGGAACGTGCGGCGAAAGGGGTTCGTACCCGGCGTTGCGGCGCTTCTCGCGGCGCTCGTCACCGGCTGTACCGGCGGAACCACCGACGGCGGCGCCACCACCGAGGCCAAGGCCGGCGAGACCGCCGGTCCCGTCGCTGCGCCCGGCAAGTACCGCACCCTCTACGAGCCCTGCGGCGCCGTCGAGCGCTCGATGCTCAGGGATCTGCTGCCCGGCGCTGCCGAGCTGCCCGAGGAGCAGCAGGAGAAGGTCTTCCGCGGTACGGCGGCCGTCACCTACGACACGGACCGCCGAGTCGGCTGCAGCTGGAAGGCCGACTCTCCGGACGCCTCGCACAACCTCCGCGTCGACGTCGAGCGCGTGGTGTCCTACGCCCAGGACGTCAGCGACGACCAGCGCGCCGTCGAGGTGTACACGAGGAAACAGGACGCGGCTCAGCTGCCCACGCCCGCCGCAGGCGGCCACGGCGGCACCGGTGCCCCCGTGACGGGTTCCCCCGCCGCCGGCGCCGAGTCCCCCTCGGGCACCCCCACACCGTCCGCAGGCACCGCCTCCGGCTCCCCGGCCCCGCCCGAGGGCCTGGAACCGCGCGTACTCGACGGCCTCGGCGACGCCGCGTTCCTCGACGACGTCCTCACCCGGGCCGGTTCCACCGCCCGGCACCGCACGGTGAGCGTGGTGTTCCGCACATCCAACGTGATCGTGACCGTCGAGTACGGCGAGCAGCCCACGCGTGTGACGGAGATCCCGGACAGCAAGGAACTGCAGGAAAAGGCCCGGGGACTGGCCCGGAAGCTGGCCGAGCGGTTCAACGAGTAGCGCGACCGCCGGGCCGCCCGCGCCACCCGGCGGTTCCACCGCCCGATCCCGTCGGGCGACCCGCCGTCGTACCGTGTCGGCGTACCGTGGCCGCCCGGGAACACCGGACCGTCCGCCCGGAGGACCCGGACCCGCGTCCGGCACTCCGGAGGACCGTACGACAACCGACTGAAGGAACCATGCACCGATCAGCCCCGCGACTCACCCGCATACTCGCCTGCGCCGCCGTCCCGGTGATGCTCGTCGTCGCCGGCTGCTCGTCGGACTCCGACAGCAAGGACTCGGTCTCGGACGGCGGCTCGTCCACCTCGTCCGAGACCTCCTCCCCCGGCGGCGAGCAGTCGCCGCCGGCAGTGGTACCGGCGAAGTTCGCCAAGCTTCCCCAGCCCTGCAAGGCACTGACCTCCAAGACGGTCGAGGAGCTGGTGCCGAAGGTGAAGAACAAGTCCGGCACGGCCGGCACCTCCAACGACACGGGCGCCCGCGGCAGCTGCTCCTGGAACGGTCTGGAGGACAAGGGCGTCAAGGGCTCGAACTACCGCTGGCTCGACGTGTCGTTCCAGCGCTTCGAGTCCGAGTCGGGCATCGGCAGCGGCGAGGACCGCGCCGGCGACGCCTACAAGAAGGAAGTCGCCGCGGTCCGGGCCACGGAGAAGGCCAAGAGCGTCAACTCCTCGCCCGCTTCGGGCGTCGGCGAGGAGGCCACCGCGATCAGCTACGGCCTCACCAAGTCCGGCGAGGACTTCAAATACGCAACGATCGTGGCCCGCACGGGCAATGTCGTGGTGACCGTCGGCTACAACGGTACGGGCTTCGCCGGTGCCAAGAACCCGGACCCGTCGCAGCTCATGAAGGACGCGGTGACCGCGGCCAAGGAGGCCGTCTCCTCCGTCGCCAAGGCCAACCAGGTGCAGTGACGGGGGCCGGCGGCCGCCGTGCCTCCTCACCCGGCATGGTGACCACACCCCGCACGCTCTGCTGATCGGCCCGGGCGGCCCGGCATCCGTCCGGAGTCCGGCCCTCCCCGGAGAGCCGGACTCCGGATTCATGTGCCAGGCTTGGGCCGCGCCACGGGCGCCATGAACAGAAGAGGGAGGGGATCGCGGGTGGCCGCGATGCAGCTGACACGCACCCACCGCATACTCATCGGCGTGGTGGTCGCCGGTGCGGTGATCATCGCCGCGATCGGTTTCGCCGGGTCGTACGCCGCCGTGCGCGAGCTCGCCGAGAAGAAGGGCTTCGGCCAGTTCTCCCTGGTCTTCCCCATCGGCATCGACGCGGGCATCTGCGTACTGCTCGCGCTCGACCTCCTGCTGACCTGGATCCGCATCCCCTTCCCCCTGCTGCGCCAGACGGCCTGGCTGCTCACCGCGGCGACGATCGCCTTCAACGGCGCGGCCGCCTGGCCCGACCCCCTCGGCGTCGGCATGCACGCCGTCATCCCCGTCCTGTTCGTGGTGTCCGTCGAGGCCGCCCGCCACGCGGTGGGCAGGATCGCGGACATCACCGCGGACAAGCACATGGAGGGCGTACGCCTCACCCGCTGGCTGCTCTCCCCGGTGCCGACGTTCCGGCTGTGGCGGCGGATGAAGCTGTGGGAGCTGCGCAGTTACGAGCAGGTCATCAAGCTGGAGCAGGACCGGCTGATCTACCAGGCCCGGCTGCAGGCCCGCTTCGGGCGGGCGTGGCGCCGCAAGGCCCCGGTCGAGGCGCTGATGCCGCTGCGGCTGGCGAAGTACGGGGTGCCCCTGGCGGAGACCGCGCCGGCGGGGCTGGCCTCGGCCGGCATCGAGCCGATGCTGCTGCCGCCGCAGCCCGCGGCACCGGAGCTGGAACCCACCGGTCCCGCCCGGGCGCAGGAGCCGGTGGTGGCCGCCGAGGAGCAGCCGAGCCAGTGGTTCGCCACTCCGCAGCATGTGCAGTACCTCGGCGACTACGACCCGGACTACGAGCCTGCCACGTACGCCCCGGGGCCGGACCACCGGGCCTGGTACGACGAGCAGCCGCAGCGCATCCCGGTGCCGCAGCCGCGCGCGGCCGAGACCGGACCCGTCCCGCTGACACAGCCGGGGGAGCCGGAACCGGTGGCGCAGCCGCAGGTCTCGGAGCCCGAACCTGTCCGGGCCCAGGCGGCGGAGCCGACGTTCCCGGTGCCGAACGGAGCGGGTGGCATAAGGCCGTTGGGTGAGGGCGTCCAGGACGCCCTGCCTTCGGACGAGAACCTGTACCAGGTGTTCCGGCGCTCGATAGAGGGCGAGGGCATGCCGACGCCCGGCGCCTTCGCGTCCAACGTCGAGGCCGCGTACGGGCTGCACCTCCAGCCCCGTGAGCTGAACCAGTACATGGACCGGTTCACGACCCGCTTCAACAACGAGCTGATGGAAGACCACATCGCCTAGTGCTGTGACCGGACGGCCCTGGAGGCCGGCCGGGTACGCAGTGTGAGCCGGCGCACCGAGGCGACACCGTGGACCGGTGGTCCCGGGCGACACGGCCGGTCGGTCGAGTCCGCATGCCGCAGCGACGCCGAAGGGCTCCCGCCCGGGAGGGAGCCCTTCTTCCGTCCGGCCGCCGGAGCCCTCCGGGCCGCGGTCGGTCAGGCCGCCAACAGCTTGCGCACCCGGTCGGCCCCGACGGCCAGGAGCAGCGTCGGGAGGCGCGGGCCTGTCTCGCGGCTCACCAGCAGCCGGTAGAGCAGCGCGAAGAAGGAACGCTGGGCGGTCTTCAGCTCAGGCGTCGGCTTGGCGTCCGGCTCCAGGCCCGCCATCACCTTCGGCACTCCGTAGACGAGGGTCGTCAGCCCGTCCAGCGACCAGTGGGTGTCCAACCCCTCCAGCAGCAGGCGCAGCGACTCTCGCGCCTCGCCGTCGAGCGAGCCGAGCAGCTCCGCGTCCGGCTCGGAACGCACGACGGTGCGGGCGTCGGCCGGGACCTGGGTCGTGATCCAGTTCTCCGCGCGGTCCAGCCGGGGACGGGCCTCGTCGAGCGAGGACAGCGGGTTCGCCGGGTCCAGCTCGCTGAGGATGCGCAGCGTCTGCTCGTCGTGGCCGGCGGTGATGTCGACGACCGAGGCGAGTGTGCGGTACGGCAGCGGGCGGGGCGTGCGCCGCAGCTCACCCGCGGCGGTGCGGGCCGCGCGGGCGTGGGCGGCGGCGTCGGCCGGGAGCGCGGTGCCCTCCGCGACCTTGGACTCCAGCTTGTCCCACTCGTCGTAGAGCCGCTGGATCTCCTGGTCGAAGG
This sequence comes from Streptomyces sp. WMMC940, assembly GCF_027460265.1. Classification (NCBI taxonomy): domain Bacteria; kingdom Bacillati; phylum Actinomycetota; class Actinomycetes; order Kitasatosporales; family Streptomycetaceae; genus Streptomyces; species Streptomyces sp. WMMC940. Next base: position 3,156,394 of record NZ_JAPZBC010000001.1, read on the forward strand.
CGATCTTGAAGGACTGGTTGGGCCTGCGGCGGGCGTACAGCCAGCGCAGCAGGGGCGCCTCCATGATCTTCAGCGCGTCCGCCGGCGTCGGCACACCACCGCGCGACGACGACATCTTGGCCATGCCGGAGATGCCCACGAAGGCGTACATCGGGCCGATCGGCTGGACGCCGTCGAAGACCTCGCGGACGATCTGACCGCCGACGACGAACGACGACCCCGGAGACGAGTGGTCGACCCCGCTCGGCTCGAAGATCACGCCCTCGTAGGCCCAGCGCATCGGCCAGTCGACCTTCCAGACCAGCTTGCCGCGGTTGAACTCGCTCAGCCGGACCGTCTCCGAAAAGCCGCACGCCGTGCAGGAGTACGTCAGCTCCGTGGTGGCGTCGATGTACTCCGTGACGGTCGTCAGGTCCTTCTCGCAGTTGCCGCAGTAGGGCTTGTACGGGAAGTAGCCCGCGGAGCCGCCGCTGCCGTCGTCCTCGGACGCCGCGCCCGAGCCCTCGGCGGCCTCCAGCTCGGCCTCGTCGACCGGCTTCTGCTGCTTCTTCGCCTGGACCTTGGCCTTCGTCCGGTACTGGTCGAGGATGCCGTCGATCCGGGCACGGTGCTTCATGGCGTGCAGGATCTGCTCGCGGTAGGCACCCGAGGTGTACTGCTCGGTCTGGCTGACCGGGTCGAACTCGACGCGGAGCTCGGCGAGCGACTCGACCATCGCGGCCTTGAAGTGCTCCGCCCAGTTCGGGTACGGCGAGCCGGCGGGCGCGGGCACCGAGGTCAGCGGCTTGCCGATGTGCTCGGCCCAGGTGTCGTCGACTCCCTCCACGCCGGCCGGCACCTTGCGGTAGCGGTCGTAGTCGTCCCAGGAGATCACGTGCCGCACCTCGTGGCCGCGGCGGCGGATCTCGTCCGCGACCAGGTGCGGGGTCATGACCTCACGCAGATTGCCCAGATGGATGGGCCCGGACGGCGACAGGCCAGACGCAACCACGACCGGTTTCCCGGGCGCACGCCGTTCCGACTCGGCGATGACATCGTCCGCGAAACGGGAGACCCAGTCGGTCTCGGTGCTGCTCTGAGCCACGATCGGCACGTCCTTGATTGCTTGAGTCTGTCGAAGCTGGCGTCTGCCATTCTCCCAGACGGAACACGGCGCCCGTCGGTTGTCCACAGGGCGGCGCCGTTCGGCCCGAGGACCGCCCGCCGTCCACGGGCGTCGCTTCGTCCACAGGTCCGGGGCCGTGGGAGAAACGGGTTGCTCCCCCGTGGGACACTTGACTACCGAAACAGCAGCCCTGATCACACCCCGGCGACCCACGACGCCCCACGCGACTCGACCCACGACGCCCCACTCACAGGAAACGGAAGCTCATGGCCTCGGTCCCTTCCCTCGCTTCGACCGTGCAGCAGCGCCTCGCGGACGCCCTCTCGGCAGCCCTGCCGGAGGCCGGCTCCGCGGATCCGCTGTTGCGACGCAGCGACCGGGCCGACTTCCAGGCCAACGGCATCCTGGCGCTCGCCAAGAGGCTCAAGGGCAATCCGCGTGAGCTCGCGGCCAAGGTCGTCGAGTCCCTCCCGGCCGACGACGTGCTGCGGGAGATCGAGGTCTCGGGCCCCGGGTTCCTGAACATCACGGTCTCCGACGAGGCGATCACCGGGACGCTCGCCGCCCGCGCGGCGGACGACCGCCTCGGCGTGCCGTTCGCCGACGCGGCGGGCACCACAGTGATCGACTACGCGCAGCCGAACGTGGCCAAGGAGATGCACGTCGGCCACCTCCGCTCGGCCGTGATCGGCGACGCCATGGTGCGCATCCTGGAGTACACCGGCGAGAAGGTGGTACGTCGCCACCACATCGGCGACTGGGGCACCCAGTTCGGCATGCTCATCCAGTTCCTGATCGAGCACCCGCACGAGCTGGACCACGAGGACGAGGCCGCCGTCTCCGGCGAGGAGGCCATGTCCAACCTGAACCGGCTGTACAAGGCCTCGCGTGCCCTCTTCGACTCCGACGAGGAGTTCAAGGAGCGCGCGAGGCGCCGCGTGGTGGACCTCCAGTCGGGCGACGAGGAGACCCTCACCCTCTGGCAGAGGTTCGTCGACGAGTCGAAGATCTACTTCTACTCCGTCTTCAACAAGCTCGACATGGAGATCCACGACCCCGACGTCGTGGGCGAGTCGGGCTACAACCACATGCTCGACGAGACCTGCCGCATCCTCGAGGAATCCGGCGTCGCCGTGCGCTCCGAGGGCGCGCTGTGCGTGTTCTTCGACGACGTCAAGGGCCCGGACGGCAAGCCCGTCCCCCTGATCGTGCGCAAGTCCAACGGCGGCTACGGCTACGCGGCCACCGACCTCTCCGCGATCCGGGACCGGGTGCGGAACCTCGGCGCCGACAGCCTGATCTACGTCGTCGACGCCCGGCAGTCCCTGCACTTCAGGATGGTCTTCGAGACCGCCCGCCGGGCGGGATGGCTGAACGACGAGGTCAAGGCCGTGCAGCTGGCGTTCGGCACGGTCCTCGGCAAGGACGGCAAGCCCTTCAAGACCCGTGAGGGTGAGACGGTGCGGCTGGTCGACCTGCTGGACGAGGCGATCGAGCGGGCCTCGGCCGTGGTCAGGGAGAAGGCCCAGGACCTGTCGGAGGAGGAGATCGCCGAGCGGGGCGCCCAGGTCGGCATCGGCGCCGTCAAGTACGCGGACCTCTCCACGTCGGCGGCCAGGGACTACAAGTTCGACCTGGACCAGATGGTGTCCCTCAGCGGCGACACGTCGGTGTACCTGCAGTACGCGTACGCCCGTATCCAGTCGATCCTGCGCAAGGCCGGGGACGCGACGCCGCGGGCCCACGCGGAGATCGGGCTGACCCCGTCCGAGCGCGCGCTGGGTCTGCACATCGACCGGTTCGGCGAGACGGTCGAGGAGGCCGCGTCCTCGTACGAGCCGCACAAGCTGGCGGCGTACCTCTACCAGCTGGCGTCGCTGTACACGACGTTCTACTCGGAGTGCCCGGTCCTCAAGGCGGACACCCCGGCACAGGTGGAGAACCGGCTCTTCCTGTGCGACCTGACCGCCCGCACGCTCCACCAGGGCATGGCTCTGCTGGGCATCCGCACCCCCGCGCGCCTCTGACGCGCGGCGCCCGGACCCGGCGCGTCCGGCACGGACGGCCCTCGGCGGTCGAACCGCCGGGGGCCGCCCTCCGATCGCCTCGCGTCACCTCGTCAGCGGTTCAGCGGGTGTGCCGGCCTTCCCGTGGTCTCCTCGATCTCGTCGTGCGCCTTCTTGAGCAGAGTCTGCGCGATGTCCATGAGCGCCCGGGCGCCGGCGATCTCCTCGCCGACCCGCAGTTGGGCCGGGTCGGACGGATGGCGGCTGGCGTGCCCGTGACCGCGCACTTCCGTGCCGTCGGCGAGCCGGAGCATCGCGGCCGCCTTGGTCTTGTCGCCCTCCTCGAGGAACTCCATCTCGACGTGCCAGCCGACGAGAGTCTGCATGACGGATCACCTCCACAGCGGTACCTCTCCCAGGGTGCGCCGACCGCGGGCTGATCACCACCCCTTCCCCGTCCGTGCCGACGGCCCCGAGCTCGCCGTCGTTCGCCGGGCCCGGGTCGGTCCGCCCGCCGTACCGCGAAGCGGCACACGGCGCACTTCACCGGGCGCGGCGCGGCGGCTCGACCGGTGCCCCCCGAACTCGCGTCCCACGCGGGGACGTACAAGGACGGCGACGCGGCCGTGACGCACTGGCGCAGCGACATGACGGACGCGCTCGCCCACCGACCGCACGCCGGTCACCACGCAGGCCCCGGTGCGGAGGCCGCCGTTCCCACACGGCGGCCTCCGTTGTCAGTGACGGCCTCTACCTTCGGACCATGGCGATGCTTCCCAACCCTCTGCCGGCCCTGGCCACCGACCCCACGGGCCGGACCCTGGGCCTCGATCTGCCTCCCGGCCGCCTGGTGGACACCACCGTCGACGGGCCTTGGCACGAGCCCCTTCTCTGGTACGGCGACGAACCGGCCGCTCCCGGCGCCTGGGACCGCCTCCTCCCCGCCCGCCGGGCGGGCGGACTGCATCCCCTGCTGATCGGCGGCGACGGTGGCCCGCACGAGTGGGAGCTGGCGCCGCAACGGGTGTCGTATCCGGGGGACCACGACGCCGAAGAGGTGCTCGCGGAGTTCTGGGACTCCGGTGCGGCGGAAGAGTCGGGCGCCGACGCCGACTGGCCCGGCCTGGCCGCCGGCGGCGCGCTGGTGGAGGATCCGGACCGGCTCGCAGCCGAGGCCGCGGACGCGCTGTCCGTCGGCGCGGGCGGCGATGTGCTGAAGGGCGCCCGCCCAGCTCTGGTCCGCGCCCGCCGCAGCGCCGACATACCGGCGGCCATCGGCTGGTCGGGCCCGCTCGACCACGAGGGGGACGTGGCCCGCCTCTGCTCGGTCCTGCGGTCGTGGGAGGACCGCTTCGGCATACGGGTCGTCGGGCTGTCCTTCGACCGGCTGGTCCTCTCCGTGGCCGCGCCGCCCACCAGGACCGCGGACGCCGAGGCTCTCGCGGCCGAGCACCTCGCGTTCTGCCCGGACAGTGTCCGGCAGGGTCCGCGCCCCGGCCTCCGGTCCCATGCCCAGCGTCTCCTCGGAGCCCCCGTCTGGACGTTCTCGTGGGACTGAGGACACCCGGCCGGCCGCGCGGCCTGTGGCCGTGCGACCCTCGGGTCTCCACGCGGCCCCGGGCCGCTACGCGCGGCCGAGCTTCTGTGCGACCTCCGTCGCCCAGTACGTCAGGATCATCTGCGCGCCCGCGCGCCGGATGCCGGTCAGGGTCTCCAGGATGGCTTTGTCGCGCTCGATCCAGCCCTTCTCGGCAGCGGCCTCGACCATCGCGTACTCCCCGCTGATCTGGTACGCGGCGACGGGCACGTCCACGGACCCCGCCACCTTCGCCAGCACGTCGAGGTAGGGACCGGCGGGCTTGACCATGACCATGTCCGCGCCCTCCTCCAGGTCGAGCGCGAGTTCCCGCAGGGACTCCCGCAGGTTCGCCGGGTCCTGCTGGTACGTCTTGCGGTCTCCCGTCAGGGAGGAGGCGACCGCCTCGCGGAACGGCCCGTAGAACGCGGAGGAGTACTTCGCCGTGTACGCGAGGATCGACACGTCCTCCTTGCCGATGGTGTCGAGCGCGTCCCGGATCACCCCGACCTGGCCGTCCATCATCCCGCTGGGGCCGACGACATGGACGCCGGCGTCCGCCTGGACCTGTGCCATCTCGGCGTAGCGCTCCAGCGTGGCGTCGTTGTCGACCCGGCCGTCCGCGTCGAGCACCCCGCAGTGGCCGTGGTCGGTGTACTCGTCCAGGCAGAGGTCGGACATGACGACCAGTTCGTCGCCGACCTCCTCCTTCACCGCTCGGACGGCGACCTGGAGGATGCCTCCCGGATCCGTGCCCGCGGTTCCGACGGCGTCCTTCTTCGCGTCCTCCGGCACGCCGAAGAGCATGATCCCGGAGACTCCGGCCTCCCGGGCCTCGACCGCGGCCTTCCTCAGCGTGTCCAGTGAGTGCTGCACGACCCCGGGCATCGCCGCGATCGGCACGGGCTCGCTCACGCCCTCCCGCACGAACGCGGGAAGGATCAGATCGGCGGGGTTCAGCCTCGTCTCGGCGACCATGCGCCGCATCGCGGGGGTGGTCCGCAGCCGTCGCGGCCGCGATCCGGGGAAGGATCCGTACACAGTCATGCCCACCACGCTACGCCCGTGCGGGGACCGCTCTTGCCGACATGTTGTCCGCGGAAGCCGGCGAACGCCCCCGACACGATCCGGTCCTGAGCGAACGGAAAGGGGCCGCGGGGAACAGCCCGCGACCCCTTCCGATCATGTCCTACGACGTCACGTCGTACGGCGCCTGCGTGCGCCCGGACGACGCTCGCTCGGCCGCGTCACCGGGTCGCCGGCCTCCCGTGCCGCCTCCCGGCGCCTCGCACCGAACTCGGCGAGCGCCTCGGCCAGCTTGTGGACCGACGGCTCGGGCGACAGCACGTCGACCCGCAGCCCGTGCTCCTCCGCCGTCTTGGCGGTCGCGGGCCCGATGCAGGCGATCACCGTCACGTTGTGCGGCTTGCCGGCGATACCGACCAGGTTCCGCACGGTGGACGACGAGGTGAAGAGCACTGCGTCAAAACCGCCGCCCTTGATCGCCTCCCGGGTCTCCGCCGGCGGCGGGGAGGCCCGCACGGTCCGGTAGGCCGTGACGTCGTCGACCTCCCAGCCCAGCTCGATCAGCCCTGCCACCAGGGTCTCGGTGGCGATGTCGGCCCGCGGCAGGAACACCCGGTCGATCGGGTCGAACACCGGGTCGTACGGCGGCCAGTCCTCCAGCAGCCCCGCCGCCGACTGCTCACCGCTCGGCACCAGATCCGGCTTGACGCCGAACTCGATCAGGGACCGTGCCGTCTGCTCGCCCACCGCCGCGACCTTGATCCCGGCGAAGGCACGGGCGTCCAGCCCGTACTCCTCGAACTTCTCCCGCACCGCCTTCACGGCGTTGACCGAGGTGAAGGCGATCCACTCGTAGCGGCCGGTCACCAGTCCCTTGACCGCGCGCTCCATCTGCTGCGGCGTGCGCGGCGGCTCGACGGCGATCGTCGGGACCTCGTGCGGCACGGCCCCGTAGGACCTGAGCTGGTCGGAGAGCGACGCGGCCTGCTCCTTCGTGCGCGGTACGAGCACCTTCCAGCCGAACAGCGGCTTGGACTCGAACCAGGCGAGCTGGTCGCGCTGCGCTGCGGCGCTGCGCTCACCGACCACGGCTATGACCGGCCGGTGGCCCTCGGGCGACGGCAGCACCTTGCCCTGCTTGAACACCTGGGCGATCGTGCCGAGCGTCGCGGTCCAGGTCCGCTGCCGCGTCGTCGTACCGGCCACCGTCACCGTCAGCGGGGTGTCGGGCTTGCGCCCGGCCGTCACCAGCTCTCCCGCCGCCGACGCCACGGCGTCCAGCGTCGTGGACACGACGACGGTGCCGTCGGAGGCGCCGACCTCGGTCCAGCAGCGGGCGTCCGCCGTCCGGGCGTCGATGAACCGCACGTCCGTGCCCTGGGCGTCACGCAGCGGCACACCGGCGTAGGCGGGCACGCCCACGGCGGTCGCCACTCCCGGCACGACCTCGAAGGGGATGCCCTCGGCGGCGCAGGCGAGCATCTCGGCGCCCGCGTCGCCGTCGAGCCCGGGGTCCCCGCTCACGGCACGGACCACCCGCTTGCCGCCCCGCACGGCCTCCATGACAAGATTGGCCGCGTCCCTCAACACGGGGACATCGGCGGTTGTTGAGGCATCGTCAACAACCGTCAGCTCAGGCGTGCTCACTCCGGCGCGCGCGTGACCGCGCACGACGTCGAGGACTTCCGGCTCGGCGATCAATACGTCCGCGCCCGCCAGCGCCTCGACGGCGCGCAGCGTCAGCAGGCCCGGATCGCCGGGACCGGCGCCGAGGAAGGTGACCTGCCCGTGTACGGGACCAGCCGGGACGTTCGAGGTGGTGGGGCTCAAAGTGCTCGCTCCCCCATAAGACCGGCCGCGCCCTTGGCGAGCATCTCGGAGGCGAGTTCACGCCCGAGTGCCACGGCTTCGTCGTGCGACGTGGGCACGGGACCGGTGATGGACAGCTGCACCAGCGTGGAACCGTCGGTGGTACCGACGACGCCCCGCAGGCGCATTTCATGAACAGCCTGTTCGTCGGCAGGCAGGTCGGCCAGCGCACCCACGGGCGCACTGCAGCCGGCCTCCAGGGCGGCGAGCAGGGACCGCTCGGCGGTCACGGCGGCCCGGGTGTACGGGTCGTCGAGCTCGGCGAGCGTGGCGGCGAGGGCGGTGTCGGCCGCCGGGCACTCCACCGCCAGGGCCCCCTGGCCGGGGGCGGGCAGGATCGCGTCGACCGGCAGGAAGTCGGTCGCCTCCTCGATCCGGCCGATACGGTTCAGGCCGGCCGCGGCGAGAACCACCGCGTCCAGTTCCCCGTTCCGCACGAAACCGATGCGGGTGTCGACGTTCCCGCGGATCGGCACGGTCTCGATCTGCAGCCCGTGCGAGCGGGCGTACGCGTTGAGCTGCGCCATCCGGCGCGGCGAGCCGGTGCCCACCCTGGCGCCCCTCGGCAGCCGGCCGAGCGTCAGCCCGTCCCGGGCGACCAGGACGTCGCGCGGGTCCTCCCGCCGCGGGATCGCGGCCAGCGCGAGGTCGTCCGGCTGCGTGGTCGGCAGGTCCTTCAGGGAGTGCACCGCGAAGTCGACCTCTCCCGCGAGCAGCGCGTCGCGCAGCGCGGTGACGAACACACCGGTGCCGCCGATCTGCGCCAGCTGCTCGCGCGAGGTGTCGCCGTACGTGGTGATCTCCACCAGCTCGACGGGGCGGCCGGTCAGCCGCCGCACCGCCTCCGCCACATGCCCGGACTGGGCCATGGCGAGCTTGCTGCGCCTGGTTCCGAGCCGCAGGGGCCGCTCGGTCCCCGATGCCCTCTCGGTCATACTCGCCCTCGGTTCTTGATGTCGGCGTCGGTGACGTCGGCCCGGCTGACGGAGGCGACCGTCTCCGGGTCGAGGTCGAAGAGTGTGCGCAGCGCGTCCGCGTACCCGGCGCCGCCGGGTTCGGCCGCGAGCTGCTTGATCCGCACGGTGGGCGCGTGCAGGAGCTTGTCGACGACCCGTCGGACCGTCTGGGAGACCTCGGCGCGCTGGCGCTCGTCGAGGTCGGGCAGCCGGCCCTCCAGCCGGGCGATCTCGCTCGCCACGACATCGGCGGCCATGGTGCGCAGCGCGACCACGGTGGGCGTGATGTGCGCGGCGCGCTGGGCGGCGCCGAAAGCGGCGACCTCGGCGGCCACGATGGTCCGGACCCGGTCGACGTCGGCGGCCATGGGGGCGTCCGCGGACGCCTCGGCGAGCGATTCGATGTCGACGAGGCGGACTCCGTCGAGCCGGTGGACCGCGGCGTCGATGTCCCGGGGCATGGCGAGGTCGAGCAGCGCCAGCCGTCCCGTACGGCGCTCGAGCGCGGCCTCGACCGCCTCGGTCCTCAGCACCAGCCCGGTGGCGCCGGTGCAGGAGACGACGACGTCGGCACCTGCCAGTTCGTCGCCGACCGAGACCATGTCGACGGCCCGGGCGCGGACGCCCGTCCCGCCGGGTTCGGTCAGGATCCGGACCAGCCGGTCGGCTCGCTCACGGGTGCGGTTCGCGACGACGATCTCGGCGACCCCGGCGCGCGCCAGCGTGGCCGCCGCGAGGGAGGACATCGAGCCCGCACCGATGACGAGCGCGGTCCTGCCCGCGGCCCACTCCTCGGTGGGGGTGCCGTCGGCCAGCTGTTCCAGTCCGAAGGTGACGAGCGACTGCCCGGCCCGGTCGATCCCGGTCTCGCTGTGGGCGCGCTTGCCGACCCGCAGGGACTGCTGGAACAGGTCGTTCAGCAGCCGGCCCGCACTGTGCAGCTCCTGGCCGAGCGCCAGGGAGTCCTTGATCTGACCGAGGATCTGGCCCTCGCCGACGACCATCGAGTCCAGCCCGCAGGCCACCGAGAACAGATGGTGGACGGCCCGGTCCTCGTAGTGCACGTACAGATAGGGGGTGAGCTCCTCCAGGCCGACGCCGCTGTGCTGGGAGAGCAGGGTCGACAGCTCGGCGACCCCGGCGTGGAACTTGTCCACGTCGGCGTAGAGCTCGATGCGGTTGCAGGTGGCGAGGACGGCCGCCTCCGCCGCTGGTTCCGCGGCAAGGGCGTCCTGAAGCAGCTTGCCCTGGGTGTCCACGGAGAGGGAGGCCCGCTCCAGGACGCTGACGGGGGCGCTGCGGTGGCTGAGGCCGACGACCAGGAGACTCATGCCGGCATCACGGCGGGCACGTCCCCGTCGGGTCCCTTCCGGCCGTCGGCCGTTGCGGAAGTGCCGGTCGGGGCGACGGGCGGCACGGCGGCCTCGCCCTCGGTCTCCTCGCCGGCCTTGCGCTGCTCGTGGAAGGCGAGGATCTGCAGCTCGATCGAGAGGTCGACCTTGCGCACGTCCACGCCGTCCGGCACCGAGAGCACGGTGGGGGCGAAGTTGAGAATGGACGTCACACCGGCGGCGACGAGCCGCTCGCACACCTGCTGGGCGGCGCCCGCGGGGGTCGCGATGACCCCGATGGACACGCCGTTGTCCGAGATGATCTTCTCCAGCTCGTCCGTGTGCTGGACGGGGATGCCGGCGACCGGCTTGCCGGCCATCGCCGGGTCGGCGTCGATCAGCGCGGCCACCCGGAAGCCACGGGAGGCGAAGCCGCCGTAGTTGGCGAGCGCGGCGCCGAGGTTGCCGATACCGACGATCACAACCGGCCAGTCCTGGGTCAGGCCGAGCTCACGGGAGATCTGGTAGACGAGGTACTCGACGTCGTACCCGACGCCGCGGGTCCCGTAGGAGCCGAGGTACGAGAAGTCCTTGCGCAGCTTCGCCGAATTGACTCCCGCGGCGGCCGCGAGTTCCTCGGAGGAGACGGTCGGCACGGAGCGCTCCGACAGCGCGGTCAGCGCGCGGAGATACAGCGGAAGCCGGGCGACGGTGGCCTCGGGGATTCCTCGGCTGCGAGTCGCCGGTCGGTGGGTTCGGCCAGTTGCCACGGTGCTCCTGCGGGATGAGCGAGGCTGGCGGCCATGCGTCCCAGGACCGCCCCGTCGAGAGCAGGCTATGTCTTTGTGAACACGTGCACAAAGATGGTGTCCGGTTTGTCCGTGCAAAGTGACCGGGGTCACGCGAGCCGATCGCGCCATTCCGGAACCGCGGACGACCGGCACCCGTTGCGAGTCCCACGGGGGCAAAGCGACACACACTCCTTACGGCCACGCCCCCGAGACCACAACAAAACGCCCACGATGGTAGCCGCCTTTCCGGTCACGCCCCCAGTTCGCGACGGAGCCTGCCGGCGTCCACGCGCCAGAACGTGTGCTGCTCCCCGTCCACGAGCACCACGGGGATCTGCTCCCAGTAGGCGCGGTGCAGCTCCTCGTCCCGGGTGATGTCCTTCTCCTCCCAGGACGCACCCGTCTCGGCGCACACCTGCTGGATCACGGACCGCGCGTCGTCACAGAGATGACACCCGGGCTTCCCGATCAGGGTCACCACACGGTCACCGGCCTTCTTCTTGCTACGCCGCAGCAGAGGACTCATGCCCCCATTCTCCGCCCGCGCGCGACACGCCCGAACGGCCCCTTTAACAATCCGGCCGCGGAGAGTTCACGCCTTCGCATCCCGGCCAGTCGGGAACTGCCGAACGGACTGGCTATGCTCACGACATGGCCGCACTGGGATGGCTCACCCCCCGCAGGCGCTCCTCGACCGCCCGGAGCGTTCTCGCCGGCGAGGCCGCTGCCGAGGCAGCACGCAAGACCTCACAGCAGTTCGAGGCGGACGCCCGGGCCCGGACCGACGCGGACACCGCACCGTCCGAGCCCGACTTCCCCGTGGCCGGGGACATCAGCGCCGCCGCGTTCTTCGACCTGGACAACACCGTCATGCAGGGCGCCGCGATCTTCCACTTCGGCCGCGGGCTGTACAAGCGGAAGTTCTTCCAGCGCCGGGAGCTGGCGAGGTTCGCCTGGCAGCAGACGTGGTTCCGGATCGCGGGTGTCGAGGACCCCGAGCACATGCAGGACGTGCGCGAGTCGGCACTGTCCATCGTCAAGGGCCACCGGGTCTCCGAACTGATGTCGATCGGCGAGGAGATCTACGACGAGTACATGGCCGACCGCATCTGGCCGGGCACCCGCGCCCTCGCCCAGGCCCACCTCGACGCGGGCCAGAAGGTGTGGCTGGTCACCGCCGCGCCGGTGGAGACCGCGACGATCATCGCCCGCCGACTGGGACTGACCGGCGCGCTCGGCACGGTCGCCGAGTCCGTCGACGGCGTCTACACGGGCAAGCTCGTCGGCGAGCCGCTGCACGGCCCGGCCAAGGCCGAGGCGGTGCGGGCCCTCGCGAGCGCCGAGAACCTCGACCTCGCCCGCTGTGCGGCCTACAGCGACTCGCACAACGACATCCCGATGCTCTCCCTCGTGGGACACCCGTACGCCATCAACCCGGACACGAAACTGCGCAAGCACGCTCGTGAGCGGGACTGGCGGCTGCGCGACTACCGCACGGGCCGCAAGGCGGCGAAGGTCGGCATCCCGGCCGCGGCGGGAGTCGGCGCCCTCGCGGGCGGTACGGCCGCGGCCGTGGCCCTGCACCGCCGCCGGCGCTGACCCCCCGGGCGGCACCCCCGGCCGGGCTCCCCCACCGCCACTCTGCGTATCAGTGCCCGCGTTACGGATCCGACCACCCGTGTCCGGTCCTCCGCGGCGGTCCCGGAACGCTCGGCACCCGCATGTCCTGCGACGGCGCACAGCAGGCGGTACCCGGCATTCCGGGGGCCGTACCCCTCCACGTCGCCCGCCAGTCGCGATGCCTCCCGACGAACACAACCCATCACGCCCCGCCGCAGAAGGCGAAGTAATCCGATCAGCAAGCGATCACAATCTGCGACTGGTTGTGCTGCTCTGCCGTAACAGAAGCGACGGATTCGATGATTTGAGCAACTGGGTGTAGCACTGCCTGTACGAAGCGTTATTCTCCTCAGACGCACATGGACCCCCACGCGTCGCCACGACGAGTGAACGGTCCCGCACAGCACGTGATGGAAGCTCTGCCTCTGGGAGTCCCGTGTACCCACACGTCGGGGTTGACGCCTCGGGCCTGGCTACGCTCCGCGCAGTGGTCCTCGACCACCTGCGCGGCTTCGTCCCCACCGCGTACGCCGTCCCCGCCTTCGCCGCGAGCCCTGCCGCCCTCGGCCCTGCCGGTCCCTGCTACGCCCTGGCCGACCGCATCGAGAAGGTGCCGGCCCGCAGCGGCGCGGTCGAGGCGCGATCGGGCGAGCGCGAGGTCGGCAGACGAGGCGGCCGGCACGCCGCCACCTCGACCACCGCCCGCCGGCCGAGTGCCGACAGCGACAGCGCGCGGATGATGGAACTGGTCGAACGCGCCCAGGCGGGCGAGGCCGAGGCCTTCGGCCGGCTCTACGACCAGTACAGCGACACCGTCTACCGCTACATCTACTACCGGGTGGGCGGCAAGGCGACGGCCGAGGACCTCACCAGTGAGACCTTCCTCCGTGCTCTGCGCCGCATCTCCACGTTCACCTGGCAGGGCCGCGACTTCGGCGCCTGGCTGGTCACGATCGCCCGCAACCTGGTCGCCGACCACTTCAAGTCGAGCCGGTTCCGACTGGAAGTGACCACCGGCGAGATGCTCGACGCCAACGAGGTGGAGCGCAGTCCCGAGGAGTCGGTACTGGAGTCGCTCTCCAACGCCGCGCTGCTCGAAGCGGTCCGCAAGCTCAATCCGCAGCAGCAGGAGTGCGTCACCCTCCGCTTCCTCCAGGGCCTCTCCGTCGCCGAGACCGCCCGCGTGATGGGCAAGAACGAGGGCGCGATCAAGACCCTTCAGTACCGGGCCGTGCGCACCCTGGCACGGCTCCTGCCCGACGACGCCCGCTGACGCCGAGCCCCAGAGGCGCGGTGCACCGTCCCGCACCCCCACAGCCCCACCGGCACCCCCTCCCCCCCACGCGCCCGTCCCCGGCCCGTCCACCCTCAACTCACCATCCGTGAGCACCTGATGACGCACTGGTCCGATCATCCTCCGCGCGTAACCCAACTGCCGAGCCGCTCGTTGTGCGCAATGCAGGCTCCCTGCGGTCACGTCGTGCGTGCAACCACCCACTCTTTCGTGTGGATGTGCTCAAGTCGTGCAACCTTCCGGACCCCCCGGGGAGTCGACCGTCATGACGAGAGGAGGTGCCGCCAGTGATCGCGAACGTTTCGGCGCACCGGCGGGCGAACGCCTTCGCCCAGGACCTGGAGAACCAGACGCTCCGGGGCACGGCGGCCGAGCAGCCCGAGAGTTCGGCCGAGCGGGCCGAACAGGGGCAGCTGTTGGCCTTGGCGAACGGCCTCGGCGAGCTGCCGAAGCCGGAGTTGGATCCCGATGTCAAGGTGGTGCAGCGAGCCCAGCTCGTGGCCGCCATGGAAGCCATGTTCGCGGAGGGCTCCGCGTCCAGGGGCCCTACCGTTCCGGAGCAGCGGAGCTCCCGACGCGGTGCCCATCGGGCCTCCCCGCTCCGGAAACTCCGTCCGCGCTCCCGGTGGTCCAAGGGCCTCGCGGCCGGCGGACTGACCGTGGGAGTGGCCGCCGGCGCCCTCGGCGGTGTGGCGGCCGCCAGCTCGGACGCCCTCCCCGGTGACTCCCTCTACGGGCTGAAGCGGGGCATGGAGGATCTGAAACTCGGTATGGCCGACGACGACGCGGACCGCGGCGGGCTCTACCTCGACCAGGCCTCCACCCGGCTGAACGAGGCCCGCCGCCTCATGGAGCGCGGGCGCGCGGGCGAGCTGGACACGGAGTCGATGAGCGAAGTCAGGCGCACGCTCAACGGAATGCGCCATGACGCCTCCGAGGGTCACCGGCTGCTGCACCAGGCGTACGAGCGGGACGGCTCGCTGGGCCCCATCGCCACCCTGTCCTCCTTCTCGACCAGCCACCGCGACGTGTGGAACGGGCTGCGGGACAGGCTGCCCGCCCAGCTCACGGACGTCGGGGACGAGGTGAGCTCGGTCTTCGACGCCATAGACCAGGAGGTCGGTCCGCTCCGGTCGCTGTTGCCCCGCGCTCCCGAGGGGGAGCGGCAGGGATCCAGCCGGCCCGGATCGTCCCCGCAGGACTCCTCGAGCTCCTCGGAGACGCACCCGTCGGCGCCCTCCTTGCCGTCCGTCGGCAGCTCGGCCGCGGACCACCTGCCCCAGCCGTCCGGCTCGGGCGCCGTGGAGGACGACCAGTTGATCGGGGGCAACACGGGCGGGCTGCTCACCCCCCCGCAGAACAGCGCCTCCCCGTCACCGTCCGGCGGGCTCCCGGACCCGGCTGCGCCCGTGCCGGACGTGACCATCCCGCCGTTGTTGCCGGGGCTGCTGCCCGGCCTGGGCCTCGACAGCGAGGACAGTCCGTAGCCCGTAGGCCCGCCAGGCCGCTGAACGGCAAAGGGCGGGGGCGGGATACGCTCCATGCGTATCCCGCCCCCGCCCTTTCGTCGGGGATCGGGAGGGCGACCGGTGGCCGGACGTGGGACCCGATCAGAAGAAGACGGACCGCCGCTGAACCAGCAGCTTGTACAGCGTGTGCTGGATCTGCTCCCGCACCTGGTCGGTGAGGTTGAACATCAGCATCGGGTCCTCCGCCGCCTCCGGCGGATAGCCGTCCGTCGGAATCGGTTCCCCGAACTGAATCGTCCACTTCGTCGGCAGCGGCACCGCACCCAGCGGGCCGAGCCACGGGAACGTCGGAGTGATCGGGAAGTACGGGAACCCCAGCAGCCGCGCGAGTGTTTTCGCGTTGCCGATCATCGGATAGATCTCCTCGGCCCCGACGATCGAGCAGGGCACGATCGGCACGCCCGCCCGCAGCGCCGTCGAGACGAAACCGCCCCGCCCGAAGCGCTGGAGCTTGTAGCGCTCGCCGAAGGGCTTACCGATGCCCTTGAAGCCCTCGGGCATCACCCCGACGACCTCGCCGCGCCGCAGCAGCCGTTCCGCGTCCTCCGTGCACGCCAGTGTGTGCCCGGCCTTGCGCGCCAGTTCGTTTATCACCGGCAGCACGAAGACGAGGTCCGCGGCGAGCAGCCGCAGATGCCTCCCGGCCGGGTGGTTGTCGTGGACGGCGACCTGCATCATCAGCCCGTCCAGCGGCAGCGTCCCCGAGTGGTTGGCCACGACCAGTGCCCCGCCCTCCGACGGGATGTTCTCGATGCCCTTGACCTCGACCCGGAAGTACTTCGCGTACAGCGGCCGAAGCAGCGACATCAGCACCTGGTCGGTGAGTTCCTCGTCGTAGCCGAACTCGTCGACCTCGTAGTCACCGGTGAGCCGACGGCGCAGAAACGCCAGTCCGCCCGCGATGCGCTGGTCCCAGCCGACGTCCGCGCCGGGAGCCCCGGAACCGCGCGGCGACCGCGCGGACGCCCCGTGCGCGCCCGTACCGCCCCCGGCCGAGGCGTTCTTCGGCACCGCCCGCTCCCCGCCCAGCTGCCCGGGCACGGAACCGACCGGGATCTCACGCGCCGACTCGGCAACGGGTTTCCGCCGGCCCGATCCGGCGCGGCGCCGCACCGACCGCTGCGGTGCGCCGTTGCGCGACCGGTCGTCGTCGAACGGAATGACCTTGGCGTCCGCCATCGTTGCTCGCGCTCCTTATCCGGCGCTCTGAGGGGTGGCGCCACCGGCCGGCGAGAGCGCGGCGACCTTGTCGACCGCCCTCGCCAGGGTCTCCGGCGGCAGCAGGCCGGGCCCGTGGCTGCGCGCGAAGTCCGCGAACGTCTCCGCGGTCGTGTAGGCAGGGTTGAAGCCCAGTGTCTCGCGCATCTGCACGGTGCTGACCACCCTGCCGTGCGTGAGGAGCCGGATCTGCTCCGGCGAGAAGTCGGTGATGCCGACCGTCCGCAGCGCCGAACCGACCCAGGTCACGGCCGGCAGCAGCACCGGCACCGTGGGGCGGCCGAGTCTCCGCGAGCACTGCGACAGCAGCAGCACGCCGTCGCCCGCGATGTTGAACGTGCCGCTGTTCAGCGTGCCGCGGCGGGGCTCGTGGGAGGCGATCCGCAGCACGTCGACGACGTCGTCCTCGTGGACGAACTGCAGCCGGGGGTCATAGCCCAGGACGGTCGGCATGACGGGCAGCGAGAAGTAGTCCGCCAGCGGCGAGTCGGCGCGCGGTCCGAGGATGTTGGCGAAACGCAGCACGCACACCGCCACATCCGGCCTGCGGCGGGCGAAGCCGCGTACGTACCCCTCGACCTCGACCGCGTCCTTGGCGAAGCCGCCGCTCGGCAGGGACTTGGGGGGCGTCGTCTCGGTGAAGACGGCCGGGTCGCGGGAGGCGGAGCCGTACACGCTCGTACTGGACTTGACGACCAGGCGCCGGACGGTCGGCGACTTCTGGCAGGCACCGAGCAGCTGCATGGTGCCGATGACGTTGGTCTCCTTGACCGCCGTACGGCCCCCGGACCCGAGCGGTGTGCCCGTGACGTCGAGATGGACCACGGTGTCCACGTCGTGTTCGGCAAGGACGCGCGCTATGGCGGGCTGTCGGATGTCGGCCCGCACGAAATCGGCTCCGCCGAGACGGTGCTCGGGAGTCACCGCGTCGACGCCCACCACCCGTGCCACTTCGGGGTCCCGCTGGATGCGGCGTACGAAGCGGCCCCCGAGTTGCCGGGCCACACCGGTGACAAGCACGACCTTGCCCAAGATCAGCGCCTTCCGTTCGGTCCTGGCTATGCGTCACCGTAGCGGGTTGACGTTGCGCTGTGATGACCGCAGGGCCTTGTTCCCTGCTCTTTGATCCCAACGCACGACACGGCCGGCCGGAAGAAGCACCGTGGCCCCTCCACCGTGCAGGTGAAAGGGGCCACGACGTATGCGGACAGCTGCCGCTTACTTCTTGTTGCGACGCTGAACGCGCGTGCGCTTGAGCAGCTTGCGGTGCTTCTTCTTGGCCATCCGCTTGCGCCGCTTCTTGATAACAGAGCCCACGACTACCCTCGCTCACTTCTCTTCACTCGGTGCGGGGCGTCTGGGCCCACACGACCTACGTCGGCCTAGCCTACCGGCCCGAGCTCCGAGCCTGTAATCCGAGGGGCGTCTCAGGCCGATTCGACCCCCACGAAGGATTCCCGGAGGTACTCGTGAACCGCTTGCTCCGGGACCCGGAAGGACCTGCCCACCCGGATCGCCGGCAGATGACCGCTGTGCACCAAGCGGTACACGGTCATCTTCGACACGCGCATCACCGAGGCGACTTCCGCCACGGTCAGGAACTTGACCTCGTTGAGAGGCCTTTCGCCAGCAGCCATGACCCACCTGTACCTTCCGCACACGACGCACACCGGCTTCCCCTCCGGTGACTCTTCGTCGCGGTGCGCTCACTCCCAGAGTAGGGGCGGGTGGTGCGAGTGGGGAAGAGGAGCAGCCATCGGCCGTTTACTGTGACAGACACGCTCGATTGAGTACATAGCGAGTAAGCGGCTGGTAGTAATCGGACCGCACAGCGTCATCGAGGGGCACGGCGACGGAGACATGCCCTTCGGCCTCGCCGACGAACAGCGCGGGGTCGTCCGTGTCCGCCAGTCCGATGACCTCGAAACCGAGCTGACCTGCACCGCAGACCCAGCCGTGGTCGCCGACGACCAACTCCGGCAGAGGGTCCCCGGACTCCGCGACGCCTTCCAGCGCGGCCCGTACCGGCAGGGGTGAATGGGTGTGCACGCCGGTCGCACCCCCCGGCTCACGCGCTCCGGGTTCCCGCACCACCGCGACTCCCCCTACGTAGTCGATGGTGTGCGTACGTACGCCGAACCGGGTCGTTATGTCGACACATCGCCCCTGCGCGGGTGTGAGAACGAGACAGCCCGCCGCCGACAGGGCGTCTGCCAGCGCGGCGTAGAACCCAAGCAGCCTGTGCGGATGCCCGGTCCCGAACAGCACGCTCCCGCGCCGTTCCGCGACCGCCGCCAACCGCCCGGCGAACGCGTCGAGCCCGCTCAACGTGCGCTCCGGGTCGATCACGTCCTGACCGGAAACATGCGCCGGGTCCCCGGAGACCCCGCACCTGTCCGCCATCAACGTGATCAGATCCCGCTCGCTCCAGACCCGTTCGGGATCGAGCCCGAGCGTGGCCCTCGGATCCCGCGCCGCGAACAGCCGGTAGCTCCGCAGGCTCCGCTCCCGGGACGTCGCCACCGGGCCGGCGAGCCCTGCCGCCAACAGATGCGCCCGCAGCGCCCCTCTGCTCAACACAGCGACGATGGTCCCGCAGAGCCCGGCACCGCACCCCGGAAACCGGTCGGATCCCCACAGTCGGCGTAACGGCCTCGGACCGCCCTCCGCGACCGCGGACCTTCAGGCCAGCAGGCCCCGCAGTGGGAAGACCGCCCTCCGGGTCGCGAGGACCGCCTGGTCCAGCCGGTCCGCCGGGTCGTAGCCGTCCTCCCAGGACCGCCACGTCGGAGAGCGCCCGTCCGTCATCCGGCCGGGCCCCAACTGCCGTGTCCGCGCGTACACCTCGTCGCGCCACGAGGACGGGATCACGGACTCCGGGGCCACGGGCGCATGGGCCGCGATCCCGACGAGATGGGTCCAGGACCTCGGTACGACGTCCACGACGGCGTAACCGCCCCCGCCGAGTACCACCCAGCGCCCGTCCTCCACGTACTCGTGGACGAGCGCGTGGCAGGCCTCCTGGACCAGCCGCTGGGCGTCCAGTGACACCGCAAGATGCGCCAGCGGGTCCTCGAAGTGCGTGTCCGCCCCGTGCTGCGTCACCAGGACCTGCGGCCGGAAGTCCGCCAGCAGCTCGGGTACGACGGCGTGGAACGCGCGCAGCCACCCCTCGTCCCCGGTCCCCGCGGGCAGCGCCACGTTCACCGCGGAACCCTCGGCCTCCCCCGGGCCGCCCGTCTCCTCCGGCCATCCCGTGCCCGGGAAGAGCATCCCGGGATGCTCGTGCAGGGAGATCGTCAGCACCCTCGGGTCGTCCCAGAAGGCCGCCTGCACACCGTCGCCGTGGTGCACGTCGACATCGACGTAGGCGACCCGCTCGGCGCCCAGCTCCAGCAGCCGCGCGATCGCCAGCGAGGCGTCGTTGTAGATGCAGAAGCCCGAGGCCGCCCCCGGCATGGCGTGGTGCAGTCCGCCGGCGAAGTTCACGGCGTGCGGGGCCTCGCCCCGCCACACCGCCTCGGCCGCACCCACCGACTGGCCCGCGATCAGCGCGGACACCTCGTGCATGCCCGCGAAGGCCGGATCGTCCATCGTGCCCAGCCCGTACGACTGGTCGGCGGCACGCGGATTCCCGGACGCGGACCGCACGGCCGCGACATAGTCCTCGCGGTGGACGAGCCGCAGCGTGGAATCGCCGGCCGGCTTGCCCGCCACCACGTCCACTTCGCGGTCCAGTCCGTAGGCCCGCACCAACCCCATGGTCAGCGCGAGCCGAACCGGATCCATCGGATGACTGGGCCCGAAGTCATACTTCGTTACCGCTTCGTCCCACATCAACAGTGCGCGGCCGCTCATGGTCGACACCGTATCGGTCGGGCTCCGGCCCGAACGACCTGGCGTACAGCAACGTCACGAGCACCAACACCATCGGGACGAGCATCGCTCCCCGGTAGTTCCACGCGTCGCCCAGTCCTCCGACCAACGGTGCCCCGATCAAGAACCTCACGTAGTTGAAGACGTTGAGCCGTGCGACAGCCGTGTTGCTCGCCCCGGGGCCGCCGTTCGCGACAGCGCGCCGCCCCGCCGCGGCGAACGTCTGCGGCACGATCACGCACAGGCCCAGACCGAGCAGCGTGAATCCGGCGAGACCCACCCACGGTCCCGGCGCCACCGCCACCACGGCGAACCCGCCCGTCGCCAGGACCGTCCCGCACCGGACGACCGCCGCCGCCCCGAACCGCCGGACGCCGAGATCTCCCACGGCCCGCCCGAGCAACGTGGTCACCATGTAGGCGTTGTACGGGACCGTAGCCAGCTCCTCCGAACCCCCGAGCACGTCCTGGAGGTACTTCGCGCTCCAGTTCGACACGGTGGAGTCCCCGATGTAGGCGAAGGCCATCACCATGCACAGCGGCAGTAGCAGCCTGAACGGCAGGGCGGTGTCACCGCCCTCCACATCCGCCGAGCCGTTTCCGGACGCCGGACCGGCCGCGTCCGGGTACCACCGGCTCCCGAGCAACGCCGCGGGCAGCAGCACCAGGACCACCGGCAGGTACGACATCACGAGCGGCAGGTCCCAGTGGGCACCCGCCCAGGCGAGGGAGGCACCGACAATCCCCCCGAAGCTGTATGTGGCGTGGAATCCGAGCATGATGCTGCGGCCGTACGAGTGCTGCAGGCTGACACCGAGCATGTTCATCGAGGCGTCCAGTGCGCCGACGGCGAGCCCGAACGCCCCCAGCGCCAGGGCGACCTGCCACACCCTGCTGCCGGCGCCCACGGCCGACAGGGAGAGCAGCACGACCGGTTGCGACCACCGCAGCACCGCTCCTGGCGGACGGCGCGCGACGATCTTCTCGGTCACCACGCTGCCGACCCCGGCGAGGATCGGCACGGCTGCCAGGAAGACCGGAAGCAGTGCGTCGGATATCCCGTAGCGGTCCTGGATGGCGGGTATGCGCGTCACCAGGAGAGCGAAGGCCACGCCCTGGACGAAGAAGCTCAGCGCCAACGAGGCCCGACCGTGCCGCAACCGCGCGTCCGTCATGGCCGCACAGCGTAGGGCGCTCAACTACCCATGGGTAGATGGATCAGGCGAGCAATCCATGGAGTTCGGTCATGTCGGCGAAGAATCCATGCGCCCCCGCGAGCTTCGCGGCCGGCGTCATCGCGGTGAAGCCGTACACGTCCATCCCCGCCGCCAGCGCCGCGGTGACACCGAGGGGGCTGTCCTCGACCACGACGCATCGCGCGGGTGCGACGCCCATCCGCTCGGCGGCGTGGAGGAACAGGTCCGGTGCCGGCTTTCCGCGCCCCACGTCCTGGGCGCTGAAGACGCTCCCCGCACGGAACCAGGTGTCCAGCCCGGTCTTGCGGTGCCCGACCCGGATGCGCTCGTGGCTCCCGGAGGACGCGACGCAGTACGGCACCCCGTCGGTCGTGAGCTCGTCCAGTACGTCGACGACCCCTGCGACGGGCGTCAACTCACGCTCGAAGGCGGCGAACACGCGGGCGTGCAGCGTCTCGTCGAAGTCGTCGGGGAGCCGCTTCCCGGTCCGTTCCAGGACGAGGTCATGCACCCGGTGCACCGCGGCGCCCATGTAGTCGCGAACGGATTCCGCGTAGGAGGTGGGGTGTCCCAACTCGGTGAGGTAAGCGGCGAGGATCGTGTTCGACAGGGGCTCGCTGTCCACGAGGACACCGTCGTTGTCGAAGATCACGAGGTCGTAGCGCATGCCCTCCAGCCTAGGAAACCGAGATCACGGTCAGGGAGCGGGGGAACGCGAAAAAGCCTCAACCCCCGGGTTTTCACCCGGGGGTTGAGGCTTCAAGATTTGTTCGGCGGTGTCCTACTCTCCCACAGGGTCCCCCCTGCAGTACCATCGGCGCTGAAAGGCTTAGCTTCCGGGTTCGGAATGTAACCGGGCGTTTCCCTGACGCTATGACCACCGAAACTCTATGAAGATGTCGAACCCGACCGACCATCCACATGGTCCCGGCATGTTCGTTACTTCAGAACTGACACAGTGGACGCGAGCAACTGAGGACAAGCCCTCGGCCTATTAGTACCGGTCAACTCCACCAGTCACCTGGCTTCCATATCCGGCCTATCAACCCAGTCGTCTACTGGGAGCCTTACCCCATCAAGTGGGTGGGAGTCCTCATCTCGAAGCAGGCTTCCCGCTTAGATGCTTTCAGCGGTTATCCCTCCCGAACGTAGCCAACCAGCCATGCCCTTGGCAGGACAACTGGCACACCAGAGGTTCGTCCGTCCCGGTCCTCTCGTACTAGGGACAGCCCTTCTCAAGACTCCTACGCGCACAGCGGATAGGGACCGAACTGTCTCACGACGTTCTAAACCCAGCTCGCGTACCGCTTTAATGGGCGAACAGCCCAACCCTTGGGACCGACTCCAGCCCCAGGATGCGACGAGCCGACATCGAGGTGCCAAACCATCCCGTCGATATGGACTCTTGGGGAAGATCAGCCTGTTATCCCCGGGGTACCTTTTATCCGTTGAGCGACGGCGCTTCCACAAGCCACCGCCGGATCACTAGTCCCGACTTTCGTCCCTGCTCGACCCGTCGGTCTCACAGTCAAGCTCCCTTGTGCACTTACACTCAACACCTGATTGCCAACCAGGCTGAGGGAACCTTTGGGCGCCTCCGTTACCCTTTGGGAGGCAACCGCCCCAGTTAAACTACCCATCAGACACTGTCCCTGATCCGGATCACGGACCCAGGTTAGACATCCAGCACGACCAGAGTGGTATTTCAACGACGACTCCACCTGAACTGGCGTCCAAGCTTCACAGTCTCCCACCTATCCTACACAAGCCGAACCGAACACCAATATCAAACTGTAGTAAAGGTCCCGGGGTCTTTCCGTCCTGCTGCGCGAAACGAGCATCTTTACTCGTAGTGCAATTTCACCGGGCCTATGGTTGAGACAGTCGAGAAGTCGTTACGCCATTCGTGCAGGTCGGAACTTACCCGACAAGGAATTTCGCTACCTTAGGATGGTTATAGTTACCACCGCCGTTTACTGGCGCTTAAGTTCTCAGCTTCGCCCCACCGAAATGGAGCTAACCGGTCCCCTTAACGTTCCAGCACCGGGCAGGCGTCAGTCCGTATACATCGCCTTACGGCTTCGCACGGACCTGTGTTTTTAGTAAACAGTCGCTTCTCGCTGGTCTCTGCGGCCACACCCAGCTCACACTGCAAGAGTGATCACCAGACGTGGCCCCCCTTCTCCCGAAGTTACGGGGGCATTTTGCCGAGTTC